>CAYOGL010000005.1:0-175617 GCA_964403515.1 uncultured Burkholderiales bacterium | reverse complement strand
CGTCGTAGTTCGGCTGCCTGCCGCCGCGCAGGATGACGTGGCAGTCCTCGTTGCCCGCGGTCTTGAAGACGGCGACGTGCCCCGACTTGGTGACCGAAAGGAAATGGTGGCGCGAGTTCGCCGCCTTGATCGCGTCGACCGCGATGCGGATGTTGCCGTCGGTGCCGTTCTTGAACCCGACGGGGCACGACAGGCCCGAGGCGAGCTGGCGGTGCGACTGGGACTCGGTGGTGCGCGCGCCGATCGCGCCCCACGCGATCAGGTCGGCGATGTACTGCGGCGAGATGAGGTCGAGGAACTCGGTGCCGCACGGCACGCCGAGCTCGTTGATCTCGAGCAGCAGCTTGCGCGCGAGGCGCACGCCCTCGTTGATGTCGAAGCTCTCGTCGAGGTGCGGGTCGTTGATGAAGCCCTTCCAGCCCACGGTGGTGCGCGGCTTCTCGAAGTAGACGCGCATCACGATCGCGAGGTCGTGGCGCAGCCGGTCGTGCTCGGGCTTCAGGCGCTTCGCATAGTCGATCGCCGCCGCGTAATCGTGGATCGAGCACGGGCCGACCACGACGATCAGCCGGTCGTCGGCGCCGCGCAGGATGTCGTGCACGCCGCGCCGGCCCTCGACCGTGGTCTGCAGGCTGCGGTCGGTCGCCGCCAGCTCGCGCATCACCTGCATCGGGGCGAGCATCTGGTCGCCTTGCTCGATGCGCAGGTCGTCGGTTCGAAAATGCGTCATGTCGTCTCCGGGCACCGCGCGTGCGCGCCGCCCCAAAAAGAAACCGCCAGTTTCGGGCTGGCGGTTTCGGGGGATTCGTGGGCTCGCGGGCTGCGTCACATCCTCTCAACCGCCGGGGGCGTGAGATAGAAGAACCAGTAGAAGGACGCGCGGCAGCGATGCATGGAGCCAATGCTAGCATACGCGGCATGAAACGTCTCTTCGCCGCGCTCGCCGCGCTCGCCGCCGCGCAAGCCGCGCTCGCGGCCGACAAGGCGCCGGGGTTCGACGTGACGCTGCAGCCGCGCGCCACCCACGAGGAATGCGTCACGCTCGCCGCGGGCGACAAGCGCAAGTACTACTGGAAGACCGACGGCCCGGTGGAGTTCAACGTGCACTACCGCCAGGGCCCGGAGACCTTCTATCCGCTGAAGCGCGACGGCATGCGCGGCGATGGCGGCACGTTCACCGCGAAGGTCGCGGGCGAGCACTGCTGGACGTGGGTCGCCCGCGACAAGCGCGTGCGCCTGCAGGGGCGCATCACGGACTGATTCGCCCTCAGGCCGGGATGAACTTCAGCGCCACCCCGTTGTTGCAGTAGCGCTTGCCCGTCGGCTTCGGGCCGTCGTCGAACACGTGGCCCTGGTGCCCGCCACAGCGCGCGCAGTGGTACTCGGTGCGCGGATACACGAGCTTGAAATCGGTCTTCATGTCGAGCGTGCCGGGCAGGTAGGTGAAGAAGCTCGGCCACCCGGTGCCGCTCTCGAACTTCATGTCCGAAGTGAAGAGCACGAGGTCGCAGCCGGCGCAGGCGAACGAGCCCTTGCGATGCTCGCCGTTCAGCGGGCTCGAGCCCGGCCGCTCGGTCGCCTCGTGGCGCAGGACGGCGTACGCCTCGGGCGACAGGCGCTGGCGCCATTGGTCGTCGGAGAAGACGACCTTCTGCAGCGAAGAAGCGGTGGGCGCCGCCTCGACGGCGGATTTCGCGCCGAAGAGCGCCGCGAGTGCGGCAACGAACGTGCGTCGTTTCATGGTGATGTCCTCCTCACGCAATGCCCGTGGGTCGGCGCCGCGCGCCTGACCTTACGCCGTGCCGCCGACCGTGAGTCCCTCGATGCGGATGGTCGGCTGCCCGACGCCGACCGGCACGCTCTGGCCGTCCTTGCCGCACATGCCGATGCCCGGGTCGAGCGTCATGTCGTTGCCGATCATCGACACGCGCGTGAGCGCCTCGGGACCGTTGCCGATCAGCGTCGCGCCCTTCACCGGGTACTGGATCCTGCCGTTCTCGATCCAGTACGCCTCCGAAGCGGAGAACACGAACTTGCCGCTGGTGATGTCGACCTCGCCGCCGCCGAAGTTCACCGCATAGAGCCCGCGCTCCACCGAGGCGATGATCTCCCCCGGGTCCTTGTCGCCGCCGAGCATGAACGTGTTGGTCATGCGCGGCATCGGAATGCTCGCGTACGACTCGCGCCGGCCGTTGCCCGTGGGCGCCGCGCCCATCAGGCGCGCGTTCAGGCGGTCCTGCAGGTAGCCGCGCAGGATGCCGTCCTCGATCAGCACGCTGCGGCGCGTGGGATTGCCCTCGTCGTCGACCGAGAGCGAGCCGCGGCGGTCCGGCAACGTGCCGTCGTCGATCACCGTCACGCCGGGCGCGGCCACGCGCTGCCCCACGCGCCCGCTGAATGCGGACGTGCCCTTGCGATTGAAGTCGCCCTCGAGCCCGTGGCCCACCGCCTCGTGCAGCAGGATTCCCGGCCAGCCCGGACCGAGCACGACGCTCATCACGCCCGCCGGGGCAGCGCGCGACTCGAGGTTCACCAGCGCCTGGCGCACCGCGTCGCGGGCGAGCCGCTCGAGCCGCTCGTCGGTGAAGAACGCATAACCGAAGCGCCCGCCGGCACCCTGGTGGCCCTGCTCGCGCCGCCCGTCCTGCTCGGCGATCACCGTGACCGAAAGATGCACCAGGGGACGCACGTCCGCGGCGAGCCCGCCGTCGGCGCGCGCGACCAGGACCACGTCGTATTCGCCGGAAAGCCGCCCGATCACCTGCTTCACGCGCGGATCGGCCGCACGCGCGAAGCGCTCGAGCGTCTCGAGGATGCGCACCTTCGCCGCGTCGTCGAACTGCGCCACCGGGTCGATCGGGGCATACAGCGAATGTCCCGGGTTGACCAGCGGGGCGGGGGCGCGCCGGTCGCCACCGGAAGCGGCGATCGCGCGGGTGACCTGGGCTGCGGCCTCGAGGGCTTCGGGCCGGATGTCGTCCGCGTAGGCGAACGCGGTCTTCTCGCCAGATACCACCCGGACACCCACGCCCTGGTCGATCGAGAAGCTACCGGACTTGACCTCCCCCTCCTCCAGCGTCCAGCCCTCCGAGCGGTTGTACTGGAAGAAAAGGTCTGCATCATCAGCACGATGCGCGAGGATGGTGCCGAAAACGCGCTGCGTGGCGACGTCGTCCACCCCGAACGGGGTGAGCAAGGTGGCGCGGGCGATTTCCAGGGAAGAGAGTTGGGGTTTCGTCACGGTTCTGTCGTCAAAATGCAAAAAGTAGCGAGAAACGCCGCCGAACCACCGACAACTTCACGCAACTTACCAGGCGTGGACCGTCTTGTGGCTGAGGGCGGGGAGGCTGCGGCGGACCTTCGCTTGATAAGTGGGGTTCACCCCCGCCACCACAACCCCGGACCCCCGCGGCAGCCGGTCGAGGACCACGCCCCACGGGTCGACGATCATCGTATGACCGTGGGTTTCCCGGCCGTTCACGTGGTAGCCCCCCTGGGCCGGGGCCACCACATAGGCGAGGTTTTCGATCGCCCGCGCGCGCACCAGCGTATCCCAATGCGCCTTGCCCGTGGTCTCGGTGAAGGCCGAGGGGACGAAGATGAGGTCGACCTCGCCCATCGCCCGGTAGAGCTCGGGGAAACGCAGGTCGTAGCAAATCGAGATGCCGAGTCGGCCATAGGGCGAGTCGAGGGTGACGATGCGCTCGCCCGGCTCGATGGTGCGCTCCTCGCTGTAGCGCTCGTGGCCCAGCTCGAAGCCGAAAAGGTGGATCTTGTCGTAGCGGGCGACGCGCTTGCCGTCCTGGTCGAACACGAGGCAGGTATTGCGCACCTTGTCCGGGCGGCTCGCCTCGAGCGGGATCGAGCCGCCGACGATCCACAGCCGGTGGCGCTGCGCCTGCTCGGCCAGGAAGTCCTGGATCGGCCCGGAGCCGTCCTTCTCGCGCGCCTTCACCTTGTCGGTGTCCTGCATGCCCAGGATCGGGAAGTACTCGGGCAGGCCGACGATGCGCGCGCCGGTGGCCGCGGCGAGCTCGATCAGGCGGCGCGCTTCGTTCAGGTTGCCTTCCACGTTCGGCCCCGACGCCATCTGGATCGCCGCCACGCGGAACATCGACTGCGTCGTCGCGAAGCTCTCGCGCAGCGCTTCGGGCGTCGTGGAGTTGCGGGTGATGATCATGGGCTGGTCGCGGCGGTGGCCTTCGGCGGCGCGGCGGAGGTGCGCGTCACGTGCGGATTATCCCATGTGCCGGTGACGTGATACTCGTAGGCGACCACCTTGCCGAGCGGGTTCTTCAGCAGCTTCGACACGAGCAGCGTGGACAGGCCGAGCACCGGCGTGCCGATGAGCGTCGCGGCGAGCGCCACGCCTTCGGTCACCTCCGGGACGACGCGCAGCGTGAGGTTCTGCGTCTCGTCGGGGAGCGACACGTCGCCGTTGAGGCCCACGAACGCCGACGACCCGCTGATCTCGAAATTATCCGTGATCAGCACGCCGTGAGCGACGCGCACGTCGCCCTGGATGCGGTCGAATGCGAAGCCCTCGCTGAAGACGTCGCGGAAATCGAGCGTGGCGCGACGCGGCAGCGACTGCAGCGACAGCAGCCCGAGGAGCTTGCCGGCGCCCGGCTCGATCTTCGCGAACTGGCCGCTCTTCGCGTCGACGCGGAAGCGCCCGGCCAGGTTCGCGAGCGCGAAATCGTAGGGGTAGCCGGCCCACACCAGCGTGCCCTCGAGGCTGCCGGTGCCGCGCTTGAGGTAGTCGCCGTAGCCGAACTGCGCGAGGAGCTTGTTCAGGTTGTCGGCGTCGAGCCGTACCGCAAGCGTCGTGGTCGAGTCGGCCGCGCGGCGGCGCCAACCGCCGCTCGAGTGGAAGCGCGCATGGTCGTTGCCGATCTCGAGCGCATCGATGCGCCATTCGTCGCCGGCCGGCTGCGCCTTGAGGTCGAGGTGGCCGAGCCAGTGGCCGCGGAACTCGAAGCGCTCGGCCGTCACGTCGAGCGCGGGCAGGTCTCCACCCTCGCCGCTGGTTGCGTTCGCATGCGTGTCGTTCGTGGCCGATTCGGCGATCGCGAGGCGCGCGAGGCGGGCGACGAGCCGGCCCTTGCCCTCGGGGTTCCATTGCACGTCACCGGCGACGTTCGGGCTGTCGAGGCGTCCGTTCCATTGAGCGCCGACCCGTTCGAGCCGCGCGCGCATGTCGGAGAAGTCGCGTCCGAGATAACGCATGCGGCCCGCGGCGAGGTCGACGCCGCGCAGGCCCATCCCCGGCGACTCGCGGCCCGCCGCCTCGCCCGATTCGCGGAACACCGCCTGCCACGCATCCACGTCGAGCACCGGCAACGCGCCGTACAGCCAAACGCCTTCGTGCACCGGCTCGTCGCGCAGCGGCGCGCCGAAGCGCAGCGCCACGTTCCACGCGCCCGTGCCCGGCATGCGCTGGAAACGCCCGAAGATGACGCCCCCGAGGGCTGCGGTGCTCACCTCGTTGTCCGCGCCGAGGTGAGCAATGGAGACGCTGAGCGCGCGTTTGTCCGGCGCGCCCTTCGCGAGCGGCTGTGGCAAGCCGACCTCGAGGCCGGCGAGGTCGGAGGAGACGGCGACGTCGGTACCCTGCGGACCGCTGAGCACGCGCGCGCGCCACGTCGTGCCGCCCTTCATGGCGCGCGCGAAGGCGGCCGGCAGGTAGTCGTCGAGGGCGCGCGCATCGATCGCGCCCTCGACGGTGGTGAGCACCTGGCTCTCGCCCTGCATGGACATGGCCACGCGCGCGGGCTTGCCGAAGAGCGTGCCGGTGATCTCGGGGGCGCGCACCCCGCGGTCGGTGAAGGCGAGGCGGCCGCGCACGTCGCGCATCGCGAGGTCCTGGCCGACCGTGGCCGTGGCGCCCGCAAACTGGTATTCGCCGGCGACGCGCACCGGCTGGCCGTCGCCGAGCGGGAAATCGAGGTGCAGCCTGAGGCGCCCCGGACCCTCGATCGCCACGGCGCGCGTGAACGAGCCGGGCCCGTTCACGAGCGGCGACTCGCGCAGGAAGCGCATGCTGTCCGCGCCGCTCGTATCCACGTTGCCGTCGAGCACCAGCACCGCCGGCTGCCCGCCGAGGTCGTCGATCACGGCGCTCACGTTGCTCGCGCGGCTCGAGAAGATCGCGGCCTGGCGCGCGCGGATCTCCATGCGCCGGTTCTCGAAGCGGAAGCGGCCGTCGATCGCGTCGACCGCCGGCCAGTCCGGGTGGTAGCGCAGCCGGCCGTGGTCGACCGCCCCGTCCACGAGGAAGTGTCCCTCGCGACCCGCGCCGAACGGAAACTGCCGCAGATCGCCCTTGAGCTCGAACGTCACGTCGCTCGCGTGGCCCGCCTGCAGCGCGTGCGCCAGCCAGTCGCGCACCGGGGCGATCACGTTCGGCAGATAGCGCGGCACCTGGCTCGCGACGGCCCGCACGACACTGCCGTGCAGGTCGACCGCGCCGAGGTTCGCTTCGTGCACGTCCGGAAGCGAGCGCCACATGCCGGCGACCTTGCCTTCCGCATCGGCGTTGGCGAAGCGCACGTCGGCGAGATCGACGCGCAATGCCGCGCCTTCGTGCTTCCACGTGGCGTCACCGGCCAGCGTGTCGAGCGCGAGCGGCGCCTGGAACACGTGCGGCAGGTCCACGGTCGCGCGGCGCGCGTCGATGTGCAGGCTGCCCCCCGCCTCGGTGCCTTCGAGGGAACCGGACATTCCCGAGACGCCCGGCCACGCGTCGACCGCGTTCACGGCGAGCTCCTCGAAGCGCCCCTTGAGCGAGTAGCTCTTCATGTGCGCCGCGTCGGCGCCGGTCCACGTGAGCGCGGCGTCCACCAAGCGCCCGCGCGGCGCGAAGCGCTGCACCTGTCCCTTGATGTCGCGCGGCATCGGGAAGTAGTCCATGAGCGTGGCCGCGATCTTGAGATCGATGCCGTCGGCACGCACCTCGACCAGCGGCGGCTTGCCCGCGGCGTTGGTGCGCGAGAGCGAGAACTTGCCCGGGCGCGCTTCCGATCCGTCGGGCAGGCGGAAGCGCAAGCCTTCGGTCGCGAACGCGAAGCCGTCGGCTCGCGCACGGTACGTCGCCCGGCCGGAAATGGAGGCGAGCGCGAGCGGCAACGCATCGGCGGCGAGCTGCGCCTTCGCGTCGCGCAGGTTGATGTCCGCGGTCACGTCGTGCACGGCGCCTTGCGCGAACGTGGCCCACACGCGAACGCTGCCCACGCCGCTGCGCAGCGACTCGGCGACCGGCAGATGGGCGCGCAGGCCGCCGAGGTCGGTGTCGACGGCCTCGGCGAAGAGCTGTCCGGTCGCGACCCAACGGGCCGCAGCCCGAGCGATCGACATGTCGGCGCGGATATCGATGCGCCCGGCGAGCTCGGGCGGAGGCAGCGCAGTGACCGCTGCATGGTGGTGGCCCAGGTGCTTGCGCATCGCGATCTGCACCGAGGTGAAGCGCACCTCGGGCGCGCCGGTGAGGTCGTCGCGCCAATCGAGCGTCGCATCGTGCACGCCGAGCCGCGGCTGCGCGAGGAGCCACTGCGCGAAGGCCCGGTCGTCGTTCGTCTCGCTCGCGTTGAGCGCCTTGTCGCCGAGGTAGACGAGGCCGTCGCGGCCGCGACGCAGCGCGAGCGCGGGCCGGTAGAAGTCGACATCGTGGAAGCGCACGCGCCCGGCGAAAAGCGCCCACCACGACAGCGTCACCTCCGCGCGCTCGAGCGCGAACGCGGGCCGCCCGGCGCGGTCGGCGAGCTCGAAGCCCTCGAGGGTGACGCGCGGGCGCAACCCTTCCCAGCCGCCGTGCAGCGCGCGCACCTTCACCGCCATGCCCGAGGCGCGCTCGATGGAAGAGACGATGCGTTCGCGGTAGCGGTCGGCGTGCGGCAGCGCGTCGTAGCGCAGCCACAGCACGAGCGCGCAGAAGGCGACGAGGAGCAGCAGCCCGACGCCGGCCGCGAGGCGAAAAAGGAATCGCGGGATGGCGATGATGCGCGTCCTCGGTGGAGCGGACGGGGTCCGTGCGCTATTGTAGCGTGATGGACGTTCCCGCCGCGTCGTTCGGCGCGGCCTTCGAGCGCACGCTGCGGCTTTCGCGCTACGTGGCGCGCGCGACCGACGCCCGGCCTGAGCTCGTGGGCGAGCTCGAGCGCGAGGCGCTTCATCCCTTCCCGCGCGCTGCCATGCGCGAGCTCCTCGCCGCCGGCCGGAGCGAGCTCGCGATGCGGCTGCGCGTGCTGCGCCAGCGCGTGATGGTGCGCCTGGCCCACCGCGACCTGAACGGGCTGGCCGCGCTCGACGAGGTGTTCGACACGATGAGCGCGCTCGCCGAGGAGAGCATCGCCGCCGCGGCCGAGGAGGCGCAGCGCGCGACCCTCGAGACCCAGGGCGAGCCGGCACGCGGCGTGCGCCTCGTCGTCGCGGCCCTCGGCAAGCTCGGCGGCTGCGAGCTGAACGTCTCCTCCGATGTGGACCTCGTGTTCCTCTATGGCGGCGAGGGGGAGACGGCCGGCTTGCGTCCGCGCTCGCATGCCGAATTCTTTGCGGCGGCCGGACGCGCGTTGATCGCGCTGCTGTCGGAGCCGACGGCCGACGGCATCGCCTTCCGCGTCGACATGCGCCTGCGGCCGTTCGGCGACAGCGGGCCGCTCGCGACCTCGCTCGCCGCGCTCGAGGACTACTTCATCGTGCATGCGCGCGCGTGGGAACGCTATGCGTGGCTGAAGGCGCGCGTCGTCGCGGGACCCGGCGAGGGCGTCGCCGAGCGCGTGCAGCCGTTCGTGTACCGCCGCTATCTCGACTACGGCCTGCTCGAGCAGCTGCGCGAGCTGCACGGGCGCATCTTCGAGGCGGCGATCCGCCGGCGCAAGGCCGACGACATCAAGGTCGGCGCGGGCGGCATCCGCGAGATCGAGTTCGCCGCGCAGCTCTTCCAGCTCGTGCGCGGCGGCCGCGACGCGGGCCTGCGCACGACTTCCACGCGCGCGGCGTTGCGCGCGATCGCCGAACGGCGGCTGGTCGAGCCCGAGCGCGCGGCCGCGCTGCAACAGGCGTACGCGTTCCTGCGCCGCCTCGAGCACCGCCTGCAGTACTACGACGACCAGCAGACCCAGGCATTGCCCAGGAGCGAGGCGCACCGGGCGCTCGTCGCCGAGGCGATGGACTACGCCGACTGGGATGCGCTCGCCACGGATCTCGCACGCCATCGGGCCGCCGTGCAGGAAGCGTTCAACGCGCTCTTCGAGGCGCCGCCCGTGCACGAGCGCTCGACGAGCCTCGCCGCATGGCTCTACGATCCCCAGGCCCCGGCGGATGCCGCGGGGCTCGCCGACGACCTGGCGGAAGCGGGCGTGCCGGACGCGCCCCAGGTCGCGCGGCGTCTCGTCGATTACACGCGCTCGCGGCGCTACCGCGGGCTCTCGCAGGCGAGCCGCGGCCGCATCGAGAAGCTGCTGCCGATGTTGCTCGGCAGCGTGGTGCGCGCGGGCGGCGGCGACGTGACCGCCGCGCGGCTGCTCGATCTGCTCGAAGCGATCGGCGGGCGCGACGCGTACTACTCGTTGCTGGTCGAGAACCCGCAGGTGCTCGAACGCGCCGCGCACCTCGCGGCGAAGAGCGCGTGGGCGGCGCGCCTGCTCGCCCGCCACCCGATCCTGCTCGACGAGCTCACGCGCACCGCGGCGAGCTTCACCGCCACCGACTGGCCGGCGGAGCGCGCCACGCTCGCGGCCGAATGCGCGGCGTTGGCCGGCGACGTCGAGCGCCTGCTCGACCACCTGCGCCACTTCAAGCAACGCCACATGCTGCGCTTCACCATCGCGGACCTCGAGGGCGAGCTGCCGGTCATGGTGCTTTCCGACGAGCTGTCCGCCCTCGCCGATACGATCCTCGACGTCGTCCTCTACGAGGCGATGCTGGCCGTCGGCGTGTGGGACCGCGGCCCGGTCGCCGGTGGCGCTCGCGGACAGGCGCGCGCGCAGGGGCTCGCGATCATCGGTTACGGCAAGCTCGGCGGCAAGGAGCTGGGATACGGCAGCGATCTCGACATCATCTTCCTCTACGACCCGCAGAGCGCCCCGGCCGCCGAGAAGCTCGGGCGCGTCGCGCAGCGCGTCAACACCTGGCTCACGAGCCTCACCGCGGCCGGCGTTCTTTACGAGACGGACTTGCGGCTGCGCCCCGACGGCGCTTCCGGATTGCTCGTCACGTCGTTGCCCGCGTTCCGCGAGTACCAGCTCGAGCGCGCATGGACGTGGGAGCACCAGGCGCTCACCCGTGCACGGGCCTGCGCGGGGGACCGGGCGGTGGGCGCGCGCTTCGAGGCGCTGCGCGACGAGATCCTCGCCCGCCCGCGCGATCGGGCGAAGGTCTTCGCCGACATCGCGGCGATGCGCCGCAAGATGCGAGCGGAGCAGAAGGCCCAGGCGCACGACCTGAAGCACGTCGACGGCGGCGTGATCGACCTCGAGTTCTGCGTGCAGGCGCTGGTGCTCGCCCACGGGCCGCAGCATGCGGCGCTGCGCGAGGACAAGGGCAACCACGAGCTGCTGCGCCGCGCGGGCGCGCTCGGGCTCATCGACCCGGCGCTCGCGGCAGCGGCGGGCGACGCCTACCTCGCGATGCGCCGGCGCACGCACCTGGCGGCGTTGAACGACGAGGACACGGTGAGACTCGCGGCGGGCGAGATGGCGCGCGAGCGCGAGGCGGTCCGCGCGCTCTGGCAGGCGCTCTTCGGGACGAGCTGACTACGCGGGCGTGGAGGCGGGCTCGGTTTCGAGCGGGCTGATGAGGTGGAAGACCTGCATGCGCCCCTTGCCCTTGATCTCCACCTCGTGCACCTCGTCGAAGCGGAAGCGGTGCTGCAGACGGCGATAGGTCATCAGGTCGACCTGCACGCCGCCCGCGTCGGCATCGGCCGCCATGCGGAAGGCGACGTTCACGGTGTCGCCCCACATGTCGTAGATGAACTTCTTCTTGCCGATGACGCCGGCGATGACGGGACCGGTGCCCACGCCGATGCGGATCTCCACGCGCTCGCCGGTGCGCTTGCGGTACTGCGCGATGCGCGACTGCATCTCGAGCGCCATGTGCGCGACGGCATCGGCGTAATGGATCTGCGCGCCGCTGCCGAGGCCGGCGGCCGCCATGTAGGCGTCGCCCACGGTCTTGATCTTCTCGACCTGGTAGCGGTCGGCGATGTCGTCGAAGATGGAGAACACGTCGTTCAGCACCTTCACGGTCTCCACCGGCGAGCGCTCCTCGGTCATGCGGGTGAAGCCGACGATGTCGGCGACGAGCACCGTGACGTCGGCGTGGCCCTGCGCGATGTTCACCTCGCCGCCCTTCAGCCGGTCGGCGATCGAGACGGGAAGGATGTTGAGCAGCAGGCGCTCGCTGCGGTCGCGCTCCAGGCGGATCTGTTCGTGCGAGGCGTCGACCAGGCGGCGCAGCTTGTTCTTCTCGTTGGCGAAGTACCACAGCAACGAGTAGATCATCACCGAGATCGCCGCGAAGTTGAGCACGAAGAACACCGAGACGGTCTGCAGGTCCACGCGCTGGGCGCTGCCGGCGAGGAGGTAATCGAACACGCCCGCGAGCACCGTCATGAAGAGCCACGCGAAGAACCACGGCGTGGACTGGCGCGTCCCGAGCACCGTGACCGCGCCCACCGGCGCGATCAGCCCCCACAGGCTCACGCCCGAGGCGGTCACGAAGTTGCCGATCGCCCATTGCATGGCGAAGGGCGTGAACAGGATCAGCGCGAGCTGGATGACCGCGAAGGCGTAGAGGCGGCGGAACTTCCAGTACAACGCGACCGTGATGAACGACAGCGCCTGGAAGATGAGCGGGATCGCCGTCGAGTACTGGTAGCCCAGGCTCCAGTAGATGGCGAGCCAGAGCGCGGCCGCGCACATCATGAAGCCGGTGGTGAGCATCAGCATGTCGCCCGAGAGCTTCTCCTCGGGGGACAGCTGCGCCACCGCGGCGGAACCGCGCAAGGGCGGCTCTTCGCTGGAAAGCCTGCCTGGATCCTGGAGCATCCGCCGTTCTCCCCGTTCCTGTCGGCGTGTGGGCGGGCAAATTATTGCATAGCGTGCCCCGCCCGGGCACCCCTCGCCGCGTTACGACTGCAAGGGTCGGCGCACGTTTTGGGATAAAATTCAACTCTCAACGCTCCCGGAGTTGCGTTCCATGTCGATGGCAGACCGCGACGGCTTCATCTGGCACGACGGCAAGCTCGTGCCATGGCGCGAGGCCACCACCCACGTCCTCACGCATTCGCTGCACTACGGCCTCGCGGTCTTCGAGGGAATCCGCGCCTACAAGACCGAGCTCGGCACGGCGATCTTCCGGATGAAGGAGCACACCGACCGCTTCTTCAACTCCGCCAAGATCTACATGATGGAGATCCCGTACTCGAAGGACGAGATCATGGCCGCGCAGCGCGACGTCGTGCGGGCCAACAAGCTCGACAGCTGCTACCTGCGGCCGATCGCCTTCTACGGATCCGAGAAGATGGGCGTCTCGCCCGTGGGCGCGAAGGTCCACGTCTCGATCGCGGCGTGGCCATGGGGCGCCTACCTGGGCGAGGAGGGCATCAAGCGCGGCATCCGGGTGAAGACCGCCTCCTTCGCGCGCCACCACGTGAACGTCACGATGGCGCGCGCGAAGGTCTCCACCACCTACGCGAACTCGATCCTCGCGAACCTCGAGGCCACCCAGGACGGCTACGACGAGGCGCTCCTGCTCGACACCGACGGCTTCGTGGCCGAGGGCGCGGGCGAGAACATCTACATCGTGAAGGACGGGCGCCTGTTCACGCCGATGCTCGCGACCGCCCTCGACGGCATCACCTGGCGCAGCGTGCAGTCGATCTGCGCCGACCTCGGCCTCGCGGTCGAGAAGACGCGCATCACGCGCGACGACGTCTACACCGCGGACGAGGCGTTCTTCACCGGCACCGCGGCGGAGGTCACCCCCATCCGGGAGCTCGACCGCCGGGTGATCGGCAGCGGCTCGCGCGGGCCGGTCACCGAGCGCATCCAGAGCGCGTTCTTCGACATCGTGAACGGGCGCAACCGCAAGTACCACCACTGGCTCACGCCGATCCAGAACGAAAATGTCGCTGCCGTCCGAGCTTGACCGGAAGTTCGTCGAGGTGACCGGGGGCGACCTGCCCCTGCACTGCCCGCTGCCGTCGCAGAAGCTGTGGAACACGCATCCGCGCGTCTTCCTGCCCATCGAGATGACGCGGCAGGCGCGCTGTCCCTACTGCGGGACGCTCTACAAGCTCGTCGGCGACGCGCCCAGCGGCCATCACTAGCCGGCGCGGCGGCCCGCGCCCCGATGCACACCCTGATCGTCGCCCCGTCGTGGATCGGTGACGCGGTCCTCGCGCAACCGCTCGCCGCCCGGCTGAAGGCGCGCGACCCCCACGGCACGATCGACGTGCTCGCCCCGCCGTGGACCGTGCCGGTGTTCCGCCGCATGCCCGAGGTCGCGCGGACCATCGCGTCCGCGTTCGCCCACGGCGAGCTCGCCCTCTTGCGCCGCCGCTCGTTCGCGCGCTCGCTCGCCGGCTACGAGCAGGCGATCGTGCTGCCGAACAGCTTCAAGTCGGCGCTCGTGCCGTGGTTCGCGGGCATCGGCCGGCGCACCGGGTACCGCGGCGAGATGCGCTACGGCGTGCTGAACGACGTGAGGCGCCTCGACGGGGCCGCGCTTCCGCGGCTGGTGGAGCGCTATGCGGCGCTCGCGCAACCCGCGGGCGAGGCGCTCGAGCGGCCGGTGCCCGAGCCGCGCCTGGCGATCGATCCGGCCGGGCGCGAGGCGACGCTGCGCAGGCTCGGCGTCTTCGCCGATCGCCCGGTCGTCGCCTTCGCGCCCGGCGCCGAATACGGCCCGGCGAAGCGCTGGCCGGCGCGCCACTTCGCCTCGCTCGCACGCACGTTCGCGCAACGCGGCTTCCGCGTCTGGCTCTTCGGCTCCCGCTCCGACGCGGCGGTCACCGCGGAGATCCTTCGCCTCTCGGGCGACGCGTGCACCGACTTCGCCGGGCGCACCACGCTCGACGAGGCGATCGACCTGCTCTCGCTCGCCGAGCGGGTCGTCACGAACGACTCGGGCCTCATGCACGTGGCCGCGGCGCTCGAGCGCCCGCTGGCCGCTTTGTTCGGCTCCTCGAGCCCGGCCTTCACGCCGCCCCTGTCGAGGCGCGCGCGCATCGTCACGCTCAGCCTCTCGTGCAGCCCCTGCTTCGCGCGCACCTGCCCGCTCGGCCACACCGATTGCCTCGAGAAGCTCGAGCCGCAAACGGTGCTCGAAGCGCTCGACGCGTCCTGACGAACCGCCTTCCGTCCCCGCCGTCCAACCGCCATGAGACCCGTCCTCGCCCTCGCCCTCGCCTGCCTCGCCAGCGCCGCGCTCGCCGCCGACCCCGCGTACGTGCAGTCCGTCGAGGCGTGGCGCGGGCGTGCCGAGGCGAGCCTCACCAAGGACAACGGCTGGCTCACGCTCGCCGGCCGCTACGTGCTCAAGCCGGGCGTGAACACGTTCGGCACCGCGAAGGACAACGATGTCGTCTTCCCGCCCGGGCTCGGTGCGGCGCGCATGGGCACGATCACCGTCGAGCCGCGGCGCGTGTTCGTGAAGCTCGCGCCCGGGGTCACGATGACCCAGGAAGGCATCGAGATGACCGACAAGGTGATGAACACGGACTTCGGCGACCGCGATTGGGTGTCGCTCGGGCGCGCCTCCTTCTACGTGCTCGAGCACGAGGGGCAGTACGTGCTGCGGCTCGCCGATCGCGAGAGCGAGGTGCGCAGGCATTTCGGCGGCCGCGTGTGGTTCCCGGTCGACGAGCGCTACCGGGTGAGCGCGCGGTTCGTGCCGTACGATCCGCCGCGCAAGATCGCGATCGTGAACGTGATCGACGAGGTGTCCGACGAGGAAGCGCCCGGCTACGCCGAGTTCGAGATCGGGGGGAAGACCTACCGCCTCGACGCGATCGCCGAAGACGAAGGGCTGTTCTTCGTGTTCCGCGATGCGACGGCGGGCAAGACGACGTACGGCCCCGGGCGCTTCCTCTCGGTCGAGAAGCGGCCGGCGCCCGGCGAGCGCTTCGTGCTCGATTTCAACCGCGCGTTCAATCCGCCGTGCGCCTTCAGCGAGTTCACCACCTGCCCGCTGCCGCCGAAGCAGAACGTCCTCGCCGCGGCGATCGAGGCGGGCGAGAAGTACCCGCCGCGCAAGCGCGGCTCCTAGGTTGCGCGCCGTCGCTTCGTCCTGACGGGATCGGCGCGGGAAAGGACGGCACACCATGCGCACCGCTTCGCGTATCGCCACCGTGGCACTCGCGCTGGTCGCGGCGCTCCTGGCCGCACGCGCGCTCGCCGCGGACACGCCGCAGTGGCCGCCGCCGCCCGAGGTGCAGAAGCGCATGCACGAGCTGCAGGCGGCCATCCGCGATGCTTCGTCCACGATGGCGCAACGGGAGGCCGCGCGCGAGGAGCTCGCCGCGATGATCAAGAGCCCGGCGGGCCGCAACGCCGGCCGAACGCCCGACGAGAAGCCACCGCGCCCGGCGCGCGCGGCGATCGAGCCCTATCCCAGCGTCGTGAAGCCGCTGCCGCCACGCGCGAGCAGC
This sequence comes from uncultured Burkholderiales bacterium, assembly GCA_964403515.1. Classification (GTDB taxonomy): domain Bacteria; phylum Pseudomonadota; class Gammaproteobacteria; order Burkholderiales; family Usitatibacteraceae; genus Usitatibacter. The sequence goes on along the minus strand of CAYOGL010000005.1, from coordinate 159,965 downwards.
GTGCCGCGGCCGCCCTCGACGCCGGGCGTGGCGCATCTCGATGTGGTGGTCCCGCCGGCGAAGCCCACGGTGAATCCGCAGACGGGCTCGGTGCCCGTGCCCTCGGGCAAGTTCGCGATCGACCCGCGCAGCGGCGACGTGCTGCACGAGGTCCCCGGCGGCTACGTCGACCCGCGCAGCGGCCAGTTCATTCCGCGTTGAAACGGCGCATCAGCGCGTCGTGCGTGCGGCGAGCGCCGCGAGTTGCTCCGGCGTGTCGAGATCGATGAGGATGCCGGGATCGTCGCATGGGAGCAGCCGCAGGTGCTCGCGATGGCGTGCAACGACCTCGCGCGCGCCCACATCGCCGTCGAGGACGACGAGCTCGGGTCGCAACGCGGCCGCGAAGCCGACGGGATGGCCGCGCATGCCGTCGCGCGCGACAGGAGCGGCGAGCAATGCGCCTTCCTCGAGCGCCGCGCGCACCGCCCGCACGGTGGTGGCGCGCACCAGCGGCATGTCGCCGAGGGCGACGATCCAGCCGCCCGCGCGATCGGAGGCCGCGACGCCGGCCGCGAGGCTCGCGCCCATGCCGCGCGCGGTGCGATCGCTCTCGAGCACATCGCACCCGAGCGGCACGAGCGCCTCGCGCAATCGGTTCGCGCCGAGAGGCACCACCGCGATCACCGCCTCGAGCGCATCGACCAGCGCGCGCGCGGCCGAGACGACGACGGCAACCCCGGGGTCGGTGCCGGGCAACGGCGCGAGCAGCTTGTCGGCGCCGAATCGCGTGGCCGCACCGCCGCAGAGCAGCACGCCGTGGATCGGCGCCACGGCGCCTAGGCGCGCTTGCGCTCGACGGCGGTCTCGCTCTTCTCGAGCACGACGCCGTTGCGGGACGCGATCAGGTCGGCGAGAATCGCCACCGCGATCTCGGGTGGCGTGCGCGAGCCGATCGAAAGGCCCACCGGGCCGTGCAGGCGCGCGACCTGCTGCGGTGCGAGGTCGAAATCGGACAGCCGCCGGCGGCGCTCGGCGTTGGTGCGCGCCGAGCCGACCGCCCCTACGTAGAACGCCTCGCTCTTCAGCGCCTCGAGCAGCGCCATGTCGTCGAGCTTCGGATCGTGGGACACGGTGAGGATCACGCTGTGGGCATCCGGCCGGAACGCGACGACCGCATCGTCCGGCATGCCCTCGATCCAGCGCGCCTCGTGCGCGCGCCACGCGGTGCGGTACTCCTCGCGCGGATCGCAGACGAAGACCTGGTAGTCGACGGTGGATGCGATCTCGGCGAGATAGTGCGCGATCTCGGAGGCGCCGATGATGAGCATGCGCCAGCGCGGCCCGTGCACGCTGGTGAAGCGCGTGACGGTGCGCTCGCATTCGTCGGCCGGGTTGCCGTCGGAGAACGACCATGCGCCGGTGGCGAGATCGACATGGCGCGCGACGATGCGGCCGGCGCCGATGCGCTCGAGCAACGCCTGGAATTCCGCGCCCGACACCTCGGGCTCGACGATCACCTCGAGCTCTCCGCCGCATGGCAGGCCGAAGCGGCGCGCTTCGTCGGCGGTCACGCCGTAGGCCGCGAACTGCGGCTTGCGTCCCGCGTACTCCTCGCGGCGGGCGACGAGGTCGTCCTCGATGCAGCCGCCGGAGACCGAGCCCACGAGGATGCCGTCGTCGCGGATCGCCGCGAGCGAGCCCGGCGGCCGGGGGCTCGCGCCGAAGGTCTGGGCGACGGTGAGCAGCCATACGCGCCGGCCGGCGCGGCGCCATTCGAGCGCGCGTTCGAGGACGTCCAGGTCGAGGCTTTGCATGGACCGATGTTAACTCTCGCGCACGCGCCGCGCACGTTCGCGACGACGTGCGTGGAGGTCGTTTCTCATCGCGGCCCCGCGGCGACACGCCGCGCGGGCGTACCCGTGGGCAAGTGGAAAAGATCGGCGAGCGCCGTGCGGTATTCGGCGAACGCCATGCCGGAGAGGTTGTGGTGCCCGCCGCCTTCCACGCGGATGAAGCGCTTGGGTCCGCGTGCCGCGGCATGGAGCCGTTCGCCCATGGCGATCGGCACGACGGTGTCGTCGGTGCCGTGCACGACGAGGATCGGCAGCTCGAGCTCGCGCACCTTCGACAGCGTATCGAAGCGCTGCCTCAGGATCAGGCCGACCGGCAGGAAGCCCCACTTCGATTGGCGGACCATGTCGCGCACCGAGGTGAACGTCGCCTCGAGCACGAGGCCCGCGGCATCGCGGCGGCGGCGCGCGAGCTCCGCGGCGATCGCGCCGCCGAGCGAATGGCCGACGATGTAGCGCGGCCTTCCCGGCGCGAGCTTCGCGAGGTACTCCCACGCCGCCTGCGCGTCCTCGTACGCACGCGCCTCGGTGGGCGCCAGGTCGGTGCTGCGCCCGAAACCGCGATAGTCCACGGCGAGCACGGAGAAACCCAGCTCGCGCCAGCGCTCGATGCGCGTGACGCTGCCACTGAGGTTCCAGCGCGCGCCATGCAGGTAGAGCATCACCGGACCGTGCGGATCGCGCGCCGGCAGCCACCACGCGTGCAGGCGCTGGCCGCCGTCCGCGACCGGGATCCAATGATCGTCGTAGCGGCGCGCGCCGTCATAACCCCACCATGTGTCGCGGGTGGGCCGGAAGATGAGCTCGCCCTGCTTCTCGCTCGTGAGCCACGCGCAGCCGCTGAACACGAGCGCGGCGGCGAGGAGGAAGATGCGGCGCAGCGTTACTTGTATTCGGACCAGACGGGGAAAGCGGTGACGCGGTGCTCGGCCTCGGTCTCGATCACGAACGCCGCGAGCAGCAGCACGACCACGATCGCCAGCACCACCTCGAGCGCGGGATTGCCGAGGATCTTCCGGATCGTCTTGTGCCACTCGAGCTCCGCCCATTTGAGTTGCATCTGGCCTCCCGATCGCCGCCCTTCGCCTCGTCGATTCGCAGCGTCCCGCGAGCGCGGGGGCCGCGACCCGACCTTACGACCGGCGGGCCACGGGGAGGTTTCTCCACGGCCGCGCGACGTTTTGTAAGCGAATGTGCACGGCGGGACGGGTGATCATCCGACGCTCACGTCGAGGCGAGCGGCACGAGGGGTAGTGCGCGCGCGCGCCGCCCCGTCAGCTTGAACAGGGCGTTCGCGACCGCGGGCGCGATCGGCGGCGTGGCGGGCTCGCCCACGCCCGTGGGCTTGTCGCCGCCCGGCACCAGATGCACCTCGACGTGCGGCATCTCGGTCAGGCGCAGCACGCGGTAGGTGTCGAAGTTCGACTGCTCGACGCGCCCGTCCTTCAGGCTGATGCGGCTGTAGAGCGCCGCGCCCAGGCCGAAAGCGATCGCGCTCTGCACCTGCGCTTCGACGGTGAGCGGGTTCACCACGAGCCCGCAGTCGAACGCGGCCGTCACCTTGTGCACGCGCACCTCGCCCTGCTCGACCGAGACCTCCGCGACCTGCGCGCACACGCTGCCGAACGACTCGTGCACCGCCAGCCCACGCGCGTGCCCGGCGGGAACCGGCGAAGACCAGCCCGACTTCTCGAGCACCAGATCGAGCGTGCCGAGCACGCGCGGCTTGCCGGCGAGCCATTCGCGCCGCAGCGCGACCGGGTCGCGGCCGAGCGCCATCGCGACCTCTTCGAGCATCGTCTCCATCACGAACGCCGTGTGCGAATTGCCGACGGAGCGCCACCACAGCACGGGCACGCCCACATCCATGGAGTGCAGCGCCACGTCCAGGTTCGGTATCGCGTACGGCGTATCGGCCACGCCCTCGACGGACGTCGGATCGATGCCGTCCTTCACCATCATCGACTCGAACGGCGTGCCGGCGAGGATCGACGGGCCGACGAGCGTGTGGTTCCACGCCGCCACGCCACCCTTGCCGTCGAGGCCGACCTCCACGCGATGCACGAACATCGGCCGGTAGTAGCCGCCCTGGATGTCGTCCTCGCGCGTCCAGATCACCTTCACCGGCACCTTCACGCGCCGCGCCACCTCGCACGCCTCGACCACGTAATCGGACATCGGGTTGGCGCGCCGGCCGAAGCCACCGCCCGCGAGCATCGTGTTGAACCTGACCTGCGAGGGCGCGAGCCCGAGCACCTTGGCCGCCGCCTCCTGGTCGACGCCCTGGAACTGGGAGCCCACCCAGATCTCGGCGCCGTCGGAACGCGCCTCGACCGTGCAGTTGAGCGGCTCCATGGGCGCATGGGCGAGGAACGGCAGCTCGTATTCGACGACGAGGGTCTTCGTGGCCGCCTTCATCGCATTCGGATTGGCCGCCTTGTGCGCGACCTTGCCGGGCGTCTTCGCCTTCGCGCGGAACTGCTGCGCGAGCGCGTCGGTCGAGAGCTGCGCCCCGCGGCCGAGGTCCCAGTCGAGGTCGAGCGCCTCGCGGCCCTTCTTCGCCGCCCAGAAATTCCTCGCGACCACCGCGACGCCGCTCGAGATCTCGACCACGTGCGTGACGCCGGCGACCTTCTGCACCTTGTCCGCCTTCATCCCGCGCAGCTTCGCGCCGAACACGGGCGGGCGCGCGATGAGCGCCACGTGCAGGTCGCGCCGCTGCACGTCCATGCCGAACGTCGCCTTGCCGCTCACCTTCTCGGCGGAGTCGAGGCGACGCGTGGGCACGCCGATGCGCCTGAACCCGGCCTTGTCCTTGAGCTTCACGTCCGCGGGGACGGGCAGGCGCGCGGCCGCTTCGGCGAGCGCGCCGTAGGCGAGCTTGCGCCCGCCGGGCCCGTGCACCATGCCGTTCTCGGCATGGCAGCTCTCGGCCTTCACCTTCCAGCGTTGCGCGGCCGCCTGCACGAGCATCGTGCGCGCCTGCGCGCCGGCGATGCGCAGCTGGTCCCACGAGTTCCACACGCTCGACGAGCCGCCGGTCATCTGGATGCCGAACGCCGTGTGCGCGTATTCGGGCGCGGCGGGCGCGAGCTCCGAGCGCACCCTGGTCCAGTCGCACTCGAGCTCCTCGGCGAGGATCATCGGCAACGCGGTGAGCACGCCCTGGCCGAACTCGAGGTGCTTCACGATGACGGTGACCGAGCCGTCCTTGCCGACGCGCACGAACGCGTTGGGCGCGATCTTCGGCGGCGCGTTTTCCTGGGCGAAGGCGAAGCGGCCGCGGCCGGCGGGCAGGAAGAAGCCGATCACGAGCCCGCCCATGCCGGCGGCGGAGGCGCGCAGGAAGCGGCGGCGGGAGAGCGACAGGGGCTTGCGCAGGTCCATGGCGTTGCCTCAGCGCTTGCGCAGCGCGACGGAAGCGGCCTTCACCGCCTCGCGGATGCGCTGGTACGTGCCGCAGCGGCAGAGGTTGCCGGCCATGGCGTCGTCGATCTGCGCATCGTTGGGCGAGGGGTTCGCGGTGAGGAGCGCGATCGCCGACATCACCTGCCCGGGCTGGCAATAGCCGCACTGCACCACGTCACGCTCGATCCAAGCCGCCTGCACCGCGTGCGCGACGCGGGCGCGCGTGGTCGTGCCGATGCCCTCGATGGTGACGACGCGCTTGCCGTCGAGCTGCGACACCGGCGTCACGCACGAGCGCGTGGCGACGCCGTCGATGTGCACCGTGCACGCGCCGCACAGGCCGGCGCCGCATCCGAACTTGGTGCCGGTGAGCGCGAGCTGGTCGCGCAGCACCCACAGCAACGGCGTCTCGGGGTCGGCGCGGAAGTCGACCTGCTCGCCGTTCACAAAGAATCTGGTCATTGGGGAAGATCAACGCGGGAGCGGGAAGCGGACTATAAAACAAAAAATTCCGGTAAGCTTTCGCGCCCATGAAACCGCATCGCGCGCGCGGCGCGCCGCACCTGTTCCCCACGCCGGACGAGGCCGAGAACGCCTTCTACGAGGCGTTCGAACGCTGCGACCTGGCGGGGATGATGGCCGTCTGGGCCGAGACGGACGACGTGGTGTGCGTGCATCCGCAGGGCCCGCGGCTCGTGGGCCTGGACGCCGTGCGCGAGAGCTGGGCGCGCATCTTCGCCGGAGCGACGACCGTGCGCGTGCGCCGCGAGGGCGTGCAGCGCATGGACGGCCCGGTGCTCGCCGTGCGCTCGCTGATCGAGGTGATCGGTCCCGCTTCCGGCACCGGACCGAGCGGGTCGGTGCACGCGACCAACGTCTACGAGCTGCAGGAGAACGGCTGGCGCATGGTGCTCCACCACGCCTCACCGGTCATCGATCCGCAACCCGCGGAAGAGCCCGAGGCCGCGCCGCACACCCTGCACTGATCGGCGGCGCAACGCAGATGAACGCAGAAAAGCCCCGCCGCTGAACGCGGATAAGGGCTTATATTGAGCCGGGACCGATTCAGCGTCGTCCATCCCGCCACCAAGACCGCGTTTCATTGAAGACCGATCCTCGGAAACATCTGCGTTCATCGGCGTTCCTGAAGCTGTGCGCCCACGCCGTCGTGGCGTTCGCGCTCGCGAGCGCACAGGCGGCCGACATGACGAAGGTCGTCCGCGTGGCCTATCCCAGCGCCGAGAGCAAGCTCGACCCGCAGGCCGAGTCGGACGAGGCGTCCGACGGCATCAACGACAACATCTTCGACGCGCTGCTGCAATACGACTACCTCGCGCGGCCCGCGAAGCTGCGGCCGCGCACCGCGGTCGCACTCCCCGAGGTGAGCGCCGACGGCCGGGTCTACACCTTGCGCATCAAGCCGGGGATTCATTTCACGCCCGATCCGGCGTTCGACGGGCGTGTGCGCGAGCTCACCGCCCAGGATTACGTCTACTCGATCGAGCGGCTCCTCGATCCGGGAGTGCGCAGCCAGTGGCTCTTCCTGGTCGAGGGCAAGATCCAGGGCGCGGACGAGGCGATGCGGCGCGCGAAGGCCCAAGGGCGCTTCGATTACGACCGGCCGATCGCAGGGCTGCGCGCGCTCGACCGCTACACGCTGCGCATCGAGCTGAACGCACCCGATTACACGTTCGTCTATGCGCTCGCGATGCCGGCCACCGCCGCCGTCGCGCGCGAGGTGGTGGAACGCTACGGGGACGACTTCGCGAACCATCCCGTCGGCACCGGCCCCTTTCGCATGGCGCACTGGATCCGCAGCTCGAAGATCGTGCTGGAGGCGAATCCCGACTACCGGGAGGAGACGTTCGAGAGCGCGGGTGCGGACGACGCGCTGTCGCACGCGATCATGGCGCGGTTGCGCGGCCGGCGCCTGCCCATCGTCGGCCGCATCGAGATCTCGATCGTGGACGAGGCGCAACCGCGCTGGCTAGCGTTCCTCGGCGGCGAGCACGATTACCTGCGGCCGCTTCCGCCGGAGTTCGCCGACCTCGCGTTGCCGGACGGGAAGGTCGCGCCGAACCTCGCGCGCCGTGGCATCACCGCCACGCCCGACGAGATCGCCTACACCACCTACACCACGTTCAACATGCTGCCGACGATCGACGGCAAGCCCAATCCGCTGGGCGGCTATACGCCCGAGCGCATCGCGCTGCGGCGCGCGATCTGCCTCGCGTTCCCGGTCGACGACCAGATCGCGATCCTCGACAAGCACACGTCCACGCGCGCGTACTCTCCGCTGCCGCCGTCGGTCGCGGGCTACGAGCCCTTCACCAGCCCCACGCTCGAGTACGATCCGGCGCGGGCGAAAGCGCTGCTCGACCTCTTCGGCTATGTCGACCGCGACGGCGACGGCTATCGCGAGAATCCCGACGGCAGCCCGCTGGTGATCGAGCACGCGTCGTGGCCGACCCAGCGCGAGCGCCAGCGCAACGAGCTGTGGAAGCGCGCCATGGACGATATCGGCATCCGCATGGCCTTCGACGACGTCGAGCAGCTCCCGGACCTGCGCAGGAACGCGCGCATCGGCAAGGTGCAATCGTTCAGCTACGGCTGGATCGCCGACTATCCCGACGGGCAGAACTTCCTGCAGCTGCTGTGGCGCGGCTCGATGGGACAGGCCAACTACGCGATGTTCGACCTGCCCGAATACAACGCGCTGTACGAGCGCGCGAAGCGGACGGCACCCGGGCGCGAGCGCGACGCGCTCTACCAGCGCATGGTGAAGCTGATCATGGTGTACGCGCCGTGGATGGTCGAGACGTACAAGACGCAGCAGGTGCTGGTGCAGCCGTGGCTCCTCAACTACAAGAAGCACCCGTTCGCGATCGAGCCGTGGAAGTATCTCGACGTCGATCCCGCGCGCCGCGCAGCGCATCGGCGCTAACATGATGGCCATGGCCACCGTCCCCGATCCCGACAAGAGCGGCATCGCCGGCACCTTCCTCGTCGTCGCGCTCGTCCTCGTGCTCGCGTGGCAGCTCGCATACTGGACGTGGGCGTTCGTCGCGCCACCGCAGGGCCCATCCGCGGGAACGGGCGAGGGCGCGACCGTCGACCTCGGCGCGATCGCGCGGCTCTTCGGCGCTTCCGCGCCGCAATCCGGCTCCACGAGCGGCCTGCGCCTGAAGGGTGTGGTGGCGCCCACGCCCGGCGTGGCCGCATCGGCCATCTTCGCCTCGGGCGCGGGACGCGACCTCTCGGTCTACATCGGCGGCGAAGTCGCGCCCGGCGTGAAGCTCGTGGAGGTCGATCCCGACCATGTGGTCGTGAGCCGCAACGGCGCGCGCGAACGCGTCGACCTCGAGACGCCCCACGCCACGGCGGCGGTCGCGCGCGCGGGCCGTGCCGCGGGCTTCCATCTCAACGTCGCGCATACCGGGCGCAACGCGTACAGCCTCTCGCGCCAGGAGCTCGACGAGGCGCTGCGCGATCCGAACCAGCTCGGCTACCTCGGGCAGATCGGCATGCCGATCGGCGGCGGCGTGCGCATGGAGGCCGCACCCGCCGGCAGCCTCGCCGCCAAGCTCGGCCTGCAGGCGGGCGACGTGATCCGCAAGGTGAACGGGCAGGCGGTCGCCTCGCCCGGAGACCTCGCGCGGCTCTACCAGCAGTTCGGCTCGCTCTCGCAGATCGATGCGGAGATCCAGCGCGGCAGCGCCACGGTGCGGTTGAGCTACCAGATCCGCTGAGCGGCACGCGAGCGCGCGCATCGCGGCCGAAGGACCCGGCGTTGTAGACTAGCGCCTCGCGCCGCACGGCAAGCGGGCGCGACCAAACAACATAGAGGAGAGAGGCAATGAAGAGATCCCGCTGGATCGGCGCGCTCGCGGCCGTGGCAGCCGCATCGCTGGGCGCATCCGCCTTCGCAGCCAACCTGACGCTGCGAGCGTCGCACCAGTTCCCCGGCGGCAAGGGCGACGTGCGCGACGACATGGTGCAGATGATCGCCAAGGACGCGCAGGCGGCCAACGTCGGCCTCACGATCCAGGTCTACCCGGGCGCCTCCCTCTTCAAGCCGAACGACCAGTGGAACGCCATGGTCAACGGCCAGCTCGACATCACGCTCTTCCCGCTCGACTACGCGAGCGGCAAGGTGCCCACGTTCAGCGCGACGCTCATGCCGGGGCTCATCCGCAGCCAGGACCGCGCCAAGCGCGTCAACGACTCGCCGTTCATGAAGGACATCCGCGCCGAGATCGAGAAGCACGGCGTGATCGTGCTCTCCGACGCGTGGTTCGCGGGCGGCATGGCGGCCAAGGGCAAGTGCATCCAGCACCCGGACGATCTCAAGGGCATGAAGTTCCGCGCCGCGGGACCGACGTTCGCGGCGATGTGGGAAGCGGCCGGCGCGAGCATCGTGAGCCCGCCCTCGAACGAGATCTACAACGCCTTCCAGAGCGGGGTCGTGAACGCGACCGACACGAGCCTCGGGACCTTCGCCTCCACGCGCCTGTATGAGGTGACCGACTGCCTGACCGCGCCGGGCAACAACGCGCTCTGGTTCATGTACGAGCCGGTGCTCATGTCGAAGAAGACCTTCAACCGCCTCGACAAGAAGCAGCAGGACGCGATCATCGCCGCGGGCAAGAAGGCGCAGGCCTACTACGAGGGCAAGGCCGAGGCCGTGAACGAGGAGGCGATCAAGGCCTTCAAGGACCACAAGGACAAGGTGATCTCCCTCACCGACGCGGAATACAAGGAGTGGCTCGACCTCGCGAAGAAGAGCAGCTATCAGCGCTTCGCGAAGGACGTCCCGAACGGCCAGAAGCTCATCGACGAGGCCCTCGCCGTCAAATAAGCGCGGGCCGGGACCGGCCGGCGCCACCGCCGGCCGGCCGATGCGCCCGTTGGTCCTCCCCATTGCCGAAGGCCCGACCTTGGACACCTTCATCCGGATCGTCCGCCTGATCTCGCGCGTCACCGGAGTCGCCGCCGCGCTGCTCATCGCGCTGGCCGTGCTCGTGATCTGCGACATGGTGATCGAGCGCTACGCGTTCGGGCGCACCACCATCTGGCAGATCGACGTGGTCACCTACAGCATCATCGCGGCGACGTTCGTCGGCAGCCCATACGTGCTCATGCACCGCGGCCACGTGAACGTGGACATCCTGCCGCTCTACCTCGGCCCGCGCGCCCGCTTCTGGCTCGCCGTGTTCACGGTCCTCGTCTCGCTCGCCTTCTGCGCCGTGCTCTTCATCGTGACCAGCCAGTACTGGTACGAGGCGTACTCGCAGAACTGGCGCTCCGACACGGTGTGGCGATCGCGACTGTGGATCCCGATCCTGTCGATGCCCGTGGGCCTCGGGCTCCTGGTGCTGCAGTACGTCGCCGAGCTCCTGTGCCTGGTCACGGGACGCACGCCGCCCTTCGGCATGACCGGCGAAAGGAAGCTCGCATGAGCGTGACGACCGAAGGGATGCTCGTCCTCGCCGCGACGATCCTGCTGCTGTTCTCGGGCGTGCCGGTGGCCTTCGGCCTCGGCGCGATCTCGATCGCCTTCCTGCTGTTCTTCCAGGGGCTGGACGCGATGCGCGTCGTGGCCGAGACGTTCTGGTCGGGGCTCAACGACTTCACGCTCGTGTCGATCCCGATGTTCGTGATGATGGGCGCGGCGATCGGCTCTTCACCCGCGGGCAAGGACCTCTACGAGGCGCTCGACCGCTGGCTCTACCGGCTGCCCGGCGGGCTGGTCATCTCGAACCTCGGCGCGTGCGCGATCTTCGCCGCGCTCACCGGCTCCTCGCCCGCGTGCTGCGCGGCCATCGGCCGCATGGGCATTCCCGAGATGCGGCGGCGCGGCTACCCGGACGACGTCGCGACCGGGTCGATCTGCGCCGGCGGCACGCTCGGCATCCTGATCCCGCCGTCGGTCGCGTTCATCCTGTACGGCATCGCGACGGAGACCTCGATCGGCCGCCTGTTCCTCGCGGGCGTGATGCCCGGATTGATGCTCACGGGCCTGTTCATGCTGTGGACGCTCTTCATCATCTGGAAGCGCGGGTTCCGCACCCACGCGCCCGACTTCCGCTACAGCTGGCGGCAGAAGTTCGGCTCCATCCCGAAGATCGCGCCGTTCCTCGTGATCATCCTCGGCGTCATGTACGTGCTCTACGGCGGCGTGGCGACCCCCTCGGAAGCCGCCGGCGTGGGCGCGATGTTCTGCGTGCTGCTCGCCGTGATCATCTACCGCATGTGGTCCACCGACAGCTGGTGGGCGATCCTGCGCGACACCATGCGCGAGTCGGTGATGATCCTCATGATCATCGCCGCGGCGGTGCTGTTCGGCTACATGCTCACCTCGCTCTACCTCACGCAGACCCTGGCGCAGGCGATCGCGGACATGCACGTGAACCGCTGGGTGCTGATGGGCATGATCAACGTGTTCCTGCTCGTGTGCGGCTTCTTCATACCGCCCGCGGCGATCATCCTCATGACGAGCCCGATCCTCATGCCGATCATCACGGCCGCGGGCTTCGATCCCGTATGGTTCGGCGTGATCCTCACGATCAACATGGAGGTGGGTCTCATCCACCCGCCCGTGGGGCTCAACATCTACATCGTCAACTCGATCGCGCCGGACGTGCCGGTCACGAAGGTGATGTGGGGCACCATCCCCTACGTGCTCTGCATGTTCCTCGCCATCGTGATCCTGTGCTTCTTCCCCGGCATCGCCACCTGGCTGCCCAACACCCTGATGGGCGTCGGCCACTGAAACCTGACGCGCGCCGAGGCGTGGTGTACACTGGGTCACGCGAAAAACGCGTGACAAATCAACGCAAAAGCCACCAATCGTGACGCAGTTTGTGAGTTCATCGGCGCGCCGCGCGCTCGCCGCGCTGGCGCTTGCCGCCGCCTGCGGCGTGCTCGCCGCTCCCCCGGCCGTTGCGCCCGCTGCTGCCGAGGCCGTTCCGGCCGGCGCTCCGGACGCCGCCGCGGAATCCCGCCCCGCTTCGGCCGACGCGGAAAGGATCACGGTCAACTTCGTGAACGCCGACATCCAGTCGGTGATCAAGACGGTCGGCCAGCACACGGGCCGCAACTTCATCCTCGACCCGCGCGTGACCGGCACCGTGAACATCGTGTCGGACAAGCCCGTGTCGAAGGACATGCTCTACGACATCCTGCTCGCCGCCTTGCGCGTGCAGGGCTTCGCGGCGATCGAGGGCCGCGGCTTCGTGAAGATCGTCCCCGAGGCCGAGGCGAAGACGAGCGCCACGCCGACCGGTCCCGCCGCCGCGCGCCTGCCCGGCGACCGCATCATCACGCAGGTCTTCATCCTCCAGAACGAGAACGCCGTGCAGCTCGTGCCGGTGTTGCGGCCGCTCGTCACCGCGAACAACTTCATCGCGGCCTACCCGAACAACAACGCGATCGTGATCACCGACTACGCCGAGAACGTGCGGCGCATCCGGCGCATCATCGAGTCGATCGACGTGCCCTCCACCGGGGACGTGCAGATCCTGCGCCTGCAGAACGCCTCGGCGATCGACGTCGCGCAGATGCTGCAGCGCGTCGTGCCGGAGACGAGCGCGCCCGTGAACGCGCCCGGCTCGGTCGCGAAAGCCGCAGTCACCGTCGACACGCGCACCAACAGCCTGCTCGTGCGCGCCGAGAATCCCGCGCTCATGAAGCGCATCAAGGCCCTCGTGCTCGGCCTCGACGCGCCCGGCGCCGGGAGCGGCAACATCCACACCGTGTTCCTGCGCAACGCCGAAGCGAGCCGCATCGCGGACACGCTGCGCGGGCTGCTCGCGGGCAGCGAGACGTCGCGCACGACCACGGTGAGCATGACGCCGGCCGGCAACACGACCGCGCAGACGACCGCATCGACCACGGTCGGCGCTGCGCCTTCGGCCGCGGCGCCCGCCTCGGTGATCCAGGCCTATCCGCCGACCAACTCCATCATCATCACCGCGCCCGAGCCGGTCTACCGCAGCCTGCGCAGCGTCATCGACGCGCTCGACCAGCGCCGCGCGCAGGTCTACGTCGAGGCGCTCATCGTCGAGGTCTCCGCCGGGAAGGCCGCGGAATTCGGCGTGCAGTGGAATGCGGGACGCAACATCGGCAACAACCAGACGGCTTTCGGCGGCACCAACTTCAGCACCACCACCGGCTCCAACATCTTCGGCGTGGCGAGCGGTGTCGCCGCCGGCGACCTCACCTCGATCGGCCAGGGGCTGAACGTCGGCATCATCCGCGGCTCGCTCACCATTCCCGGCACGAACATCACGGTGCCGAACCTGCAGCTGCTCGCGCGCGCGCTCGAGGGCGACTCGAACGCGAACGTGCTGTCGACGCCGAACGTGCTCACGCTCGACAACGAGGAAGCGAAGATCGTGGTCGGCCAGAACGTGCCGTTCATCACCGGCACGTACACGCCGGTGGCCGGCAGCGCGACCAATCCCTTCCAGACCATCGAGCGCAAGGACATCGGCCTCACGCTCAAGGTCACGCCCACCATCTCCGAGGCGGGCGCGGTGAAGCTCAAGATGTTCCAGGAAGTCTCGAGCGTGACGCAGGACAAGGCGCTCGTGCAGTCGGCCGACATCATCACCAACAAGCGCTCGCTCGAGTCGACCGTGCTGGTCGACGACGGCCAGATCGTCGTGCTCGGCGGGCTGATCCAGGACGACCGCGAATCGACCACGGACCAGGTGCCGGTGCTCGGGAACATTCCGGTGCTCGGCTCGCTCTTCCGCTACCAGTCGCGCACGCACAAGCGCACGAACCTGATGATCTTCCTGCGCCCCGTCGTGCTGAAGGACGAGAAGGCGGCCGCCACGGTGACCGAGGACCGGTACGATTACATCCGCGGCGTGCAGGGGGAGACCGGGCTGCCGAGCACCGGGTTGCTGCCGCCGCAGCCGCCCAACCAGCTTCCGCCCCTCGACCAGGAAAGGGCCGCGCCGATCCTCGGGAAGTGAGATGACCGCCCCCCTCGAACGCACCGTGAACCCGCAGGACCTCGACCCGCAGACCGTGCGGCTGCTGCCGTACGCGTTCGCGAAGTCGAAGGGCGTGCTCGCGGCGCGCGTGGCGGGCGGCGCGCTCGAGGTGTGGATCCGCCCGTATCCGCAGGCCTCGACCCTCGCGGAGGTGCGGCGCATGGCGGGCCGGGCGCTGCGCGAGGTGCTGCTCACGCCCGACGAGTTCGAGCACTGCCTCGCCCTCGCCTATACGCGCGAGCCGTCGGCGGCGGAGACGATCGTCGAGGACATCGGCGAGTCCGTCGACCTCGCGCGGCTCACCGAGGAGCTGCCCGAGGTCGCCGACCTGCTCGAGGCGGAGAACGACGCGCCGATCGTGCGCCTCATCAACGCGCTCCTCACCCAGGCGGTGCGCGAGGGCGCCTCCGACGTGCACCTCGAGGCCTTCGAGACGCGCTCGCTGGTGCGCTATCGCGTCGACGGGGCGTTGCGCGACGTGGTCGAGCCCAAGCGCGGCCTGCACCCGGCGATGGTCTCGCGCATCAAGGTCATGGCCGCGCTCGACATCGCGGAAAAGCGCCTGCCGCAGGACGGCCGCATCGCGCTGCGCATCGCGGGGCGCGCGATCGACGTGCGCGTCTCGACGATTCCCACGGCGAACGGCGAGCGGGTCGTGCTGCGCCTGCTCGACAAGCAGGCGAGCCGCCTCACGCTCGAGGCGCTCGGCATGTCGGCGGCCACGCGCGACCAGGTCGACGCGCTCATCCACGCGCCCCACGGCATCTTCCTCGTCACCGGCCCCACCGGCTCGGGGAAGACGACGACGCTCTATTCCGCGCTCTCGCGCCTCGATCGCAAGACGCGCAACATCCTCACCGTCGAGGACCCGATCGAATACGAGCTCGACGGCATCGGCCAGACGCAGGTGAATCCGCGCATCGAGATGACCTTCGCGCGGGCGCTGCGCGCGATCCTGCGCCAGGACCCGGACGTCGTGATGATCGGCGAGATCCGCGACCTCGAGACGGCGCAGATCGCCGTGCAGGCCTCGCTCACCGGCCACCTCGTGCTCGCCACGCTGCACACCAACGACGCGCCGGGCGCCGTCACGCGCCTGGTGGACATGGGCATCGAGCCGTACCTGCTCGCTTCGACGCTGAACGGGGTGCTCGCGCAGCGCCTCGTGCGCAAGCTCTGCCCCGCGTGCCGCGCGCCCTACGAGCCGGACGCCGCGGAGCGCTCGGTGTTCGGCGGCTCGGCGCCCGACCGGCTCTATCGCGCGGTGGGCTGCGGCGCGTGCAACTTCTCCGGCTACCGCGGTCGCACCGGCATCTACGAGCTGCTCACCACCGACGACCAGTTGCGCCGCCTGGTCCACGACGGCGCCGCCGAGAGCGACCTGCGCGCCCACGCGGTGCGCCACGGCATGGTGCGCCTGCGCGACGACGGCCTGCGCTGGGTACGCGACGGGGCCACGTCTCTCGATGAAGTGTTGCGAGTGACGCGGACGTAGAGGTGGAACCACAGATGAACGCAGATAGTTCTCGACGAATGGGAGCCGGCGTCTGCAAGGTTGATCCCGGATTCGCAGCGAGGCCCCCGATCCGTGTTCATCCGTGTTCATCGGTGGTTGCATGAACTAGGCCAGGGAATGCCGGGATTCCGCTACCAGGCCTACAGCCTCGAGGGCAAGCTGCAGAAGGGCGTGCTCGAGGCGGACAGCGCGCGCCAGGCGCGTTCGCTGCTGCGCGACCAGGGACTCACGCCGTATCGCGTCGAGGTCATCGCGGCGAACGATCCGGCGGGCGGCACGCGCGCCTCGCGGGTCACGATCTCGAACACCGAGCTCACGCAGCTCACCCGCGGCTTCGCCTCGCTCCTCGAAGCCGGCCTCACCGTCGAGCAGGCGTTCAACGCGTTGATCGAGCAGGCGGAGAACGAGCGCATGCGCCAGCTGCTCGCGGCGCTGCGCGGCGAGGTCGTCGCGGGCAACACCGTCGCCAAGGCGCTCGCCGCATTCCCGCACGTGTTCGGCGATCTCTACCGCACGCTGGTCGCCGCGGGCGAGACCTCGGGCCAGCTGCCGCGCGTGCTCACCCGGCTCGCCGACTACCTCGAGGAGCGCCAGCAGCTGCGCGCGCGCCTCGCCCTCGCGCTCATCTATCCGGCGATCGTGCTCGCCGTCGCGCTGGTCGTCACCGGCGCGCTCCTCGTCTACGTGCTGCCCCAGGTGGTGCAGGTCTTCGAGCACGCGCACCAGCGCCTGCCGCTGCTCACCCGCGCGCTGATCGCGTTCTCGGCATTCCTGCGCGCGACGTGGGTGCTGTGGATCGCCCTCGCCGCGGCGGCGTTCTTCGCGCTGCGCGTCGCTTTGCGCCGCGAGGCGAGCCGCGCGCGCCTGCATCGCGCCGCGTGGCGCGCCCCGCTCGCCGGGCGCGTGCTGCGCGCGCTCGATGCCGCGCGCCTCGCGGCCACCCTTTCCATCCTCGTGGGCAGCCGCGTGCCGATCCTGCAGACGCTCGAGGCGGGCACCGGCGTGATGGTCCTGGTGCCGATGCGCGAGGCGCTCGCCACGGCGGCGCGCGGCGTGCGCGAAGGCCTGCCACTGTCGCGCGCCCTCGCCGCGACCACGGCGTTCCCGCCGGTGATGGTGCACCTCATCGCGAGCGGCGAGGCGAGCGGGCGCCTCGACGCGGCGCTGGAGCGCGCGGCGCGCCAGCAGCAGGCCGACATCGCCACGCGCATGGCGGCCTTCGCGGCGCTGTTCGAGCCGGCGATGATCCTCGCCATGGGCGTGCTCGTGCTCGCGATCGTGATCGCGATCCTCCTGCCCGTGTTCCAGTTGAACCAGCTGATCGGAAGATAGATGCGGAAAGCGCGCGGTTTCACCCTCATCGAAGTGCTCGTCGTCGTGGCCATCCTCGCGATCCTCGCCGCGATCGTCGTACCCAAGGTCATGGATCGCCCCGACGAGGCGCGGCGCGTGGCGGCGAAGGCCGACGTATCGGCGCTGGTGCAGGCGCTCAAGCTCTATCGCCTCGACAACGGCTTCTATCCCTCGACCGACCAGGGCCTCGTCGCGCTCGTGCAGCGCCCGACCACGCCGCCGGTGCCGAACAACTGGAAGCAGGGCGGCTACCTCGAGCGCCTGCCGAAGGATCCCTGGGGCGGCGACTACCAGTACCTGAATCCGGGCGTGCACGGCGAGATCGACGTGTTCAGCCTCGGGGCGGACCATGCGCGCGGCGGCGAAGGCAACAACGCCGACATCGGCAACTGGGACTAGCGCGGTGCGGCGCCGGGCGCAGGCCGCGTTCACGCTGGTCGAGCTGCTCGTCGTGGTCGCGATCACCGGCATCGTCATCGCGCTCGCCGCGCCGAACCTTTTCCCCGGCGACGTCGAGGTCGGGCGTCGCGAGGCCGGTCGCCTCGCCCTCGCGCTCGAGCGCACGCGCGACGCGGCCTGGTTCGGCGGGCGCCCGACCGCGGTGTCGTTCGACGCTTCCGGACTGCGTGCGTGGCGCTATGCGGCCGACGGCTGGAAGCCCGATCCCGACCACGACGAGCGTTTCGGCGAGCCGCTCCTCGTGCGCGCGGTTTCGGTCGACGGCCAGGCGCTCGCCGCGGGTGCGCGGCTCATCTTCCTGCCCGACGGCCTCGGCGTCCCCTTCCGCATCGCGCTCGAGGTGCGGCGCCTGCCCTGGGGCGTCGAAGGCGATGCCGCCGGCGCCGTCACCGTGGTGGAACGATGACTGACAATCGGGGACGGACCCCTAATTTCATGAAGCGCAATTGGGGTCTGTCCCCAAATAGCCGCGGGTTCACGCTGATCGAGATCCTGGTCGCGATCGCGATCCTCGCGGTGGCGCTCGCGGCGACCACGCGTGCGGCGAGCCTCGCCACCGACGGCGCGCTCGAGACGCGCCATCGTCTGCTCGCGACGTGGGCGGCGCAAAATCGCGTGGCGGAGCTGCGTGCGCGACGCGTGTTCCCCGCGACCGGCACGACGCAGCTCGGCGTGGAAAACGGCGGCATGGCGCTGCAGATCGAGGAGGCGGTCAGCGACACGCCGAACCCGACCATCCGCCGCATCGACCTCGCCGTCTCCGAGGCGCGCGATCCCGGCCGCGTGCTCGCGCGGCTCACCGCCTATGTCTCGCCGTAGCGGCTTCACGCTCGTCGAGCTGCTCGTCGCGCTGGCGATCTTCGCGCTCGTGAGCGGCTTCGCGTACCGCAGCCTCAGCACGCTGCTCGAGAGCCGCGATGCGCTGCAGCGGGAGGCGCGCAAGTGGCGCGACACCTCGCTCTTCGTGAGCCGCATCGAACGCGACCTGTCGGCGGTGCTCGCGCGCTCCTCGCGCGGCCCCTCGGGCAGCCTCGTCCCCCCCGTCGCCTCCTCGCTCGACCTGCCCGACGCGGGCGAGGGACTCGCGCTCACGCGCTCCGGCAGCCCGCTGCAGGAGAACGCGCTCGCGGCGCCGCAACGCGTGGCGTACCGGTTGCGCGAAGGCCGCGTCGAGCGGCTCGTGTGGGGCGGTGTGGATGCCGCGCCGCGCGAGGAGCCGACGCCGGTCGCGGTGCTCGCGCCGGTGCGTTCGCTCGCCTTCCGCTTCCTCGACCCGCGCAGCCTCGAGTGGCGCCCGACGTGGCCCGGCGAGAGCGCGCTGCTTCCCGCCGCGGTCGAAGTGACCGTCGAGCTCGCGAGCGGCGAGCGCATCGTGCGCCTCGTCGACCTGCCGAGGCGGCCATGAGCGCACGACGCCAGCGCGGCGTGGCAGCGGTCACCGCGGTGTTGATCGTCGCGGTCGCCGCCTCCACCGTCGCGCTCATGCTCGCGCAGCAATCGGCGACGCTCGACCAGGCGATGATGGTGACCGCGCGCGCGCAGGCCGACCAGTACGCGCAGGCCGGACTCGACTGGGCGCGCGGCGTGCTCGCGCAGGACGCGGCCACGAGCAGCATCGATTCGCTCGACGAGGGCTGGGCGCAACCGATCACGGGGCTGCCCGTCGAGCGGGCACTGGTCGCCGGGCGCATCGCCGACGAGCAGGGCAAGTTCAACCTGAACAACCTCGCGCCGACCGGCAAGCGCAGCCCCGACGATGTCGCGCTCTTCAGCCGCCTGCTCTGGGGCCTCGGCCTCGCGCCCGAGCTCGCCGACGCGGTGGTGGACTGGATCGACACCGACAGCGATCTCACGAGCGGGGCGGGCGCGGAGGATCCTTACTATCTCGCGCTTCCCCATCCGTACCGCGCCGCCAACCAGCCGATGGTGCAGGTCGAGGAGCTCTACCGCGTGAAGGGCTTCGATGCGCCGACGGTCGCGAAGCTGCGGCCCTACGTGACGGCGCTCCCGGGCAACGCGCGCACGCTGATCAACGCGAACACCGCGAGCGTCGAAGTGCTCGCGGCGGCGCTGCCCGGCGTGCCGAGGGCCGAGATCGCGCGCCGCGTGGCCGCCCGCGCGGGCCATCCCTTCCGCAGCAGCGCCGAGATCGCGGCGTGGGCGCACGGCTTCGACCCGCGCGCCGACGTCTCGGCCCTCGACGTGAAGAGCGCGTTCTTCAGCGTGCAGGTGCAGGTCGCCCAGGACGACGTCGAGCTCGCGACCGACGCGCTGGTGGAGCGCCTAGCGGCCACCGGCGGCCCGGCCGCGACCGCTATAATCTGGCGGCGCCCCCGCTATTGATTCCGTCCCGGCGCCGTCCATGAAGCTTCGCGTCTTCCTTCCCGATCTCGAGCGCGCCGATGCCGGCACGCGCATGCGCTGGATGCTGCTCGATGCGCATCACGGCACCGCGCGCGAGGGCAGCGACGGGGCGACCGCCATTCCGCGCGCCGACGACGTCGAGGCGATCCTTCCCGCCGCACGCGTGCTCTTCGCGCGCCTGAAGCTGCCGCGCGTCGGCGCCGGCACGCTGCGCGAGATCCTGCCCTATGCCGTCGAGGATCGCCTGCTCGCCGATCCCGCGCAGATCCACGCCGTCGCCGCGGCCGCCGACGCACGCGGCGAGACGCTGGTGGCCGTGATCGACCGCGAGTGGCTCGCGGGCATGCTGCAGTGGCTGCAGCGGGCCGGGCTGCGTGTCGCGCATGCGTGGTGCGAGAGCGCGCTGGTCCCCCGCGAGGCGGGAACCTGGCACCTGGTCCTCGGTGCCGCGCGCGGGATGCTGGTCGAGGAGGACGGGCTCACGGCCACGTTCGATCGATCGGCCGGCGCGGACTTCCCGCTCGCGTTGCGCATCGCGCTCGACGAGGCGGCGGCGCGCGGCTCGCGACCCGAAGCCGTGCACGTCCACGCGGAGGGCGCGACGACGCTGCCGGACCTGGCACGCTGGAGCGCCGAAGCGGGGCTCGCGTTCGAGCGCGCGGCCGCGTGGGACGAGATCGCGCGTGCGGAACGTGCGCGCGACGCGCTCGACCTGCTCGCCGAAGGCATGACCGCCCATGCCGCGTCGAGGCGCTGGAGGATTCCGCGTGCCGCCGTGGCGCTCGTCGTCGCCATCGCGGCGCTGCAGCTCGTTCTCGATGGCGCGCAGGCCTGGCGCCTCGCGCGCGAGAAGGCGGGGCTCGATGCGCGCGCCGAAGCGATCTTCCGCGAGGCGTTTCCCGAGGCGCGCACCGTCGTCGACCCGCAGCTGCAGATGGCGCGCAATCTCGCGGAGCTGCGCCGCTCGCGCGGGCTGGCCGCGCAGGACGACTTCCTCGCGCAGCTCACGAGCGCGGCGCGCGCGGCGAACGGGCCGGTGGATGCGATCGAGTACGCGAACGGCAAGCTCGTCGTCGTTCCCCGCGGCGCACGCGCGCCCGCGCCGAAATGAACGCGCTCTGGCAACGGCTCTCGCCGCGCGAGCGCACGATCCTCGCGCGCGGCGCCGCGCTCGCGCTCCTGCTGCTCGCGATCGCGTTCGTCGCCCTGCCGCTCGAGCGCACGCGCGCGCGCCTCGCGCGACAGGTTCCGGCGACGCGCGCGACCGTCGCGACCCTCGATCGCGAGGCTGCGGAAGTGAGGCGGCTGCGCGCGCTGCCTGCGAACGCCACGGGCGCGAAGAGCGAGGGCATCGCTCCCGAGGGCCTGCCCGAGCTCGCGGGCGCGAAGGTCGCGCGCATCGACGAGCGCCACGTGCGCGTGACCGCGCCCGACGTCGCCTTCACCCCGCTGCTCGACTGGATCGCGGCCGCGCAGGCGAGCCGCGGCCTGCGCGTGGAGCACGCGCGCATCGAGGGCCTCGCCGCGCCGGGCCGCGTGCGCGCGGACCTCACCCTCGCGCGCTCGTGACGATGCGCCCTGCCGTCCTCGCCGCGCTCGGGCTCGCGGCCTACCTCGCGTTCCTGGCGGCCACGGTCCCCGCGAGCTTCGTCGCTTCGCGCATCGCCGTCCCCGGCGTGCACATCGAGGATGCCGAGGGAACCATCTGGAACGGGCACGCGCACGTTTCGATCGCGAGCGGCGCTTCCACCCTCGAGCTCGACCACGTCACGTGGCGCCTCGCGCCCGCGCGCCTGCTCGCCGGCCGCCTCGCGTGGCGAGTCGAAGCCGCATCGCCCGCGCTTTCGGCGCAGGGCGAGATCGAGCGCGGATTCACGGTGCTCGAGCTGCGAGATGTCGACGCGCTCGGCGATGCCGCCGCGCTCGCGCCGCTCGTTCCCCTCGCCGCGACGTGGCGGCCCGAAGGTGGCGTGCACGTGAGCGCGGCGCGAATCGCGTGGGACGGACGCGACGTGCGCGGCGAGGCGCGCATCGAGTGGAAGCGCGCGGGCATCGCGCTCTCGACGGTGCATCCGCTCGGCTCGTATCGCGTCGAGGCGCGCGCCGCCGGCGGCCCGGCCGAGTTCCAGGTCGTCACCGAGGAAGGGCCGCTGCGCATCGCGGGACGCGGCACGTTCGACGCTCCCGGGCGTTTCGCCTTCTCGGGCGATGCGCGCGCCGAGGGCCCGGCCGCCGCGGCGCTGCAACCGCTGCTCGACCTGCTCGGCCCGCGGCGCGCGGACGGCGCCCGCACGCTCGAATGGCGCGCCGCGGCCGCGCTCCCGCCACGGCAATCGTGAGCGCGGCGCCCTTCGAAGCGCCCCGCTGGCTGCGCGGCGCCCATGCGCAGACCGTCTATGGCGCGCTCGTCGTTCCCGCCCCGCGCGTGCCCATGCGACGCGAGCGCTGGGAGACGCCCGACGGCGACTTCGTCGACGTGGACTTCGTCGACGGCCCGGCGCACGCGCCCTGGGTACAGCTCTTCCACGGCCTCGAGGGATCGTCGGCCTCGCCCTACGCACGCATGCTCATGGAACGGGTGCGCCGGCGCGGATGGCGCGGGAGCGTCATGCATTTCCGCGGCTGCAGCGGCGAGCCGAACCGCCTGCCGCGCGCGTACCACTCGGGCGATTCGGACGAGATCGACTGGGTGCTGCGCGTGTTGAAGCGCCAGGCGGGATCGGCGCCGCTCTTCGCGGTCGGCGTGAGCCTGGGCGGCAACGCGCTCGCGAAATGGCTCGGCGAGCGCGGTGCGGAAGCCGGGACCGTCGTCGAGAGCGCCGTCGCCGTGTGCGCGCCGGTCGACCTGCTCGCCGCGGGCGATGCGCTCGAGCGCGGCTTCGCGCGGCTCTATGCGCGCCACTTCCTCGTGAGCCTGCGGCGCACGGCGTTCCGCAAGCTCGAACGCTTCCCGCGACTCTTCGACGGCGAGGCGGTGCGCCGCGCGCGCACGCTGCGCGAGTTCGACGACGTGGTCACCGCGCCGCTGCACGGCTTCCGCGACGCGACCGATTACTGGACGCGGGCGAGCGCCAAGCCGTGGCTGCGCGCCATCCGCGTGCCGACGCTCATGATCAATGCGCGCGACGATCCTTTCCTGCCCGCGCGGGCGCTGCCCACGGAACGCGAGGTCGCGGAAACGGTCAAGCTACAATTCCCGGAACGGGGCGGCCACGTCGGCTTCGTGAGCGGTCCCTTCCCCGGGAACATCGGCTGGCTTCCCGAGCGCATCCTCCACTTCTTCGAGCACCGCGAATGACTCCGATCGCCCCCGAGATCTTCAAGGCCTACGACATCCGCGGCATCGTCGACAAGACCCTCACCGAGCCGGCCGCCGAGGCGATCGGCCGCGGCCTCGGCACGTTGGGCCGGCGCAGGAACGTCACGCGCTTCGTGGTCGGGCGCGACGGCCGGCTGTCGGGGCCGAAGCTCGCGGCGGCACTCGCGCGCGGGCTGAATTCTGCCGGCGTGGACGTGGTCGACATCGGCGTCGTCGCGACACCGATGGTGTACTTCGGCACGCACCACTTCCGCACGGGCAGCGGCGTCATGGTGACCGGAAGCCACAACCCGCCGGAGTACAACGGGCTCAAGATGATGGTCGCGGGCGAGACGCTCGCCGCCGAGGCGATCCAGGAGCTGCGCAAGCTGATCGAGCGCGGCGATTTCACGAGCGGCCAGGGCAAGCTCGAGCGCGACGACATCGCCGACGCGTACATCGAGCGCATCGCCTCGGACGTGAAGCTCGCGCGGCCCATCACGGTCGCGGTCGATTGCGGCAACGGCTCGCCGGGCGCGATCGTGCCGCGTCTCTACAAGCGTCTCGGCTGCGAGCTGATCGAGCTCTTCTGCGAGGTCGACGGGCACTTCCCCAACCACCATCCCGATCCCTCGAAGCCCGAGAACCTCGAGGACCTGCAGGCGAAGCTGCGCGAGAGCGACGCGGAGATCGGGCTCGCCTTCGACGGCGACGGCGACCGGCTCGGTGTGGTCACGAAGAGCGGCAAGATCATCTATCCCGATCGCCAGCTGATGCTGTTCGCCGCCGAGGTGCTCGGCCGCAACCCCGGGGCGGAAATCATCTTCGACGTGAAGTGCACGCGCAACCTGTTCCCGTGGATCCGCGAGCACGGCGGCAAGCCGGTGCTGTGGAAGACCGGGCACTCGCTCATCAAGTCGAAGCTCAAGGAGACCGGCGCGCCGCTGGCCGGCGAGATGAGCGGCCACGTGTTCTTCAAGGATCGCTGGTACGGCTTCGACGACGGTCTCTACGCGGGCGCGCGCCTGCTCGAGCTGCTGTCGAAGGAGAAGAACGCCTCGGCGCCGCTCGAGGCGCTGCCCGACTCGGTCTCGACGCCGGAGCTGAACGTGCCGCTCGAGCGCGAGGGCGAGAACCACAAGCTCATCGCGGAGCTGCAGAAGAGCGCGAAGTTCGACGGCGCGACCGACGTCATCACGATCGACGGGCTGCGCGTCGAGTATCCCGACGGCTTCGGGCTGATGCGCGCCTCGAACACGACGCCGGTGATCGTGCTGCGCTTCGAGGCCGACAACGAGCAGGCGTTGAAGCGCATCCGCGGCGAATTCCGCCGCGTGCTCGAGAAGGCGCGGCCGGGACTGGCCATCCCCGCCTGAAGGCCTGCGCCGCTGCCGTTACTTCTCGCCGGCTTTGCGGCGGCGCGGCTTCGGCGCCGCGCTCTTCGCCTGCCCGGCGCTGCGGCCCATCTGCTCGGCGGTCTTGCCCATCTGTTCCATCACGTCCTTGCCCGCGCTCGCCATCATGTTCCACGCCCACAGCGCGGGATTCGCACCCTCGGCGGGGTCGCCCTCGCCCTGCATCGCGGCCGCGGCCTTCTCGCCACCCTTGAGCAGCGCACGCTGGTATTCGAGCGACCTGATCGAGAGCTGCAGCAGGTTCAGGTTCGCGCGCAGCCAGTGCTCGACGGTCTCGAGCTCGGCGATCCTCTTGTCGATCTCCGCCGGATCGAGCACCGGGAACATGAGGCTCTGCAGCGGGTAGGCGCCCGGGTTCACCATCTTCTGCCACAGGTCGAACATCTCCTGCGGCGTGACGGGTTTCGACATGTGCCCCCTCCCCACCTCGGTGTTGGATCCCAGCCCCAGAGGGGACCCCGGGGGAGGGAAACCACCTCTAGGAATGACGTGCGATGAAGTCGCGGATGCGCGGGTAGATGAGCTCGCGGTACTTGCGGCCGCTGAAGATGCCGTAGTGGCCCACGCCCTTCGCCTCGAAATGCTGCTTGTCCTTGGCGGGCAGCGCGCGCATCAGGCCGTGCGCCGCTTCGGTCTGGCCGTTGCCGGAGATGTCGTCGAGCTCGCCCTCGATGGTGAAGAGCGCCGTGCCGCGGATGAGCTCGGGACGCACGCGCGTTCCCGCGACGACCAGCTCGCCGTGGGGCAGCAGGTGCTTCTGGAAGACGCGCTCGACCGTCTCGAGGTAGTACTCGGCCGGCAGGTCCATCACGGCGTTGTACTCGTCGTAGAAGCGGCGGTGCGCGTCCGCGCTCTCACCGTCGCCCTCGACCAGGTGCTGGTAGTACTGCAGGTGCGACTGCATGTGGCGGTCGGGATTCATCGCGACGAAGCCGGCGAACTGCAGGAAGCCCGGATAGACGCGGCGCATGAAGCCGGGATAGCGCATCGGCACGCGCTGGATCACGCGCGCCTCGAACCACGCGAGCGGCCGGCGCTTGGCGAACGTGTTCACCGCGGTGGGACTGCGGCGCGTGTCGATCGGGCCGCCCATCATCGTGAGCGAGCGCGGCAGCGCCTCGCCCGCGCCCGCCATGAGCGAGACGCCCGCGAGCACCGGCACGGTCGGCTGGCACACCGAGATCACGTGCACGTCGCGGCCGAGGAACGCGATGAACTCGCGCACGTAGGCGACATAGTCGTCGAAGCGGAACGGCCCCATGGAGATCGGAATCTCCTTCGCGTCCTTCCAGTCGGTGATCCACACGTCGTGGTCGGCGAGCAGCGTGCGCACCGTGTCGCGCAGCAGCGTCGCGTGGTGACCGGAAAGCGGCGCGAACACGAGCACCTTCGGTTGCGCGGGCGCGCCGACCTTGGCGAAGCCGCGCAGCTGGCAGAACGGCTTGTCGAGGTCGACCTGCTCGCGCACGAGGTACTCGACCTCGCCCGCGCGCACCGCGCGGATGTCGAATTCGGGACGCTCGTAGCGCTGCGTGAGCCGCGTCATGAGATCGAACGCGGCCGCGACGTTGCGGCTGCCGGGCAGGTAGGAAAGCGGGCTGTCGGGATGGCCGTAGAGCTCGTTGGCCGCCTGCGCGAACATGCGCCACGGCTCGAGCGCCGAGCGCTGCCAATCGTAGAGCTGGTACAGCAAGGCCTCCAACGGGGCTTCCTCCTGCCGTTCGGGAACGACGCGGCATAGTGTAAACGTTTCCGCTCGATGCGACTCTATCTTCCGCGCGGGTCGGGCGCTCGGGCTTCGCGCGCGCATCTGATAATCTGCCTGGATCAAGGCCGGAAGCGACCATGCCCCAAGAGAAGCATTCGAACGGAAACGAGCTGCATCCCCTGTTTCCGCCGATCGAGCCGTACGAGAGCGGGATGCTCGATCTCGATGCGCCGCACCGCATGTATTACGAGCAATCGGGAAATCCCCGCGGCACCCCGGTGGTGTTCCTGCATGGCGGGCCGGGTGCGGGCTCGAGCGCGATCCACCGGCAGTTCTTCGACCCGGCGTTCTACCGCATCATCGTGTATGACCAGCGGGGCGCAGGACGTTCACCGCCACTCGGCTGCCTCGAGCGCAACACCACGCCCGAGCTCGTCGCCGACCTCGAGCGCCTGCGCCGCCACCTGGGCATCGATCGCTGGCTGGTGTTCGGCGGCTCGTGGGGCTCGACGCTCGCGATCGCCTACGCCGAGCATCATCCGAACCGCTGCCTCGGCCTCGTGCTGCGCGGCATCTTCCTGTGCCGCAGGAGCGAGATCGACTGGTTCCTCTACGGGTTGCGCGCGATCTTCCCCGACGCGTGGCGCCAGTTCGCCGCCTACATTCCCGAGGAGGAGCGCGGCGACCTGCTCGCGGCCTACCACCAGCGGCTCGTCGATCCCGATCCGGCGGTGCACATGCCCGCCGCACGCTCGTGGAGCGTGTACGAGGGTTCGTGCTCGACGCTGCTGCCCAATCCCGCGCTCGTGGCCGACTTCGCCTCCGACCGCGTGGCGCTCGGGCTCGCGCGCATCGAGGCGCACTACTTCCGCCACGACATCTTCCTGCCCGACGACTACCTGCTCACCCACGCCGCGCGCCTGAAGTCGATCCCCGGCGTGATCGTGCAGGGGCGCTACGACATCGTGTGCCCGGCGATTTCCGCCGACGACCTGCATCGCGCGTGGCCCGAGGCCGAGTACACGATCGTTCCCGATGCCGGCCACTCGGCCTTCGAGCCCGGCATCCGCTCGCGCCTCGTCGCGGCCATGGAGGCGTTCAAGTCGCGGCTGTAGGAACGATCGGGAGTGATGTGGGAAAAAGGCGTTGGAACCACGATGAACACAGATGAACACGGATAAGGCAAAGGCAAGATCAGGTCTTGCTTCCCGGTCGTTTAGGCGCTAGCGACGTTTCGTGCGAAGCGCGGACAAGACCGAACTGCTCTTACCTGTGTTCATCCGTGTTCATCTGTGGTTTCAAAGCCTTTTTTTCCGCAAGCTCCCGGTGGCTTCACCGCGCGGTTTCGCGGTCGATGTCGTCGATGTAGCCGGCGATGCGAGACTCGAGGTGCGCGCGCTGCGCCGCGGTGAGCGTCGCGCTGAGCGATGCGATCATGAGCACGATCTGGCGGTCGCGTTCGCGCAGCTTGTCGCGATAGGCCGCACGCCGCCATGCGTCGGTCTCGAGGAGCAGGCGGTGCAGTCCCGCGAGCGCACGTTCGCGATCGCGGGTACGCGCGAGCGCGATCGTCTCCGCCTGGCGGTAGCGCCGCTCGGCGAGCCGCTCCTGCACGACGTCGGGAAACGCGGCGATGCGCGCGGCGACCAGCGCGCGTTGCGCGGCATCGAGCGATCCCGTCCACGCCTCGATATGGCCGAGCGCCTTCTTCGCCAGCTCCGCACGGCGGCTCGCGGGCGTGCCCTTGGTGGACTCCTTGAGGATGCGGCGGTTGTCGTCGTCGAACTTGCGCTCGAGGTGCCGCAGCTGCGCCTCGTCGAGCTGCACGAGCAGCTCCGCCATGCCGGGCAGCAGGTGCCCGACGAGGCGAGCGTAGCCGTCGTGCAGTTGCGTGTACGCGCCCGCGACGTCTTCGGGCGCGAACGGCGCATTCGCGCGTTGCGCGATCGAGACGAGGAAACGCCGATAGCTCGGCAACTCCTGGACCCGGTGCCACGCGAGCTCGCGATCGAGGCGCGCGCGCAGCCACGCCTTCTGGGTGGCGCTGAGATCGGCGTACGAGTCGACCTCCCATGCGATGAGGGAGGATGCGTGGCGGTAGGCGAGCGCCGGGCCGAGATAGGCGAGGCGCGCGCACGCCGCGAGCAGCAGCCCCGCAACGAACGCGAGGGCCCACGAGCGCTTCGCGCCCGCGCTCACCACGGAATGGGCTTGCGGTCGCGGAAGAACTGGCCCGTGGGCCCGTTCGACGGCAGCATGCACAGCCACACCGCGGTGTCCGCGCCCTCCTCGACGCTGCGCGGCGCGTCCTCGCCGCCCATGTCGGTCTTCACCCAACCGGGGCTCATCGAGTTCACGAGGATGCCGCTCGGCGCGACCTCCGCGGCGAGGGTGCGGGTGAGCGCGTTCAGCGCCGCCTTCGACACCCGGTACGCCGGGCTGCCCTCGCCCATCTGGTGCAGCTGGCCGAGCCCGCTCGACATGTTCACGATGCGCCCGTAGCGTACCTTCTGCATCAGCGGCACGACCTCGCGGCACATGCGCACGGCGCCGAAGAGGTTGGTCTCGAACGTCTCGCGCCATACCGAGGTCGACGAGCCGACGACGCGCGAATCGTTGGACTCGGGGTAGACGCCCGCGTTGTTCACCAGGATCGAGGGTGCGCCGTGCTTCTTGTTCACGGCCTCGACGAAGCGGCGCACCGAATGGGTGTCGGTGACGTCCAGGGGGAACGTGTCGACGTTCGGGCCCTCCTGGCGCAGGCTCTCGACGGCCACCTCGCCCTTCGCGGCGTCGCGGCAGCCGATGACGACGAACACATCGGCCTGGATGAGCTGGCGCGCGATCTCGCGGCCCAGCCCGCGGTTGCCACCGGTCACGATGGCGATTCTCTTGGCTGGCATGTGGTTTCCGGATGGGCGTGCGCCGGGCGGCGCTCGCAGTCCGGTATGATAACCGCCCGCTCGCGAGGGTTCGCTCATGCTCAGGATCTGGGGCCGTCTTTCCTCCATCAACGTGCAGAAGGTCGTCTGGTGCGCCGACGAGATCGGCCTGGCCTACGAGCGCCTCGACGTGGGCGGCAAGTTCGGCGGCAACGACACGCCGCAGTACCTGGCGATGAATCCGAACGGGCTCGTGCCGACGATCGAGGAGGACGGCTTCATCCTCTACGAGTCGAACGCGATCGTGCGCTACCTCGCGGCGCGCCACTCGGCGGGCGCCCTCTGGCCCGGGGACCTGCGCGAGCGCGCCGACGTCGACCGCTGGATGGAATGGCTGTCGACGTCCCTCGTGCCGGCGACGCGCGATGCCTTCTGGCACCTGATCCGCACGCCCGAAGCCAGGCGCGATGCGGCCGCGATCGAGGCCTCGCGGGTCAAGAGCGAGAAGTGCGCGGCGATCCTCGATGCGCACCTCGCGAACCGGCGCTTCCTCGCGCTCGAGCGCTTCACCGCGGCCGATATCGTCGTGGGCTGCGCGCTCCACCGCTGGCTGAACCTGCCGATCGCGAGGAGCGCGCGGCCCAACGTCGAGCGCTACTACGCCGAGCTGAAGGCTCGCCCGGCATCGCGGCAGGTCACGGCGCAGGCGTTGAGCTAGGCGATCGATCCGCCGGTGCGCGTCGTCCCGGCGAGAATGCGCTGGAAGGTGACGAGCATGCCCGCCGTCGCGCCCCAGATGAAACGCTCGCCGTAGGGCATCGCCCAGTACTTGCGCACGCGCCCGCGGTAGAACGCGCTCTCGTAGCGATGGTTGCGCACGTCGAGCAGGAACGCGAGCGGGACCTCGAAGACATCATCGACCTCGTGCGGATGCGGCCGGTACTCGAGCGGCGGCTCGGCCCAGCCGACGACGGGCGTGACCGCGTAGCCGGTCGAGGTACGGTACTCGGGCAGGCGGCCGAGGACCTGCACGCGCCCGGGATGCAGCCCCACCTCCTCGTGCGCCTCGCGCAACGCCGTGTGCTCGGGCGATTCGTCGCCGGCATCGCAGCGCCCGCCCGGAAAGCTGATCTGCCCCGCGTGGTCCGCGAGGTGCGCGGTGCGCTGGGTGAAGAGCACGGTCGGCTGCGGCGCGTGGTTGATCACGAGCAGCAGGACGGCCGCGGGCTTGAGCGGACGCTGGGACGCGAGCATCTGCTTCTCGAGGTCGTCCGCCGTCATCAGCTCCTCGAGCGGCGGCGCCGCGGCGAGCCGCGCCACGATGGCATCGCGATCCGGCAGGCGCTCGCGGGGCGGCACGTGAAGGTCCATCCACCACAGTATAAGGAAGGTTATGATGCGCGGCATGCTGCTCTACGACTACTTCCGCTCCTCGGCCGCGTACCGCGTGCGCATCGCCCTGAACCTCAAGGGCCTGAAGGCCGACCACCGCTCGATCCACCTGCGCCGTGACGAGCAATCCGCGCCGGATTACCGCAGCGTGAACCCGCAGAAGCTCGTACCCACGCTCGTGGTCGGCGACCGGCGCATCGCGCAATCGCTCGCGATCATCGAGTACCTCGAGGAGCGCCATCCGCTGCCGCCGCTGCTGCCGCCGGGTCCCGAGGATCGCGCGTGGGTGCGCTCGATCGCGCTCGCCATCGCTTGCGACATCCATCCGCTGAACAACCTGCGCGTGCTGCGCTACCTGGAAGGCCCGCTCGGCCTCGACGCGCAACGCCGCGACGCGTGGTATGCCCACTGGATCGACGAGGGCTTCGCGGCGATCGAGCAGCAGCTCGCCGAGCGCCGCCACGGGCGCCTGTGCTTCGGCGACGAGCCGACCCTCGCCGACGTCTGCCTGGTGCCGCAGGTGGCCAATGCGGCGCGCGTGAAGCTCGACATGTCGCCGTATCCGCGCATCCGCGAGATCAACGCGGCGTGCCTCGCGCTTGCCGCGTTCGATCGCGCGCGCCCCGAGAACCATCCGGACGCCGAATAGCGGCCGGCCGATATAATCCGATTTCGATACGAAGAGGCGTCCATGGGCAAAGGCGACAAGCGCAGCTTCAAGGGCAAGGTGTTCAAGGGCAGCTACGGCAAGACGCGCCCGCGCCACAAGACGAAGAAGGCCGCCACCGCGACGCCGAAGAAGAAGTAGGGATCAGAATCCCGATCCCGGTTGCGCGAGGAACGCCGCCTCCTCCGCGGTGCCGGGACGGCCGAGCGCGGCGTTGCGATGCGGGAACCGGCCGAAGCGCCGGATCACCGCGATGTGCTTCTCGGCCCATTCGAGCACCCCGCGCGTCGCCTCGAAGGCCTCGAGCGATCGCATGAGCTCCACGGCGCGCTCCTGGTCGGCGAGCGACTCGCCGTGCTCGAACGGCAGGTAGAGGAACTGTCGCTCGACGGGCCGCATCTCGAGATCGAAGCCGCGGCGGATCGCCTCGTCGGCGCACTCGCGCGCGTAGGCGTCCTGCGCGAACGCGCGCGCATCGGCGCGGTAGAGGTTGCGCGAGAACTGGTCGAGCACGATCACCAGCGCGAGCATCGGCTCGGGCGAGGCGCGCCACGGCTCGAGCGCGCGCGCCGCGGCGCGCGCATGCAGCGCGGCGAAACGCCGGCGGATCTCCGCGTCGAAGGCCGCGTCCTTGCGGAACCATTCGCGCCGCGCCGCCCCGCGCGCATCTCCCGTCCCGAACCAGAACGCGAGCACCGCGTCCGCTTCATCCATGCGCCAGGCTCAGGGCGGGCAGCGCGCGTGCGGGCACTGGTTCACCTCGACCGACACGTGCGCGAGCGTCGGGATGTCGGCGAGGCGCTCGCGATACGCCTGCGGCGTGTGCGGCCTTTCGGCGACCACCGTGAGCACGGCCGCGTGGCTCGCGCGCCCGACGCGCCAGACGTGCAGGTCGGCGATCTCCGAGTCGCCGTCGCTCTCGATCGCGCGCCGGATGTGCTCGACCACCGGCGCGTCCATCTCCCGGTCGAGCAGCACGCGCGCGGAATCGGCGATCAGCCCCTTGCACCACGAGGCGATGACGAGCGCGCCGACGATGCCCATCACGGGGTCGAGCCACGTCCACCCGGCCCAGAGGCCCGCGGCGAGCGCAGCGATCGCGAGCACCGAGGTGAAGGCATCCGCGAGCACGTGCACGTAGGCCGAGCGCAGGTTGATGTCGTGATGGCGGTGGTGGCGATGGGGGACCTCGTCGTGATCGTGCTCGTGCTCGTCGTGTTCGTGCTCATGGTCGTGCGCGTGCTCATGGCCGGCATGCGCGTGCCCTCCCGCGCCCAGGATCGCGGCGGAGACGAGGTTCACGACGAGGCCGACCACCGCCACGACGAGCGCGCCTGCGAACTGGATCGGTGCCGGATCGAGCAGCCGGTGCACCGACTCGAACACCATGGCGATCGCCACCACGCCGAGCAGCAGCGCGCTCGAGAACGCGCCGAGCACCTCGATCTTCCAGGTGCCGAAGGCGAAGCGCGAATCGGCCGACCAGCGGCGCGCGAGCAGGTAGGCGGCGCCGGCGATCGACAGCGCGACCACGTGCGTGGCCATGTGCCAGCCGTCGGCGAGCAGCGCCATCGACCCGGTGATCGTGCCGGCGACGATCTCGGCCACCATGGTCGCCGCCGTGATCGCGACCACCATCCAGGTGCGCCGTTCGCCCGCGCGATTGCCCGCGTCGAACGCGTGGTCATGCCGCCAGTCGGACAGGTCGTGGATCGCCATCCGTCTATTCTAGATGCACGGCGCGCCCATCAGGGGCGACGCGCGGCGCACCCGTCCCGCAACAGGTTATGGATCGCCGTCGCCGCGACCGCCGCATGGCCGACCGCGACGCTGATCTGGTTCAGCGCGGCCACCATGTCGCCGGCCGCGTAGAGTCCCGGCACGGAGGTGCGCATGTGCTCGTCGACGACGACGTCGCCACCCTCGGTGCAGCGGGCGCCGAGCGCGAGCGCGAGCTCCGAGCGCACGCGCGAGCCGAGCGCCGGATAGAGCGAATCGAAACGATGCACCGTCCCGGAGGCGGTGCGCACCTCGACTCGTCCGTCCGCCGCGAGCGCGATCTCCGCCACGGGTTCGTCGAGCAGGCGCACGCCCGCGCACTCGAGCGCGGCGCGGGCCTTCGCTTCCATCGGCGGGTCCGCGCGCGGGACGAGGAGCGTGAGCGCATCGGTGTAGGTGCGCAGGAAGAGCGCGTGGCCGCTCGCCTCGTTCGCGGGACCGAACACCGCGACGTTCCGGCCGACCACCTCGTACGCGTCGCAGATCGGGCACAGGCGGATCTTGCCGGCGAGGATCGCCTCGCGCAGGCCGCTCATCTCCGGCTCCTTGTCGACGATGCCCGTCGCGAGAAGCACGGTCGGCGCGGCGATGCGCATGTCGCCCGCGTGGACGACGAAGCGCGCGTCATCGCGTTCGAGCCGGTCGACCAGGACCTCGCGCACCGCGACGCCGTGGCGCGTGGCCTGTGCGCGCAGACGCTCGAGCAGCTCGCTGCCCGCGATGCCCTCGGGGAAGCCGGGGTAGTTGCGCGTGCGCGGGATGTACGAGGCGCGGCTCTGGCCCGCGTCGAACACCGCGATGCGCCGCCGGAAGCGCGCGAGATAGGTCGCGGCCACGAGACCCGCAGGTCCCGCCCCGACGACGATGCAATCGACCTGCTCCATGGGCGTGCCCCGTGAGGCCCGCCATGGGCCCGAGGGTCATTGGACCGGCGTGCTCACCTGTTCATTCCCGTGCGCAACGCGGCTCGCGACTGCGTGTCCCAGCTCAGCTTTTGCGGCGACTCGCTGCAACGCCTGTGTCAGAACCAGGCGCGGATTCCGGCCACGATGCGATGGCCGCCGGTCGGCTCGCCGGCGTCGCGCAGCAGGTGAGAGGTCGCGCCGAACGCGTGGTCCCATTCGACGCCGACGTACGGCGCGAACTGCCGGGTGATCTCGTAGCGCAGACGCAGGCCCGCGCGCAGATCCGAGAGACCGCTGCCGGTGTTGCGCTCGGCATCCGACTTTCCGTAGGCGTTCGCTTCCGCTTCCGGGGTCAGGTAGAGCCGCTGCGTGAGCGGCAGGTCGTAGCTCGCGCGCACGCGCGCCGCCGTGCGGCCCGCATCACCGATGTACAACGTCGCTTCGATATCGACCCACCACGGGGCGAGCCCCTGCACGCCGAACGCCACCCATTCGCGCGCAGTGCCGTTGCCGGAATCGTGCCGCACGCCGAGCTGCGTATCCCAGAATGCCGTGGCGGCGTGGCCCCACAGCGCCTCGATGCGGCTGTCGGTCGAGCCATGCGCGCGTTCGCCTTCGGCTTTCAGCCAAAGGCGATCGTGGTCCTTGCCGATCCAGCCGAGCACATCCCAGGCCGCGCTGCTGGAATCGTGTCCAATGCCGCCCTCGAGACGCTCGGCCAGGAGCTGGTGGAACACTTCGTCGTCCATGACGGCTTCGCGCTCGCCCGGCATCGCGACGCCATGTTGCGGGTCCGCCATGGGGATGCGCGGTGGATTCGGGCCGACGATGCGATTGGCCGGATCGGCCGGCGCGGTGCTCCCGGGCTGCGATTCCGCGGGTGAAGCCGCGGACGGAGCCGGCGCCTCGTGGTCGTGATGCATGCCTTCCATCCCCGGCATCGAGCCCATGTCGTCCGCGACGGCGCGTGGAGCGATGGCCACGCCCGCCAATGCGAGCGCCGCGACGAACGCCATGCACGCAACGGCGTTCATGCGACCACGACCTTGCGGAACATGCCCGCTTCCATGTGATAGAGCAGGTGGCAATGGAACACCCACTGGCCGGGCGCGTCCGCCGTCACGAGCACGCTCACCCGCTTCGTCGGCTGCACGTTCACCGTGTGCTTGCGCACCTGGAAGGCACCGCTCTCGTTCTCGACCTCCATGAACATGCCGTGGAGGTGGATCGGGTGGTTCATCATCGTGTCGTTGATCATGACGATGCGCAGCCGCTCGCCGTATTGGAAGCGGATGGGCTCGGCCTCCGAATACTTCTTGCCGTCGAAGCCCCAGATGAACCGCTCCATGTTGCCGGTGAGATGGACCGTGATCGCGCGCGCGGCGGGGCGGGGATCGAGCGGACCGCCGACGGTCTTCAGGTCCGCGTACGTGAGCACGCGCCGGCCGTTATCGCGCAGGCGCGGCCCCGGGTCCGAGAGCGAGCGCGACGGGCTCATGGAGCGCATGTCCACCTCGGGACCGGTGTCCATCTTCATGTCCGCACCAGCGCCCATGCCCGGCATGTCGTGTCCCTCGTGCTGCATGCCGCTCATGCCCGACATGTCGTGACCCTCGTGCTGCATGCCGCTCATGCCGGACATGTCGTGGGCTTCGTGCTGCATGCCGCTCATGCCGGACATGTCCATGCCGGGCATGCTCATTCCATTCATGCCGGACATGTCCATGCCGCCCATGTCCGTCTCGCCCATGCCCATGTCCGGCATGGAGAGCCATTGCTTCTTCGAGTCGAGCGGCGGCACGGGGCCGGCCATGCCGGGTCGCGGCGCGAGTGTGGCGCGTGCGTAACCCGTGCGATCCATGGATTGCGCGAACACCGTGTACGCGCGATCTTCCGGCAGCTGCACGATGACATCGTAGGTCTCGGCCACCGCGATGCGCAGCTCGTCGACCTGCACCGGCTCGACGTCCTGTCCGTCCGCGGCCACGACGGTCATCGGCACGCCCGGAATCCGCACGTCGAAGTAGGTGGAGGCCGATCCGTTGATCAAGCGCAGGCGCACGCGTTCGCCCGGTTTCGCGATCGCCGTCCAGTTGCCCGCGGGCGTCGTCCCGTTCACGAGATACGTGTAGGTCGCGCCCGAGACGTCGGAGAAATCGGTCGGGTTCATCCGCATCTCGTTCCACATCTTCCGGCGCTCGCGGGCGGCCTTCCATCCCATCGTGCGCACGTCGCGCACGAAGTCGCCCGCCGTGGGCATCTGGAAGTTGTAGTAGTCGCTGCGCACCTTGAGATGCGAGAAGACGTCCTCCGGATCCTCGTCGGTCCAGTCGCTGAGCATCAGCACGTATTCGCGATCGGACTTCACGGGCTCGCCGCCCTCGGGCTCGATCACGACGGGCCCATACAGGCCGGTCTGCTCCTGGAAGCGCGTATGGCTGTGGTACCAGAACGTGCCCGCCTGGCGCACTGGGAAGCGGTAAGCGAACGTCTCGCCCGGCGCTATGCCGTCGAAGCTCACGCCGGGAACGCCGTCCATGTCGAACGGCAGCAGGATGCCGTGCCAGTGGATCGAGCTCGGAACGCTCAGGCGATTGGTGACCCGCAGCGTGACCGTCGTTCCTTGCCGCCAGTACAGGATCGGCGCGGGGATGGATCCGTTCACGGTCGTCGCACGGCCCGGATTTCCCGTGAAGTCGACCGGCGTCGAGCCGATGGTCAGGTCGAACTCGGTGCCGCGCAGCGCGGGCCAGCGCATCGGCTCGCTCGCGGCGCTCGAAGCGCGTGGCCAGATCCCGGTGGCCGCAAGCACGCCGCTCGCCGCCATGCCCTGCACGAAGCGACGGCGCGTCGTCATGAGATCATCGAGCGTGCGGCGCGCCGTTTGCGTGCACGTGCCCCGCATTGTGATCATCACCATGCGCGTCGCCGCCCATCTCCATGTCCATGTGCATGTGCATGTGTTCGTGGGAGCCGGTCATCACGGCCGGAGGAGCGACCCGCGCGTATTCGGCGGCGCTCATGCCCGGCAGCTTCGACACGAACGCCGTGATCGCCCACAGCTCGTCGTCGTCGTGCGTCTTGCCCCACGCCGGCATGCCGGTGGACTTGATGCCGTTCTTGATGATCCAGAAGAGCTCCGCGGTCGACCATTGCCTCGCGGTCTTCGACAGGTCGGGCGGCATGGGCATCAGGCCCTTCGCGAGCTCTCCCGGTTGGACGCCGGGCGCACCGTGGCAGGCGACGCAATTCCCGGCGTAATGCTCGGCGCCCTCGCGCAGCATGTTCGCGTCATTCAGATTCGGCACCTTTACGTGGCGGGCATGCGCCTGCACGTTTCCGCGCAACGCCGTCCGCAGCAGCCTCATGACCACGTCGGCATGCGGCGTGCTCGCGGCCACGTCGTATCCCCCGAAGTAGACCCAGCCAAAAGATCCAGCGCCCAACACCGCAATGGCAACAACCAGTCCTGCCGCAAAACGCATCGACTCTCCCTGCCTGAAGGGCGCGCGCGTTCGTGTGCACCGGCGCGCATCGGAATATCAGCCAAGGCAAGGCGACGGCCCGGGCCGCTGAGACAGCTCTCGAGTGTGCGGGGTCCACGCGCACGACCCGGGAGGCCTTCGCGCGAATGTTCGACGCAATGCAAATTCTACCGAACGCCCAGCGCGGTTACGTGCTGAATATGCGCCGGCGCAACGCACTTCATGCTGCGGCGTGGTGCCCCGGCATTAGGGACTTGTCGAGGGGCTCGTCTTCGGCCAGCACGATTCTCATCGACTCAGGCCTTCGCAGGCGCAGCGCGCTCATGACGACCGACACCGAAGCGTCGGCGCCCGCATCGGTCATGAGCTTGGTGTTGCCGAGCGCGATCGCGTGGCCGTCGACGCGCCGCAGCTCCCGCTGTAGACGTACGCCGCCGCCACGCCCAGCCGATGAGGGTCCACATGTTCGGATTGCGCGTGCGGATCGAGGCCGCGCAATGCACCATGAAAGGCCAACAGGCCCACAGGATCACGGGGCTCGCGAGCAAGAGCTGGATCCCGTTGCGCGTCTCAGCCACAAGACCGGGCGCCAGCTCGTGACCGCATGGGGCAGGTGTAGATCGTTTCGGTATCCGTCGTCTGCACCATGCCGTCCGCCTCGGCCCAACTGCGGCCCGGGTTGCCGCGGGAAGCCATGTTTGCGGTGATCTTGCGCGCGCGCGTCGGATCGCGCGCCGCGGCCCGCCAGACCACGCCTAGCGCAACGCGGTGACCACGTACTGGCTTCCCTGCTGCACGAAGGCGAAGTCCACTTTCTGGCCGGAGGCCACACCGTCGAGGAGCCTCGGATCCTTCACCACGAACGTCATCGTCATCGCCGGCCATTGCAGGGGCGCGATCGGGCCGTGAGCGATGCTCACCTTGCCGGCCGACTTGTCCACGCTCTTGATCGTGCCCGCGCCGGAGTAGGACGCGGAAGCCGTGGCGTGGGCGTGGCCGCTTTCGCCTTTCATCCGGTTCATGTCGTGCATCGACGAATCAGCCGCGTATGCAAGGCTGCCTGCGAAGGCGGCGAGCGTCGCGGCGAGGATGATGGATGGAATTCGCTTCACGGCATTTCTCCTCGAGTGATGCTCCACGAGCGGCTTCGCCTCGGCCCACACACGCGGCGCGCCTGCCGCCAGCGCTAGGAGGGCGAGGAATCGACGACGGTTCTGCATGGCATTTCTCCTGTTCATTCGGCGGGCGACGAGGTCGGCTCCGCCAGCGGATGGGCGTGCATCGAAGGTTTTTCGCGTCGCGCGAGCCGGCGGCCGCGCAACAGCACGAACGCGGCAGGCACTACGAACATCGACAGGATCGGTGCGGTCACCATGCCGCCAACCATCGGCGCGGCGATGCGGCGCATCACCTCGGAGCCCGTGCCCGAGCCCCACATGATCGGCAGCAGGCCGGCGATGATCACGGCCACCGTCATCGCGATCGGCCGCACGCGCAGCGCCGCGCCTTCGACGATGGCGACGTGGAGGTCGCCCAACCCCGCGAGCCTTCCGGCGTGCTCGTGCGCCGCGACGGCCTGGTTCACGTACACCAGCATCACCACGCCGATCTCGGCGGCGACACCGCCCAGCGCGATGAATCCCACGGCGGAGGCGACCGACATGTCGTATCCGAGCAGATACATGAGCCAGAAGCCGCCGACGAGCGCGAAGGGCAGCGTGGCCATGATGAGGAGCGCGTCCTCGAAGCGCCGGAACGTGAGGTAGAGGAGCACGAGGATGATGAGGAGCGTGGCCGGCACGACGACCTTCAACTTCGCGGTCGCACGCTCCATGTACTCGAACTGCCCGGACCACGTCATCGAATAGCCGGGCGGGAGCTTCACCTGCTGCGTCACGGCCTTCTGCATGTCGTGCACCGCGGAGCTCAGGTCGCGGCCGTGCAGGTCGACGTAGATCCAGCCCGAAAGCCGCGCGTTCTCGCTGCGCAGCATCGGCGGCCCGTCGGCGATGCGGATCTTCGCGACGTCACCCAGCCGGATCTGTGCGCCCCGTTCGGTGAGCACGGGCAGGCTGCGCAGTTTCTCGACCGAGTCGCGCACCTCGCGCGGATAGCGCACGTTGATCGGGAAGCGCTGCCGCCCCTCGACGGTCTCGCCGATGTCGTCGCCGCCGACCGCGGCCGACACCACGCTCTGCACGTCCATGATGTTCAGGCCGTAGCGCGCCGCGGCGTCGCGGTCGATGTCGACGTCGATGTAGCGCCCGCCCGACAGGCGCTCGGCGAAGGCGGAGGTGACGCCGGGCACGTCCTTCAGCACCCGCTCCGTCTGCGAAGTGAGGCGGTCGATCGTGGCGAGATCGGGGCCGGCCACCTTCACGCCGACCGGGCTCTTGATCCCGGTGGCGAGCATGTCGATGCGGTTGCGGATCGGCGGCACCCAGATGTTCGACAGCCCCGGCACTTGCACCGCCTTGTCGAGCTCCTGCACCAGCTTCTCCGGCGTCATGCCCGGCCGCCATTGGTCGCGCGGCTTGAACTGGATCGTGGTCTCGAACATCTCGAGCGGCGCGGGGTCGGTCGCGCTGTCGGCGCG
Source organism: uncultured Burkholderiales bacterium (assembly GCA_964403515.1). Lineage (GTDB taxonomy): Bacteria > Pseudomonadota > Gammaproteobacteria > Burkholderiales > Usitatibacteraceae > Usitatibacter. The sequence goes on along the minus strand of CAYOGL010000005.1, from coordinate 119,901 downwards.
GCCGGCCTTGCCGAAGACGCTCGCGACCTCGGGCACCGACTTGATCATGCGGTTCGTCTGCTCGAGCAGCTGCGTGGCCTTGCCCGCCGAAAGGCCCGGCAGCGCCGACGGCATGTACAGGAGATCGCCCTCGTCGAGCGGCGGCAGGAACTCGCCGCCGATGTGGGTGGCGGGATAGATCGATACGATGAGCGCGACGAGCGCCGCGGCGAGCGTGATCACCGGGTGCGCGAGGACCTTCTCCACGAGCGGCCGGTAGATCGCGATGAGCGCGCGGTTGATCGGGTTCTTCTGCTCCTCCGGAATGCGCCCCCGGATGAGGAAGCCCATGAGCACCGGGATCAGCGTCACGGCGAGGCCCGCGGACGCCGCCATGGCGTACGTCTTCGTATAGGCGAGCGGCGAGAAGAGCCGCCCTTCCTGCGCCTCGAGCGTGAAGACGGGGATGAACGACAGCGTGATGATGAGCAGCGAGAAGAAAAGCGCGGGACCGACCTGCGCGGCCGCCTCCCCGATCACGCGCCACTGCTCCGCGCCCTCGAGCACGCCCCCCGGATGCGCGTGGTGCCACGCCTCGATGCCCTTATGGGCGTTCTCGATCATCACCACGGCCGCATCGACCATCGCACCGATCGCGATCGCGATGCCGCCGAGCGACATGATGTTCGCGTTCACGCCCTGGTGGACCATGACGATGAAGGACATCAGCACGCCGAGCGGCAGCGACACGATCGCCACGAATGCGGAGCGCAGGTGGAAGAGGAAGACGGCGCACACGAGCGCGACGACGATGAATTCCTCGACCAGCTTCCAGCCGAGGTTGGCCACCGCGCGCTTGATGAGCGAGGAGCGATCGTAGGTGGGGACCACCTCGACGCCCGGCGGCAGGCTGGGCTTGAGCTCCTCGAGCTTGGCCTTGACCGCATCGATCGTGTCGAGCGCGTTCTTGCCGGAGCGCATGATGATCACGCCGCCGGCGACCTCGCCCTGGCCGTCGAGCTCTGCGATGCCGCGGCGGAACTCGGGCCCGACCTGGATGCGCGCCACGTCGCCCAGGCGAACGGGCACGCCCGCATCGGTCGTCATCAGCGGGATCTTGCGGAAGTCGTCGAGATTCGCGAGGTAGCCGGTGGCACGCACCATGTACTCCGCCTCGCCCAGCTCGAGCACCGAGCCGCCGCTTTCCTGGTTCGCCTTCTGCACGGCGTCGACCACGCGCGCATGCGGGATGTTGTACGCGCGCATCCGGTCGGGATCGAGCACGATCTGGTATTGGCGCACCATGCCGCCGATCGACGCGACCTCCGCCACGTTCGCGACGGTCTTGAGCTCGTACTTGAGGAACCAGTCCTGCAGCGCGCGCAGCTGCGACAGGTCCATGCGGCCGCTGCGATCGACGAGCGCGTATTCGTACACCCACCCCACCCCGGTCGCGTCCGGCCCGAGCGCGGGCTTGGCCATCGCCGGAAGCCGCGATTGCACCTGGTTGAGGTATTCGAGCACGCGCGAGCGCGCCCAGTAGGGATCGGTGCCGTCCTCGAACAGGATGTAGACGAACGAGTCGCCGAACATCGAGTAGCCCCGGACGGTCTTCGCGCCCGGGACCGACAGCATGGTCGTCGCGAGCGGATAGGTGACCTGGTTCTCGACGATCTGCGGCGCCTGGCCCGGATACATCGTGCGGATGATCACCTGCACGTCCGAGAGATCGGGCAGCGCATCGAGCGGCGTGCGCAGGGCCGACCACGCGCCCCACGCCATCACCATCACGGTGGCGAGCAGCACCAGGAAACGGTTGTGGATCGACCAGCGGATGAGCCTCGCGATCATCGGCCGGGTCCTTTCGCCATCGCGTGCCCGGTATGCGCACGGTTCTCGCCGAGCGGCTCGAGCTTCGCGACCTCGAACGTGCCGTCCTTCTTCTCGCGCAGCTCGAAGGCGACCTTGTCACCCGCTGCGAGCTTCGCCGGCACTTCGGTTGCGAGCGCGAAGCTCATCGTCATGGCCGGCCACTTCAGGCTCGCGATCGCTTCGTGGGAGATGGTGATCTCGTCCCTGGCCACCTGCTCCACGACGCCGACGGCACGATGCGTCTGCGGCGCCGCCGCCACGGCCGTATCGGTCATGCGCGTGGCGGTGGCCTTGAGGTTCGCTTCCGAGTCGATCAGGAACTGGCCGGAGACCACCACCTTCTGGCCCGGCTCGAGACCCTTGCGGATCTCGGTCTGGCCGTTGGCGTCGATGCCGGTCTCGACCTCGACCGGCGCGAACTTGCCTTCGCCCTGCGCGAGCATCACGACGCTGCGCTTGCCGGTCTGGATCACCGCTTCGCTCGGTACCGCGAGCACTTCGCGGTGCGCCGCGGGCGACAGGTCGACGGTCGCGAACATGCCGGGCACGAGCTTCGCGCCGGGATTCGCGACCTCGATGCGCGCCTTGAGCGTGCGCGTGGCCATGTTCACCTCCGGCAGGATCGCGCTCACGCGGCCCTTGAACGTGGTGCCGGGAAAGGCCGCGGTGCGCACGTCGACCGCGGATCCGGGCCGCACCTGCGAGGCCATCGACTCCGGCACTTCCGCGTTGACCCATACGGTGCCGAGCCCGTTGATCTTGAAGAGCGGCGCGCCCGGCATCACGGTCATGCCTTCGCGCGCGCCGAGCTCGGCGATGACACCGCCGATGGGCGCGGTGATGGTGATGCGCGCCTGCACCTTGCCGCCCTTCTCCACGGCGGCGATCTGCTCGTCGGTCATGCCCGCGAGCCGCATGCGCTGGCGCGCGCCGTCCACGAGCGTGGCCAATCCGCTCACCTCGGTCTGCGCGGCGATGCGCTTCGCCGACAGATAGTCCTCCTGCGCCGCGACCCAGTCGGGCACGTACAGCTGCGCAAGCGGCTGTCCCTGGCGCACGGGATCGAGCGGCGCGCGCACGTAGAGCTTCTCGAGGAAGCCGTTGCTGCGCGCCTGCACCATGACCAGGTCGCGCTCGTTGTAGGCGACGCTGCCCACCGTCTCCACCTTCGGCGCGAGTGACGCCCGCACCACCTCGGTCGTGCGCACACCGAGGTTGTGCTCAACCCTGGGACTGATCGAGACCGTTCCCTCTTCCGCCCCGTCCGCATACACCGGTTGCAGCGGCATGTCCATGAAGGGCGACTTCCCCGCCTTGTCGAACTTCTGCTGCGGGGCCATCGGATCGTGCCAGTAGAGGATGCGCCTGCCGTTCGACGGGTCGATGTCCCCCGCCTTGAGCGACGCCGGGCTGCCGGCGGCCGCGGGGCTCGTCGTCCCACCGGCGGGCGCCGCATTCTGCTGGCCGCGATTCACGCCGAGCTGATAGGCACCGAAGGTGACGGCGGCGACGGCGGCGAGCGCAACGATGAGATTGCGAGTATTCATGGCGACACCTTGGGGGAATGGGAAGTGTCCAAGCCGGCAGCCGGCAGGAGCCGGTCGTCGGGCGCGAGGTAGTCGAGCTGCGCCCAGAGACGCGCGGTGTCCATCTCGAGCTGCAGCGCCTGCATGCGCACGTCGATCTCGTCGCGACGCGCCATGAGCAGATCGCTCGAGCTCGCCTTGCCGCCTTCGTACGCGGCGAGCGCGGCCCGGGTGCGCTCGCGCGCGAGCGGGACGAGCTCGCGCTCGTAGCGCTTGATCCGTTCGAGGCCGTTACGCCATTCGGCGTGCATGGTCTGCACCTCCGCGAGGTGCGCGCGCTCCATTTCCTCCCGCTCGTCGCGCATCTGGTCGGCCATGGCGAGCCTGGCCGCGAGCTCGCGGTCCTGGCGATCCTTCTGGAACCATTGCAGCGGCACCGACACGGTGAGGGTCGCCATGTCGCCGAACTGAGCGGCCCGGTTGCCGTACATCACCTCGACGCTCCAGTCGGCTTTCTTGTTCGCGCGCGCGAGCTTCGCCTCGGTGGCGGCGATCTCCTCCTGGCGGCGCAGCACGTCGATCTGCGGATGGCGCACGATCTGCTCGGCCGAGAGATCGAGGCGCAGCTTGCCGATCTCAGGAGCGCCCGCGAGCGGCGCATCCGCGCCACCGCCGATCCATCGCGCGAGCACGGTGCGGGCATTCCTCACGCGTCGCTCGAATTCGCTGATGCGGTTGTCGATGCCGATGCGCGCGCTCGTGGCCGCGATGACATCCGACTGGTTGACGCGTCCCGCGCGGTAGGCGCTGTCCGCGGCGGTGATCTCGAGCTGCGCCGCGGCCGCCTCCTCCTTCACGACCGCGAACATCGCCTCCGCATAATGGACGTCGAGCCAGGCCATCGCGGCATCGCGCTCGATCGCGGCGGTCGCGGCGGTCTTCTCGGCCCGGGTCTTTTCCGCTTCGCGCTCGAAGCGCTCGCGCTTGAGATCGCGCTTCTCGCGCCGTGGCAGCTCCTGCATCAGGCCCACCGAGCGCATCGTCATCGGGTCGCGGTCGAGGGTGAAGCGGTCCGGTCCTTCGATCGGCACGTTCTGCAATTGCAGCCGCAGCACGGGGTCGGGAAGCTCGCCCGCGGCCACGGCCATCTCGCGCGAGGCGGTGATCGATGCGTCCTGCGCTGCGAGGCCACGCGAGCGCTCGACGGCGCGGCGCTGCGCCTCGGCGAGCGTGAGCGGCGCCTGGGCCGCCGCGCCGAGCGCGAAAGTCACGGCCGCGACGGCCGCAATGACGGTGCTGCGATGCATGAAACCTCCGGGCACGATGACGACGGGACCCGCGCGCAGGGCGCGGAACGGCTCGGGACCGCGGTCGGGAGGTCAGATCCGGAGGCAGCAGTTCCGGATCGGGATCGGAGGCTCGGTGAGGCGGGCGAGATGCGGAGCGCGAACGGCCTGGGGCTGCGGCGGGAGGTTCCACGCCGGTGCGGCGAACGGGGCGACGACGGCGGCCACGAGAACGGGCGGCACGATCGCCGCTTGCCCGCGGTCCACCGTCTGGTTGCCCTGCTGGCAGTGCAGATCGCACGGCAGCTGCGGCGCCCGCGACGAGTCCTCGTCACAGCAATCCGGCATCGCTTGCGATGACTCGTGTTGGGATACCGGCTGCAGCTTCGCCGTGCCCGTGCCGTCGCACGCGTGGACCGACGCGATGCCCTGCGCGAATAGCAGCGCGAGGACGGCGAGGAGCGCGGTGAAGGGGCGGAATCGGCGACGCAGCATGCTCGCAGTATAAGAGGCGGGGAAGCGCGGGCCGTTTGACACTACGCAACCTTTTGCGCGCTGCCGCGCGCGGCGATCAACGTCCGGAAACGCTTGACGGTGCCGTCCGGCGCCGGGAATTCGTCGTCCTGCACGTGTCGCACGTCCCAGGCCGCGAAGGCCGCGTCCAGCTCCCGGGGCTCCCACAGGCAATGGTCGGCCGGATCGAACATGTCGAGATAGGTCGTGCCCTCGACCAGCACGTTCACCGCCATGATGCCGCCCGTGCGGACCCAACGCTTCCACCGCTGGAGCAGGCGCCGCGCCGTGCCGCAATCCATGAACATCAGGAGACCGATCGAGACGACGGCGTCGAATTCGCGGCCGGGCTCGAACGTGCGCGCGTCGGCGAGGATCGCCTCGAGCCGCGCCGATGCCCGCGCGGCGCGCTCGCGCAACGAAGCGATGCCCGCGGGGCTCGCGTCGACCGCGACCACGTCGCAGCCCGCGGCGCAGGCGGCGAGCGCCAGGTTGCCGAGCCCGCATCCGATGTCGAGCACGCGCCCGGACAGATGCGGCAGCACCGCGCGCTCGAATGGATTCAAGGCGAGCGCCGCGCCCTCGTGCGCCGCCGCGAACTGCGCATCGAAGAACGCGACGGAACGGTGCCTGGGGGCCTCGATCACAGCGCGTCGAGCACGCGCTGCAGGCGCTGGCGCACTTCGGCCGCAACCTGGGCGACGTCGTCGCGATTCACCAGCTGCAGCACCGCGTCGGGATCCATGATGTCGACGCGCGTGTTCCCCTGGCTGTCCTGGCGCACGACCACGTTGCACGGCAGCAGCGTGCCGATCTCGGGCTCCGCCTCGAGCGCGCGATGGGCGAACTGCGGATTGCACGCGCCGAGGATGACATAGGGCGGCGTGTCCTTGCCGAGCTTCTTCTTCAGGGTGGCCGAGACGTCGATCGTCGTCAGCACGCCGAAGCCTTCCTTGGCGAGCGCCTCGGTCGCCTTGTCGATCGCCTGCTGCTGGCCCATCTGGACGGTCTTGCCGAAAGCATATCGGGTGGCCATTGCGTTTCCTCGGACGGAGCATCTACCTTCGCGCGGCGCAACGCGATCGACGGATCAGGTCCGGTGCGTCCGATCGCCGCGATCGTGGATGACCATGCAACCCGGTTCCGGATACGGCACCGGGTATGCCGGTCGGGAACGCGAACTCTCGCGGCATTCTAGATCAGCGCGCGCGGCCCGGTGGGCGACGGCGGCTTCGACGTTCGTCATGGAGCCATCTTGGGTACGGCACGCTTACGGCGAAGTGATCAAGTCATTACGAAATCGACATCTGCGCCTTGCGGCGAGGGCGCCGACGCTCGGTCAGGCGATGCAATGCCAGCCGGCGATGATCGCCTCGCGCATCATCGGCATGCGCGCGAGGCCCAGGACGCCGAGCACCACGATGGCGAGCCCGGCGCTGCGCCTCACCCACGGTGCACGCCGCAGAGCGAGCAGGCGCTGTGCCGCGAGCCCAGCCGCGAGGAGATTGGGCAGCGTGCCGAGGCCGAAGGCGAGCATCACCGCCGCGCCCTGCCACGCGCCGCCGCTCGCCGCGGCGAGGACGAGCATGCTGTACACCAGCCCGCACGGGATCCAGCCCCACGCGGCGCCCGCGCCCAGCGCCTTCGCGCTCGAATCGATGGGCAGCATGCGCCGGGCAACCGGCTCGATGCGCCGCCACACGGGCCGCCCCGCCGCCTCGAGGCGCAGCATCATGCGCCCCCAGCCGGCCACGTACAGGCCGAGCAGGATCATGACGACGTTCGCCACGAGGAAGAGCGTCATCTGCGCGCCGAGCCAGGCGCCGGCCGCATGGACCAGCCCGCCCACGAACCCCGCGACCAGGCCCGCGGCCGCGTAGGAGGCGATGCGACCGCCGTTGAAAGCGAGCTGGCGCGCGAGCAGAGGGCCGCGCGCCTCGAGGGCGAGCGTGCCCACGATGCCGCCGCACATGCCGATGCAGTGGACCCCTCCGAGCAGGCCCGCGGCGAACGCGGCCGAGGCCAGCGCCGACATCACATCACCCGGGAGTATTGCGCGCGCTTCTCGGCGGCCCGCAGGTACTTGTCGAACACCATGCACACCGCACGCACGAGCAGGCGTCCGCGCGGCGTGACGTGGATCCAGTCGCTGTCGAGCTCGACGAGACCGTCGTCCTCGAGGCGCTTGAGGTCGTCGAGCTCCTGCGCGAAGTACTTGTCGAACTCGACGAGGTGCGCGATCTCGATCGATTCCTTGGCGAGCTCGAAGTGGCACGCGAGCCCATGGATCACGGCGCGGCGCAGCAGGTCGTCGGCGGTGAGCTCGATGCCGCGCAGGATCGGCAGCTCCCCCTGGTCGAGCACGCTGTAGTACTCCTCGAGCGACTTCTCGTTCTGGCAGTAGGTCGGGCCGATCTTGCCGATGGAGGAGACGCCGAAGCCCACCAGGTCGCAATCGCCGCCCGTCGAATAGCCCTGGAAATCGCGCGTCAGCACGCCCTTCCTCTGCGCCACCGCGAGGTCGTCGTCGGGCTTCGCGAAGTGGTCCATCCCGATGTACACGTAGCCCGCATCGCACAGGCGCTTGATCGCGCCGGTCATGAGCTCGAGCTTCACCTCGGGCCGCGGAAGGTCCTGCTCGAGGATGCGCCGCTGCGGCTTGAACATCTGCGGCAGGTGCGCGTACGAGTAGAGCGCTATGCGGTCCGGGTCGCACTCGAGCACGCGGTCGAGCGTGTAGGCGAAGCCCTCGAGCGTCTGCTTGGGCAGACCGAGGATGAGGTCCATGTTGACCGAGCGGAATCCGTTGGCGCGCGCGGAGTCGATCACCGTGCGGGTCTGCGCGAGGCTCTGCACGCGGTTCACCGCGCGCTGGACCTCGGGATTGAAGTCCTGCACGCCGATGCTGATGCGGTTGAAGCCGAGCGCGCCGAGGTAGGCGATGCGCTGCGCGTCGACCTTGCGCGGATCGACCTCGATCGCGTACTCGCCCGCGGGGTCGAGGTCGAAGGAACTGCGGATCGACTGCATGAGGCGCGCCGACTCGCTGTCGCCGAGGAAGGTCGGGGTGCCGCCCCCCCAATGCATCTTCACGATGCGACGGTCGTGGCCCAGCGCCTCGGCGGCGAGCTTGATCTCGCGCTGCAGGTAGCCCACGTACTTCACCGCGCGCTCGTGGTCGCGGGTGGCGATCTTGTTGCACGCGCAGTAGAAGCACAATGTATCGCAGAACGGCACGTGAACGTATAATCCCAAAGGCCGACCGAAGCCTCCGATACTGCGGCGCGCGAGCCACTGGCGATAGGCCTTCGCGTCGAACGCCTCGACGAAGCGGTCGGCGGTCGGGTACGACGTGTAGCGCGGACCGTTGCCGCCGTACTTGCGCAGCAGGTCGGGATCGACGATGAGCGGCGCTTCGCGCGTCACCTGGGGTGCGGAATGAGGGGCGTTCACGTTGACGTGTTCCATGACCCCACTATGCGGGGCGAGGTCTTGCCCCGATTGACCACGATCAAAAAACTGCCCCAGCCATGAGCGAAACGGACCGCCGCGCGTCAAGCGAGCCGATCTCTTCGGCGCGCCTGTTCGCGATCATCGGCCCCTTCCTCGTGGCCGGCGCGGCGATCGGCGCGGTGACGCTCATCGCCGCGATGCTCGACTGGCATCGCGAGGAGATGTTGCTCACCGCCGCGGCCATCGGCGGCGCCGTGATCCTGCCGTCCCTCTACCTGCTCTACCGCCAGCGGCGCGAGGGCAGCGCGACCGAGGTGGCGCTGCGCTCGGCCGAGGCGCGCGTGGGCGGCATCGTCGCCTCCGCCATGGACGCGATCATCTCGGTGGACGAGCAGCAGCGCATCGTGCTCTTCAACGCCGCGGCCGAGAACGCGTTCAAGTGGCCGCGCGCGGCGGTCCTCGGGCAGAAGCTCGACATGCTGCTGCCGGAGCGCTTCCGGGGCGCGCACGCCTCGCACGTGAGCCGCTTCGGGCGCACGGCGACCACCTCGCGCGGCATGGGGAACCAGACGGTGCTCTACGGCCTGCGCGCCGACGGCGTGGAATTCCCGATCGAGGCCTCGATCTCGCAGCACGACGAAGGCGGCCACAAGTTCTTCACCGTGATCCTGCGCGACGTGACCGAGCGGTTGCGCGCCGAGCGCATGCTCGGGCGCAGCGAGGCACGCCTGCGCGGCATCCTCGAGTCGGCCATGGACGCCATCATCACGGTCGACGAGCGCCAGCACATCGTGCTGTTCAACCGCGCGGCCGAGGAGGTGTTCGGCTGCCCGCGTGACCAGGCGATCGGCGCCCCGCTCGCCTGGTTCATTCCCGAGCGCTTCCGCCAAGCGCACGGCGCGATGGTCAAGCGCTTCGGCGAGACCGGCACGTCGTCGCGCCGCATGGGCGCGCAGCGCATCGTGATGGGCCTGCGCCGCAACGGCGAGGAGTTCCCGATCGACGCGTCGATCTCCCAGATCGAGGAGGAAGGCCAGAAGTTCTACACGGTCATCTTGCGCGACGTCACCGAGCGCACGCGTGCGGAGCAGGCGCTCAAGCACTCGCGCGAGGAGATCCGCGAGCTCGCCGGCGCCGCCGGGCAGGTGCGCGAGCGTGAACGCAGCCGCATCGCCCGCGAGCTCCACGACGAGCTCGGCCAGGCGCTCACCGCGCTCAAGATCGACGTCGGCTGGCTGCGCGAGAATGTGCCGGGCGCCTCCGATGCGGTGGCGCGCAAGCTCACCTCGATGCAGGTCCTGCTCGACGGCACCGTGGCCGCCGCGCGCCGCATCTCGGCGGACCTGCGCCCGCTCATGCTCGACGACCTCGGGCTCACCGCCGCGTGCGACTGGCTGGTCCAGAACTTCCGCCAGCGCACCGGCCTGCAGTGCGAGCTCGTGATGCGCGGCGAGCACCTCGACCTGCGCGATCCCTACGCGACGGCGCTCTTCCGCGTGCTGCAGGAATCGCTCACCAACATCGCGAAGCATGCCCAGGCGACCCACGTGGAGGTGACGCTCGAGCGCGAGCGCAACGACGTCACGCTCACCGTGCGCGACAACGGCCAGGGGTTCGTCGCGGATGCGCCGCGCAAGCAGGGGTCGTTCGGCCTGCTCGGCCTCAAGGAGCGCGCCTACGTGCTCGGCGGCGACGTGGAGATCCAGAGCCAGCCCGGAAGCGGCACGGTGATCGAGATGCGCTTGCCGGTCGAGGAGAAGGTCGAGGAGACATGATCCGCATTGTGGTGGCCGACGACCACACCATCGTGCGCGAGGGGCTCAAGCAGCTCCTCGCCGCGGCGGGCGACCTCGAGGTGGTGGGCGAGGCGCAGGATGGCTTCGAGGTGATCAAGCGGGTGCGCGAGGCCGAGTTCGACCTGCTGCTGCTGGACATGTCCATGCCGGGCAAGAGCGGCATCGAGCTCATCAAGCAGGTGCGCGCGGAGAAGCCGAAGCTGCGCATCCTCGTCCTCAGCATGCACGAGGAGCACCAGTACGCGGTGCGGGCGATCCGCGCCGGCGCTTCCGGCTACCTCACGAAGGAGAGCGCCTCGCGCCAGCTGGTCGAAGCGATCCGCAAGGTGGCCGGCGGCGGCGCGTTCATCAGCTCCGCGGTCGCCGAGCAGCTCGCGCTCGGCGCGATGCCCGACGCGCAGGGCCCGTTGCATGCCTCGCTCTCGGACCGCGAGTTCCAGGTGTTCCGCATGCTCGCCGAAGGCAAGTCGGTCTCCGACATCGCCGAGCGCCTCAACCTCTCGGTGAAGACGGTGAGCACGCACAAGGCCAACATCCTGCAGAAGCTGAACATGACGACCGCGGGCGAGCTGATCCGTTACGCGATCGCCCATCGCCTGGTCGAGGACGACTCGTCCGGCTGACCTAGCCCGGCTTGCCGTCGAGGCGCGACCGTGTGAGGATCGGCCAGTAACGCACGGCGTAGATCGCGAAGGCGAGCGACCAGCACACGGCCGACACGATGACCGTCGCGAGATAGGCCGACGTCCAGAAGAGCCCGCCGAACACGCGCACGATCGCCGCGGCCTGCACCAGCGCGTAGGCTGCGATCTCGAAGCGATCGGCGCGCAGCGGCCGCCCGGTGTGGCCACGCGCGGTGCGCGTCATCATGCCGATCGTCATGCCGCCGATCACGCCGATGGTGAGCGCGTGCGTCGGGAACTGGGGCGCGACCAGTTCCAACGCGCCCGCGGCCCTCAGCAGCAGATGGATCGGAACCCACGCATACGCGGCATGAAGCACCCACACGAGCGGACTGCGCGACGTCCGCCACGGATGCCACAGCACGAGCCGCCACGCGTGGGCGACCGCGGCGACGAGTGCGATCGCCGCGATGGCGAGGCCGGGCAGCTGCAGCGCGTCGGCGGCGAGCAGCGCGAGGATCGTCGCGAGCGACGCCTTTTCGAGCGCGGGATTCCGGCCGGCGCCCGCGCCGGGAATCGCATTGTTCGTGAACATCGGGACGACCCGTCCGGCGATGACGGTCACGATGAAGAGGACGACGTCGAGCGCGACCTGCAGGCTCGCCCGCTCGGGCCATCCCACGACGCCGAGCGCCGCGAGGTGCACCATGAGCGCGGCCACGCCCGCAGCCACGAGCAGCGCCACGAAGAAATAATTGCGGCGGTTGCCCGAACGTACGAGCGGAATCGCGATGCCGATCGCGACCATGATCGGGAAGAGCGCGTTCACGACGGCCGCCGCGACCTGGAACGGCGTGAGCACGAGCACGCGCGCGGCGATCCACAGTGCGAGCAGCAGCGCTAGCGGCACCCCCGTGGGCGTGGACTGGTTGGTCCAGTTGCGCACCGCGGTGAAGAGGAAGCCCGCCACGACCGCGAAGGCGAACCCGAACACCATCTCGTGCCCGTGGCGCAGCGGCGCATGCAGGTATCCCGACCCGAGGTGGCCGGTGTATTCGGCCGTCCAGAGCGCGATGGACAGCGCCGCGAAGATGCTCGCGGCGAGATAGAACGGACGGAAGCCGAGGTTCCAGAGCGCGAAGCGGCTGGGTGCGCCGCCGCTCGGCGCCTCGATGCGCGTGAGCGGCGAGTGGCTCACCGCATGACCCGCAACAGCGTGAGCTTCACCGACGCGCCGCTCGTGCGCTCGAGCGCCGCGAGCGCCGCCGCGGGCGAGGCGCGGTGCGCGTCGAGGGCGAACGAGAGGGCCGCGGGCGCGCTCGCCGTGCGGATGCTCGATGCATCGATGCCCGCCATGCGCGCGGCCGCCCGCTTCAGCGCCTGCGCCTCGGAGGCGGCATCGCCGTGGGTCTCGACGGCGGCGAACACGACGACGCGATGGTGCGCCTTCGCTTGCGTCACCACCGAGTAGTCGTACGTCGCCGCGATCTTGTCCTCGATGCACACGCCGCACGCCCATGCTGCGGCCGGAAGCGCGGCGAGCCCGACCATCGCGAGCGCGCGCCTCATCGATGCCCCTCGTGCTCGCCGCCCGAGATCGGCGTCGCGGAAAAGGTCGCCGACGGCGGCTTCGCGGTGCCCGGTGCGGCGGGCTGCGGTTGCTCATCGCCCTTCGGCCGCAGGTTCGCGTCCGCCCACTTGAAATAGGCGATCAGCTGCCGGATGTCCTCGGGCCCCACGTTCTGGTTCGGCATCGGAATCTTGTACTTGTCGAGCAGCTGCTTGGCCGTCGCATCGGACTGCAGCATCTGCTCCGGGCTCTTCAGCCAGCGCTCGATCCAGCCCGCGTCGCGGCGCTTCGTCACCTGGTAGAGGTCGGGCCCGAGCTTGTCGCCGCCGCCGATCGTATGGCAGGCGAGGCACTTGGTCTCGAACTCGAGCTTGCCGCGCACCGCCACCGGATCGGTCGGCGCGGCGGTCGCCGGGATGTTGTGGTGCTCGGTCTCCTCCGGCTTGCCGCCCGCGTCGATCACGCCGACCGCCCCCTGGGAAGCGTTCGCGAAATGATGGTCCACCATCACGTAGCTGCCCGCTTCGGGGATCACGAACTCGACGATCGCCGACGACGACGAGCCGAGCAGCACGGTCTGCATGCCGCGCAGCTGGTTGTCCGGATTGCCGTCCATCCACACGCGGTCGAAGATGGTGCCGACCACGTGGAAGCTCGACGTGTTCGACGGTCCCACGTTCAGCACGAAGAGCCGCACGCGCTCGCCCGCCTTCGCCGGCAGCGGCTTGTCGACGAAGCCGTTGTAGCGGCCGTTGAAGACGGTGTAGGTCGGCGCCTTGCTGCGCACGCGCTCGCCGTCGAGCACGTAGAGCGGGACGCCGTCGACCTTGCGATGCTGCGGATCGGGCCTGGTGTAGAACTCGCTCTGCACGATCGCGTACTCGCGCTCGACCTTGGTCGGATAACCCTCGCGCGGCTCGACGATCATCATCCCGTACATGCCGGAGGCGATGTGCTCGAGAACCATCGGCGTGCCGCAGTGGTACATGAACACGCCCGGATAGTTCGGCGTGAACTCGTAGCCGATCGTCTGCCCCGGAGCGATCGATCGATACTTGTCGCTCGGCGAGACCATCGCCGCGTGGAAATCCATGGAGTGCATCATCGGCGCGGTCGTGAAGCTCGCGCCCGGCATGCGCTCGTCGGAGCGGTTGGTCATGGAGAACCTGATGCGGTCGCCCACGCGCGCGCGGATCACCGGCCCGGGCACCTGGTCGCCGAAAGTCCAGGCGGTGAATTTCACGCCCGGGGCGAGCTCGATGACCTTGTGGGTGATGTCGATGCGGATTTCCTTCACCGCGTCGGCGACGAGCGGCTTCACGGCCGCGCCTGGCGACAGCGCGTTGCCCTGCTCGAACGGCCCCGTGTGGCGTTCCGAGGACACCTTCGCGGGCGTGGGCTTGAGGTCCATCCTCGACACGTCATAACGGTCCGCAGGTGTGGGCGGTGCGGCGGTCGGCGGCGGGTTGGCCGTCGGTGGGGCGGAAGGCTGGCAGGCGGCGACGAGGATGGTGGCGGCGATGAGGAGCGTTCGGGACTGCTTGCGCAAGTTACCTCCGTGTTGGGGTCCGGTCATCCCTGCGACTCAGGGCGTAGGCGAGCGTTCCCGCGAATGTGCCGAGCGCTGCGGCGTTCAGCAGGCCTCCCCAGCCGCGCAGCGCGGGCGCGATCCAATCGGAGGTGACGCGGACGAGAAGCGAGGCGTGCAGCCCGACGAGCGGCACGTAGAGGAAGGGCGCATAGGCCATGCGCACGCGCGCCACGACCGGCACGACGATCGGCGCGTGCGCGAGGATCATCGAGAAGACGAAGCCGAGCCCGAGCGCGTGCAGCGCGGCATCGCGCCATGCGGGACCGGTGAGGGCCATGGCGATCCACGCGCCGCCGCCGAATGCGAGCCAAGCGTAACCGCCGAGAAGCGCCACCGCGGCGTAGCGCGCGAACCCTTCGCCGTGCACCGTGCGCCGCGCGATGTCGAACACCGCGAGCCAAGCGGCCAGCCCCACGAGACCTGCGCCGAATGCGATGCCCCCCACGCGGGGGATCGTGAGCGAGAGCGCGGCGCCGAGCAGCAGGAGCGCGCAGATCGCGTGGAAGAGCGGTGCCGCGAACGGCCGGCGCGGCAACAGGCGCGTCATCTCGAGGCGCTCGGCCGCGATCGTCAGGACGAGGAACGCGAACCACCACGCAGCCGCGGCGTCCATCGTCGCGCCCGTGAACGCGAGCAGGTTTCCCACACCCCAGCATGCGGCGGCGCCCGTCAGGACGACGATGTGGGGCTCGCGCTGCCGCCGCAGCAAGGCCGCGCCGATCGCGACGAGCGCCATGGGAGCGACGAGCGCGAACGCGGCCGCCGCGTCGGGCTCGCCGAGCAACAGCAGCACGCCGGAGAGCGCCGAGGCGAACGGCGCCACGAGCGCCCACGGGCGTGCGAGCGCGATCGCCCGCTCGAGCGCGATCACCGTGCCGAGGAACCCGCCGGTCATGAGAAAGCCGTGATAGGCGGCACCGCGCGGCGCGGCGATGGACACGCCGAGGCGCAGCAGGCCTCCCGCCACGCCGAGGACGAGGCAGAAAGCGCCGAGCGCGAGCAGCGCGATGCGCAGGCCGCGCATTCAGTCGCCCCGGAGCGCCGCGCGCGCCTTCGGGCTCATGCGCTCCGGCGTCCACGGCGGATCCCAGGCGAGCTGCACGTCGAGCCGCACATCGGGACCGAGCGCCGCCTCGAGCTCGGCCTCGGCATCCGCGAGGATCATCTCGGCCACCGGGCACGCGGCGGAGGTCATCGTGATGCGCACATGCGCTCCCTCCGGGTCGAGCTCCACGCCGTAGACGAGCCCGAGATCGACGATGTTCACCGCCATCTCGGGATCCACCACGTTGCGCAGCGCGGCGGCGAGCGGCTGCTCGAGCTCCGCCGGGCCGGAATACGGGATGCGATTGCCCTCGTTCAATGGCTCTCCTTCCCGGAGTGCGCAAGCCAGCGCATCATCGTCGCTTCGCCGTTCCCGCGCAGCAGGTCCGCGACCGTGTAGCGGCCGAGCACGTCGTAGAACGCGTCGAGCGCCTCGTGCAGCAGGCATTCGAGGCGGCAATGGCCCGCCAGGCGGCAGGTGTTGCTGTCCGCGTCGAAGCACTCGGCCGCGCGGTCGACGCCCTGCGTCGCTTGCACGACCCGCCCGACGTTGATCTGGTTCGGCGGCGCGGCGAGCCGCAGCCCGCCGCCTCGTCCCCGGGTGTTCACCAGCACGCCCAGCTTGCCGAGCGCATGCACCACCTTCACGAGATGGTGCTCGGAGATGTCGAACGCCTCGGCGATCTCGCCGATCGTCGCGCGACCGTCCCTGGCATGCGCGACGTACAGAAGCACGCGCAGGCTGTAGTCGGTGAAGGTCGTGAGCCGCATGGTCCGCCTTTCAGTCGTCTCCACCCTGCACCGGGACCGGCACCGTGTTCGCGGCCGGCTTCGCGGGCTTGAGCAGCAGGCGCAGCGCGTACAGGCCGAGGAACGCCGCGCCGAACGCGAACACGACGTCGCCCGGCACGCGCAGCCACACGAAGCCTTCCATCAGCTTCGAGTGCACGACCTCGGGCGAGCGCGCGAGCCACAGGCCGCGCGTGACGCTCACGTAGGCCTGGTAGATGCCGGCGGGGAGCAGCGCCATGAATACCATCATGAACAGGCCGAGGTTCATGCCCCAGAAGGCCGGGGCGAGGATCGCATCGGCATGGCGCGCGCGATCGTACAGGCCGCGCAGGCAGAAGAGCAGCAGGCCGATACCGAGCATGCCGTAGACGCCGAACAGCGCCGCGTGACCGTGCGCGGGCGTCATGTTGAGGCCCTGCACGTAGTAGAGCGAGGCCGGCGGGTTGATCGCGAAGCCGAGCAGGCCCGCGCCGACGGTGTTCCAGAATCCCACCGCGACGAAGCAGAGGATCGGCCAGCGGTAGGCTTTCACCCAGGGCGCGGCGCGGCTGCGCTGGTAGTTCTTCCAGCCTTCCATGCCGAGGAGCGCGAGCGGCACGACCTCGAGCGCCGAGAACACGGCGCCCACCGCGATGACGGAGGTCGGCGTGCCGGTCCAGTAGAGGTGGTGCAGCGTGCCGAGGATGCCGCCGAACAGGAACACGATCGTCTCGAGCACGAGCGCGCGGTTGGCGTTGGCGGTCGACACGAGGCCGAGGCGCGAGAAGATGAGCGCGATCACCGCGGTGGCGAAGACCTCGAAGAAGCCCTCCACCCACAGGTGCACGAGCCACCAGCGCCAGTACTCGATCATCGAGTAATGCGTGTGCTGTCCCCAGACCAGCGAGGTCGAGTAGAAGCCGCCGATGCACGCGGCCGCGAGGAACACCATCGCGATCAGGCCGCGGCTCTCGGAAGGCTTCTTCAGCGCCGGCCACAGGGCGCGGCCGAGCAGCAGCAGCCAGAAGAGCAGGCCCACGAAGAGCAGGATCTGCCATACGCGGCCCATGCTCGTGAACTCGAGCCCCTGGTTGCCGATCCAGAACGAGAAGCTTGGGCCGGCGTGCCGCAGGCTGCCGATCCAGCCGAACGCGGTCGAGCCGACCACGATCGCGATGAGCGCCCAGAAGAGCGCGTTCACGCCGAGCTTCTGCAGCTTCGGCTCGTGGCCCGAGAGCAGCGGCGCGACGTACAACCCGGTCGCGAGCCACGCGGTGGCGATCCAGAACACGCCGAACTGCGTGTGGATCGTACGGCTCACGGTATACGGAAGGAAGTCGCCGATCGGGATGCCGAAGAAGGCGCGTCCCTCCACGGCGTAGTGCGCGGTGAGCGCGCCCATGCCGATCTGCACGAGGAGCAGCCCGATCACCACGAAGAAGTACTTCCGCGTCGCGCGCATCGAGGGCGTCGGCACGGCGTTGACGAGCGGATCGCGCGCGGGCACCGGCGGGTCGGCTTCCTCGCCGTGCGCCGTGTAGAACCAGACCATGCCCGCGATGCCGGCGATGAGAAGGATGATGCTCGCGATCGTCCACACGGAAGCGGTGCCGGTGAGCTCGTTGCCCACGAGCGGCTCGTGCGGCCAGTTGCTGGTGTAGGAAAGGCCGCGCTCGCCCGGCCGGTCGGTCGCGGCGGACCACGACGACCAGAAGAAGAATGCGGCGATCGCCTCGCGATCCCGCGCATTCGGCAGCAGGTTGTCGCGCATCGCGTACTGGTCGCGCAGCTTGGCGAGCGCCGGGCTCGGGCCGAAGAGGTCCTCGATGTGCGCGCGCACCTGCGCGATCGCCGCCGCGCGCTCGGTCGAGACGGTGAGCGTGCGCGTGGATGCGTCGTAGGTGTTGCGCCGCAAATCCTCCTTCACGACGGCGTCGATGGCGCCCCGGGCCGCGGCGTCGAGCGCGTCATACGCCTTGCCGTACATGGCTTGCGCGCGCAGGTCGCGATAGGCGATCGCTTCGCGATGCAGCCAATCGGCCGACCAGTCGGGCGCGACGTAGCTGCCATGGCCCCACACCGTGCCGAGCTGCTGGCCGCCCGCGGAGAGCCATGCGCGCTGCCCTTCCTCGATCTGCTTTCCCGTGAAGAGCACCTCGCCTGCGGAGGTGCGCACGCTGTCCGGAATCGGCGGCGCGGCGAGATAGATCTCGCGCCCCAGCCAGCCGAGGGCGGCGAAGGACAGGATGAAGACGATGCCCAGCCATTGCCAAAGTTTTCGCGTCGGTCTCACGGTCGCATATTCCCGAGTTGTCGGAGGAGTCCAATAAGATGCATTTTTAGTGCATCTTTAAGCGCCGCGGTTTGCGCCGCGTCAAACCGGAGCTACTGGTAGGCGACGCAGCTCTCGCAAATCGTGCCCTGCACGTCGCGCCGCAGGTGGGCGCGGCGCAGGCGCCGGAAGGCCTCGCTGTTCCAGCCTTCCATGAACGGCACCTCGCGCAGGTCGGCCATCACCCACTTGTCGCCGGCGTCGAAGCAGCACGCCGAGAGCTTGCCGTCGTGGGTGATGTGGCCTTCGGTGAACGCGGACCAGCACGGCAGCGGCTCGCGCAGCGCGCCGAGGCGGCCCTGGTTGCCGGCGATGGGCCGGTAGCCCAGCTCCTTCTCGCGCTCGGTGGCGAGGCTGCCCATCGAATACAGCGGCAGCCAGTAGTGCTCGTCGAGGAAAGGGCGAATCTCCTGGACGAGTTGCTCCATGCGCTGTTGCTGTTCGCCGTCGTAGCGGATGCTCGAGGCGAACAGGCCGCACGCGTAACCGTTTTCCTCGCGCACGCGCCACGCCGCCTTGAGATTGGCGATCGCCGCGCGGAAGAGCTTGGGCTTGACCGCCGCCACCTCGCGGAACTGCCGCTCGTCGGCGTTGTTCATCGAGAACTTGAGCGAGTCGAGCCCGGCTGCCATGCACGCCTCGATGCGCTCCGGCGTGGCGAGCGAGCCGTTGGTCGTGAGGAAGACGTACTTGATGCCGCGCCGCTTCGCATAGCCGATCGCCTCGGCGAGCCAGTCGCACATGAACGACTCGCCGATGTAGAACACGCCCAGCTCCTCGACACCGGCGTCGACCATCTCGCCCACGATGCGCTCGTAGAACGCGCGATCCATGTCGCCGCGCTGCTTCATGCGCAGGCGATGGGCGCAGAATCCGCAGCGGTAGTTGCACTGCGAGGTCAGCTCGATCTTCACCGCGCGCGGTGCCGGCAACCGCTCCGCGCGATAGCGCTCGGGGATGGCGGTGACCGCGTCGATGCGCGACGTGATCGTGAAGGCGTTCATGGACGGCGGACGGGGTGGATTCGCCGGCGAAGCTAGCACGGCGGCCCGTGGACCCCGGCGCCAATGGCGCGAATTTTTGATCCAGTGCAAAAGGACGGCGAAAATCAGCCCGGAAACCGCGCGAGTCGTTGTTCGCGATTCCCTTTGTCCGCTAGCCTTCGGCAATCGATCCGGACGGGTGGTTTTTTCATGGGGCGGGACGAAGGCATGGCGGCTCGCGGCCAGTGGCGCTTGCGCTCGCGCACGCTCCTGCCCGTCGTCCAGGGCGGCATGGGCGTCGGCGTCTCCGCGCACCGGCTCGCGGGAAGCGTCGCCCGTCTCGGCGCGCTCGGCACCATCTCCAGCGTCGAGCTGCGCCAGTGCCATGCCGACCTTCTCGAGCAGTCCGAGGGAACGCGCGACCGCGCGCTGATCGACCGGCTCAACCTCGTCGCGCTCGATCGCGAGGTCCGTGCGGCGCTCGCGCTCTCCGAAGGGCGCGGCGCCATCGCGGTGAACGTCATGAAGGCGGTGAGCGCGCATGCGGGCTACGTGCGGCAGGCGTGCGAGTCCGGCGCGCATGCCATCGTCATGGGCGCGGGGCTGCCGCTCGACCTGCCGGATCTCGCCGCGGAGTTTCCCGAAGTCGCGCTGATCCCCATCCTGTCCGAAGCGCGCGGCGTCGGCATCGTCGTGCGCAAGTGGATGCGCAAGAACCGCCTGCCCGATGCGATCGTGATCGAGCATCCCGGTTTCGCGGGCGGCCATCTCGGCGCGACGCGCCTGTCGGAAGTCGAGCACACCCGCTACCAGTTCGAGGGCGTGCTCGAATCGGTCTTCGCGCTGCTCGACGAGCTCGGCCTGGCGCGCGAGACGATCCCGGTGATCGTGGCCGGCGGCATCCACACGCACGAGCAGGTGCGCACGTTGCTCGCGATGGGCGCTTCGGCCGTGCAGCTCGGCACGCCGTTCGCCGTCGCCGTCGAGGGCGACGCCCACCCCGAGTTCAAGCGCGTGCTCGCCGAGGCGCGCCCCGAGGACATCGTCACCTTCATGAGCGTGGCCGGGCTGCCCGCGCGCGCGGTGAGGACGCCGTGGCTGCAGCGCTACCTGGGACGCGAACACGCGCTGCAATCGCACGCGAAGGCCGACGCGCGCCGCTGCGTGCCCGGCGCCGATTGCCTGAGCGTCTGCGGGCTGCGCGATGGGCTCGCGAACGCCGGCCAGTTCTGCATCTCCACGCGCCTCGCCCACGCGCTGCACGGCGACGTCAAGAAGGGACTCTTCTTCCGCGGCGCCGCGCCCCTGCCCTTCGGTTCCGCGATCCGCCCGGTCGGCGAGCTGATCGAATACCTGCTCACCGGATTGCGTCCGGTCTTGCCATGAACGGCCGCACGCACGCGCCGCATCGACTCTTCTTCGTGGCCGCGGGCGTGCAGTTGTTGCTCGCGAGCGCATGGTGGGGCTGGGCGGTCGCGGCGCGCGCCTACGGCATGCCGCCGCCGCTCGCCGGAGACCTCGATCCGGTACGCGTGCACGCGTTCCTGATGCTCTACACGTTCCTGCCGCTGTTCGCATTCGGCTACCTCGCGAAGTACGCACCGTGCCCGGCCGGGGCGACTGCGGTGGTCCCGGGCGATGGCATGGTCCGCGCCGCCGTTGCGTTTGCCGCCTCGACGCTCGTCTATCCCGCGCTCGTCCTCGGCGCTCGCGCGCTCGCAGCGGTGGTGCTGGCGATGTTCATCGCCTGGGCCTGGAACCTCGTGTGCCTCGTGCAGCTCCTCGAGACGAGCGAAGCGCGCGCGCGTGGCGCGATCGCGGCAAGCACCGCGGCGCTCGGCGCAGGGGCGCTCGGGTTGGCCGCCATGGGCCTGGACCTGTCCACGCGCTGGGACTGGCCCGGAAATGCGATGGAGACGCTCGGCCTGTGGGCCTTCGCGCTGCCGCTCTTCCTCATCCTGTCGCGCGGCACGATGCCGGGGCGCGAAAGCGCACGCACCGATCCGGGCGCCTGGTGGCCGCTGACGGTGATGATCGCAGCCAGTCTCGTGCACGGGATGCTCGTGCTCTTCGACGCGTCCGAGTGGACATGGGCCGTCGATGCGCCGCTTGCGTTCGCGCTCGCTGCCGGCACGATCGGGACGCAGCCGCGCACGCGCATCGGGCGCGACGCCCGGGTCATGCTGCAGTTCGCCACGGCCTGGCTCGCGGTCGCCTTCGCGCTGTTCACGGCGCAGTCCGCGTTGCGCGCCGTGGGCTTCGGCGTCCTCGGGCTCGCCCCGCTGCACGCGCTCACGGCCGGGTACCTGGCATCGGCCGCGCTCGCGCTCATCGGTCGGAGCGAATCCGAAGCGGCATCGCGCAGGGCGGGCACGGACCGTCCGGCCTGGAACGCATTCCTGCTGTTGCAGGCGGCGGCCGTCGCGCGTGTCGCCGCCGATCTCTGGCCCGCGCATTCCCGAACGCTCCTGCTCGAGGCGGCGGCACTTTGGCTCGCGTGCTTCGCCGTCTGGGGCTGGCGCTACCTTCCCACCTACTCGCCTCCTCGAACCCATGGACGGACCGGCTAGCGATTCCTTCCCAACCCCGTTGGCGGCAGATGCCGACAAACCGGCCCTGCGCCCGCGCCAGGTCGCCTGCGCGGCGTGCGCGATGCACCCGCTGTGTCACCCGCTTTCCGCCGCCGAAGGATGGCTCGCGGCCGTGCAGACGCGACGACGATTGGGTCGCGGCGAGAAGCTGTTCCGTGCCGGCGCGCCGCAAGCGGCGCTCTATGCGGTGCGCGCAGGATTCCTGAAGGCGTGCGCGCCGAGCGGCGACGGCGGGCGCTTCATCGTGCGCTTCCTGCTGCCCGGCGATGCGGCCGGGCTCGATGCGTTCGGCAGCGGCGTGCACCCGACCGAGGCGATCGCGCTCGAGGATTGCGTGGTGTGCGAGATCCCGCGCTATCGCGCCGAGATCCTGGCCGAGGGCATTCCGGCGCTCGGTGCGCAACTGCGCAAGCTCATCGGCCGCGAGCTCGCGCGATCGCAATCGCACGCGGCGTTGCTCACGCGCCATGCCGCGAGCGAACGCGTGGCGCGTTTCCTCCTCGACCTGTCGCACCGCTGGGGAGAGCGCGGCTATTCGCGCACGTCGTTCCGCTTGCCGATGCGACGGCGCGAGATCGGCGAGCACCTCGGCCTTACGATGGAGACGGTGAGCCGCATCCTGTCCGAGTTCCAGTCCCAGGGCTGGGTCTCGTTGTCGCGCGGCGGAATCGAGATCCGCGACGGCAACATGCTCGCGGAGTGCCTCGACCCGGTCGAGGCCGCCTGAACACGCGCTGTCAATCGCGCGGCGGTTCGGAGCCGTAGGCGCGCAGCCGCGCGGCATCGACGATCTCGATGTCGCGCCCGGCGATGCGCACGATGCCCGCCGCGGCGAGGTCGTGCAGGATGCGCGAGAAGTATTCGGGCGTCAGGTTCAGTCGCGAGGCGAGGAGCGACTTCTGCGCCGGCAACCGCACGTGCCGGCGCTTCGCCTCGTCGTGCAGCCGGACGAGATAGCCGATCACGCGCTGGCTCGCCGAATGCAGCGAGAGCGCCTCCACGTCCTTCACCATCGCGTGCAGGCGCGCGGACAGGCCGGCGAGCATGCGCCGCGCGAGACGCGGGTCGCGATCGATCTCCGCGAACAACCTTTCCTTGCGAACGTGCAGCAACAAGGAATCGGCGAGCGCGGTGGCCGAGACGACGTAAGGCCGGTCGGTGAACATGAGCGCCTCGCCGAAGCTCATGCCGGGTCCGATGATGTCGACCACCTTTTCGGCCCCGCCCGGCGTGCCGACCGAGAGCTTCACCTGCCCGAACGCGACGATGTGGAAGCCGACGCACGGATCGCCGCGTTGGAACAGGAGCTCGCCGCGCCGCGGCCGTACCTCGCGGGTACCCGCAGCGATGCGAGCCAGCTCGTCCGGCGAGAGATCGCGGAAGATCGGCGCGTGGGACAGCAGATCGCCGATGCGGCCCCGCGGGACCGCCGGAACCGCGGCGGGGGAAGCGTGCATGCGCCGATCTTCGCGAAGCGCACGGCCGCCATGTTGCCCGACGTCAAACGATGCTAGGCGCGGCGCAGCGACGCGAAGCGCCGCCTCAGGGCGCGCGCTTCCCGGTGATGCGAAGCGCGCGGCGCAGGATCGCCCGTGTGCGCGGCGCCTCGATGCCGTCGAGGCTGTTCTTCACGAGCAACGCGACCTCGGTGTCGCCCTCGACCACGAGCCGCCGGTTGAAGAACAGCGTATCGGCGTCCGCCTCGCGCGCCGCGAGCGCGGCGAAGTCGCGGGCGCTCGCGCGCAGCCGCAGGTAAGGCGAGGCGGTGGGGCGGATCGGCACGAAGTGGCGTCCCTTCACGCGAAAGCTCACGCGGAAGGCCGGTTCCCGCACGTCGATCGATACCTCGCGGCCGGCGAGCCGCTCGAAGAGCTCGGCCGGCAGCTTGCGCCGCAGGAAGACGTTGAGCGTGGTCGCGAGCGCGAGCGATGCGATCCTCATGTCGTGGCCTCCAGGTGCGCCATGCCGGGACGACCATGCCAATACCCGTCGCAAGCGGCCGCCGGCGTGGCGCGCGCCAGGCGTTCGCACGCCGCGGGCAACGGGAGCTCACCGCTCGCGGCCGCGGCGAAGGTCGCGACGACTTCCGCCATGCCGCTCGCTTGCGGCGACAGGCGCAGCACGTCGACGCCGAGCGCGACCGCATCGTCCAGCCAGGGCAGCAGGTTCTGCACGCGCGCCGACTGCGTCTGCACGCCGTTCAGCACGAGGAACGGCTCGCCGTCCTGCGTCGACAGCAGCAGGCCCTCGGGATCCTCGATGCAGCGATAGCCGCAGTGGTCCTTGTCCAGGTTGTGGTAGCGCGCCGTGAAGCAACGCGCCGACACCGCGAGCGGCAGGCGGCCGTAGGCGAAGAGCTCGGTCTCGAGGCCGCGCGGGGCCGCGAGCACTTCGCGCAGACCGGCCGCGGACAGCTCCACGGGCGCGACCCAGCGCTTCGCGCCGCACTCGGCGAGCAACCCGAGTGTTTCCGCGTTGTAGACGTTCAGGAACGGGCCGGCGACGAACGGTGCCCGGCCCGAAAGCAGCCGCACAGCGCCCATGTCGTTCGCTTCCACCACGAAGCGGCCGTTCTCGACGACGTTGCGCATGACGCGCAGGTCCGCGTCGTTCTCGATCAGCTCGTAGGTCGACAGCACCGCTTCCTTCCCGGCCGCGGCCACCTGTCCGGCGACCTCCATCCAGTCGGCGAGCCGCAGCTCGTGGCGGCGCGGGCAGACGGTCTCGCCGAGGTAGACGATGTCGAGCGGCCACTCGAGCGCCTCGCGGTAGAAGGCGAGCACGCGCTCGCGCGGCCAGTAGTAGGTGAGCGGGCCGAGCGCGAGCTTCGGGCGCGGTGGCGTGGCGTTCATTTCCAGGGACGGTGATAGGCGCCGAGCGTGCACTGGCGCCCTTCTGAGATTTCCGCGAGCGCTTCCTGCCATGCCGGCTGCACGCGGTAGCGTTGCGGGTTGGCGGAGCACTCGTCGATGGCCGCGCGCCATACGCGCGTCACGATCTCGACATAGCGCGGGCTGCGTTGCCGGCCCTCGATCTTCACGGCGGCCGCGCCCATCGTGTGCAGCTTCGGCAGCAGCTCGAGCGTGTTGAGGCTGGTCGGCTCCTCGAACGGATAGTAGACGTCGCCCTTCACCTCGAAGCGTCCGCGGCACAGCGTGGGGTAGCCCGGGTTTTCCTGCGGACGGAAGCGGTCGATCAGCACGCCGCCCAGCCGCGACTCGAGCACGCCGGGCTTTTCCTCCCACCGGATCGCCTTCGCCGGCGAGCATCCGCCATGGGTGTTCGGCGATTCGCCGGTCGCATAGGACGAGAGCGCGCAGCGTCCCTCGACCATGATCGACAGGCTTCCGAACCCGAACACCTCGATCTCGACGGGCGTGCGCTCGATCACGCGCTCGACCTGGGCGAGCGAGAGCACACGCGGCAGCACGGCGCGCGCGATGCCGAAACGCTCGTGGTAGAAGTTGATCGCTTCGTAGTTCGACGCCGATGCCTGGACCGACATGTGCAGGCGAAGCTGCGGGTGGGCGCGCGACGCATAGCGCAGCAGGCCCGCATCGGCGACGATGATCGCGTCGGCTCCGAGCGTCGCGGCACGATCGACCGCCGCTTCCCAGCGCTTCCACGTACCCGGCTGTGGAAACGTGTTCAACGCGACGAGCACCTTCGCGCCCCGCCCGTGCGCGTAGCGGATGGCCTCCGCGATGGCGGCGTCGTCGAAGTTCAGCCCGGCGAAGTTGCGCGCGTTGGTTTCGCCCCGGAAACCGAGGTACACGTCGTCGGCGCCATTGTCGACCGCGACCTTGAGGGAGGGCGCGGTTCCGGCGGGACAGACGAGCCGCATCGGTCCCACCCGGGCGCGCGGCGCGCCGGGTTTCCCGACGGGAGTGGCGTTCGTGTCCAAGCGTCCAAGGCTACCGACGGCGCTCCGCGCCCAACTTGATTCAGTTCAAGCCCGCCCGATTTTGCCCTTCGTTCCGCCACGCGGCGCTCGGAATATTCCTAGGGCGGCGCTAGGACGATCCACCGGGGCCCGGCTCGGGCGACCGCCTAGGCTCCAATTCAGCCCGCCCCGATGTTGCGCGTAGCGCGTGGCGCGGAAACTGTCGGCATGGAAACTTCAGCCCTCACCCGCGTGTTCATCGTCGACGATTCCCCAGCGATCCGCGCCCGCCTCACCGAGATGCTCTCGACCATGACGCAGGTGCGCGTGGTCGGCGAGGCCGACAGCGCGCGCGAGGCGGTCGCCGGAATCCTGCAGGCGCGGCCCGACTCGGTCCTCCTCGACCTCAACCTCATGGGCCGCACCGGCATCGACGTGATGCGCAGCGTCCGACCCAAGGCCCCCGGCATCGTGTTCGTGGTGCTCACCAACCACGCGGAGCCGCAGTACCGGCGCGTGTGCGCCGAGGCGGGAGCCGCCTACTTTCTCGACAAATCGAGCGAGTTCGACCGTGTGCGTGAGGTCATCGCCGAAATCGCCGCCACGCGCCATTAGGAGAACAAGACCATGTCCACCGCCACAGCCCCCGTCACCGCCCCCATCGCCACGCCCATGAGAACGATCAATATCACCCGTGCCAACGATGCTTCCCTGCGGTCCTCGACCGTGACCAAGTTCCGCACCCGCTGCGGTACCTGCAACCTGCGCGAGCTGTGCCTGCCCTGCGGCCTCCAGGCCCAGGAGATGGCGCGCCTCGACGATCTCGTCTACACGCGCAAGCGCATCAAGCGCGGCGAGACGCTCTACCGCTCGGGCGAACCCTTCGACTCGCTCTACGCGGTGCGCAGCGGCTTCTTCAAGTCCGCGGTCGTCCTCGAGGACGGGCGCGACCAGGTCACCGGCTTCCACATGGCCGGCGAGATCGTCGGCATGGACGGCATCGGCACCGGTCGCCACGCCGCCGACGTGATCGGCCTCGAGGACAGCGAGGTGTGCGTGATCCCGTACAGCCGGCTCGAGGAAGTGGGCCTGCAACGCCAGCTGCACAAGGTCATGAGCCGCGAGCTCGTGCGCGACCAGGGCGTGATGATGCTGCTCGGCACGATGCGCGCCGAGGAGCGCCTCGCCGCGTTCCTGCTCAACCTGTCGCAGCGCTTCGTCGCCCGCGGCTACTCGTCCCAGGAGTTCCACCTGCGCATGACGCGCGACGAGATCGGCAGCTACCTCGGCTTGTCCCTCGAGACCGTGAGCCGCCTGTTCTCGCGCTTCCAGGCCGAGGAGCTGATCTCCGTGCAGCAGAAGCACATCCGCATCCTCGATACCGCCGGGCTGCGCAAGGTGATGATCCACGAGCAGAACTGAAGCCGCCAT
The DNA here is from genome assembly GCA_964403515.1 of uncultured Burkholderiales bacterium. GTDB lineage: Bacteria > Pseudomonadota > Gammaproteobacteria > Burkholderiales > Usitatibacteraceae > Usitatibacter. The sequence goes on along the minus strand of CAYOGL010000005.1, from coordinate 92,657 downwards.
GTTCCGGCACATTCTCGTTCCCACCGACGGTTCGCTGCTGTCGCTCAAGGCGGCCAAGACCGCGGTCGAGCTCGCGAAGGTGCACAAGTCGCGCGTCACCGCGATCCACGTGATCGCGCCGTACGTCGCGCCGGCGGACGGCGACGGGATCATCTACTACCCCGAGGACTTCTCGCCGCAGGCGTACAAGAAGGCGACCGAGAAGGAAGCGCAGAAGGCCCTGGCGAAGGTCGAGGCCGCGGCGGGCGCGGCGAAGGTGGCGTGCGAGACGCTGTTCGTCACGCACGACCAGCCGTGGGAGTCGATCGTCAACGTCGCGAAGAAGAAGAAATGCGACCTCATCGTGATGGCCTCGCACGGCCGGCGCGGCATCGCCGGCCTGCTGCTCGGCAGCGAGACCACGAAGGTGTTGACCCATTCGCGCACACCGGTGCTGGTGTGCCGCTAGGAAAAGCCATGTTCCATCTGAACACCGCGCAGCGCGAGACGCTGCGCCTGCGGCTGAACGAGCGGGCGGGCGCGCTGCGCCGCGAGATCGCCGACGTCCTGCACGATTCGGGCGCGCGCGCCGCGCTCGGCCTGCCGAACCATCGCGAGGAAATCGACGACGAGGCGCTCGCCGAGCTCGAGACGGGGCTCGAGATCGCCGGCGTGGAGCGCGACGCCGCGGAGCTGAACGCCGTGCTCGAGGCGCTGGCCCGCATCGACGCCCGCGAATACGGCCTGTGCGCCGATTGCGGCGCGCCGATCGCCTACGAACGGCTGCTCGCGCAGCCCCAGGCGACGCGCTGCGTGCGCTGCGAGTCCGAGCGCGAACGGTTGCGGGCGCGTCCGAGCCTTCCGGCGCTCTAGCGCCACCGAGCTGCGCGCGGGGGCCAAACCCGCGGGCTCAATCGGCGGCCGCGCGCACGGCGTCGAGGCGCAACACCATGCGCCGCACCATCGGATCCTCGTCGGGGAAGGCCTCGAAGCCGAGCTCGCCGCACATGCGCAACATGCCCGCGTTCTCGGCGAGAACCCAGCCGATCATGGTCTTCAGGCCGCGCTCGCGCGCCACCGCGATGAGGATCTCCATCATGCGCCAGCCGAGGCCGCGGCCCTGCCACTCGTCGGCGACGACGATCGCGAACTCGCACGACTGCGCGTCGGGCAGCGTGATGTAGCGGCACACGCCGATCTCGCGTTCGGCGCCGTTCTCCTCCCGCACGGCGAGGAAGGCCATCTCGCGGTCATAGTCGATCTGCGTGAAGCGCGCCAGCATGCCGGGCGTGAGCGTGCGCAGCGAGCTCTGGAAGCGCAGCCGCGAGGTCTGGCGCGACAGTCCCTCGACGAATTGCTGCTCGAGCTGCGCGTCCTCGGGACGGATGGGCCGGATCTTCACCCATTCCCCCTCGGGAAGGCGCAGCGTGGTCTCGAGCTCGTGGGGATAGGGATGGATCGCGAGGTGCGCGTAGGCGATGCGCTGCTCGCCCGCCGGGCGCAAGGTGACGCGCGCGTCCACGGCGATCGCCCCATCCTCGTCGGCGATGAGCGGGTTGATGTCGAGCTCCTCGAGCTCCGGAATCTCGCACGCGAGCTCGGAGACGCGCAGCAGCACGGCGCGCAACGCGTCGCGCTCGACGGCCGGCAGGTTGCGGAACTCGCCCAGCATGCGGCCCACGCGCGTGCCGCGCACCAGGTCGTCGACCAGCATGCGGTTGAGCGGGGGCAGCGCGATGGTGCGGTCCTTGAGCACCTCGACGGCGATGCCGCCGGCGCCGAAGGCGATGGCGGGGCCGAAGATCGAGTCGCGCATGATGCCGACCATGAGCTCGCGGCCGTGGGGACGCGCGACCATCGTCTCGATCGTGACTCCGGTGATGCGCGCCTCGGGCTTGCGTCGCGCGACGGTGGCCACCATCTCGGCGAACGCCGTGCGCACCGCGGCCGCGTCCGGCAACGCGAGGCGCACGCCGCCGACGTCGCTCTTGTGCGTGACGTCGGGCGAATCGATCTTCATCACGATGGGAAAGCCGATCTCCTGCGCGACCCGCGCCGCCGCCTCGGCATCGGCCGCCCGGCGCGTCGCGGCCACGCGGATGTGGAACGCCTCGAGGAGCGCCTTGGACTCGATGCCGGAAAGGCAGCGGCGGCCCTGGGCGAGCGCCTCGCGCACCAGCGCGCGCGCCGCCCCGAAGTCGGGAGGATCCGTGTGCGCGAGCGGGCCGGGTGCCTCGAGCAGCGCGCGCTGGTTGCGATAGAACTCGGCGAGGTGCGCGAAGGTCTCGACCGCCGTCTCGGGCCCGCGGAAGACGGGCAGCCCCGCCTTGCGCATCTCGGCGCGCGCCACCTCGACGCTCGCTTCTCCCATCCACGCGGCGATCACCGGCTTCGAGGCATTGCGCGCCGCGTCGATCACGGCGCGTGCAGCGTCGTCGGGCTCGGTCATCGCCTGCGGCGTCAGCACCGCGACGATCCCGTCGATGGCGCTGTCGTCGAGGCACGCCTGCACCGCGGCGCGGTAGCGATCGGGGCCCGCATCGCCGATGAGATCGATGGGATTGCCGTGCGACCAGTTCGACGGCAGCGCGTGCTGGAGGGCATCGATCGTCTTCGGCGAGAGCGTGGCGAGCTCCACCCCGAGATCGGCCGCGCGGTCGGCGGCCATGACGCCCGGCCCGCCGCCGTTGGTGATCACGGCGAGGCGATCGCCCGTGGGATGCACGTGCGCGCTGAGCGCCTGGGCCGCGCCGATCAGGTCCTGCATCGTGCGCACGCGGACCGCGCCCGTGCGCCGCACGACCGCGTCGAAGACATCGTCCTTGCCGACGATGGCGCCGGTATGCGAGACGACGGCGCGCGATCCGGCCGGATGCCGCCCGACCTTCATGAGGATCACCGGCTTGATGCGCGCGGCCGCCCGCATGCTGCTCACCAGCCGGCGGCCATCGCGCACGCCCTCGATGTAGAGCAGGATGTGCTCCGTCTTCGGGTCGACGGACAGGTAGTCGATCACCTCGCCGAAGTCCAGGTCCGTCGAGCCGCCGAGCGAGATCACGCTCGAGAAGCCCACCCCGTTCGAGGTCGCCCAGTCGATCATCGCCGTGCACACGGCACCCGATTGCGAGACCAGCGCGAGCGAGCCGGGCAGCGCGTGTCCCCGCGCGAACGTCGCATTCAGCCCGAGCGGCAGGCGCATGAGCCCCACGCAGTTCGGGCCCATCACGCGCACGCCGTAGCGGCGTGCGTTCGCGAGGAGCTCGCCCTCGAGCTGGGCGCCCTGCGGGCCGATCTCGGAAAAGCCGGCGGTGATCACGACGGCCGCCCGGATGCCCAGCTTGCCGCACTGCTCGATGATCTCCGGAACGGTGCGGGCCGGCGTGGCGATCACCGCGAGGTCCACGGCGCGCGCAAGCCGGTCCACCGAAGGGACGCACGGCACGCCACGCACGTTCGCGTACTTGGGATTCACGCCGAAGAGCGCGCCGCGATAGCCGCCGGAGCGCAGGTTCTCGAGCACGCGCCCGCCCACCTTCGCGGGCGACACCGACGCGCCGATCAGCGCGATCGAGCGCGGCTCGAAGAGCGACGCGAGGTAATGATCGCTCATCGAATCAGGCGCAACCGCCCTCGCGCTTGGGGCAGCCCTCGGGCCGTTCGGAAGGCGTGAGGGGGCAGCGGTTCACCTCGAAGGGCGAGCGCTGCAGCAGGCACGTGAGCGCGCTGCATGCGCTGCCCAGGGCCCAGAAGAGCAGGAAGCCCACGGTGTAGGCCCCGATGCGGCTGTCGGCGAGCGGGGCTGCGAGACCCCGCAGGTCCGCCGGATCCACCACGGTGAACACGAGACCGGCCGCCGGGATCGCGATCACGAATCCCGGCCACAGCACCCACATCAGCCTCTGCGCCATGAATCCCTCCTCGTCAGGCGGCCGGCTCGAGCCGCGCCGCGGGCGCGCCGCTGCGCCACTGGCCGTCGAGGCGCCAGGCGCCAGCCGCGTCCTCGAGGCGCACGTGCCATACGCCGCGCGGAAGCGGCGCCAGGCGGCCCTCGTACAGGCCCGGCGCGACGAGCGTGAGCTTAACGGATTGGTCGAATCCCGCACGCGTCGCATGCAGGAACGTGAGGCGCGGCGCGGCGGGCGGAAGTTGCGCGGCCTCGATGCGCACGCGCACTCGGTCGCCGGTCTCGTTGAACTGCACGCTCGCCGCCAGCCCCAGCTCGCGGGCGCGGTGCTCGCGGTCGAGCACGCGGTTGATCGCGAGCCCCTGCTTGTAGTAGTCGTTCGCGACCAGGCCGTCGCTCGTGCGCACCGCGATGACCGCGGTCGCGATGCCGGCGACGACGACGACGGCCGGGCCGGACATGAGGATCCACGGCCAGGGCTCGCGGTACCAGGGATTGCCGGGTCGTTCGTCTTTCATGGCTTTTCGCTCGCGGGATGGTCGTGGGCCCAGCCGGTGGGCACGTAAAAACGCGATTTCTCGTGCAGCTCGTAGGACCTGCCGTCGCGGTCGGCGGTCTCGAGCTCGAACTCGATCGGCTGCGCCCCGTCGCGATCGCGCGGCACGGCGCGCACGCGCACCGACACCAGCCGCGAAGAGACGGGACCGATGGAAAGGAAGTGCTCCGGCGTGTCCGTGAGCAGCTCGATGTGGCCGAGATGGCCCGAGCCCTCGACGGAAAGCGTGAACAGGTGCGCGCGTTCGTCGGTGTTCATGATCTGCAGCTCGTACACGTTCTCGATGTGCGCGTCGTCGACTTCGCGCGCGAGGCTCGCGCGGTCGCGGATCACGTCCATCTTGAGCGGAGTGCGGTGCGCGAGGCTCAGCGCCGCGACCGCGGAGATCGCGAGCAGGATCGCCGAATAGACGAGCACGCGGGGGCGCAGAACGCGCCGGACCATCTGTCGCGCGCCCCAGCCTCTCGCGAGGGCGTTCTCCGTGGAATACCGGATGAGACCGCGCGGATATCCCATCTTGTCCATCACCTGGTTGCACGCGTCGATGCACGCCGTGCAGCCGATGCACTCGTACTGCAGCCCGTCGCGGATGTCGATGCCGACGGGGCAGACCTGCACGCAGATGCCGCAATCGACGCAATCGCCGAGTCCGAGCGCGCGCGGGTCGGCGGTGCGGCTGCGGCCGCCGCGCGGCTCCCCGCGCGCCGTGTCGTACGTGACCGTCAGCGTATCGGGGTCGAACATGGCGCTCTGGAACCGCGCGTACGGGCACATGTGCTTGCACACCTGCTCGCGCATCCACCCGGCGTTGCCGTAGGTCGCGAAAGCGTAGAACCCGACCCAGAAGGTCTCCCAGGGGCCGAGGGAGAGCTGCGCGATCTCGCGCCCGAGCACGTGGATCGGCGTGAAGTAACCCACGAAGGTGTAGCCGGTCCACGCGGCGATCGCGATCCACACCGCGTGCTTCGCCGTCTTGAGCAGCACCTTGCGCGCCCCCTTCGACTGGTCGAGCTTCATGCGCGCCGCGCGATCGCCCTCGATCCGGCGCTCGACCCAGAGGAAGATCTCGGTGTACACCGTCTGCGGGCACGCATAGCCGCACCACAGGCGGCCGGCGATCGCCGTGAACAGGAACAGCGAGAACGCGCTCAGCACGAGCAGGACGGTCAGGTAGATGAAGTCCTGCGGCCAAAGCACGAGGCCGAAGATGTGGAACTTGCGCGCATCCAGGTCGAAGAGCACCGCCTGTCGGCCGCCCCAAGTGAGCCAAGGCAGGCCGTAGAAGAGGAGCTGCGTGAGGAATACGAGGCTCCAGCGCCAGCGTGCGAACCACCCGGTCACCGCCCGCGGGTAGATCTTGCGTCGGACCTCGTAGAGCGATTCCTCGGTGCCCGGCGCGGCCGTGAGCGGGATCGCCTTGCGCGCGCGCCGGGGCAACGCGGCTCCCGCCGCGCCCGCGTCGCGTTTCGCCCCAGGGTTGCCCGCCATGCGGCCGCCGGCGCTAGCGCGCCGCCGTCGTCGTCTTCCCGGTGAGCTCGGGATGCGACAGGCCGTAGACGTAGGCCGCCAGCACGTGCACGCGAGCCTCGCCGAGGAAGTCCTTGTGCGCCGGCATGCGGTTGTTGCGGCCCTTCGTGATCGTCTCGATGATCGTCGCCTCCGACGATCCGTACAGCCACACCTGGTCGGTGAGGTTGGGCGCGCCGACGGCCTGGTTGCCCTTGCCCTCGGGACCATGGCACCCGACGCAGTACGTCGCGAACTTCTCCTTGCCGCGCGCGGCGCGCGCCGCATCGTGCGGCAGGCCCGAGAGCGAGCGCACGAAGTGGGCGGTGTCGCGCACGCCCTCGGGTCCGAGCGCCGGTCCCCACGCGGGCATGATGCCGTTGCGCCCGTTGAGGATCGTCGTCTCGATCGTCTGCGGATCGCCGCCGTAGAGCCAGTCGTCGTCGGTCAGGTTCGGAAACCCGCGGCCGCCGCGCGCATCGGAGGCGTGGCACTGGGTGCAGTAGTTCATGAACAGCTTCTGGCCCACCGAGCGCGCCTCGGCATTGGCGGCCAGCTGCTTGAGGTCGGTCTTCGCGAACTTGTCGTACAGCGGGCCGAAGCGTGCCTCGGCCTGCTTCACCTCCTGTTCGTACTGCCCGCGTGAGCTCCAGTGCGATGCGCCGCTCCACGTGCCGAGGCCGGGATAGAACCAGAGGTAGGCGACCGAGAAGACGATGGTGATCCAGAACAGCCACACCCACCAGCGCGGCAGCGGGTTGTTGTACTCGTCGAGGTCCTCGTCCCAGACGTGCGCGGTCTTCTCGGGATCGGCCGCCGTGCGCCGCTTGCTCATCGCCGTGAGGATGATCGCGCAGAACGCGATGCCCCCGAGGGTGGCCGCGGCGATGAAAAGGCTCCAGAAACCGCTCGTGAAATCGCTCATCTATCGATGCCCCTCGTTCGCGAAGTCCCGCCCATCGCCGGTCGCCTGCGCCTGCTCGCCCGGGCGGCAAGGCGCGTCATCGCCCGCCACGGCGAGCCCCGCGAGCGCGTGCTCGTCCTCCACGGCCATCCATGCCGCCCGCTCGTAGCGCTTGCGATTGGCCGGCGCGAGCGCGTACACGACCACCCCGATGAAGGCGATGAAGGAAATGACCGTCACCGTTTCGCGCAGCAGCGTGAGATCCATGCTCACCTCGACTTGACCGAGGTGCCGAGCACCTGCAGGTATGCGATCAGCGCGTCGACCTCGGTCTTGCCCGCGAGCGCCTCGCGCGCGCCCTTGATGTCGTCGTCGCTGTAGGGGTGTCCGAGGCGCCGCAGGACGCGCATCTTGGTCTCGATGTCGGCCGCGTCGGCGGGCGTCTTCGCGAGCCACGGATACGGCGGCATGTTCGACTCGGGCACGACGTCGCGCGGATTGTTCAGGTGGATCCGATGCCAGTCGTCGCTGTAGCGGCCGCCGACGCGCGCGAGATCGGGCCCCGTGCGCTTGCTGCCCCAGAGGAACGGGCGCTCGTACACCGACTCGCCGGCCACCGAGTAATGGCCGTAGCGCTCGGTCTCCGCGCGGAACGGCCGGATCATCTGCGAGTGGCAGTTGTAGCAGCCCTCGCGGATGTAGATGTCGCGGCCGGTCAGTTGCAGCGCGCTGTACGGCTTCAGGCCCTCGACGGGCTGGGTGGTCGAGCGCTGGAAGAAGAGCGGCACGATCTCGACCAGGCCGCCCACGCTCACCACGAGGACCATCAGCACGATCAGGAGCGCCGTGTTCTTCTCGATCAGGTCATGCGTCAACTTCATCTCTTCGGTCTCCGGTCAGGCGTGCGCCGCCGCGGCGTCGAGCGGGATCGGCGCGTCCTGCGCCGCGCCCACGCGCAACGTCATGAGCGTGTTCCAGCCCATGATGAACATGCCGGCGAGGTAGAGGACACCCCCGGTCAGGCGGATCGCGTAGAACGGATACGTCGCCTTCACGCTCTCGACGAAGGTGTAGGTGAGCGTGCCGTCGTCGCTCACCGCGCGCCACATCAGGCCCTGCATGACGCCGGCGATCCACATCGAGGCGATGTACAGGACGATGCCGAGGGTGGCGACCCAGAAGTGCATGTTGATCGCCTTCACGCTGTACATCTGCACACGCCCGACGAGCCGCGGGACGAGGTAGTAGAGGCTGCCCATGGTGATGAGCCCCACCCATCCCAGCGCTCCGGAGTGCACGTGGCCGATCGTCCAGTCGGTGTAGTGCGAAAGCGCGTTCACCGTCTTGATCGACATCATCGGCCCCTCGAAGGTCGACATGCCGTAGAACGACAGCGACACGATGAGGAACTTGAGGATCGGGTCGTCGCGCAGCTTGTACCACGCCCCCGACAACGTCATCATCCCGTTGATCATGCCGCCCCACGACGGCGCGAGCAGGATCAGCGAGAACAGCATGCCGAGCGACTGCGTCCAGTCGGGAAGCGCGGTGTAGTGCAGGTGGTGCGGGCCGGCCCACATGTAGGTGAAGATCAGCGCCCAGAAGTGCACCACCGACAGGCGGTACGAATAGATCGGCCGCCCCGCCTGCTTCGGGATGAAGTAGTACATCATCCCGAGGAAGCCCGCGGTGAGGAAGAAGCCCACGGCATTGTGGCCGTACCACCACTGCACCATCGCGTCCTGCACGCCGGCGTAGGCCGAATAGGACTTCCACAAGGTCACCGGCACCGCGGCGCTGTTGACGATGTGCAGCAGCGCCACCGCGAGGATGAAGCCGCCGAAGAACCAGTTCGCGACGTAGATGTGCGAGACCTTGCGCTTGACGATCGTGCCGAAGAAGACGATCGCGTACGCGACCCACACGACGGCGATCAGGATGTCGATGGGCCACTCCAGCTCCGCATATTCCGTGCTCTGCGTGATGCCCAGCGGCAGCGTGATGGCCGCGAGCACGATCACCGCCTGCCACCCCCAGAAGGTGAACGCGGCGAGCCCGTCCGAGAAGATGCGCACCTGGCACGTGCGCTGCACGACGTAGTACGAGGTCGCCATCAGCGCGCAGCCGCCGAAGGCGAAGATCACGGCGTTGGTGTGCAGCGGACGCAGGCGCCCGTAGGTGATGTACGGAACGCCCGAATTGAGCTCCGGCCACAACAGCTCCGCGGCGATGAATACGCCCACGAGCATGCCGACGATGCCCCACACCACGGCCATCACGGCGAACTGCCGCACGACCTTGTAGTTGTACGTGCCCTGCGCTTCCATGACTCGTTCCCTGGCGGGTTCGCGAAGCTGAAATCGTAGAGGCCAAGCGGCGCGCGGATTTGATCCGAGTCAAAGCCGGCCGGGCGCCGTCGGTCGGGGTGCCCGCACCGAGCGGCGCATGCGCCCGGCCATGTCGCCCGCGCCGTTGATGGCTATCAACATGACCCGCCGGCACGGGCCAATAGTGGGTCATGCTCGGGGATCTGCTGGAGCTGGTGTGGCCGCGGACCCGCTCGCCGTGGCTCGACCGCCATCGCGCGGAAGCGATCGCGAAGCGGGTGCGGGCCTTCGCGCACCTTTTCGCCGCCTGCACGCTCGTCACGCTGCCGCTCGATTTCCTCGCGTTCGGTCCCATCACCGGCGCGCGGCTGTGCGTCCTGCGCCTCGCCGCCTTCGCGGCCTTCGCCGCGCTCGGCGCGGCCTGCCGCGGGCCGGTCACCCGGCTGCCGCGTGCCGAATCGCGCCTCGGCCTGCTGTTCGCCATTCCCGCCGGGTTCTTCGTGGCGGCCGTGCGTGTCCTCGCCAATGCCCCCGCCGGCGGATTCGCGGAGACCACCGCGGCGTTCTACACGTTCATCCCGTTCGTGCTCGCCGCGGGGATCGGCGCCTTTCCGCTCGCCGCTTTCGAGTCGGTCGCGCTCGCCACCATCGCCGTGCTCGCGGAGGGCTGGGCGCTCGCCGAGCATACGCAGGGCATGCAGCCGCACGTCTTCCTCGATGCGTTCTGGCTGCTCGTGCTGATCTCGGTGGTCGCGACGTTCTCCGCGATGAGCCAGCTGCGCCTGCTCGAGGAGCTCGTGCAGCAGGCGCTGCGCGACCCGTTGACCGGCTGCTACCGCCGCGAGAGCGGCAAGGAATTCCTCGACATGCAGTTCCTGCTCGCGCAGCGTGTCGGCGCGCCGCTCACCATCCTCTTCGCGGACCTCGATCGCTTCAAGGACGTGAACGACCGGTTCGGGCACGAGGCGGGCGACCAGGTGCTCGCAACCACCGGCGCGGCGCTGCGCGACATGGTCCGCGAATCGGACGCCGTGCTGCGCTGGGGCGGCGAGGAGTTCGTGGTCGTGCTGCCCCATACCGACCAGTCCGAGGCGGTCGCGCTGCTCGACCGTCTGCGGGCTCGCGGCGTGGGGCGAGACCCGGACGGACGCCCTGTGACATTGAGCATCGGCCTCGCCGAGCTGCGCGCGGATCGCGCCGCCAGTGCCGATGTGCTCATCGAGCTTGCCGACCAGCGCATGTACCAGGCGAAGCAGGCCGGTCGCAACCGCTACGTTCAGGGCGCCGCCGCCGAGGCGCGCACGCTGCTCGCCTCCGCTTCCACCTCGATCGCATCGAGGTAGTCCGGGATGTCGCAGGTCCAGCCGAAGCGCTCGGCCACGCGCTTGCGCAGCGCGTCGGCCGCATTCGGCTCGCCGTGGGTGAGGAAGATGCGACCGGGCGGCGCGCGGAAGTACGCGAGCCAGTCGAGGATCTCCGCACAATCCGCGTGCGCCGAGACCGACTCGAGGTTGTACACCTGGGCGCGCACGGGAATGTACGCGCCGTGGATCTTGATCTCGGACGCCCCGTGCACGAGGTCGTAGCCGCGCGTGCCGGCCGCCTGGAAACCGGCGAAGAGCACGGTGTTGCGCGGATCCGGCGCGAAACGCTTGAGGTGATGCAGCACGCGACCGCCCGTGGCCATGCCGCTGCCGGCGATGATGACCATCGGCCATCGCGATTCGTCGAGGGCGCGCGACTCCTCGGGCGTCGCGACGAAGCGCGCGGCCGACTGCAACGCGCGGCATTGCGCCGGGTCGAGGCGGTGCTCGTCGCGATGGGCGAGGTAGACCTGCGTGACGTCGGTGGCCATCGGGCTGTCGACGTAGACCGGCAGCGCCGCGGGAACCGCGCCGGCCGCCTTCATGCGCTGCAGGTAGTAGAGCAACGACTGCACGCGGCCCACCGCGAAGGCGGGGACCACGACGACGCCGCCACGCGCGGCGGTGCGTGCCACGACGCCCGCGAGGTCGGCCGCGATGTCGACGGCCTCGTGACGCCGGTCGCCATAGGTCGATTCGAGCACCAGCGTGTCGGCGCGTTCGACCGGCGTGGGCGCGCGCATGATGGGATCGTCCGGGCGCCCGAGGTCGCCGGAGAACACGCACGTGCGGCCGCGCGCGCTCAGGACGACGACCGAAGCGCCGAGGATGTGGCCCGCTGGCAACAGCCGCGCCATCATGCCGGGTGCGGCCTCGAAATCGCGCTCGAACGGCACGACGCGCATGCGCGCGAGCGCCGCATCGACGTCGCGGCGCGTGTACAGCGGCAGGGCGGGCGCGTGCCTCGAATAGCCGAAGCGATTCGCGTGCTCCGCCTGCTCTTCCTGCAGGTGCGCGCTGTCGGCGAGGATGATGCGGCACAGCTCGTACGTCGCCTCGCTGCAGTGGATGGCGCCGCGAAACCCGCGCTTGACCAGCACGGGAAGGTAGCCGCTGTGGTCGACGTGCGCGTGGGTGAGCACGACCGCGGCGACACGCTGCGGATCGAACGGCGGCGGCGCCCAGTTGCGCAAGCGCAGCGGCTTGAAGCCCTGGAACAGCCCGCAATCGACCATCACGCGCGACGGACCCGTCACGAGGTATTTCGAGCCGGTGACGGTGCCGGTGGCGCCGAGGAACTGGATCCTCACGCGGTGCGCCCAAGCGCATCGGGAACGCCGCCGGGGGCGCGTTCGCGCAAGCGCACGAGATCGATCAAGGATCGGCGGTGCATGCGCCGATTCTCGCCATGGTCGCCATCCCGCGTTTGATGCCTGTCAACGGGCGCGGATCGCGCCCGCCTACGATTCCGCGATGAAAGGTCTCGCGCCCACGCCGCCGCCGCCCGGCCACGCCCTCGAAGCCCTCGAGAACTCGCTCGGCCTCTGGAACTACTGCGCGAGCCTTGCCGAGACCTGGTGGTCCAGGCACGGCGGCGTCCCTCCACAGAGCCTCGCTCGCGAACGTTTGCGCCTGCTCCTGCGCCACGCGCGCGCCCATTCGCCCTTCCACCGCGACCGCCTCGCCCACCTTCCGGCCGACGCCGACAGCCTCGCGCAGGTGCCCGTGCTCACGAGGGGCGAGCTCATGGCGCATTTCGATGCCGCATGCACGGACCCGCAAGTGCATCGCTCGGACGTCGAGCGCTTTCTCGCCGACAAGGGGCGGATCGGCGCGCCGTTCCGCGGCCGCTATCACGTGTGGAAGAGCTCCGGCACCTGCGGCGCTCCCGGCATCTTCGTCCAGGACGAGCAGGCGATGGCGGTGTACGGGGCGCTGGTCGCGCTGCAGCTCGATACGGCGCGCCTGAATAGCGCGCGCTTCGTCGCCGCGCAAGGACGCGTCGCGCTCGTGGCCGCCACCGGCGATCATTTCGCGAGCATCGCGTCGTGGGAGCATCTGCGCCAGACGTGGCCCGGGATTGCGGCGCGCAGCTTCTCCGTGCTCGCGCCGCTCGGGCAGCTCGTGGCGGGGCTGAACGCGTGGCAGCCGGCCATGCTCGCGGGCTATCCCTCGGCGCTCGCGCTGCTCGCCACCGAGGCGCGCGCCGGGCGCCTGCGCATCGCGCCGGCCCTCCTGTGGTCCGGCGGGGAGACGCTCACGCGAGCGGCGCGCTCGGCGATCGAGCGCGCGTTCGGCTGCGCAGTGGTGAACGAGTATGGCGCCTCGGAGTGCCTCGACATCGCGAGCGGCTGCGCGGCCGGATGGCTGCACGTGAACGCGGAATGGGCGATCGTCGAGCCGGTCGATGCCGACGGGCAACCGACGCGGCCCGGCACGACCTCGCATACGGTGCTCGTGACCAATCTCGCGAATCGCGTGCAACCGATCATTCGCTACGAGCTCGGCGATCGTGTGACGCTGCGCGCGCATCCCTGCCCGTGCGGCAACCCGCTGCCGGCGATCCGCGTCGACGGCCGCAGCGACGACGTCGCGGCGTTGCGTGGCGCGCACGGCGAGATCGTGCGGCTCGCACCGCTCGCACTGACCACGGTGGTCGAGGAGGCGATCGGCGAGTGTGCCTTCCAGCTCGTGCAGGACGGGCCGTCGCATGTGTCGCTGCGCCTCGAGCGCAACTCGACAGGGGACGAGAGCCGCTTCGCGCGCGCGGCGTGCGCGCTGCGCGCCTGGCTTGCCGGCCAGGACTTGGCGCATGTCGAGGTGGCGGTCGATCCAGCCGCCCCGCGCCGCGACCCGCGCAGTGGCAAGCGTCCCGCGGTGGTCGTGGAGCGGCGATGGCGCGCCCGGTAGCTCCTCGGAACGTTCCGATGCCGGCTGCGCGAGTCAAGCCCTCAATCGACGCCGAACCACCGGTGAAACGCTTGCTTCATCAGATACGTGAGCAAGAGATAGGTCGCGAGGGTGGCCGCCAGAAGCGGCCAGTAGAGCGTTGGAAGCGGGCTGAACCCGAGCGCGCGTGCAAGGGACGAGTAGGGAAGCCATGCGCCGACCGCGCAGATCGCGACGCTGGTAGCGATCAGCGCGGTGCTCGCGCGGCTCTGCAGGAACGGGATGCGCCGGGTGCGGACGACGTGGATGATCAGCGTCTGGGAAATCAGCGACTCGACGAACCATCCGGTCTGGAACAGGGACGCCTTGCCGACGGTGCTCGCATCGAAGACGAAGTACATCATCAGGTAGGTCGTGTAGTCGAAGATCGAGCTGATCGGCCCGATGAGCAGGACGAACCGGCCGATGTTGCCGATTTCCCAGCGCCGCGGCCGGGATAGATACTCCTCGTCGACGTTATCGGTGGGAATCGCCGTCTGCGAGACGTCGTAGAGCAGGTTGTTCGTGAGCACCTGGATCGGCGCCATGGGCAGGAAAGGCAGCCACGCGCTCGCGCCGATCACGCTGAACATGTTGCCGAAATTGGAGCTCGCCCCCATGCGGATGTACTTGATGATGTTGCCGAAGACCTTGCGGCCCTCGGTCACGCCGTCGCCCAGGACGAGCAGGCTTTTTTCGAGCAGGATGATGTCGGCGGATTCCTTCGCGATGTCCACCGCGGAGTCGACCGACACGCCGACGTCGGCCACCTTCAGGGCGGGACCGTCGTTGATGCCGTCGCCCATGAATCCCACGACGTGCCCGTTGCGCTGAAGCGCCTCGATGATCCTCGACTTGTCGGTGGGAGTGACCTTCGCGAAGACGTGTGCACGCTCCGCGACCTCCGAGAGCCGGGCGTCCGAAAGCGATTCCAGGTCGCTGCCGAGAACCACCTCGCCCGGATCGAGACCCACGTCGGCGCAGATCTTGCGCGTGACGATCGCATTGTCGCCGGTGATGATCTTCACCCTCACGCCCTTGCCTTCGAGCGCATGGATGGCGGCCGCGGCGGTTTCCTTCGGTGGATCGAGGAACGCGATGTAGCCGAGGAGGACCAGGTGACGTTCGTCTTCCCGGCCGAACGAGCGCTGGCCCGTGGGCACGTGCTTGTATGCGATGGCGATCAGGCGGAATCCATCCCGGTTCAGCTCCTCGCTCACCCGCTTCAGGCGCTGCGAGTGGCCCGCGTCGAGCGGGAAGCGGTGTCCCCTCACCTCGCCTTCGCTGCAAGCCGCGACGACCTCTTCGACCGCTCCCTTGCAGATCAGGAGGCGTTGCCCGCCGTTGTCCAGCACGACCGACATCCGCCGGCGCGTGAAATCGAACGGAATCTCGTCCACGGGCCGATGGGCCCTGGCGACGCGCTCGTACGGCGTGGAGTCGGGGTCGTGCAGGACAGCCTGGTCGAGAAGGTTCTTCAGCCCCGACTGGTAGAAGCTGTTGAGGTACGCGTATTCGAGCACCTTCGACGAGTCGTTGCCCGCGAGATCGACGTGCTTCTTCACGATCACGCGGTCCTGCGTGAGCGTTCCGGTCTTGTCCGTGCACAGGATGTCCATCGCGCCGAAGTTCTGGATCGCATTCAGCCGCTTCACGATCACCCTCTTGCGCGACATCGCGATCGCTCCCTTCGCCAGGTTCACCGTCACGATCATCGGCAGCATCTCCGGCGTGAGGCCCACGGCGACCGCGACCGCGAACAGGAAGGCTTCGCTCCAGTCGTGCTTCGTGAGCCCGTTGATCAGGAAGACGAGCGGCGCCATGACGACGATGAACCGGATCATGAGCCAGGTGAAGCGGCTCACGCCGCGCTCGAAGCTCGTCACGCTGCGGGCTTGCGCGATGACGCCCGCGACCGTCCCGAAGTAGGCGCGCGACCCCGTGAGGACCACGACCGCAGTGGCCGAGCCGCTGACGACGTTGGTGCCCATGAAGCAGACATTGGGCAGCTGCAGGGCATCCCGGCTGTCCGCCGTGCCGTCCGGGAATTTCTCGACGGGAAGGGACTCGCCCGTGAGCGCGGCCTGGTTGATGAACAGCTCCTTCGCCGCGAGCACGCGCAGGTCCGCCGGCACCATGTCGCCCGCCGAGAGGTGCACGATGTCTCCGGGAACGAGCGCGTGGACGGGAATTTCCGCCAGGTAGCTTCCCGGGGGAACGACGCCATGGACCGAAGACGATTTCGTGCGCGGCTCGCGGCGGGCGGCTCCCTTGCGCAGAACGGTCGCGGTCGTATGCACCATCGAGCGCAGCTTCTCGGCGGCATGGTTGGAGCGCAGCTCCTGCAGGAAGCCGAGCGAAACGCTCAGGACGACCATGACGAAGATGATGGCGGCTGCTTCCAGGTCGCCGGTGAGCAGCGAGATCGATGCGAGCAGCAGGAGCAGAAGGTTCAGGGGATTGCGTGCGCGCAGGACGACCTGCATCGCAATGCTCTTGCGGGCTTCGCCGGCTACGGTATTGGGTCCGAAGGTCTTGCGGCGCTTGCGTGCCTCGGCTTCCGAGAGCCCGGCGTTCGCGCTGCCGACCATGCGGACCACCGCATCGGGAACGAGACGCGCGGCTTCGACGAGTTGCGCAGGGACCTCGCCCCGGACCGGCTTGGCGGCCCGCGTCTTCGCAGCAGGGGACTCGTCGATCGTCACCGACATGATCGGCTATGCCGGGTTGTCCGCGTGTGGATTGCGTGGCCAGCGTAACTCGCCCGTGAAGCGCCTTCCATCGCCGCATGGGAGGGCCTTGACTGCGATCAACGGAGCGCTCCCCGGCGGGACTACATTGGGCTGCATCTTCGACGCCGCGGCGTTCGCACGCGGCCCATTCACATGGAGTCCACCATGGCCAACCTGATCACTCGCAACGACCCGTTCCAGGAGCTCGCGCGTTTCGATCCGTTTCGCGAAATGGAGAGCTTCTTCCCGCTTCCCCGCCTGCGCCGCTGGCTCGCGGAGGTGCCGTCCGAGCCCAACATCAAGCTCGACGTGAGCGAGGACGACAAGGCCTATCACGTGAAGGCCGACCTGCCCGGCGTGAAGAAGGAGGACATCGCGATCGAGATCGAGGGTCGCGAGGTCTCGCTGAGCGCCGAGGTCAAGCGCGAGAAGGAAGAGAAGCGCGGCGAGACCGTCGTGCACAGCGAGCGCTACTACGGCAAGCAGTACCGCAGCTTCACGCTCGGCCATGACATCGACCGCGACGCGGCCGAGGCGAGCTTCGCCGACGGCGTGCTCGAGCTCACGCTGCCGAAGAAGAACGGCAACGGCGGCGTGAAGCGCGTCCCGATCCACTGAGCCGATGCATTCGCCTCGGCCGCTCCTCGCGCTGGTCGCGCTGGCGCTCTGCGGTTGCGCCGCGCTCCTGCCGAAGGAACGGGCCGAGGTGCGCGGTCCCTGGCGCAGCTTCGACGAGGCGAAGGCCGCGATCGAAAGCGTCGTTCCCGAGGGCACCACGACGGCCGAGCTGCACGCGAAGGGCATCGATCCCTACGCGAACCCGAACGTGCAGCTGCTCTCGTACTCGGACGTGTTGCTGCGCTTTCCGCTGAGCGTGCAGCCGGGCGTGGACTCTCGCGATCCCGGGCTGCGCGCCTGCCTCGATGCGGGCAAGGCCTGCCACGGCTACGCGATCGAGGTGCGCGCGATCCGGCGCGAGCGCGTGGGCAACTTCTGGCTCGATACCTTCGGCTTCCGTCGCCAGGTCGACGTGTCGGGCTGGACCTTCAACGCGCTGATCCTGATCCGCGACGGTCGCGTCGCGTACACGCTGTACGGCGGGCAGCCGAACGTAAGCGAGCAACAGGTGGCGCGCCAGCCGCTCGGCCCCGTGCAAAGCGCCGGCACGACGCTCTCCGCCCAGAAGCTCGTGCCCTGATCGCGATGCCGACCGCGCCGCCCCAGGGCACCATCCTGCTTCCGCCGCCAAGACTCGACTCCCCGGTCACGCTCGTCGACGCCCTCTTGCGCCGGCACAGCAGCCGGGAGTTCGCCGAGCGCCCGCTCGAGCTCGCGGCGCTGTCCGGGCTGTTGTGGGCGGCGTACGGCGTGAACCGGCCCGACAGCGGCCATCGCACCGCCCCGTCCGCGCGCAACTGGCAGGAGATCGACATCTACGTCGCGACCGAGGCCGCGGTGCATCGCTTCGATGCGGCGAATTCGCGCCTCTTGCTCGTGGTCGAAGGCGACCAGCGTGCGGCCACGGGCCTGCAGGATTTTCCCGCGCGTGCGCCGGTGAACCTCGTGTTCGTCGCGAACCTCGGGCGCATGTCGGACACGACCAGCGAGAACCGCGCGCTCTACGCGGCGATCGACACGGGCGTGATCGCGCAGAACGTCTACCTGCATTGCGCCGCGAACGGGCTCGCCTGCGTGCTGCGCGGCCTCGTCGACCGCGAGGCGCTCGCGCACGTCCTGCGGCTCGGCCCGCAGCAGCGCGTGATCGCCGCGCAGTCGGTCGGCTACTCGATCGCGACGAGCTGAGCCTCGCGGGCGGCTTCCGCGGGATGGTGGACGAGCACCGGGATCGATCCCAGCGTCATGACCTTGATCGTCTCGCTCGCGAGCAGGACCGCGTCGGTGCCCTTGCGTCCGTGCGACGCCATCACGATGAGGTCGCAACCGCGCTCGCGCGCCTGGTCCATGATGCTGCCGTGGGCGGATTCGCCTTGCACCAGCGCGCATTCGCACGCCACGCCCGCCTTGTGGGCCATGTCGCAGATGGTGTCGACGTACTCGCGGCCGCGGCCCTCGAGCACCCTGCGCAGATGCGCCTGGAACTGCGTGTCGTCGTGGCTCCATGCATCGATGCCGGCGCTGGTCGATTCCGGAACCACGTGCAGCACGGTCACGCGGGCGCCGAGCCCACGCGCGAGCCGCACCGCGCTCTCGCCGGCCTGCTCGGAAAGGTGCGAACCGTCGGTGGGGATGAGGATGTGCTTGAACATGATCGGAGCCTCTTCGCGTCGCGCGCGCGATCCCATTGTCGCGAGTCGGCTTTGCGTCATCTTGATGACCATCAAAGGCACCGGCGTGGCGCTTGCGGCCTCGTGCCATGCGCAGGCACGCGATGAGCGCCGACGGCCGGGCGCGCCTATGCGAGCAGCTCGGTGATCGAGCCGCCGGCATTCAGCCGGCCGATCGCCTCGGCGACGAGGTTCGCGACGCTCACGCGCTCGATGCGCGCGGCGAGCGCGGGGTCGGCGAACGGCGGAGCCTCGATCGTGTCGGTGACGAGGATCCGATCGAGCGGACTGGCGGCGAGCACCGCCGCGGCGTCCTCGGCGAACACGCCATGGGTGGCTGCGGCATACACGCGCGACGCTCCGCGGCCACGGCAGGCGCGCGCGCACCGGTCGACGGTGTGTCCCGCGCTGACGAGGTCATCGACGATGATGGCCACGCGCCCCTCGACGTCTCCCACGAGCGCATCGCCGCGCAGCATTCCGTCGCTGCGGTACTTCTCGGCGAACGCGGCACCGACGTCGCGGCCGAGCCGCCGCGCGAGTCGCGCCCGGAACCGGTCCGCGCGCTTGATGCCGCCCGCGTCGGGAGAGACGACGGCGACGGGGGCGTCGCCGACGAGCGCGACGCAGCGTTCGACCAGCAGGCCCGCCGCCTCGAGGTTCTCGGTGCGGCAACGGAAGGCGTTCTGGAACGCGGCGAGATTGTGCACGTCCACCGTGACCACGCAATCCGTATCGACGGCTTCGAACAGCGCCGCTACGTAGCGGGTGGTCACGGGATCGCGCGGCTTGGTCTTCTGGTCCTTGCGCGCGTACGCGAGGTAGGGAACGACCGCCGTGACCCGGGCGGCCGACGCGTCGCGAAGCGCGCCCGCGAAGAAGAGCAGGCGCACCAGCTTGTCGTTCGCGCTGGCACCGGGCTCGCCGCGCAGCGAATGGATCACGTAGGCGTCGCGCCCGCGCACGTTCACCAGCGGGCGGGCCTTGTGCTCGCCGCCCTCGAACTCGCGCTCCTCGTGCGCCGCGAGAGCGACGCCGAGCGCGCGAGCGACGGCGGCGCCGAACCGGGCGCTCGCGCCGAGCGCGAAGACGATGGGCGCGTTGACGGTCATCCGCGACGGGGCGGCAGATGGAGCATCGCGGCGGGCGAGCAGGCGCGGTTCGCGGGCATCGCGCGTCTCAGTTCCAGGTCTGCGCGAAGTCCTCCACGAAGCGCTCGATGCGCGCCGGATCGAGCTGCTCGATGCCGCCGGCCGCGGTGCGCCCGCCGCCCGCGGGGAAGCGTGCGCAGAATTCGGCGGCCGTCGGGCCGCGGCCGCACGGCGCGCGCACGCTCACGGTGTAAGTGCCTTCCGCACCCGGGGCGAGCACGGCGTGGGCGCGCTCCGGGTTCGTCTGCGCGAGCCGGTTGGCGAACGTGCCGATCACGCGTCGGCTCCACGGCGCATCGGGCAGGACGAACGCGGCCGCCCGCTCCGACGCCCGCAGCGGCGGCGTGCCGAGCGCGCGATCGAGGTCCGCACGGCGCTCGGCGGCGAGCCGCCCGACCAGCGGCTCGCGCGCGGCCATCTCGAACGGATCGGCGTAATGGCTCACGATGCGATAGAGCGTGACCGGCGGCACGAGCACGTCGCTCTCGCGCAAGCCGTACGCGTTGTAGTTGAGGCTCTCGCCCAGCTCGCGCAGCACCTCCTCGCGCTCGCGGTCGAGGCCGAGCGCGGCGGCGAGGCGACGCGCCACCGCGGGCACGTTGTCGCCATACGCGCCCACGACCGCCCAGCGCCGGAAGCGGCCCTGCAGGTGCCGGTCGATCAAGGCGCTCGTGCACTGCTCGCCGGAGGCGTCGATCACGGCCTCGAGCTGCGGATGGCGCGGAATGTCGCGCGTATGGTGATGATCGAAGTAGCGCACGACCGCGCCGCGCTCGAGCAGGCCGACGAGCGCCTCGCGATTGCGATCGAGCGCGACATCGAGCACCGTGACGACGTCGCCGCCGCCCGCCTGCGCGCGCGCGAGCAACGCGATGTCGCGCTTGAGCCCGGTGACGAGCACCGAATCCACGGGATCGGCAAGCCGCAGCTGGTGCAGCGCGCAGATGCCGTCCGCATCCCCGTTGAACACGTCGAAGTACCGCATCGTCTCACCGCCTTTCATGATGCGCGCGCCGGACCAGCCGGCGCACGGCCTCCTCGGCCGCTCCCATGCGCACCGTGTCGACCGCGATCGCATGGTCCACCTCGTCGCGCCCGAGCGGCTCGCGCTCGCGCAGTTGCCGCTCGAGCACCGCGAGCCCCGCATCGGATGCGTCGGTCCCGTCCCGGGTCCGCTCGGCAAGGCGGGCGCGCACCGACGCGAGCGGCGCCTCGCACGCGATGAGCGTGAACGATGCCCCGGCGGCGCTCGCCAGGGCACGGAACGCATCGCGCCGCGCGCGCCTGAGGAAGGTCGCGTCGACGATCACAGGATAACCCGCAGCGAGCAGGGGAGCGGCAAGGTCCGCGAGGCGCGCGTACGTGAGCTCGTCCTCGCGCCCCGTATACAGGCCGCCCCCGGGTGCGGCGGGACGGCGGTCGAGCGCCGCAAGCCCGTGGCGCCGCTTGCGCTCGACATCCGAGCGCAAGCGGATCGCACCGAGCGCCTCGAGCAACCGCTGCGCGAGCGTCGTCTTGCCCGATCCGGAGACGCCCTGCATCAGGACCAATGCGGGCCGGCCGGTGCGCGCGAGGCGTGCGGCGAGGGCGAGATGCGCTTCGACGTCCGCGCGGATCGGCGCACGCCGCGGGTCGTCGGCTGCGAGCTCGCGCGCACGCAACGCGGCCACCTTGGCGCGCACCATCGCGCGATATACTGCGAAGAAGCGCAGCAGCACCACGCCGCGATAGTCGCCGCTCGCCTCGAGGTACGCGTCGAGGAAACGCGCGGCAAGCGCGGGGAGCCGATGGTGCTGCAGATCCATCCATGGAAACGCGACCTCGCTCATCGCGTCGATCCAGCGCAGCGCCGGGTCGAACTCGATGGCGTCAAAAGGAATCGCGTCTCCGTCGAGGAGGACCACGTTGGCCAGGTGCAGGTCGCCATGGCATTCGCGCACGAACCCTTCGACCCGGCGCTGCGCGAGGCACGGCGCGAGGAGCCGGTGGTTGCGCATGGTCCAGTGACGCACCGAAGCGAGAAGGCGCCCGCCGGCATCGGCATCCGGGCTCGCGAGCGCGTCGAAGTTGGCGAGGGCATCGGCGAGCGCGCGTTCGGGGGTGCCATAGGGGGACGCGGCGGCGGCCTGCGGCGCTTCGGCATGCAGGCGGGCAACCGCGGCGGCGAGGGAATCGACGTGCTCCGGTCGCAGCGCTCCGCTCGATGCGAGTCGATCGAGCAGCGCTTCCTGCGGGAAGCGGCGCATGTGGACCGCATATTCGATCGCCGCGCCGGCCCCGCCGATGCGCGGCGCATCGACCGAGCCCGTGATCGGCACGACGCCGAGATAGAGCTGCGGCGCGGTGCGCCGGTTCAGGCGCACTTCCTCGTCGCACGAGCGGCGGCGCGCCGCGAGCGACGAGAAGTCGAGGAAGGGCAGGCTCAGCGGCTTCTTGATCTTGTACGCGTGCTCGCCGGCGAGGAACACGAACGAGATATGCGTCTCGATGCGCTCGACCGGGCCGACCGCGTGCGGGTAGCACGCGGGCGAGCGCAATGCGTCGGCGAGCTCGGCGGAAGGATCGGCGGGAACGCGCGCCCGCCGCACGCCCGTCGTGGCGGGACGGATCGGCAATCCAGGTCTCCGGGGATCGATCCACCTTACCGGAGCACCGTCGAGCGCCGTTGACGTGGGTCAATCGGCGCATCGCGCCCCGCCGCAGAATGGTCCCGGAGCCCGAGCCGAGGCGAGGATGCAATTCGAAGATCGCATCGACGCGGCACGCCAGCTCGCCAGCGAGCTGCGCCGTTTCGCCGCGAGCCATCCCCTGGTCCTCGCCATCCCGCGCGGCGCCGTTCCCATGGGTGAAGTGATCGCCGAGGAGTTGCACGGCGACCTCGACGTGGTGCTCGTGCGCAAGCTGCGCTCGCCGTTCAATCCCGAGTTCGCCGTCGGCTCGATCGACGAGAACGGCTGGGCGTTCGTCGCGGACTATGCGGCGGGCGCGGGCGCCGACGCCGCGTACCTCGAGCGCGAGAAGCGCGAGCAGCTCGACGTGCTGCGCCGGCGTCGCACCGCGTACACCCCGGGGCGCCGGCCGCTCGATCCCGCGGGCCGCGTGGCCATCGTGGTCGACGACGGGCTCGCGACCGGCGCGACGATGATCGCGGCGCTGCACAGCGTCGCAGCAAGGCACCCGCGACGCCTGGTCTGCGCGGTCCCGGTGTCGTCGCGCGAAGCGCTCGGCAAGATTTCACCCTACGCCGACGAGATCGTCTGCCTCGAGGCGCCCGCGGACTTCCAGGCCGTGGGCCAGTTCTATCGCGATTTCCCGCAGCTCGGCGACCACGAGGTCGCTCACATCCTGAAGCTGCACGCGGAAGCGCACACGCAAGGACAACCGACGTGACGCCTGGCTCGCACCGGATCGCCGAGCCCGTCGCACCGCTGGGGCGCGCGCACGCCCGAGCGGCGCTCCCCGCGCGCCAGGTCCCCGAGCGCAATCGCCAGATCGCCGAGCGCCTGAGGGAGGCGGCGCAGTTGCTCCACGTGCAGGGCGCGAGCCCCTATCGCGCGAACGCCTATCGCCTCGCGGCCGATTCCGTGGCCACGCTCCCACGCGACGTGCGTGCCATCTTCGCCACCGAGGGCGTGCGCGGGCTCGATGCGATTCCGCGCGTGGGGCTCGGCATCGCCTCGGCGATCGCGGAGATGCTCGCCACCGGGCGCTGGTCGCAGCTCGAGCGCCTGCGCGGGAACTCGGATCCCGAAGCGCTGCTGCAGACCGTCCCCGGCCTGGGCCCCGAATTCGCGCGCCGCATCCATGGAGAGCTGCACGTCGATTCGCTCGAGGCACTCGAGGTCGCCGCGAACGACGGACGGCTCGAGCGCCTGCCGGGTGTGGGCTCGCGTCGCGCGGCGGCATGGCGCGCCTCGCTCGCGCAGATCCTCGGCCGCGGCGCACTGCGCCAGCCGCGTGTCGCCGAAGGCCGCGAGCCCGACGTCGCCACGCTGCTCGACGTCGACCGCGAGTATCGCGAGAAGGCGCAGGCCGGCGCGCTGCGAACGATCGCGCCGCGGCGCATGAATCCCGAGGGCCGGGCGTGGCTCCCGGTGCTCCACACGCAGCGCGGGCCGTGGCACTTCACCGTGCTGCATTCGAACACGGCGCTCGCGCACCAGCTCGGCCGGCTGAGCGACTGGGTCGTCGTCTACTTCTACGACGGCGATCACGTCGAGCGCCAGCGCACCGTGGTGACCGAGCCGCACGGGCCGCTGGCCGGCAAGCGCGTGGTGCGCGGGCGCGAAGCCGAGTGCGCCGACCTTCACCCCTCTTCCTAGGATTCGCGATGCAATCAACCCAGATCACGCTGCGCAACGTGCCCCGCTGCCCGCTGCTGTCGAAGCGCATCCGCACGCTCTCCGAGCACCTCGAGCGCTATCACCCGCACATCCTCAACTGCCGCGTGGCGATCGAGCAGTCCACCGCGCCCGCGCGCAAGGGAACGCTCTTCCAGGTGCTCGTGCGCGTGCGCGTGCCCGGGCGCGAGATCGTCGCGAGCCACGACCACGACGGGGACGTGTACGTCGCCCTGCGCGAGGCGTTCGAGGTCGTGCGCCGCCAGCTCGGCGAAGCGAACGCCTTGCGCCACGCCGAAGCGCAGCCGACCTGACGTTCTCCGCGGAGGTGACTGCATGAAGATCGCCCGCCCCCCGTTCCGCTCCGGCCGCCACGAGCAGCTCATGGAGGAGCTGCGCGAGGACAGCTACCGCGCGAACGCGAAGATCGCCGACGGCGCCGCTTGCACGCAGTGCGGCGCGGCGTACTGGAAGGGCCGCTGGACGTGGCGCAAGCCCGCGCCCGACGGCGAGCGCACCGTCTGCCCGGCGTGCCATCGCATCGCCGACGACTATCCCGGCGGCTACGTCACGTTGAGGGGCGAGTTCCTCGCCGGCCATCGCGACGAGATCCTGAACCTGGTGCGGGCTCGCGCCGAGCGTGCCCGCGAGGAACATCCGTTGCAGCGCATCATGGCGATCGCCGACGAGGGCGGCGCGACGGTCATCACGACGACCGACGCGCACCTCGCGCGCGGCATCGCGTACGCGGTGCACGAAGCGTTCAAGGGCTCGCTCGACCTGCGCTACAGCAAGGGCGAGAACCGGGTGCGCGCAACCTGGGAGCGCTGAGCGGCGCTCCCCCGCGCTAAAGGCCCATCGGCTCGGGCACGGGCGCGGCCGGCTTGCGCTCGGGAATCTCCGCGATCATGCAGTCGGTCGTGAGGATCAGCCCGGCGACGCTCGCCGCGTTCTGCAGTGCCGTGCGCGCGACCTTGCACGGATCGAGGACGCCCATCGCGACGAGATCGCCGAACTCGCCGGTGAGCGCGTTGAATCCGTAGGGGCCGCTCGCCGCGAGCACGCGGCTCAGCACGACCGAGGGCTCCGCCCCGGCATTGGCCGCGATCTGCCGCAGCGGCTCCTCGAGCGCGCGCCACACGATGCGCACGCCCCATGTCTGGTCCGGGTTCGCGCCCTGCAGCGTCTCGAGGCGGGCGCGCGCACGCAGCAGCGCCACGCCGCCGCCCGGCAGGATGCCTTCCTCGACCGCCGCGCGCGTGGCATGAACCGCGTCCTCGACACGCGCCTTCTTCTCCTTCATCTCCATCTCGGTCGCGGCGCCCACCTTGACCACCGCCACGCCGCCCGAGAGCTTGGCGATGCGCTCCTGCAGCTTCTCGCGATCGTAGTCGCTCTTCGTCTCCTTCACGGCCGCCTCGAGCTCGGCCACGCGCGCACCAATCTTCTTCGCGTCCCCGGCGCCGCCGATGAGCGTGGTGTTGTCCTTGTCGATCTCGATGCGACGCGCGCGCCCGAGATCCGCGAGCTTCGTGTTCTCGAGCTTGAGTCCCGCCTCCTCGGCGACGACGTGGCCGCCGGTGAGCACGGCGATGTCCTCGAGCATCGCCTTGCGCCGGTCGCCGAAGCCCGGCGCCTTCACGGCGCAGGCGCGGATGACCGAGCGCAGCACGTTCACGACGAGCGTCGCGAGCGCCTCGCCCTCGATGTCCTCGGCGACGATGAGCAGCGGCTTGCCGGCCTGGGCGACGAGCTCGAGCACCGGCAGCAGCTCCTTGAGCGCCGAGATCTTCCGGTCGTGGACGAGGACGAGCGCCTCCTCGAGGACCACGCGCTGCTTCTCGGCGTTCACGAAATACGGCGAGAGATAGCCGCGGTCGAACTGCATGCCCTCGGCGACCTCGAGCTCGCTCGCCAGGCCGGACCCGTCCTCGACCGTGATGACGCCCTCCTTGCCCACCTTCTCCATCGCGTTGGCGACGATCGCGCCGATGGTGGCGTCGGAGTTGGCGGAAATGGTCGCCACCTGCTCGATCTCGGTGCGCGTGGCGCACGGTTTCGCCATCGCCTTGAGCTCGGCCACGACGGCCTCCACCGCGAGGTCGATGCCGCGCTTG
This sequence comes from uncultured Burkholderiales bacterium, assembly GCA_964403515.1. Taxonomy (GTDB): domain Bacteria; phylum Pseudomonadota; class Gammaproteobacteria; order Burkholderiales; family Usitatibacteraceae; genus Usitatibacter. Next base: position 66,564 of record CAYOGL010000005.1, on the reverse strand, counting down.
AGGTCCATCGGATCCATGCCCGCCACCACGTGCTTCATGCCTTCGACCACGAGGCCGTGCGCGAGCAGCGTTGCGGTCGTGGTGCCGTCGCCCGCCGCGTCCGAGGTCTTCGCCGCCACCTCGCGCACCATCTGCGCGCCCATGTTCTCGAGCGGGTCGGCGAGCTCGACCTCGCGCGCCACCACAACGCCCGAGTTGATGACGAGCGGGGCACCGAACGAGCGCTGCAGGACGACGGTGCGCGCCTTGGGTCCCAGCGTGCCACGCACGGCATGCGCGAGCTGCGCGACGCCGGCGACGATCTTCGCGCGCGCCTCGTTCTCGTAGACGAGCTGCTTGGCGGTCATGGCCTTTCCTCCGCGCGGACGACGATGCTCCGAGTCTAGCGTCGACCCATCGCATCCCGTTGCCGCGCGTCAACGCGGGCAGGGCGGCCCGGCGAACGCGCAGTCGAGGCGCCCGCGCATCACGACGTAGTAGAGCACCGGGATCACCACGAGCGTGAGCAGCGTCGAGACGAGGATGCCGAAGATGAGCGAGATGGAAAGCCCGTTGAAGATCGGGTCGTCGAGGATGAACGCGGCGCCGATCATCGCCGCGAGCGCGGTGAGCGCGATCGGCTTCGCCCGCGCGGCGGCCGATTGCACGATCGCGTCCTCGAGGCGCAATCCCTCCTCGACCCGCAGGTTCACGAAGTCGACGAGCAGGATCGAATTGCGCACGATGATGCCCGCCAGGGCGATCATGCCGATCATCGAGGTGGCGGTGAAGGGTGCCCCGAGCAGCGCGTGTCCCGGCATCACCCCGATCACCGTGAGCGGGATGGGCGCCATGATCACGAGCGGCACGAGGTAGGAGCGGAATTGCCCGACCACGAGCAGGTAGATCAGCACGAGCCCCACCGCGTACGCGATGCCCATGTCCCGGAACGTCTCGTAGGTGACCTGCCATTCGCCGTCCCACTTGATCGCGAACGAACGATACGGGTCGGACGGCTGGCGCACGAAGTACTCCCGCAGCGTGCCGCCGTCGGCCGCCGGCGCGCCGACGATGCGTGCGCGCGCGCTGAACAGCCCGTAGAGCGGGCTGTCGAGGCGGCCCGCCTCGTCGCCGACCACGTACACGACCGGCAGAAGGTCCTTGTGGTAGAGGGGCCGCTCGCGATCGTCGTTCACGACCCGCACCAGCTCCGAGAGCGGAACGAGCGCGCCGTCGGGCGCGCGCAGCGTGAGCTTGAGCAGCTCGCGCAGGTCCCCGCGTCGCTCGGCGGGCAACACGACGCGCACCGGCACCTCGTACTTGCTGCGCCCGTCGTGCAGCGGCGTCACGTCCGCGCCGTTCAGCGCCATGCGCATCGTCTCCACGACGTCGCGCCGGGACACTCCGAGCAATGCTGCCTTCGCCTGGTCGACGCGCAGCTGCGTGCGCGGCGCCGCATCGTCGACCGTGTCGTCGATGCCGATCACATCGGCGGTCGCTGCCAGGGCCGCGCGCACCTGCTTGGCCACGCGGATGCGCCCCGCCTCGTCCGGGCCGTAGACTTCGGCCACGATCGGCGCGAGGACCGGCGGGCCCGGCGGCACCTCGACCACCTTCACCTTCGCACCCCAGCGCCGGCCGATGTTCTCGAGCACCGGCCGCACGTCGCGCGCGATGTCGTGGCTCTTGCGGTGCCGCGCGGACTTGTCGACGAGGTTCACCTGCAGGTCGCCCTGCTCGGGCAAGGTGCGCAGGGCATATTGCCGCACGAGCCCGTTGAAGTTGATCGGTGAAGCGGCGCCGGCATAAGCCTCGTAATCGGTCACCTCGGGCACGCTGGAAACGTATGCGGCCAGATCGTGCAGCGCGGCCGCGGTCACCTCGACCGGGGTGCCGGCCGGCATGTCGACCACGACCTGGAACTCGCTCTTGTTGTCGAACGGCAGCATCTTCAGCACGACCAGCTTCACGACCACGAGGCCGCCGGAAAGCGCGATGAGCGCCGCGATGAGCGAAGCAAGGCGCCGGCGTTGGCGCACGGCGCGCTCGCCCTCGACGAACGGCGCGAGCAGGCGCGTGAAGAAACGCGCGAGCCCCGCATCGAGCCGCGACGCGTCCGCCGGTCCGTGCGCCTTGAGCAGCCTCAGCGCGAGCCACGGCGTCACGGTGAACGCGACGGCGAGGGAGATCAGCATGCCCATGCTCGCGTTGATGGGGATGGGGCTCATGTACGGCCCCATGAGGCCGGTGACGAACGCCATCGGCAACAGCGCCGCGATCACGGTGAGCGTCGCCAGGATGGTCGGGCCGCCCACCTCGTCGACCGCATCGGGAATGATGCCGTGCAGCGGCCCCTCCTCGAGGCCGCGCCGGCGATGGATGTTCTCCACCACCACGATCGCATCGTCGACCAGGATGCCGATCGAGAAGATGAGCGCGAAGAGCGACACTCGGTTCAGCGTGAAGCCCCAGGCCCACGACGCGAAGAGCGTCGCGAAGAGAGTGAGCACGACGGCCGAACCGACGATCAGCGCCTCGCGCCGTCCGAGCGCGGCGAACACCAGCACCACCACGGAGAAGGTCGCGAACAGCAGCTTCTCGATGAGGCGCTTCGCCTTGTCGTTCGCCGTGGCGCCGTAGTTGCGGGCGACCACCGCATGCACGTCGGCCGGAATGAGGACGCCATGCAGCTCCTCGACGCGATGGATCACGCGCTCGGCCACGTCGACGGCGTTCTCGCCGGGTTTCTTCGTCACCTGGATCGTCACCGCGGGACGCTCGAGCCCGGGGGCGATGCCATCGGCGCCCGCGGCCGGCCCACCTCCGGCCCAGACGTATTTCGTGGGCGTCTGCGCGCCGTCCATGACCTGCGCGACGTCGCCGAGGTACACCGGGCGCCGGCTCATCGTGCCCACCACGAGTCCGCGCACGTCGCCGGCAGATTCGAGGTAATTGCCGGTCTCGACGATGACCTCGCGGTTGTCGCGCACGAGCGAGCCCGAGGGCAGCGCCATGTTGGAGACGGCCAGCGCGTTGCGCACGTCGAGGGCGGAGACACCGCTCGCGTTCATGCGGTCGGCGTCGAGCAGCACGCGCACGGCGCGACCCGGGCCGCCGAGCGTCTGGACCTCGCGCGTGCCCGGCACGCGCTTGAGGTCGGCCTCGACCGCGTGGGCGACGCGCTCGAGCTCGAAGGCGCCCTTCGCGTCGTCCGTGCTGTAGAGCGTGAGCGCGACCACGGGCACGTCGTCGATACCGCGCGGCTTGATCACCGGTTCCCCCACACCGAGCTCGGGCGAGACCCAGTCGCGGTTCGCGGCCAGCGTGTCGCGCAACCGCACGATCGCCTCGGTGCGCGGCACGCCGACCTTGAATTGCACGGTGAGCAGCGCCATGCCCGGCCGCGATACCGAGAACACGTGCTCGACGCCCGACATCTGCGCGAGCACCTGCTCGGCCGGCGTCGACACGAGCGATTCCACGTCCTTCACCGATGCGCCGGGGAACGGCACGAAGACGTTCGCCATCGTGACGTCGATCTGCGGCTCCTCCTCGCGCGGAGTGACGGCGATCGCGAACAGGCCGGCGAGGAGCGCGACGAGAGCCGCCAGCGGCGTGAGCTGCGAATCCTGGAAGAACCGCGCGATGCGTCCCGAGATTCCCATGGCACCCTACTCGCGCATCGGCTCAGCGCGCCGTTGCGATGGCCATCCCCGCGCGCACCGGCTCGAGCGCGACGCGCTCGCCGGACCTGAGGCCCGCGAGCACCTCGATGCCACCCTCGTCGGCGAGCGTGCCGAGGCGCACCTGGCGCAGGCGCGGGATGCCGCTCTCGTCGAGCACGTAGACCGCGGTCAGCTCGCTGCGATTGAACACGGCCTCGCGCGGGACCATCAGCCGCGCGGCACGGCCCACGACGAAGTGCGCGCGCGCGAAAACGCCCGGGAAGACGCCCTGCACGTCCTCGGGCAACTCGATGCGCACCTCGGTGGCATGCGTCCGCGGGTCCGCTGCGGGCACGATGGTGATCGAGGTGCCCGCGATCCAGCGGCCGAGGGCCGGGATCTCGACCCGCGCCTTGCCGCCCGCCTGGATGCTCGCCACTTCCGACGCGGGCACGGTCGCGGTCGCACGCAGGCTCGACGGGTCGAAGCCGGTCATGATCGGCTTGCCGGGGGTGGCCATCTCGCCGAGTTGCACGAGCCGCGCCGAGACGACGCCGCTGTAGGGCGCGACGATGGTGGCGAAGCTGCGCTCGGTGGCGGCCTGGCCGGCGCCAGCGAGCATCGCGCGCATCTGCGACTCCGCCGCCTTGAAATCGGCCTCGGCCTTGTCGAGCGCCGCCTGGCTGATGAACTTCTGCGCGAGGAGCTGGCGCGAGCGCTCGTACTGCGCGCGCGCGTTCGCGAGGTTCGCCTGAGCCGCGCGCACCTGCGCCTCGCTCGCCGCGAGCGCCTGCGTCGCGGCGCGCTCGTCGATGCGCGCGAGCACTTCGCCCTTCCTCACGCGGTCGCCGACGTCGAAGCGCAGGTCGACCACGCGCCCGGCGATCTGCGAGGCGACGGTCGACTGGCGCACCGCCTCCACCACCGCCTCCGCGGAGTACGCGAGGTCCACGTCGCGCATCTCCACCACGCCTGCGCGCAGGGCTGCGGCCGCCGGCAACGCCGAGCGCGGCTTGTCGCCGCCGCACGCCGCGAGCAGGGCGGCCGCCGCGGCCACGAGCGCCGCGCGGCCGAACGTGGCGTTCACGTCCGCCTCGGCTCCGGCTGGGCGGCCGACGGCACGCCGAGCTTGCGCAGGAAGATCTCGAGCGGGCAGAAGCGCGTGAGGCCGCTCTGGAAGAGGTTCGCGCCGACGAAGGCGGCGAGCCAGAGGAAGTGGCGGCTCACGAAGAGCGGGCTCGCGTCGGCGCCGAGGGCGAGCGCCACGAGGACGAAAGTGCCGGCGAAGGTGCGGACGATGCGTTCGGTGTTCATGGGCCTCCTCGGAAGATACGTATACTATGGGGAGTATAGTACTACTTGGCGCGCCTTGTGTTATCCTGCGCCGATCCCTAGGAACCTAGTTGCGGGGCATCAACCATGGCGGCGATCGGCGACGAGCGGCACAAGAAGGACCTCATCCTGCGTCTGAAGCGCGTGGAGGGGCAGCTGCGCGGCATCCAGGCGATGATCGACGCGGGCGAGGATTGCGAGAAGGTGGCCCAGCAGCTCTCCGCGAGCCGCCGCGCCCTCGACAAGACCTTCTTCAACGTGCTCGCTTGCGCGATCCAGGCGGAGCCGGCGCCCGGGACCGCGGCGGGGCGCGCCTCCCTCGAGAAACGGCTCAGGAACGCCGCCGAGATCCTCGCGCGCTTCGGCTAGGGGCATTCCTCTCCGCGGGACGGCGTGCCGCTGCGGCCACGGCGCGGGGGCTTTCGCGTACACTCGTGAGTTTTCGTCCGCGGCCCGGCTCCGGCCGGCGCGCGGAGCATGGACATGAGCCCTTCCCTCACCTTCATCACCCCGGATTTCGCGGTGGCTCCTCAGCTCACCCCGGAGCAAGTGCGCGAGCTGCCGCAGCACGGCATCAAGAGCGTCGTCAACAACCGCCCCGAGCACGAGAGCCCGGACCAGCCGCCGGAGCGCGCGCTGCGCGAGGCGGCGGTCGCCTCGCAGCTCGAGTACCACTTTTTGCCGGTCGACTCGGCCAACATCACGCCGCAGAACGTTCGCGACATGGCCGAGCTTCTCAAGCGGTTGCCGCGGCCGGTCCTCGCCTTCTGCCGCAGCGGCGGGCGCTCGGCGCGCCTCTACCAGGCGGCCGTGCAGGTCCTGCAGGGCTGACCGGCGCTTCGCGGGCGCCGGCGGCCTATTCGGCCGCGTCCTCCCACTTCTCGGCGCTCGCGCCGGCGAGCGCGCGCACGCGCTCCTCGTCGCGCGCGAACTCCGCGGCATCGCCCTCGTAGACCACGCGCCCGTCGTCGAGCACGTAGGCACGGTCGGCGATCTCCACGGCGGCGCGCACGTTCTGCTCGACGAGCAGCACCGACATGCCCTCGTCGCGCATCGACGAGATCACGCGGAAGACGTCCTGCACGATGAGCGGCGCGAGGCCCTGGGACGGCTCGTCGAGGAAGAACAGCCTGGGGTTGAGCAGCAGCGCCCGCGCGATGGCGAGCATCTCCTGCTCGCCGCCCGAGAGCTGGCGTCCCTTGTTGCCCTTGCGCTCGGCCAGGCGGGGGAAGAGCTCGTAGACCCGTGCGACGTTCCAGGGACCCGGGCGATCGGCAGGCACGCGCAGGTTCTCGTCGACCGTGAGGTTCGCGAACACGCGCCGGCCCTCGGGCACGTAGCCGACGCCGAGCGCGGCGATGCGGAACGCGGGCCAGCCCGTGACGTCGTGGCCGAGCATGTGGATGCGCCCGGAAATCTGGCGGTTCAGGCCCATGAGCGCACGCATCGTCGTGCTCTTGCCGGCGCCGTTGCGCCCGAGGAGCGTGACGAGCTCGCCCTCGTGCACGTCGAGGGTGATGCCGTGCAGGATGTGGCTCTTGCCGTAGTGCGCGTGCAGGTCGCGGACTTCGAGGATGTTCATGCCGCTTTCCCCAGGTAGGCCGCCTGCACGCCCTCGTGCCCCGCGATCTCCTCGGGCGTGCCGTCGGCGAGGACGGCGCCCTCGGCGAGCACCATGATGCGGTCGGCGAGATGGAAGATCACCCGCATGTCGTGCTCGATCAGCACGATCGAGAGCTTCTCGTCGCGATGCAGGCGGCGGATGAGCTTGGTGATGTGGTAGGTCTCCTGGTCGCCCATCCCCGCGGTCGGCTCGTCGAGCAGCAGCAGGCGCGGGTTGAGCGCCAGCGACATCATGATCTCGGTCGCGCGCTGGTCGCCGTGGGAGAGCTCGCCCACGAGGCGGTCGCCCTTGTCAGCGAGCGCGCCCATGTCGAGCAGCTGCGCCACGCGCTCGCCCACGCGCAGGCGCGCCGCGCGCGGCAGCCACATGCGCAGGTGATAGCCGGAAGCGACCTCGACCGCGACGCGCAGGTTCTCGCGCACGGACAGCTCCGGGAAGATCTCGGTGATCTGGAAGGTGCGCGCCATGCCCCGCTGAACACGCTTGTGCTCCGGCAGCTCGGTGATGTCCTTGCCGTCGAACACGATGCGCCCCGACGTCGGCGGGAAGAAGCCGCTGATCAGGTTGAAGAAGGTGGTCTTGCCGGCGCCGTTGGGGCCGATGACCGCGCGCAGCTCACCCGGCTCGACCGTGAGCGAGACGCCGTTCACGGCGACCAGGCGTCCGAAGTGCTTCGAGACGTCCTGCACCTGGAGCAGGCTCATTTCGCGCTCCTGCGCTTGAGCAGGCCCATCACCCCGCGCGGGAAGAAGAGCACCACCAGGATGAAGAACGCGCCGATGAACGACATCCAGTTCTCGGTCAGGCTCGAGACGTAGTCCTGCAGCACGACGAAGATCGCCGCCCCGATGAGCGGCCCCCAGAACGAGCGCATGCCGCCCAGCACCGCCATGATCACGAAGTTGCCCGACATGTCCCAGCGCAGCGCGCGCGGGTCCGTGAAGTTGCTGAGGAGCGCGTACAGCGTTCCGGCCGCGCTCACGAAGAAGCACGAGATGATGAACGACAGCCAGATGTGCTGCTCCACCGGGATGCCGAGGAAGCGCGCGCGCCGTTCGTTCTCGCGGATGGCCACCAGCGTGCGCCCGAACGGCGCGCGCAGGATCACCGCCATCCAGCCCACCGCCACCGCGAACACCGCGAGACAGAAGTAGTAGAAGAGCTTGTCGTTGCCGAGCAGGTCGAGGCGCGCGAAGCCGAGGTCGAGCGCCTGGCGCTTCCAGCCGGTGAGGCCGTCGTCGCCGCCGGTGACGTTGTTCCAGCGGAAGGCGATGAAGTAGAACACCTGCCCGAACGCGATCGTCACCATCGCGAAGTACACGCCGCGGAGCTTCACGATCAGGGCGCCGATCACGGCGGCGGCGAGCGTGCCCACCGCGATGCCGACGAGGATGCCGACCGGGGTGCTCGGCACCAGGTACTTGATCGTCATGCCCACGCCGTAGGCGCCGAGCCCGAAGTAGGCCGCGTGGCCGAAGGAAAGCGTGCCGGTGAAGCCCAGCAGGAAGTTGAGCGCCATCGCGGCCAGGCCCATCACGACGACGCGCGTGGCGAGCTCCGTGTACCCGCCGATCGCCTGCATCCAGTAAGGCATGGTGAGCAGCAGCGCCCACACCAGGAGCGTCAGCGCGTTGTTGCGCAGGACATGTGCGGGGTTCGTGCGGTCCAATGGATTCATGGCGCTGCCGCCTTTCACCGTATCGATCGCGCTCATCAGACGCGGCCCTCCTCGCCGAGGAGGCCGCGCGGCCGCACCAGCAGCACCAGGCCCATCATCACGTACATCACCGCCTCGGTCGCCGAGGGCAGGAACACGGTCGTGACGCCCGAGGCGACGCCGATCAGCAGGCCACCGAGCAGCGTGCCCGGCAGGCTTCCGAGGCCGCCCACGATGATCGCGACGAAGCTCGGCATGATGAGCGAAGTGCCGATCGTCGGTTCCAGCCCGAGCATGCCGGCCGCGAGCACGCCCGCGAGCCCCGCGAGGTAGATGCCGAGGCCGAAGTTCAGGTTGCGCAGGATGCGCACGTTCACGCCGAGCACCGACACGGTCTCTAGATCGAGCGTGCCCGCGCGGATGCGCATGCCGAGGCGCGTGCGGTTGAGGATCAGGAAGAGCCCGACCACCGCCGCGGCCACGAGCGCGACCATGAAGATGCGGTAGCCCGTGAGGAAGAAGAACTGCGACGACAGCGGCGTGGTGAGCGCCGCGGGGATCGGGAACGGCACGCTCTGCGCGCCCCAGATGCTGCGCGCCACGTCCTCGAGCACGTAGGCGAGGCCGAAGGTGAGCAGCAGGCTGTAGAGCGGGTCGCGCCCGTAGAGCGGGCGGATGAGGAGACGCTCGATGATCAGGCCCAGCACCGCCGTGAGAACCGGCGCGACGAGCAGCGCGCCCCAGAAGCCGGTGTAGGGCATCAGGGTGTAGGCGATGTACGCGCCGAGGGCGAGGAAGCCGCCGTGCGCGAAGTTGATCACGCCGCTCAGGTTGAGGATGAGCGACAGGCCGAGCGCCATGAGCGCGTAGAACGCGCCGACGATCAGGCCGTTGAAGACGTTGAAGAGAATGACCTGGGTCATGCGAAACAAGCTCCAGCGTGGGGGCGGAAAGGCCCGGCCGCACCGGCGGCCGGGCGATGCTGCGCAAGTCGAAGCGCGCGCGAGCTCAGGCCGTCGGCCAGGTCATCTTGCACTCGCTCTCTTCGAGCGTTCCCGCGATGTCCTCGCCCTTCACGACGTCGGTCACCTTGAAGAGGTCGTCCGGGCCCGCCGGTCCCTTCGCCTGCGCGTGGCCCACGAACAGGTTCGGGATGAGCTGGTTCTGGTTCGCGCGGAAGAAGGGCGCGTCGGGCATGCACGCGACCTCGGGCGGCAGCTTCATGTTCTGCAACGCCTTCGCGATCTTCAGCGCGTCGAGCGACTTCGCGTTGTTCGCGCCGAGCGCGCACGCGTGCACCGAGGCGAAGCCGAACCAGGTGCGCGCCGTCGGCACGCGGCCCGTCTTCTTCCTGATCGCGTCGACGAACTCCTTCACGCCCTTCACGCTCGCCGGCTGGTTCCAGTACCACTCCATCACCCAGGTGCCGATGCGCGCCTCGGGGGGCAGGCCCTCGAGCGGCTCGAGCTCCTGCTGCGCGCCCGCGAGGTGCAGCTTCTTGTCGAGCCCGAACTGCACCGCCTGCTTGAGGCAGTTGATCATGTCGTTGCCCTGCACGAGGATCACGACCACGTCGGGGTTCGCGGCCTGCGCCTTGATCAGGTACGACGAGAAGTCGGTCGTGCCCAGCGGCGTGAGGTCGGCGCCGAGCTTCTGCACGCCGAGCTTCGCGCCCGCCTTCTCGAGGCCGGACTGCAGGGTGTGGCCGAACGCATAGTCGGGCGTGATGTAGTACCACTTCTTGCCCGCGGTCTTGACCAGCGAAGGCGCGACCGCATTGGCCTCCATTTGCGTGGTGTTGCAGATGCGGAAGACGTTCCAGTGGCAGGTCTTGCCCGTCACCGCGTCGGTGTGGCCCCCGGTCACCATGAGGATCTTGCGCTTTTCGTTCGCCACGTCGGCCATCGCGAGCGACAGGGCCGAGTTCACGTTGCCGAGCAGGAACTCGACGCCGTCGCGGTCGATCAGCTTGCGTGCCTTCTGCACGGCGGTGCCCGCGTCGCCGCTCGTGGAGTCCTCGACGATGAGCTGCACCGGACGGCCCAGGATGCCGCCCTTCTGGTTCAACTGCTCGACCGCCAGCTGGCAGCCGATCAGCTCGTTCTTGCCGACTGCCGCGTAGGTCCCGGTCAGCGGATCGTCGAATCCCATCTTGACCGGCTGCTCGCCGCGCGCCTTGATGATGAACGGGCCGGCCAGCTGCAGCGCGCTCGCCGCCGCCGCCACCTTCAGCATGCGGCGCCGCGTGGCGCCCTTCCCTTGCGGGTCCTCGTGTGACATGCGCTTCCTCCTCGTTGTGCGTGAAAGTCCGTTGTGACTGCCGTGTTCACTTCTTCTGGATTGCAACTCCCTTCACCCCTCGCGTCGCGAAGGGCGGCGAATCCGAGAAACAGCACTGCCAGGAACCTCGAACCGAGGACGCTTGCGAGCCGCAGGGGTGAGCGCCTCGCGCACGTGAAATCGCACCGGCCTCTTCGAGGGGCGGGACCGCGGGTTCTCCGCGGCTAGGCCGGCAACGCTTTAGAGCGCGACCATACCACAGAAAGGAAACCACGCGGCGCTCGTCCAGCCCGGGAATGCCGGGCAAACCCTTGATAACGAACGCTTCAATCCGCGACGTCGAGGGTCGCCCAGGCCGGCGCATGGTCGCTCGGCTTGGGCAGGCCGCGCACCCACGTGTCGACGCCCGCGTCCCCCAGGCGCGGCGCGAGCGCCTTGTTCAACAGCAGATGGTCGATGCGCATTCCCGCGTTGCGCTCCCAGTGGCGGCGGAAATAGTCCCAGAACGTGTAGATGCGCTGCCCGGGATGGCGCGCGCGCAGCGCGTCGGTCCAGCCTTGCGCGAGCAGCCGCTCGTAGCACGCGCGGCTCTCCGGCTGCAGCAGCGCGTCCTTGCGCCACGATTTCGGGTCGTAGATGTCGAAGTCGGTCGGCACGACGTTGTAGTCGCCGGCGAGCACGACCGGTTGCCCCGAGCCGGCGAGGGCGGCTGCGTGCGCGATGAGCCGCTCGAACCAGCGCAGCTTGTACTCGAACTTGGGCCCGGGTTGCGGATTCCCGTTGGGCAGGTAGAGGCAGCCCACGTGAACGCCCTTCACGCGCGCCTCGAGATAGCGGCTGTGCTCGTCCGAGTCGTCGCCGGGCAGCTCGCGGCACACCTCGAGCGGGTCCTCGCCGCGCGCGAGGATCGCCACGCCGTTCCACGAGCGCTGGCCCGACCACACCGCGCCATAGCCCGCGGCGCGCACCTCCGCGATCGGAAAGCTGTCGGTGTCGGCCTTGAGCTCCTGCAGGCAGGCGATGTCGGGCTTCTCGCGCTCGAGCCACTGCAGCAGGTGCGGCACGCGCGTGCGGATGCCGTTCACGTTGAAGGTGGCGATGCGCAGCCGGGCCATGTCAGGAACGAGGCGAAGACGGACGACCGATGAGACGCGGGAACCGCAGCGAGCGTTCCGCCGCGCGTGCGGCATGATGCGCCGTTCGGCCGCCGGTGTGAACCGCCGCGTCAGGGTTTTGGAGCCGGGTCTCGAGGGGTCCCCCGGAGCACCGGCGCGCGCCGCGGATGCGATACTGGCGGGGACCCATGACACCTGCGATTGCCGCCGCCTGCCGACTGCTGCACGTCGAGGACAACGCCGACGATGCCGAGCTCGTGCGCCTGTGTCTCGCGCGCGGCGCACCGGGCGTGGCGATCACGCGCGTCGATACCGAGGATGCCTATGTCGCGCACCTCGAGCGCGGGCTGCCCGACGCGATCCTGTGCGACTACCACCTGCCCCGCTTCAGCGCCGAGCGCGCGCTCGCGATCCTGGGCGAACGCGGGCTCGACCTGCCGTTCATCATCGTCTCCCACCATATCGGCGAGAGCGCGGCGGTGGTCGCGATGCAGCAGGGCGCGAGCGATTACCTGCCGAAGCACGACCTGGAGCGGCTGCCGAAGGCGATCGAAGCCGCGATCGAGCGCGCGCGCTCGCGCGCCGAGCGCGCCCGCGCCGAGGAGGCGTTGCGCCGCAGCGAGGCGCTGCAGGCAGGAATCCTCGACTCGCTCTCGGCGCGCATCGCGGTGCTCGACGCGCACGGCGTGCTCCTCGCCACGAACCGCGCCTGGGATGCCTTCATGCAGCAGCGCGCCGTCGCGGGCAGCGATGCGGACATCGGGGACGACTATCTCGCGCGGCTACGCGAGGCGGCCGCCGCGGGCGACCTCTTCGCGCGCGGCGGCGTCGAGGCGATCACCGCCGTGATCGAGCGGCGCCAGTCGTTCGCCTCGCTCGAGTACAACGCGCTCCTCGGCGGAACGCTGCGCTCCTTCATCCTGCGCGCGTTCGCTTTGGAGGGCAGCGACCACGGCGTCGTCGTCGCGCACGAGGACGTGACCGACCGCGTGATGGCGCACCTCGCGCTCGAGGATGCGCACCAGCGCCTGCAGGCCCTGTCGCGGCGCATCCTCACCATCCAGGAAGACGAGCGCCGCACCATCTCCCGCGAGCTGCACGACGACGTGGGGCAGTCGCTCGCGGCGCTCAAGATCGGGCTGCACCGGGCGGCCGAGCAATCCCAGGGCGCGGCGCGCGAGCTGCTGGGCGAATGCATGGGCATCGTCGAATCGAGCGTCGAACGGCTGCGGCAGATCGCACAGGAGCTGCGCCCGCCGCAGCTCGAGCAGCTCGGCCTCGCGGAGGCGCTGTCATGGCTCGCGCAGCGCCAGCGTGGCGCGACCGGCATCGCCATCGAGTGCCGCTTCGCCGGACTTGACCGGCCGCGCCCGGCAGCCGCCGTCGAGAGCGCGTGCTATCGCATCGCGCAGGAAGCGATCAACAACGCGACGCGCCATGGCCGCGCGCGCTCGCTCGTGCTGAGCGCGCAGGCGAACGGCGGCCTGCTGCGCCTGTCCATCCACGACGACGGCATCGGCTTCGACGAGCGGCCCACGCGGCGACGTGCATTGCACGCGGGCAGCATGGGGCTCATCAGCATGGAGGAGCGCGCGCGGCTTGCCGGCGGCCGGTTGAAGGTCCGCTCGCTCCCGGGGCGCGGCACGACGGTGAGCGCGGTATTCCCCGTGGGCGAGCCTGCCGCAGTGGCCGCGCCCGGACAGGTCCGATGAGCGCGGTGCGCGTGCTCCTGGCCGACGACCACACCCTGGTGCGCGCGGGCATCCGCGCCCTGCTCGAGGACATGGGCGGCGTGGTCATCGTGGCCGAGGCGGCGAACGGCCGCGACGCGCTCGCCCTCGCGCGCGAGCATCGCCCGGACCTCGCGATCATGGACATCTCGATGAGCGCGTTGAACGGCATCGACGCCGCGGCGCGCATCCGCCAGGAGCTGCCGGGCACGCGGGTGCTGATGCTCTCGATGCACGCGGGCGAGGAATTCGTGCGACGGGCGCTCAAGGTGGGCGCCGCCGGCTATCTCGTCAAGGACTCCGCACCGCTCGAGCTGCGCATGGCGATCGAGGCGGTCATGCGCGACGAGGTGTACCTGAGTCCGCGCGTATCGAAGCCGCTCCTCGCCGGGCTCATCGACGCGGCGGGCCCCGCGCCCTCCTCGATCGACGCGCTCACGCCGCGCCAGCGCGAGGTGCTGCAGCTCATCGCCGAAGGCAGGACGACCAAGGAGATCGCGTTCACCCTCGGGCTGAGCGTGAAGACCGTCGAGACGCACCGCGCCGCCCTCATGCAACGCCTCGCGATCCGCGACGTGGCCGGCCTCGTCGTCTACGCGGTGCGCCACAACCTCGTGAGCGTGGACCGCGCGAAGGACTAGCGCGATCGTTTCGGCCGCGGCGGGGTCGAAGGGATCATGCGCGCCACGCCGACTCCCCGACACGGCACCGCGCCGCGGCAACCGCCCGGCGTCGCTCCGCCCGTCGAGCCGATGCTCGCGAAGATCGCCGACGCGATCCCGCCGGCGGGCGGTTTCCTGTTCGAGCCCAAATGGGACGGTTTCCGCGCGCTCGTCTTCCGCGACCGCGGCGACGTGTACATCCAGAGCCGCGACCTGCGTCCGCTCGACCGCTACTTTCCCGACCTGCACGCGGCCTTCCTCGACACGCTTCCCGATGGCTGCGTGCTCGATGGCGAGATCGTCATCGTCACCGAGCACGGGCTCGATTTCGACGCGCTCCAGCTGCGGCTCCATCCCGCCGCGTCGCGCGTGGCGAAGCTCGCCGCGCAGGCGCCGGCGGCCTTCGTCGCGTTCGACCTGCTCGCCGAAAACGGTGCGAGCACGATGCAGGCGACCCAGGCCGAACGCCGCCGCCGCCTGGAGGCGCTGCTCGCCGATGTCGCGCCCCCCGTGTACCTCACGCCGATGACGCGCGATCGCGCGGTCGCGCTCGAATGGCTCGAGCGCTTCGAGGGCGCCGGCCTCGACGGCGTGGTCGCCAAGTTCGACAACCTGCCCTACGAGCCGGGACGGCGCGCGATGATCAAGGTGAAGCACGCGCGCACCGCCGATTGCGTCGTCGCGGGATTCCGCTGGCACAAGAGCGGCCACGGCGCGGTCGGATCGCTCCTGCTCGGCCTGTACGACGACAACGGCGTCCTGCATCACGTGGGGGTGACTTCGTCGTTCACCATGGCGATGCGCCGCGAGCTCGCCCTGGAGCTCGCGCCGCTGCGCCGCAATGCCATGCGGGGCCATCCGTGGCGCGATTGGGCACAGGCCGCGGACGACTCGACGCGCATGCCGGGCGCGCATAGCCGTTGGAGCGCGGGCAAGGACCTGTCGTGGGAGCCGCTGCGCATCGAGCGCGTGTGCGAGGTGAAGTACGACCACCTGCAGGGCACGCGCTTCCGTCATGCGGCGATCTTCGTGCGCTGGCGCCCCGACAAGCCGCCGCGGGATTGCCGCTACGACCAGCTCGAGGTCACGACGCCCTACGAGCTGGCGAAGGTTTTCGGCGCGGGGCGGAAGCGCTGAGGCGCGCTCCGGCCGCGGCGCGACTGCGTGAGGGGGCCACCCGGGGCGGCTCGTCCGCGTGCTTGCGGTATTGCGGAGGCCACGGCGCATCTTTCATTCCCGCCCGTTCCTGGCGCTCGGCGAGCTCGAGCAGCCGCGCGAGCGAGCAGCGCCGGCGATCGATGCCCGCGTGGCGATCGCCGACCTCGCGGAAGCGCGTGACCATCGAGGCGAGCGTGAAGTCGCCGGGCTCGCAAGCGGCGACCTCGTCCCATGCCAGCGGCGCGGACACGCGCGCGTCCGGTGTCGGTCGTACGGAGTACGCGCCGGCGACGGTGCGATCGCGCGCATTCTGGTTGTAGTCGATGAAGACGCCGTGGCGCTCCTCCTTCCACCATTTCGTGGTCGCGAGATCGGGCGCGCGCCGCTCGACCTCGCGTGCGAGGGCGACGGCCGCACGGCGCACCGCATCGTAGTCCCAGCGCCGCTGGATGCGCACGCACACGTGGATGCCGCGCTTGCCCGAAGTCTTCGGCCAGCCGAGAAGGCCGAAGTCGTCGAGGACCTCGCGCACGATGGCGGCGACTTGTCGCACCTGTTTCCACGCGACGCCCGGAACGGGATCGAGATCGACCCGCAGCTCGTCGGGATGATCGAGGTCGTCCGCGCGCACCGGATGCGGATGCAGCTCGAGGCAGCCGAGGTTGGCCATCCACGCGAGCGCCGCCGCATCCTCCGGCACGACCTCCTCGGCCGTGCGGCCCGAGGGAAAGCGGATCGTCACCACCTCGATCCACGCCGGTCGCGGTTGCGGCGCGCGCTTCTGGTAGAAGAACTCCCCGCCCACGCCGTTCGGATAGCGCACGAGGATGTTGGGCCGTCCTCCGGAGCCGCGCAAAGCGCCCGCGGCAACGGCAAGGTAGTAGTGCACGAGGTCGAGCTTGGTGTACCCGCGTTCGGGGAAAAGCACCTTGCCGGGGTTCGAGACCGCGACCTCGTGCCCCGCTATGTCGACAGTTTCCTGCGGAATGGCTCGCGCCACGATGGAACTCCCTGCCGTATCCACGGCGGACGCCGCCGTGCGGCGCAAGTTCCGCTGCGTAGGAACGCACCGACAGCGGCGGCCGGATATGCGGCAGAACCGACGCCTCGGCTCACGTGCGGTCGACGAAGGCGAGCCGTGCTACGGCGCGTCGGTACACGAGGACTTGAGCGTCCAGGAGTAGCCGCCATCCGCCGCGCGATGCCGGTTCCAGACGCAGCCGCACAGCGCGCAGTGGTACAGGACGTAGGCCGGTTCGCCGTCGGGTCCGAAGCCCGACCGGAATTTTTCGTGCAGCACCGGATGGCCATGCCGGCCGACCGCGCCGCGCTCGCATACCTGACACAAGATGCTTTTCCTCCCAACCCTTCATTAAGGCGGGCCCCGGCGCAGTTCGTTTGATCGATATCAAACTGACGCGACACGCGCGCCAGCGTCCCAGGGGAAGGAACGGGCCATGACCGGCTCGCGATTGGGTTACGATGCGTGTGGTCTGGTTCGCACGGATCCCATCGATGCCGGCTTCGCCACGGCGGGCGCTCTCGCGCGGCGCGCTCGCCATCCTGCTCGTCCTCGCGCTCGCCCTGCCGCAAACCGCGTTCGCGGGAACGCTCGGGACACCCGCGCTGCCGTGGTGGGCATGGCCGATCGTGCTGTTCATCACGACCTTCCTGATGGGGATCGTGGCGGTGCTCGGCGGCGTTGGCGGCGGCGTGCTCTTCGTGCCGATCGTCGGCGGCTTCTTTCCCTTCCACCTGGATTTCGTGCGCGGCGCGGGCTTGCTGCTCGCCCTTTCCGGCGCGCTCGCGTCGGGACCGGGGCTGCTGCGCCACGGGCTCGCGAGCCTGCGCCTCGCGATGCCGCTCGCGCTGGCCGGCTCCGTGGGCGGCATATTCGGGGCGCTCGTGGGGCTCGCCTTGCCCACCCGCTGGCTCCAGCTCGCGCTCGGCGTCACGGTCCTCGCGATCGCGCTGCTCATGTGGTGGACGCGCGACCTTCCGGAGGAGGGCGGCGGCACGGCCGACCGCCTGGCGCTCGCCCTCGGGCTTGGCGGCCGGTATCGCGACGAGGCGTCCGGGCGCGAGTTCGAGTGGAGCGCGCACAATACCCCCTGGGGCATCGCGGCCTTCGGCGGCATCGGCGTGATCGGCGGCCTGTTCGGCCTCGGCGCGGGATGGGCGAACGTGCCCGCGCTCAACCTGCTCATGGGCGTGCCGCTCAAGCTCGCCGTCGGCACCAGCGGGCTCACGATCTCGATCATCAACACGACCGCCGCGTGGGTGTACATGAACAAGGGAGCGCTCCTGCCGATCCTGCACGTCCCGTCGATCCTCGGAGTGATGGTCGGCGCGCGCATCGGGGTGCGGTTGCTCAAGCGCGTGAAGCCGTCGACCGCGCGCAACACGGTGATCGTGATCCTCGTGCTCGCCGGCGCGCGCTCGCTCTCGCAAGGGCTGGGATTCTGATGGACGCGATGGAACAGGACATCGACAAACGGCCGAGCGCGCACGCCGACGTGGAGGAAACGTACGCGCGCTGGCTCGCCGCGGGCGCGCGCGTGGGTTTCCTCGTGCTGGTGGTGAGCTTCGCGATCTACCTGCTCGGCGTTCTGCCGCCGAGCGTGGAGCCGTCGGAGCTGCCGCGGTACTGGTCGCTGCCGTACAAGGAATACATCGCCGCGACCGGTGCGCCCACGGGATGGAGCTGGGCGCTGCGCCTCGCGGAGGGAGACCTGCTGAACCTGCTCGGCGTGGCGATCCTCGGCGCGCTCACTCTCGTGTGCTACCTGCGCGTGCTCCCCCTCTTCGCGCGGCGCGGCGAGCGCGCGTTCGTGGTCATCGCGATCCTCGAGATCGCGCTGCTCGCCGCGGCGGCCGCGGGCGCGTTCGTCTGACGCCGGGTTCGCGTTGATGGCGATCAACGGATTGCGGCCCCCCGCGCCTACGCTGGGGGCATGGCGGAATTCGGCATCGACGCCTACGCGCCCGACGAGATCGCGCGGCGCATCGAGGAAGCCGGCGTGGCCAAGGCGCGTCGACCATGGCTCGCCAACGCGATGCTCGGCGTGCTCGGCGGAAGCTTCATCGGCCTCGGCTGCCTCTGGTACACGCTCGTGGCGAGCGACGCGAGTCTCGGGTTCGCGGCCACCCGCGTCCTCGGCGGATTCGTCTTCGCGCTCGGCCTGATCCTCATCGTCGTCGCGGGCGCGGAGCTCTTCACGGGCAACAACCTGCTCGCGATGGCGTGGGCCGACCGGCGCATCACGACGGCGGAGCTGCTGCGCAACTGGGCGATCGTCTTCGTGACGAACGCGATCGGCGCCACGGCCATGGCCGCTCTCGCGGTGCTGTCCGGTTATGTCGACATGAATCGCGGCGCGGTCGCGCTGGCCGCGGTGCGCATCGCCGCCGCGAAGGCCTCGCTTCCCTTCGCGACCGCGTTCTTCGCCGGCGTGCTGTGCAACGTGCTCGTGTGCCTGGCGGTATGGCTCGCCATGGGCGGACGCAGCGTGGTCGACAAGGTGGTGGGCATCATGCTGCCGGTCGCCGCCTTCGTCGGCGCGGGCTTCGAGCACTCGGTCGCCAACCTCTATTTCCTGCCGCTGGGCATCTTCCTGCGCACGCGCATCGACGCGTCATCGATCCCGGGCGTCGAGAACCTGGGCTGGTCCGCCTATCTCGACAATCTCGTTCCCGTCACGCTGGGCAATATCGTGGGCGGCAGCGGCCTCGTCGCGCTCGTCTACTTCGTGATCTACCGCGTGGTGCCACGCATCGCCGCGGGCCGCGACGCACCGCCTTGGGATGTCTTCAAGCGCGGCGAGCGCCGTTCGCCCGACGACCTCGCCCGTTGACGGATCTCGACGAACCCGGCGCCTTGCCGCGCATCAACGCGCTTGCGCTGCGCGTACCCACAATCGAGCCATGGGCCGCCTTCCCAGGTTGTTGTTCGCGCTCGGCGGGCTTGCCGCCGCGGGAGCGGTCGCATTCGTCGTGTGGCGCTCCTGGGATCCCGCACGTCCGGCCTACCGCGTCGCACGGGGCGATCTGGTGCAGAGCGTCGTGGCGAGCGGCCGCGTGGAATCGCCGCGCCGTGTCGAGATCGCCGCGAGCGTGACCGGCACGGTGGTGTCCGTGCCCGTGGACGAAGGGCAAACCGTCGCGGCCGGACAGCTGCTCGTGGCGCTCGACGACTCGGAGGCGCGCGCCGCGGTCGAGCAGGCACGCCAGGCGGTCGCCCAGGCGCAGGCCAAGCTCGCTCAGATGCGCGCCACCACGCAACCGGTCGCTGCCGAGAACACCCGGCAGGCCGAAGTGAATCTCGGCAATGCCGAGCGCCAGCTGCAGCGCTCGCGCGAGCTCTTCTCCCAGGGCTTCATCGGGCAGGCCGCGCTCGACGACGCGCAACGCGCGCGCGACGTCGCGCAGAGCCAGCGGAATGCCGCGCAGTTGCAGGAGAAGAGCTCGGCGCCGGGCGGGGCGGACTACCGCCTGGCCGAGACGCAGCTCGAGCAGGCGCGCGCCACACTCCTGGTCGCCGAGGCGCACCTCGAGCTCATGTCGATCGAGGCGCCCACTGCCGGCACGCTCATTGCGCGCAGCGTCGAGCGCGGAAATGCCGTGCAGCCCGGCAGGACGCTCCTCGTGCTCTCCCCGGCGGGTGACACGCAGCTCGTGGTCGAGATCGACGAGAAGAACCTCAGCTTGCTGCGCATCGGCCAGACGGCCCTCGCATCGGCCGACGCGTACCCCGATCGCCGCTTCGCCGCTCGCGTCGCGTACATCAACCCGGGCATCGATCCGTCGCGCGGATCGGTGGAAGTGAAACTGGCGGTTCCCGATCCGCCGACCTACCTGCTGCAGGACATGACCGTGTCCGTCGACATCGAGGTCGCGCGGCGCAACGCGGCGCTGATGCTGCCGACGGATGCCGTCCACGATCTCGGCGGTGCGTCGCCGTGGGTGAACGTGGCACGTGCCGGGCGCGTGGTGCGGCAGCCGGTGAAGCTCGGGGCGCGCGGCGAGGGTCGCGTCGAGATCGCGACCGGCCTCGACGAAGGAGAGCTGGTGCTGCCCGCCACACCGGCGACACTGGCCGAAGGCCAGCGTGTTCGGCCCAAGCCGTTGGCGGCGAAGCCGAACGCGAGATCGTGAGGATGGCGCGATGAATTCGCGGATGCCGTTCGAATGGATAGCGGCCATGCGCTTCCTCGCCGAGGGACGCATGCAGACCACGTTCATCCTCACCGGCGCTGCGATCGGCGTAGCCGTGATCGTGTTCCTGTCGGCCGTGCTCACCGGCATGCAGGCCAATATCATCCGTCGCTCGCTGCTCTCCCAGGCGCACATCGTGATCCAGCCGGCCGAGGAGGTGGCGCGGCCGCTCGCACGCGACACGAAGGCATCGCAGTTCGCGCTGGTACAGAAACGCACCCAGCGGCTGCTGTCCATCGACCAATGGCAGCGCCTGCTCGAGGACGTGCGCCAGGTGGATGGCGTGGCCGTGGTCACCCCGGTCGTATCCGGACCGGCCTTCGCCGTACGCGGCGACGCGAACAAGTCGGTCTCCGTCACGGGTGTCATTCCCGAGGAGTACAACCGCATCGTCCCGCTGCCCGACAAGATCGTCGCCGGAAGCTGGCGGCTCGCGAGCACCGACATCCTGATCGGCACGGAGCTCGCGGACGACCTGGGCGCGGGCGTCGGGGACAAGTTGCGGCTGGCCACGCCGGCGGGACCCGGGCCGGTCCTCACCATCACCGGAATCTTCGACCTCGGTTCCCGCGGCGTGAACGAGCGCAACGTCTACGTGCTGCTGCGCACGGCGCAGGACCTGCTCAACCTCCCGGGCGGCGCCTCGGCGATCGACGTCACCGTGAACGACGTGTGGGCGGCCGAGGATGTCGCGCAGCGCATCGCGGCACGCGTGGCCCTCGAGGCGGACAGCTGGATCCGGACCAACCAGCAGTTCTTCCTCGCCCTGCGCGCGCAGACCATCTCGAACATCGTGCTGCGCATCTCCGTCGGCATCTCGGTCGCGCTCGGCATCGCGAGCGTGCTCGTGGTCTCCGTGGTGCAGAAGTCGCGCGAGATCGGGATCCTGCGCGCGATGGGGGCGTCACGCCGCCAGGTGATGAACGTCTTCCTCATCCAGGGCGGCGTCGTCGGCCTCGTGGGCTCGCTCATCGGCTCGGCGCTCGCCGCGATGTTCCTGCACCTGTGGGCGGCCACCCTCAAGAATCCCGACGGCACGCCGCTCTTCCTGCTCGAATTCGATCCGCACCTCCTCGCGTGGGCCGCCGCGATCGCGACGCTGACCGGCCTGCTCGCGGCAGTCACTCCCGCGCGTCGCGCCGCGAAGCTCGACCCGGTGGTCGCCATCCGTGCGTGACGTCGTCCTGCGGCTGGAGGGCGTGCGCAAGTCGTACGGCGTCGGCACGCCGACGGAAAACGAGGTGCTCCACGGCATCGACCTCGAGCTCGCGCGCGGCGAGTTCGCGGCGCTCATCGGACCGTCCGGCTCCGGCAAGAGCACGTTGCTCAATGTGATCGGGCTGCTCGATCGTCCCGACGCGGGCAAGCTCGCTATGGCGGGGCGCGAGACGAGCCGGCTGACCGAGGCGGATCTCACGAAGCTTCGCGGGCACGCCATCGGCTTCGTGTTCCAGTACCACTACCTCATCCCCGCGTTCAACGCGATCGAGAACGTGATGATGCCGCTGCTTCTCGACCGTGGACGGCCCGATGCCGCCATGCGCGAGAAGGCGCAGGCGCTGCTCGACAAGGTCGGCCTCGCCGCCTTCCGCGACAAGCCGGTCATGCACCTGTCGGGTGGACAGCAGCAGCGCGTCGCGGTGGCACGCGCTCTCGCGATGGCGCCACCGCTCTTGCTCGCCGACGAGCCGACGGGGAACCTCGACACCCGTTCGGCCGACGGCGTCTTCGACCTGATGCGCTCGGCGAACGTGGCGAGCGGCACGACGTTCCTCATCGTCACCCACGATCCGCGGCTCGCCGCGCGCTGCGACCGCGTCATCGAGCTGGTCGACGGCCGCATCGTGCGCGACGAGGCAGTCGTCGACACATCACGCGCGCGAGAGCGTTCGATATTCGAGCCCATGACGGTCGACGCGCCATGATCGCCGTCAGCATGCGCACCGGGGCGCGATCTACAATGGGCCGTCTTCGATTTCCGGGTGAACGACATGAACATCCTGCTCGCGGCCGACGCCTCCGACTACACCAAGCGCGCGGCACGCCACCTGGTCGAGCACCTCGGGTGGTTCTCGAAAGCGCCGAAGCTCTACGTGCTGCACGTGCATCCGCCCGTGCCCTTTCCCGGGGCGGCCGCGCGCGCGGGCAGGAGCGCGATCGAGAAGTACCTGCGCGAGGACAGCGAGGCCGCGCTCAAGGTCGCGCGCAAGCCGCTGGACAAGGCGGGGATCCGCTACGAGGCGAGCTGGACCACCGGCGAGACGGCGGCGGAGATCGCGCGCTTCGTGAAGAAGCACGATGTCGACCTCGTCGTGCTCGGCTCGCACGGCGAGGGCGCGCTCTCCAACCTGGTCCTCGGATCGGTGGCGACGAAGGTCATCGCGACGATCACGACGCCCGTCCTGATCGTTCGCTGAGGCCGGCGGCGCGCAGGCCTAGAAGCCGATCTTCAGCAGCGTTTCTGCCGCCGTGAGCGTGCCGAGCAAGGCGACGCCGTAGCACGCGAGCTTCGCGAGCCATCCCGAGTGGATTCCCACGTCGTGGAGGCTGTGGAAGATGCGGTGCGCGCCGTGCCAGAGGAAGAGCGACACGACGACGAACAGGAACGCCTTTCCGAGCGCGTTCTGCGCGAAGCCATGCAACGTCTCGTAGGCGGTGAGATCCTTCGGCAGCAGGTGCAGCGGGCCGGCAATCCCCGTGACGAACACGAGCGCGAAGCCGACCAGCGCGGAGAGCATGCCGCCGCCTCCGAACAGGACCCAGAAGACCGGTTGCGTCGATCTTTTCATGGTGCGAGCGCGATGAAGAGGCCGAGCATGGCGGCGGAGACGACGATCGCCGCGGTCACGCCCAGCGAGGTGATGGTGCCCGGCGCGAGCCGCTTCCCGCCGACGACGACCGGCGGCATCGTCTTCGGCATGATCTGGAACCAGCTCAGCGTGTGGTAGCAGAAGACCAGGAACAGCAGCACGTGGAAAAGGATCGAGCCCGGGCTCGCCAGCGCGGCGAGCCATCCCTCGAACGCGGCCGGTCCCTGCGACAGCCGGATGAGCCCCACGAGCAGGATGAACGCGTAGGCGACCACGAAGAACGCGGTCACCTCGCGCGCCATGTACTTCATGAAGAACGGATCGCGGCGCCACCAGCCATCCATCGGGCGCACGTAGGTTCGACGCACGGCCATGTCAGCGCCTCCCCGGGAGGAATCGCGTGAACCAGTCGAGCGCGCTCGCGGTCTTGTTCTGGTTCACGGCGTTGGCGGGATCGACCTGCTTCGGGCACACCTCCGAGCAATACCCGACGGCCGTGCAGCTCCATACGCCTTCCTCGGAGTGCACGAGATCCATGCGTTCGGCCTTCGCGCCGTCGCGCGAATCGCTGTTGTAGCGGTGGAGCAGCGCGGTGAGCCCCGGGCCGAGGAACTGCGGATTCAGGCCGTATTGCGGGCAGGCCGCGTAGCAGAGCATGCAGTTGATGCAGTGGCTGAACTGCTCGTATCGCGCGAGCTGCTCCGGCGTCTGCAGGTATTCGCCGTCCTCGAGCTTCTTCGGCTCGCGCGCCTCGATCCACGGCTTTATCTTCGCGAGCTTTGTGATGAAATCGTCGGCATCGACCACGAGGTCGCGCTCGATCGGAAAATGGGCGAGCGCCTCGACGCGCACTGGGCCGGGAGCGAGGTCGCGCAGGAACGTGCGGCAGCCGAGGCTCGGCTTGCCGTTGATCATCATGCCGCAACTGCCGCAGATCGCCATGCGGCAGGACCAGCGGTACGTGAGCGAGCCGTCGAAGTTGTCCTTGATGTACTGCAGCGCCTGCAGCACGGACATGTCCTCGGTGTACGGGATCGTCCAGCTCTGAACGTACGGCCCCTCGGACCCCGCCGGCTGGTAGCGCAGGACCTCGATCGTGATCTCCGCCGTGCGTGCGGGCTCCGGCGCGCCGCGTGCGACGGGTGCCACGGTGCTGGTGTCGTCAGGCATGGGCCGCGTTTTCCTTTCTCTCTTTCTCCGCGGCCTCGCCGGCCGCGCCGTACGCCCGGGTGCCGGGCTTCGATTTGGTGATCACCACGTCGCTCCAGCCGATGCGCGGGCCGCCGCCCTGAACGTGCCAGGCGAGCGTGTGCTTGAGGAATTCCTTGTCATTGCGCTCGGTACACCCGGCATCGAGGCGCTGATGGGCGCCGCGCGATTCACGGCGCGCGAGGGCCGAATGCGCGACGGCCTCGGCGACTTCGAGCTGGAACCCGAGCTCGATCGACGAGAGCCACTCGGTGTTCCATCCCGGCGAATGATCCTGCAGGCGGACGCGCGCGAACCGCTTCTTCAGCTCATCGAGCGTGCGGCACGTGTCCTCCATCTCGGAGGCGGTGCGATAGATGCCGCAGCCACGCTCCATGGACTTCGCCATGGCGTCGCGGATCTGCGCGACACGCTCGCCACCGTCGGTGCGCTGCAGCAGCTTCAACGCCTGGTCCTGCGCGTCCTGGGCCTGCCACCGCAGGCCCACGCCGTTCTTGTTCTCGCCCACCTCGCGCGCGAATCTCGCCGCCTGTTCCCCGGCAACGCGGCCGAACACCACGATCTCCACCAATGAGTTCGAGCCGAGGCGGTTCGCGCCGTGGATGCCGCTGCTCGCGCATTCGCCCGCCGCGTACAGGCCCGGAAGCGAAGTCGCGGTCCGCACGTCGGTCGGGATGCCGCCCATCGTGTAGTGCACCGCGGGACGCACGGGGATCGGTCTTTCGGCCGGATCGATCCCGAGGAACTGCTCGGCGAGCTCGCAGATCTGCGGCAGCCGCTCGCGCAGCTTCGCATGCCCGAGATGGCGCAGGTCGAGGTTCACGCAATCGTCGCCCGATGGCGTCATGATCGTGCGCCCCTTGCGCTGCTCGTGCCAGAACGCCTGGGAGAGGCGATCGCGCGGCCCGAGCTCCATCGCCTTCTTGCGCGGCCACGGATCGGGCGGACCCATGCCGTAGTCCTGCAGGTAGCGATAGCCGTCCTTGTTGGTGAGGATGCCGCCCTCGCCTCGGCACGCCTCCGTGAAGAGCAGTCCCGTGCCCGGCATGCAGGTCGGGTGGTACTGCATGAACTCCATGTCGCGCAGGGGCACCCCGTGGCGGTATGCGAGCGCCATGCCGTCGCCCGTGACGATTCCGCCGTTCGTGTTCTGGCGGAAGACGCGGCCCGCGCCGCCGGTGGCGATGATGACCGCCTTCGCGCGGATCACGCGGAACTGGCCGGTGGCGACCTCGATCGCGAGCACACCCTGGACACGTCCCTCCTCCACGAGCAGGTCGAGGCAGAAGTGCTCGTCGAAGCGGCGGATCTGCGGGTACTTGATGGAGGTCTGGAAAAGCGTGTGCAGCATGTGGAAGCCGGTCATGTCGGCGGCGAACCAGGTGCGCTCGATCTTCATGCCCCCGAAAGCGCGCACGTTCGCGCGCCCGTCCGCCCGCCGGCTCCACGGGCAGCCCCAATGCTCCAGCTGCACCATCTCCTCGTGGCAGTGCGCCACGAAGTACTCGACCGCGTCCTGGTCACACAGCCAGTCGCCGCCATGCACCGTGTCGTTGAAGTGGTGCTCGAGGCTGTCCTCCTCGAGCGTCACCGCGGCGGCACCGCCTTCGGCCGCAACGGTATGGCTGCGCATCGGGTACACCTTCGAGATCAGCGCGATGCGCAGCTTCGGATCCGCTTCCGCTGCCGCGATGGCCGCGCGCAACCCGGCGCCGCCGCCTCCGACGATCGCCACGTCGAAATCGAAAGTTTCCGCGCTCAAGGCTTCTCCCGTTTCGTTGCGCCCGATACGAATTCCACTTTGGGGCCTTTCGGGGCGATCCGGTTGATGGCGGTCAAGGAAATGCGGCCGGGCAATGGCTGCCTCGGCGGCCGCAAAAAAAGAGCGCCCGCTTTCGCGGGCGCAGTGTGAGCCTCTCGACCTTCTTCTTCGGAGAAACGGTCAACGGAAGCGGTAGATGTACGACACGCCGACCACGTTCACGTTGTAGTTGGGGCTGGTGATCGCGGGACCGATGACGCTCGTCACGGCGAGCACGCCCAGCGGCGAGTTGGTGAACGCGTCGAACGCCCAGTCATTCGACTTGAGGCGGCCGTAGATGTAGAGCAGTTGCACCGCCGACTGCTTGTTGATCGCGTAGTTGCCCGTGAGGCGCAGCTGGGTGAGCTGGCTCTTCACCTCGGGGAAGGACTCGGCGGGCACGAACACGTTCTGCGTCCCGTTCGAATAGTACGTCCCGCCCGACATGTCGATCGGGGTGCGCGAGTCGCTGTACGAAAGGTCGGCCATGAGGTTCATCCGCCCGCCGAGCAGCCCGCCGTACTTCGCGCTCACGCCGACGGTGTGCGTCTTGTCCGCCTCGCGCTGCGACCAGTTCCGGCACGGGTCTGTGAAGATGTCCGTCGGGATACCGCCCGTGAGCGGGTACGACGCACAGCTGCCGTTCGGCGTGTGCGGGATGGTGAGCGCATTGCCGCGCGGGATCGCGAACGCGTCGAGATCGTGCCGCATGTCCTCGTAGCTGTAGTACGCGTTCAACGACAGCTGGTCGGAAGCCCGGACCGATCCGTCGAGGGCGAACATCCAGCCGCGCGTCTCCTTGAGCCCCAGCGGGAGGTCGTATTTGTCCTGGTTGAGGTCGAGGGTCGCCTGCACCGCGAATGCCTCGGTCGCCTGGAACTGGACCTGGCTGCGCAGCTTGTCGCGTTTGCGCTTGGCGACGTAGAACTGCTCGAAGCCCGGCACCAGTCCTGCGTCGGCGCCAGGAGCGATGCCGACGTTCTCGGCATAGTCCGAATTGCGCCGGTCGCTGTACGCGTAGGAGATGCGTCCGGTCAACGAGTCGTTCAGCGCCGCGCGGTACCCGACCTTGAGAGTGTCCTCGTATGTCTTCTCGGCGCGGAACGGCGAGTCCTCGTCCGTGTTCGCGGTGCGGCGGATGTCCTGGCGCTCGTACTCGGCGCTCACCGCCTGCCCGGCGCCCAGCTTGTACTCGGCCTGCAGGTTCGCGGTCTGCACGCGACGGCTGAGCGGCACGTTGGTGCGAAGCGTCGGTGCGCCTTGCGCGTCGCCGGAGGTCGCCATGATGTCGACGATCGGCGTCTTGTTGTCCCGATCGTCATAGCGATACGAGGCATTCACGCTCAGCGCCGGCAGCGGGCGCATGGTGAGACGCGCGTACACGAACGAGTTGTTCACCTTCGCGTTTGCCGACGTCTCGGGCACCACCCAGGTGGGCGAGGACGGGTCGATGAAGCTCGCGTCCTGCGTCAGGCGCGACCACGAGCCGGTGACCTGCAACCGTGTCGTCGGCGTGAAGCGGTAGCCGCCGCCGATATTGAACTGGTGCATCTCGTTGTCGGGTGCGCCGGAGAGCCGCGCCAGGTTGTTCAGCACGATGTTGTTGTTGAAAGGGTTCGCGACCGTCCAGAGCTTCACGTCGTTCCGGTAGAACGAGCCGTAGTACCCGACGTTGAAGTTCATCCTGTGGTCGGCATACGCGATGTTGGCCGAGAAGGAGTCGGTCGTCGCGTTGATCGGCTCGGGAACGAGCGCCACCATGTTGCCGCCACTGAAGCCGGCGTAGTTCACGCCGGTGAGCTTCGTGCCGTCCTTCTCGATGCGCTTGGCCGACGCGCTGAACTCCCATCCGGGCGCGAAGATCGTGCTCACGGACACGTCGCCGATCTTGCGCTTGGTGCCGATGTCGAAGCGGTGCAACTCGGCGGGGATCACGTAGCCGGGCCCACCGCCCGTCGCCGTCGCGCTCGCATTGGGCGTCTGGATGTTGTTCCAGTTCGAGAGAGGCCCGGCGTTGCGGCGCGCCGAGGCAGCCGGGTAGTCCGAGGGCAGCGTGAGGCTCGTCGATCCCGCGCCGTTGAAGATCGTCTCGTACGTGTCGGACCACGGATTCCAGTGCGGGATCTCGTCGTAGCCGCCGTTCACGCGCCAGCGACCCTGGTCACCTACTTCACCGCGCACGTTGCGGCTATCGAGGCCGAGGTTGCTGCCGACGAGCTTCCAGCGCAGGGCGCCGGCATCGCCGTTGCCGCCGGCGAGCCCGAAATTACCGATGCCGTACAGGCCCTTCTCGTCGAGGCCCGTGAAGTCGCCGAACTTCTTCGAGTCCTTGTTCACGTACAGACCGCCCACTTCCACCCAGTTCGTGGGTTGGGTCAGCGCGACGACATCCGTGTCTTCCGCCGCCGCCATGGCGGGCGCGAGGGCGAGGCCGCCCAGCGCTCCGTGCACCGCGACCACCAGGGCGCGCATCGCAAAACGTCTCTTGAAGCTTGTCATCTTCGTTCTCCCAGGTTCGATCATGTCGGTGCTAGCGCAGGAAGCCGTTGCCGCCCGGCGTGTTGGATCCGTGAACCTGCGAGTGGCAGTTCACGCACGACCGGAGGCCCAACTGGGCAGGCGGGTTGTTGGCGTTGTTCGGCATGCCCGTGATGGGGTTGATCGGACCCGTGCGGTTCAATGTGGCTACGCGCCCACCCGGCAGGCTGCCGGCACCGTAGACGTTGCCCGGGTGCGGCGCGCTTTCTGCGTGGCAGTCCTGGCACAGCCACGGCATCTTCACCTTGAGGAGCGGCGAGTTGTTCGAACCATGCGGCGTGTGGCAATTCATGCAGTCGTCCACGACGGGCGGATGCTCGTACAGGTACGGGCCGCGCTTCTCCGCGTGGCACTGGAAGCAGACCTCGTTCACGGTGTTCTTCGCGAGGTTCTTCGGACCGGCTCCGCCGTGCGGATTGTGGCAATCGGAGCAGACGACCTTGCCCTCGAGCACCGGGTGATGCGAGAACTTCAGCGCGTCGGCACGCTGCTCCTTGTGGCAGTTGAAGCACACCTGCGGCTGCGTGAACTTCGACTGCACCGCGTCGGTGGGCTTGTGTACCGAGTGGCAGCTCACGCATTCGACGCCCTCGACCTGGTGGCGGCTGCCTTCCCAGAACGTGCGCTTGCCCGCCTCGTGGCAGTTGAGACACACCGCGTTCGCCGCCTCGGCTCCGACCTTGCCCTTGCCGGAATAGATGATGTCGGGATGCGTGTCCGCGGGCGAGGCCATGTGCTTCTCGCTCGCCCCGTGGCACGTCGTGCACGTGGGCGTGCGCCCGTCCGCCTTCACGCCGTGCCGTCGCTGCCCGATGGTGAGCACGCCGGGCGTGGCGTTCTCGTCGTGGCATGCGGTGCATTTCGCGTCGCCGCGCAGGACGAGATCCTTGCCGTCCGCCGCCTGCGCCGTGCCGCCGTTGAACAAAAGGAGAAAGCCCGCGCCGACCGCGAGGGCCCGCAGGATGCTCTTCACGCGTCTCATCTTCACTCCCCAGGACGCCCACTGACCGTGCGGCGTCGATTGTCGGAACCGCTTGGATTGGTACGTTGGATTTTTGCGACGGCTTGTTGCAATTCAGTACAAACTTTGCCGTTTTTGAGCGCGCGACCTTTGATGGTCGTCAACCGCTTCTCACAGATCTATGATGTGCGCGGGATGCATCTTTAACGTCCGTTTTTCCCTCTGCACCTCTGGAGCTTAAGAAGAAACACCCGCGCGATGGCGTGCATTTTCCATGCGCTTGCGCGCGCTCACTTCAGCCAAAAAAAACGCCCGCTGGGTAGCGGGCGAAGGACGTCCACGTCGACAACTCACGGCATCACTTGAACCGATAGCGATAGGTCAGAGCGACGAAGGTCACGTTCTGGTTGGGATTGAGGAAGACGGTCGTGTTGTCCGAGTACGCGAAGTTAACGCCGTTGTAGCCCCAGGTCCATTCGTCGAGCTTGGCGCGATCGTGCACGACCTCGAGCGATACGTCGCCGTTCTTCTGCACCGCGTAGGTACCGGTCAGCTTGATGCGGAAGTCGCGGTACACGGCATCGGGCAGGCCGCCCTGGGCGAGCAGCGCCGCGTTCGCGGCGGACCCGCCCGCGTCGAGGGTCTGGTCGTACAGGTTGCGGTCTTGCAGATACATCAGGTCGCCGCGCACGGTGAGCTTCGCCGTCGCCTTGGCGATCACGCCCACGCCCGCCGTGTTGTTCTTGTCCTTGATGCTCGCGATATAGCCCGTGGAGTGCGCGACGTGCAGCGTCTGCTCGCCATAGGAGTAGTAGCCCGTGAGCTTCACCGTCTCGCTGAGCGCATACGCCGCATCCACGCTGTAGAGGTGAACGCCGGCGCTGCTCAGGCCCTTCTCGGTCGGTCCCGTGTAGCGGTCATAGCCGTAGTCCGCCGCGAATTGCAGCGAGAGCTTCTCCGTCGGCTCCCAGTCGGCGAGCGCGCGGATCTTGTCGCGTCTGCGATCCTCGAGCTCGAACGGGAAGATCGCGGTGCGGCTCCAGATGCACGCGTTCGGGACGCCGTTCACAGTGGCCGATGCGCAGTCCTGGCTCGCCGGCATGACCCCGGGAGGGCCGCTCAGCGGCTTCAGGTACGTCGAGCCGTCGCGATAGCTGCTCACGTAGCTCAACAGCCCCGTGAGCGACTCCGACATCGACCTTCCCACTTCGAGGCGCCAGCCGCGCTCCGTCGTGTTCTGGCGCAATCCGCTCACGCCGCCGGGAACGTCCGTCGGTGTCCACGTATCACGATCGATGTGCTCGTAGTCGAAGCCCGCCGTGCCGCGCAGGTCATAGGGCAGGTCGTACGTCGCCTGCACCTTGCCGTTCGTCTTCTTGTTGTCCAGGGCGCCATTGGTCCAGACGCTGGTTCCCTCGACGTTGTAGTAGTCGATCGGAGTCTTGTCCTTGCGGTCCTGGTACTTCACGTCCGCGAGCACGTGCAATCTCGGGATCACCGTCGCGTTCACGCCCGCCTGGGCCAGTTGCGTGTCCATCTCGCCGCCGAGGTTGCTGCGGCTCGTGATGTTCGTGGCCTGGAAGATGCCGAAGTCCTGGTCCTGCGTGGCGTGCGTGTACGAGTACTTGAACGTCGCGTTCGTGGTCGGCGTCACACGGTAGTTGCCGGCGACCGAGAACTGGTGCGCCTGGTTGTCCGGCGGCAGTGCCATCGGCGTCTGCAGGATGTTGCGCAGGCCGGCGGTCAGCGCAACGCCGCCGCCCCCGCCCATGGGATTGCCGAGGCCATTGTTCAAGTTGCCGTTCACCGTCGGCACCAGCGCGCTGTAGTCGTTCTTGTAGAACGAGCCGTAGTAGGCGAGCTGGAACGCGCCGCGGGGAACGATCCAGCTGAGCTTCGCTTCCACCTGCTGGGTCGTCGAGCTGACCGGCTCGGGCAGCCACAGCAGTGCCCATTGGTTCGCCCCCGTCGCAAGGGCCGTGCAGACCGGCGTCGGAGCCGCACCCGAGGGACACGTGAAGCCCCGCCCGAAGAGACGCGCTCCGCTCTTGTCCTCGTTCTGGAACGAGGCCTCGAGCAGAAGGTGCGGTGTGATCCACTTCTCGCCGCCGATCAGGGCGCGCTGGCGCTTGAGCTTGAGCTCGACCTCGCTCCCGGTCCCCTGGACCGGCAGGAGCGTCACGGTCGGCGTGGTCGTTCCCGCGCCTTGCTCGCTCGTGTTGTAGGTACGCGGATCGCGGCGCACGATCTGCATGTACTCGCCGTAGACCTTCCAGTTGCCCTGCGGGCCGAAGAAGCCGCGCACTTCGGGGGTCTCGAGGCCGAGGTCGCGCCCCTCGACGACGGTCCATGTCCCCGTCGCCTCGTCGCGCTTCACGTAGCCGAAGTCGAGCAGCAGGTACGCGTCGTCCTTGCGCAGCCCGTTGTAGATGCCGAAGAGCGAGCGGTCCTTCTCGTCGCCGCTCACCCCGCCCACGCCGACGCCGACATATCCCCGGTCCGGGGAAGCGAGCTGCTGCACGGTGTCATCCGCCGCGTAGGCCGCCCCGAACACCGAGAGCAAGGCGAGAGCCAGGGCGGTCCTGCTGCACTGATATTGCCGTTTGGCTTTCATGGTCTTTGTTCTCCAGGGTCAGCGGAACATGAACTGCGGGGTCGGATTGCCGCTCGGGTTGTTGCTCCCGTGCACTTCCGTGTGGCAGTTCACGCAGCCGCGCGCCATGAAGTAGTTGAGTCCGGACTTGCCGCCGGTCGTCGCGCTGAGCAGCGGAGTCGCTCCGCCGAGGCGCGTGTCCTGTCCCTGGCCGGGCAGCTGGCCGACGTTGCCGCCGTGAGGCGTATGGCACTGGTGGCAGAGGAACGGCGGGCGCGCCTTGAGCATGAATTCCTGCGTCGTGCCGTGCGGGTTGTGGCAGATCGCGCAGTTCTCCATCACCGGCTCGTGCTCGTGCACGAACGGACCGCGCTTCTCCATGTGGCACTGGTAGCAGGTCTCGTTCACGCTGTCGCGCTTGAGGTTCTTCGGACCGGCGCTCCCGTGCGGGTTGTGGCAGTCCGAGCAAGCCATCTTCCCTTCGGGGATCGGGTGGTGCGAGACCTTGTTGACCTCGGTGCGCTGCTGCTTGTGGCAGTTGAAGCACACCTCGGGCTGCGTGATCCGGCTCTGCACCGCGTCGGTTGGAGAGTGCACGCTATGGCAGTTCGTGCAGGCGACGCCGACTTCCTGGTGGCGGCTCGTCGCCCAGTGCATGCGCTTGCCGCCGTTGTGGCAGTTCAGGCACGTGGCGTTGATCGCATCGGATTTGGCGGCGCGCGCGCCCTTGAATACGACGTCGGGCTTCGTGTCCGCGGGCGAGCTCATGTGCCGCTCGCTCGCGCCGTGGCACGTGGTGCACGACGGAGTGCGTCCATCGGCGCGCGTGCCGTGCTTGCGTTGCCCGATCGTGAGGACTCCGGGCGTCGCGTTCTCGTCGTGACAGGCGGTGCATTTCGCGTCACCGCGCAACACGAGGTCCTTGCCGTCCGCGGCGGGCGCAGAGCCGACGTTCAGCAAGACAAAAAGCCCTGCGCCGGCCACGAGGGCCCGCAGGGCTTGGAGGAAGTATTTCATTGTTGTTGCTCCCCAGCGCGCGCCGGGCGGGGGCACCCGGCACGCTCGTCAGTGCAGCCGGTTAGGACGTCATTTCGTCAGGATGTAGTGCACCGCCTTCTTCACGTCTTCCGGCGAGGCCTTGACCTTCGGGTGCGGCGGCTTGCCCGCGGACACCTCCTCGGCGAGCTTGTCCTCCGCGCCGGCCTGGCCCTTGTACTTCGCCTCGATGTCCTTGTACGCGGGGCCGACCTTCTTCTTGTCCCAGTCGTGGCAGCCGAGGCAGCCGCTCTTCTTGAGCAGGCCCTGCCCTTCGTCCGCGACGGCAGCGCCCGCCGCGAGGACGCCGGCGGAAGCGAGTAACAGCGCGAGGATGGCATTGCGGGTCTTCATGGAGTCTCCTGGGGGGATCGCTTGAGGTCGGGGTGTTCTTGCCGGCAAATTCGATCAGGGCGCGGCTTCGACTGGCAGGCTAACGGACGGCCCCGGTCCGCCTTTTGACATCCGTCAACCGGCTGCCGAAGCACAAAATGCGTGGTATCAATCCTCGGAACTGCTGCCTGCCGCGCGAAACATCGGCCCCGGCTACTTCGGCGGCTGGCTCGCGTAGTACGCGGCGATGCTCTCGATGATCGAGTCTCCATAGGGCAGGCTCATCTTGTGCATCGTCGTGCTCTCGCGCCGATCGTCGCGATACGCCCGCAATGCCATGACCAGATAGTCCTTGTCCTGCCCGCGGATGCGCGGGATTGCCATCGCGGGGTTGTCCACGGCCGGCCCATGACAGCGGTTGCAGCGGTCGACGTACTCCTGCACGAGCGATTCGCCCTTCTCCGGTGCCTTCGAGCGCTGCACCGCGTAGTAGGCGGCGATGTTGCCGATGTCCTTGTCGGTGAGGCCGGTGATGTAGAGACGCATGTTCTCGCGCTTGCGCGAAGTGCGGTACGCCTTGATCGCTTCGACGAGGTACTGCTCGTCCTGCCCCGCGAGGCTCGGAGTCGACGAATCCACGCTCACTCCCTGGATGCCATGGCAACCTCCGCACACCGCCGCGAGCGGTGCGCCCGCCTTCTCGTCGCCCTTTGGAGCGGTCGCGCGCGTGACCGGCTGCTGGGAAGCGAAGTAGAGCGCGACGTTCTCGATCTCGAGCTTGCCCATGCTGCGGATCTTGCCGTGCATCGGTGAGGGCTTGCGCTCGCCGTTCAGGTACTCGTTGATCGCCACCACGAGATAACGCGGCTGCTGTCCGGCGAGGCTCGGCACACCCGGCGTCTTCGCGTTCCCGTCGTCGCTGTGGCAGGAGGCGCATTGCGTGGCCACCTGCTTGCCCTGCTCGTACGGCGAGGCCGGCAGCGACAGTCCGGTCTGCGCGGCCACCGGCGCGAGGCTCGCGTAGTACGCCGCGATGTTGCGCGTATCGACGTCGTTGATGTGCATCGCGATCTCGCGCAGCGCCGCGTGCGTGCGCTTGCCGTCGCGGTATTCCTTCAGCGCCGCGAGCAGGTAGGCCTCGCGCTGCCCGCCGAGGTTCGGGATGGCGGGGGCGGTACCCTTGCCGTCGAGCCCATGGCAGGCCTTGCAGTCGCTCTCTGCGATCTTGCGCCCCGCCGCGGCATCGCCCGTCGTGGCCTGCGGCTTCGCCGGCGCGACCGTTCCCGGGGACTTGTCGGAACAACCCGCGAGCACGAGGCCCAGCGTCGCCGCCAACAGCACCCAACGACTTTTCATTGCGATCTCCTTGAGCTCAGCCGACGGTCGTCGTCGAATCGAAGCGTTGCGCTACCGCGGCCGGAGGCTTCGCGAACCACATCTGCCAGAACGAGACCACCCACATGAACGCGAACGACAGCCCGTACATGGCGCCGCCCGCGATCACGACGTAGGCGAACGGGTGATAGATCTTCGTGACGTACCAGGAAAGGACGTCGGTCGCGAGCGCGAGGAAGGGCAGGCCCATGATCGTGCACTTGAGCCATACCGGCCGCACATAGGCGTGGCTGAAGATGCTGCCGAGGAGGAAGAAGATGAACGTGATGCCGAAAAGGTGGATGTGCGAGACGCGCACCAGCGTGAACACCTCCGTGCCCGTGTCCTTCTCCGTCACTTTCTTCACGTTCTCGTAGCCGTTCAGGTTCGGCAGGTGCGGGTTGCTGCCGTCGTGGCACGTCATGCAACGCTTGTCGAGGATCGGCTTCACGTCCTTGTCGAAGCTCGGCTTGTCGGCGCCCTTCTGGACCCAGCCGACCACCGAGACGAGCTCATCCTTCGGCAGCATGACCGACATCGCGCCGCGCAGCGCCGATTCCAGGCGCGAGTCCTTGCCGCTGCCGCTGTACGCGATGACGATGTCCTCGTACGAGAGCGAGGTCGGGTCGCCGTCCTTGCCCGCGTAGGTGTGGAACAGGTAGATCATCGCGAACAGGTAGCCGAGGCCGAGCACGAAAAGGACTGCCGTGTACAGCGTCCGCAGGCTGTACGGCAGCTCGGAAAAATGCAGGTAACGCGGGTGCAGGTGGACGTCGGTGCTCACGGATGCTCCTCCGGAATCTCGGTTATTTGGACGGGACGAGGACGTAGGTGACGGGGCGTGCGGGCTGGCGCGAGAAGTACGCAGCGAGCTCCTTGATGTCGGCGTCGCTCAGGCCGGAGGCCATGGCGTTCATCGCGCCGCTCTTGCGCTCGCCGGTGCGGTACTGGGTGAGGGTCGCCTCGAGCCAGTCGGCGCGCTGCGACGCGAGGGCGGGCATCGTCGGCTCGATGCTGTTGCCGTTCGTGCCGTGGCAGCGCTCGCAGCGCTCGATCCATTCGGCGGCGCTGAGCGGCTTGCGCACCACGGGCGGCTGCGGCGTCTGCGCGGCGTAATACGCGGCGAGGTTGTGCATCGTGGCCTCGTTCAGCGCGCCGGCCACGCCCTTCATCGACTCCTCGGCGCGGGTGCCGTCCTTGTACGCCTTGGTCGCGTCCACGAGGTACTCCGGATCCTGCCCGGCGAGGCTCGGCGTGTTCGGATTGCCGCTCACGCCGTTGTCGCCATGGCAGCCCGCGCACGAGGTCGCGGCGGCCTTGCCCGCGTTCGCGTCGCCCTTCGCCTTGCTCGGCGACTTCGCCGGCTTGAGGAGCGCGTAGTACATCGAGAGCGTCTGGACTTCGCCGTCGGACAACCCGTCGGCCACCGGCTTCATGACGTCGTTCTTGCGCTGACCGGTCTTGTACTCCTTCAACACCTTGGTGAAGAACTTGGGGTCGATGCCGGCGAGACTCGGCGTGCCCGGCGTGGTGCTCACCCCGTTGTCGCCGTGGCATCCGGAGCACGCCTCGGCCGCGCTCTTCGCGCCTTGCAGCGGATCGGCCTTCGCCAAGGCGGCCTTCGCCGGCGGCGGCGCGGTGGGCTTCGGCGGATCCAGGCTCGCGAAATACGCGCTCACCTTCACGAGCGCATCGTCGGCGAGGAACTTCACCGCGCCGCCCATGGGTCCCTGCGAGCGCTTGCCCTCGCGATACGCCTTCAGCTTCTCGTACAGGTACGGCGCCCGCTGGCCGGCGAGGTTGGGCACGCCCGCGGCGTTGCTCACGCCGTTCAGCGCGTGGCAGCGCACGCATCCCACCTCGGCGATGTGCTTGCCTTCGGCGATGTCCTGAGAGTTCGCGTAGATCGGCCGCAGGTCGTCGCCCGGTCCCGGCGAAAACCGTTCGGGTTGCGCGAGCGCGCCCGAGGTGGCGAGCGCGGCCAGCGTGCCGCCTGCGAGGCGGAGCAGCAGCATCATGCGAGACGTAGAGATCATCCGAGGAATCCCACGAGGACGAGAGTGAGGAGCGTCAGCCCGAAGGCGATCAGCACGAAGCCCAGAATCGTGGAACCGATCGCCATCGGCCGCGACGGCGCGTCGACCAGGTACTTCCTGAGCTCGCCGCTTTTCTGCAGGCGCTGGTACTCGACCGTGTGCTCGCGCGCGAACTCGTGCAGGGAGACGCGGCCGGTGAACATCACGGTGTCGAGCGGGAACTTGTCGGGCCGGAAGTGATTGTTGAAGAAGTGGACCGTGAAGAGGAACACCGCGGCGAGGAACGCCTCTTCGCCGTGCGCGATCATCGCCACGTTGAACACCCAGCCGGGCAGGTACTTCGCGGTCACCGCCGGGAACCACATCATCAGGCCGGAGAATCCGATGATCGTGACGCCCCAGAACGGCGCCCAGTAGTCGAACTTCTCCCAGTACGTCCAGCGGTCGAA
This sequence comes from uncultured Burkholderiales bacterium, assembly GCA_964403515.1. Lineage (GTDB taxonomy): Bacteria > Pseudomonadota > Gammaproteobacteria > Burkholderiales > Usitatibacteraceae > Usitatibacter. The sequence continues at coordinate 29,009 of CAYOGL010000005.1, read as the reverse complement.
CATCGGGCGGTCGCCCTTGCCGAAGAACCACCGCATCATGCCGATCATGTCGAAGAGGTCCTTCCAGCGCGGCACGAGCGAGTTCGGCCCGAAGATCTTGAACCGGTCCCAGTGGCGCACGATGTGCTGGCCCATCCACACCAGGTGCCCCAGGAACACCGTGCCGAAGATCACCGCGCAAACGCGGTGGATGTAGGCGGCCACTCGCGGCCCGCCCAGGAACTTCGCGACCACTGGCGCCCACGCGCTGTCGGCATAGAGCGCGGTCATGCCGGTGAGCGTGAGCAGCATGAGCGTGACGGCGAACGTGAGGTGCGCGAGCCGCCACATCGGGCCGAAGCGGCGGTAGTACTTGTCCCGGATGCTCTCGGGCATGTCCTTGAGCTCGACGTAGGTGTGGTGCTTGCCCGTCTTGCGCTCCCGATATTCGCGGAAGAACCAGAGCGCGGAGTGCAGCCAGAAGAACGCGAACGTGCCGGCGAGCAGCCCGATCATGAACTTCGACGTGAACCACATCTGCGGGTAGCGCTTGAAGTCGTGCGTCGAGCCGTGCGGCTGGAACGAGACGTAGCCCTCGGTCGCGCCCGCGTGGCACTGCTGGCACGTCTTCAGGCGATTGCTCGGGTAGACCCTCGACTTCGCGTCGTCCACCGGCTGGATGGTGTGGAAGCCGTGGCAGTCGTAGCACTTCGCCGTGTACGAGTAGCCGAGCGTGTGCACCTGGCCGTGATAGGTCTCGCGGTAGCTCTTGTAGCTGTCCTGGTGGCAGTTGCCGCAGTTCTTGGTGATCTGGTTGCGCACCGACGGCAGCTGCGGGCTGTCGATGTCGTGCGAGCTGTGGCAGTCGGAGCACACCGCGGCGTAGGTGTTCTTGTCCTCGAGCACCGCCTTGCCGTGCACCGAGGTCCTGTAATCGGCGAGCTCGGCGGTGTGGCAGCGGCCGCAGATGTTGGGCAGGTTCAGGCGCCATTCCTCGCGTTCCTTGCTGCCCTGCGGATACACGTAGTGCGCCTGGTGGCAGTCGTAGCAAGTGGCATTGGTGCGCGACTGGTCCTCCTTGCTCGGGCGCGCATGGACGGTGCCCATGTAGTGGTTGATCCGGTCGACCACCCACCCGAGGCGCGCGTTCTGCTGCGTGGTGCCTTCCTTCTGCGCATTCCGCCACAGCGCGTCGTGGCAGTTGACGCAGCTCACCTTGTGCTGGACCCCGGGCGTGTGCGGGATCTCGGTGATGTCCTTGTGGCACTCCTGGCACTGGCGCTTGCCGTGCACGCTCTTCGTGAACTTGTCTTCCTCGACGTGGAGGTCACGGTCCCTGCCGTCGGCGCCGGGCGCGGAGAAGCCTTCGGTGCCGTGGCATCCGAGGCAGACGGAATTGTCCAGGAGCTGGGGTTCTTCGGCCTTGCTCGCAGCGGCCGCTTCGGCCACCGGCTGCTTGGCCGCCGCGGGCTTGGCCGCCCGGTCGGCGCCGAGCGCAACGGACACGGCGGACGCAACAACGACCGCCGCCAGGAGACGCGGAAGATGCCGGAATCGCATTTGGTTTTCAGTAGCCCGCTCGCGCGGTCAACCCTTCGAGATTCGAGGCCGGCGCGTGCGGGACTTCGCAGACCGCCCGCGGTCAGCTCCCTGGAGTGGTGTCACCGTGAAGTGTCTCCGCAGCGGGGAGCGGTCAGGTTGACAAGCGTCAATCCGTTGACGGTCGTACGGCCTCGCCTCGCACGGCCGCAACGAGACCGCGCGATGGCGTCGTCGAAAATTCGCGCCGTGCCGGTCCTACGCGGGCGCGGCGTCGTGCGTGGCCGGCTCGCCGTGGCCGGGGCGGTCCATCCACGGCGGGAAGATCTTGATCAGCGCGAGAAGCGCGAGCATCGGCGCGATGCACAGCAGCGCCGCGACGATCGCGCCTTCCTTGCCGCCGATCGGCAGATGGTAGAAGAGAAGGCCCTTGCCGGTCTTGGAGATCTCCTGGCCCCCGATCACGACGTTCCAGCGCATCATGAACACCGAGAAGAGCACGAGCGCCGCACTGAGCACCGTGCCCGCGATGAGCCAACGGCCTTTCGTCCCGCGCCAGATCATGTACGACAGCGTGAGGAACGGGATGCCCATGCCGATCGCGAACTGCAGCAGGAAATACGGCACGAGCAGCGGCCCGGTCACGTATTGCAGGATCATGTCGATGCCCTCGCGCGCCTTGTAGACGAGGTTGGCGAACTCGAGCGACTCGAGCACGATCGCCACCATGATGAAGCCCCAGATCGTGCAGGCGAGCCCTTTCATGCAATCGGCATCGATCGGGATGCGGCGCAGCTTGCACGAAGCCGCGTAGAGCACGGCGAGCAGCGACACGCCGGAGATGATGGCCGAGAACAGGAAGATCACCGGCATCAGGTCGGAGGACCACCACTCGCGCGACTTGAGCGAGCCGTACATGAAGCCGACGTAGCCGTGCAGCCCGTGCGCGCCCGGGATGCCGATCACGGCGAGGTAGAAGAGCCATTTGCGGTCGTAGCGCATGGCCTTCTCGGACACGTCGTTCGAGCCGAGCGTGAGCACCCGGTAGAAGAGGCCCGTCACGCCGGTGCGCCGCTCGGCCTGCGCCACGATGAACGGCCGGTACGCGAACCACGTCTCGAGCAGCAGCAGCCCCACGTAGAAGCTGGCGATGTAGCCGAACATCGCCATGGCGGACGTCCAGTGGGGCGTGAGCGTCGCGTTGAACGCGCGCTCCGGGTGGCCGAGGTGCAACAGCAACGGCGTCGGCACGAAGATCATGCAGCACAGCGACGTGAGCAGCGCGAGGTGCGCCACGGGCCGCAGGCGCTGGAACCCGAACACCTGGTAGAGGCTCGAGACGGTGAAGGCGCCGGCCACCAGGCCGGTGAGGTAGGGATAGACCGCGATCAGCACCGACCACTCGAAGATCGTCTCGTTCGGATAGACCCAGCCGATGTACGGCGCGGCATGGACGGCTTCCATCACAGCACCTCCTGGTCGATGCCGACGTAGAAGACATTCGGCGCGTTGCCCGTCTCGGGGCGCAGCACCTGCACGCGGTTGTTGCGGATGAAGAGGCTGATCGGGCTCGACTTGTCGTTGCGATCGCCGAAGATGCGCGCGCCGACGGGGCAGATCTCGACGCATGCCGGCTGCAGTCCCTTCACGATGCGGTGATAGCACCACGTGCACTTGTCGGCCGTGCCTTTCCCCGGATGCAGGTAGCGCGCGCCGTACGGACAGGCCTGCACGCAGTAGCGGCAGCCGATGCAGTAATCCTGGTCGATGAGGACGACCCCGTCCTTGGTCTTGTACGTCGCGCCCACCGGGCAGACCTGCACGCAAGCGGGGTGGGTGCACTGGTTGCAGAGCTTCGGCACGAAGAAGGCCTTTTCGACCCTCGCGTCCTTGTAGCGGTTGGCGAAGCGGTACGTCGCCTCCGAGCCGGAGGCCGCGATGTTCACGGGATCCTGCTGGCTGTCGATGCGCGGCCCGCTCTCGCCCTCCAGGTAGACGTATCGCTCGACCCAGGTGCGGAACTGGTGCGCGTTGAGCGGCACGTCGTTCTCACGCTTGCACGCCTCCACGCAGCGCAGGCAGCCGATGCAGCGCGTCGCGTCCACGCCGAAGGCCCACTGATGCTGCGACCAGTCGTAGCCCAGCGCCGGGAAGCTGTCCTTCGTCCCCTTCGCGTTGTTCGCACCCGCGGCCGCGCCCGCCTCGGCGAGCGTCGCCGCGCCGGCGGCCACCGCGCCGGCCTGGGCCGCGGCCGCGCCCACCTTGCGCAGGAACCTGCGCCGCGCGACCGACGAAATGTCGTCCCTCTTCATGGCGTCCTCCCCGCTTGTCTCACCGGTTCGCAGCGCTGGCCCGAATAGAACGCGGCGAGGTTCTCGATGTCCGCGTCGCTCAATCCGCGCGCGATGCCGCTCATGATCGGGTCCTTGCGCAGGCCGGCGCGGAATGCCTTGAGCGTCGTGGCGAGATAACCCGGCTTTTGTCCGGCGAGCGAGGGCCACGCGACGTTGCGTGCGACGCCCGTCTCGCCGTGGCAGCGCGCGCAATTGCGCGCGAGCGTCTGGCCGGACGCCGCGTTTCCCGGCGCGGCTGCCGCCTGGCCTTCGGGTGTGCAGGCGAGGCCCGAGTAGTAGACGGCGAGATTCTGCACGTCGGCGTCGCTCAGCTCGTGAGCGATCGGGCTCATCACCTCGTCGTGCTGGTCGCCGCTCCTGTACGCGCGCAGGATGCTCACGAGGTAGGGCGCGCTCTGCCCGGCGAGCGTCGGCCAGTCGTCGTTGCCGCTCACGCCCTGCTCGCCGTGGCAATCCGCGCATTCCTGTGCGCGCCTGTGCCCGGCGCCGGCATCGCCCGCCACGCGCGCCGCCGACGGCACGATCTTCGGCGCGTGCGGGTTATGGCACGCGATGCATTGCTTGTCGCCCGCGTGCAGCGCGACGTCGATCTGCGGCTGCGCGAGCGGACGCCCGGCGATGGCCTCGTGGCAGAGCGTGCACAGCTTGACGGTGTCCTTCGGAATGGGCAGCTTGCCGTTGTCCGGGTGACCCTTCGCCGCCCCGTGGCAGATCTCGCAGCTGACACTCTTGTGCGACTGCCCGGACCATTGCGCCACCCGCTCGGAGTGGCAGTCCTCGCAATTCCTGGGCGTCTGGTACACGGGCTCACGCGCGGCGATCTGGACGACGGACTCGCCGCGGTAATGCCCGTACTCGTAGAAGGAATCGGCCACCAGGGCTTTCCTGGCGAACCACGCGACGGCCCCAAAGGCGACGATCACGACGATCAGTCGCACAATGTGCTTGGGCATGCGCCCCTCCTCCGGAGCCCGCGGGGCTCCCGCGCTTCAGCGCTTGAATTCGAACTTCGTTTCGATCACGCCGGGCCGTCCGGGGCGACGGATCTGCACTGTGATCGTGTGCGGCTCGCTTCCTGCGACACGGAAATCGCCGCCATAGCTGGCCACGTTCCCCGCGGTGGTGCGCGCGAGTTTCCTGGTCTCGTCGCCCATCACCGGATTGCCCATCTTCACCTCGACCTGCGCGTCGTCGATCACGGCGCGGGATTGCTCGTCACGCAGGGTGATGTTCACGTAATGCAGGTCGCCCTCCTTCTGGGTCACGCCGAGGAAGACGTCGATGCCGTTCACGATCTTCTCGTTCGGTCCGGGGGCGGCGGTGGCCGGCGCGGCGGCCTTCGTCACGGAGGCCGACGGATTGAAGAGATACAGGATCGCCGCGCGCAGCTCGCTGTCGCTCAGGTCCGCGAGGCCGCCGCGCGCCGGCATCTTGCCGTGACCGCGGATGGCCGAGCGCACCGTCGCGTCGAGGCCGTCCTTCATGCGCTGCGCCCAGGCGGCGCGATCGTCGATGTGCGGCGCGCCGTGCAGGCCCGTGCCGTGGCACTTCGAGCACTGCATCTTCACGATCTCCTCGCCGCTGCGCTCGCGTGTCTGCGCGACCGCGAGGGGTGGAAGCATCACGGCCGCGAGCGCGAGGATCACGGGCGACGACATCCGAAGCGGTTTCATCGAGGCCTCCGGCAAACGTTGTTGCGTGAATCCAGTGTGGAGGCCGAACGTGCCGCGGGGTTGACGTGAATCAACCGCCAGACCGTAATCAATCGAGGGAGGACGCGGGCGCCGTCGCCGCGGGAGATTCGCCGGCTTGCGCGGCGCCGGCCACATCGTCGGCGGCGTGCGCGAGGAAGAAGGCGCCCGAGAGCAGGACGGCGATGATGAGCAGGATCGTGGTCTTCATGGGTCGGGAAAGAAAAGGGGCGCCAAAGGGCACCCCTCGAGTTTGCGGTCCGTGCCGCCCGCGCGGTTGACCGGAATCAAATCGTTGACGGTCGCCTAGCCCGCGCTGTCGCGGTAGACCGGTTCGTACATCCGCGACTTCATGAAGGCGAGCAGGTCGGCAGGCCGCGCGCCGCGCGCGATGCCCTGCTCGTAGGCCACGGCGGCGACCGCCACGGCGATGTGCGCCGACACCTCGCGGATGCGCGCGAGCGCCGGATAGAGCGAGCCCTGGGCGAGATCCGCGGGCGTGACCAGCTCGGCGAGCGCACGCGCGGCGGCGAGGAACATCTCGTCGGTCACCTTGCGCGCGCCACAGCCGATCGCGCCCAGGCCGACGCCCGGGAACACGTATGAGTTGTTGCCCTGCCGCGGCACGAACGTCCTGCCGTTCAGGGTCACCGGGTCGAACGGGCTGCCGCATGCGAAAAGCGCGCGGCCCCCGGTACCTTCGTACGCCTGCTGCGCGGTGCATTCGGCCTGCGAGGTGGGATTCGACAGCGCGAACACGATCGGTTGCGCGTTCTGCGCAGCCATCGCCTCGAGCACCGCGGGCGTGAACGACCCGGCGACGGCGGCGAGCCCGATGATCGCCGTGGGATGCAGCCATTTGACCGCGTCGACGAAATCGTGCACGCGGGCGTGCGCATGCGCGTACAGGCGCTTGTGCGGCGCGAGATCGCCGCGATCGGCGACGACCAGCCCATGGGAATCGAAGAGCCAGCAGGCGCGCCTCGCCTCCTCGAGCGCGACGCCCTGCGCGACGATGCCCTGCACCACGAGGTCGGCCACGCCGGTGGCCGCCTCTCCAGCGCCCATGAAGAGCAGGCGCTGCGCGGACAGCTTGCCGCCCGTGATGCGCAGCGCGGAGAGCAGCCCCGCGAGCACGACGGCGGCGGTGCCCTGGATGTCGTCGTTGAAGCAGCACACCCGGTCGCGATACTTCGCGAGCAGGCGGAAGGCGTTGTGGTTGGCGAAGTCCTCGAACTGGATCAGAACGCCGGGGAAGACCGCGCTCGCCGCCGTCACGAATTCCTCGAGCAGGTCGTCGTACACCGCGCCGGTCAGCCTGCGATGCTTCAGGCCGATGTAGAGCGGGTCGCGCAGGAAATTGTCGTTGTTGGTGCCCACGTCGATCGTGACCGGCAGGCATCGCTCGGGCGCGATGCCCGCGCACGCGGTGTAGAGCGAGAGCTTGCCGACGGGAATGCCCATGCCGTTCGCGCCGAGGTCGCCGAGGCCGAGGATGCGCTCGCCGTCGGTGACCACGATGATCGACACGTCGCGATGCGGCCAGTTGCGCAGGATCTCGGCCACCCGCCCGCGGTCGTTCGCGCCGATGAAGAGCCCGCGCGACTGCTGGAAGATATGGCCGTAGTTCTGGCACGCGAGCCCGACCGTCGGCGTATAGATGAGCGGCATCATCTCGTCCGGATGGTCCGCGACCACGCGGAAGAACAGCGTCTCGTTGCGATCGTGCAGGGCGTTGAGCGAGATGTGGCGCTCGAGCGGTGACGACAGCCGCCGCACGTTCTCGAGCACGCGCGCGACCTGTTCTTCCATGGTGCTCACGTGCGGAGGCAGCAGGCCGCGCAGGCCGAGGCGATCGCGTTCCCGCTCGGTGAACGCGGTGCCCTTGTTCGAGAGCGGGTCGCGCAGCACGTCCATGCCATGGCGCACCACGCCACGGCGTTCCGCTTGGGTGATGGTGCTCATGTCGTTCTCCCGGAACGGTTCAGATCGTCTCGGGCCGCATCTCGATCGCGCCGCACGGGCACTCCTCGGCGCACAGACCGCAGCCCTTGCAGAAGTCGTAGTTGAACTCGAAGCGCCGGCCCGGGCCGAGCTTGACCACCGCGTTGTCGGGGCAGACGCCGTAGCAGTTGTCGCACTCGAAGCAGTTTCCGCACGAAAGACAGCGGCGCGCCTCGAAGAGCGCGGTGTGGGCGTCGTACCCGCCCTGCACCTCGTCGAAGCTCGACTGCCGGCGCACGTCGTCGAGGGTCGGCTGCACCGACTTCGGCGCATCCGCGTAATACCAGGTGTTCAGCCCGGAGAAGTCGGCGACCGCGTGCTTCGCGGGTGCGGTGTATCGCGTGCCGCGCAGCCATGCGTCGATGTGGCGCGCGGCCTTCTTGCCGTGGCCCACCGCGATGGTCACCGTACGCTCGGAAGGCACCATGTCGCCGCCCGCGAAGATGCCGGGATAGCCCGTCATCATCCCCGCGTCCACCTTGACGACGCCGTCCTCCACCGCGAGGCCGGGCACGTTCCGGAGCAGCGAGAGGTCGACATCCTGGCCGAAGGCGAGCACGACCGAATCGGCGGCGAGCGTCTCGAACTCGCCCGTCGGCTGCGGAAATCCCTTCGCATCGAGCTCCATGCGCTCGACCTTGATCTCGCCCTCGTCGGCGTGCTTGATGGTCGAGAGCCACTTCACCTGCACGCCTTCCTCGAGCGCTTCCTCGAGCTCGAAGTCGTGCGCGGGCATCTTCTCGCGCGTGCGCCGGTAGACGATGATCGACTCCTCGGCGCCCAGGCGCTTTGCGGTGCGCGCGACGTCGAGGGCCGTGTTGCCGCCGCCGTACACCACGACGCGCCGCCCGAGCCGGGGCGGCTCCGCGCCCTCCATCGAGCGCAGCACGGAGACGGCATCGAGGATCTTCGCCGACGTGCCGGCCGGAATGTACGCGCGCTTGCCGATGTGCGCACCGACCGCGAGGAAGGCCGCATCGAAGCCGCCAGCCTGCATCTCGTCGCGGATGTTGCCGACCTTGTGGTCCAGCCGGAGGCGGACGCCGAGCGCGAGGATGCGATCGATCTCCGCGTCGAGCACGTCGCGCGGCAGGCGGTACTTCGGGATGCCGAAGCGCATCATCCCGCCGGCGTGCGGACCGGCCTCGTGGATCGTCACCTGATGGCCGAGGCGCGCGAGATGATAGGCGGCCGAAAGACCCGAGGGACCGGCACCGACGACGAGCACCTTCTTGCCGGAGGACGTGGCGGGCGCCTCGAACTTCCATCCGTACTCGCGCGCCTGGTCGCCGAGAAAGCGCTCCACCGCGTGGATGCTCACGGCCTCGTCGAGCTTGCCGCGGTTGCACGCGCCCTCGCAGGGGTGGTAGCAGACGCGGCCCATGACGGCGGGCATCGGGTTGTTCTTCACCAGCTGCAGCCACGCCTTGTGGTAGTCGCCGCTTTCGGCGTGGTAGAGCCAGCCCTGGATGTCCTCCCCCGCGGGGCACGCCTCGTTGCACGGCGGCAGCTTGTCGACGTACACCGGGCGCTCGGTGCGCCAGGTGCCGGTGTGGTTCGCGAGGCTGGATCCGACGTGCAGCGTGATCGCGAAGGGTTTGTTCATGCGGCCGCTCCGTCCGGCGCGAGGCCGAAGAAGCGGACGTTGCGGTCGGCGATCGCCTGGATGCGCCCCAGCGTCGCGACGTCCGGCTGCTTGCCGAAGAGGTGCGCGAAGCGCTTCTGCAGCTTGAGGTATTCGACGACCGGCACGCGGCGGCGCAGGCGATAGCGTCCGGTGATCTCGCCATGCTCCGCCTCGAACAGCGGGAAGAGGCCCGACTCGACGGCGAGCCGCGCGACCCTGATCGTGTCGGCGGTCTCCGTGCCCCACCCGAGCGGGCAGGGCACGTGGATGTGGATGTAGCGCGCGCCCTCGATCGCCATCGCGCGCCGCACCTTGTCCTCGAGGTCGTGCAGGTTGGCGACCGAGGCCGTAGCGACGAACGGGATGTGGTGCGCCATGGCGATGAGCGGCACGTTCTTGCCGGTGCCGAACACGTTTCCGGGGTGCGGCCCCACCGCCATCGTCGTCGCCGTGCGCGCGGCCGGCGGCGTCGCGCTCGAGCGTTGGATGCCGGTGTTCATGTACGCCTCGTTGTCGTAGCAGATGTAGAGCACGTCGTCGTTGCGCTCGAACATGCCCGACAGGCAGCCGAAGCCGATGTCCGTGGTGCCACCGTCGCCGCCCTGCGCGATCACCTTCACGCCGCGGCGGCCCTTCACGCGCAACGCCGCGGCCACGCCCGCGCCCACCGCGGCGGCATTGCCGAACAGCGAGTGGATCCACGGTATCTGCCACGAGGTCTCCGGATACGGCGTCGAGAAAACCTCGAGGCAGCCGGTTGCGTTCACCGCCACGACCCGCCGCTGCGCCGCCTGCATCGCCGCGTCGATCGCGTAGCGCGCTCCGAGCGCCTCGCCGCAGCCCTGGCACGCGCGATGCCCGGAGTTGAGCGAATTGGTGCGGCGCATGTTGGCCTGCACGGCGCGCTCGTCCTCCGCGAGCAGGCGGTTGCCGACCGTGAAGGTGCCGGTCTGGTAGAACTTGACGGGTTGCAGGGTCATGGAATCAACCGATGCGCGCGGCGACCGTGCCGACGTCGCGAAGAATGTTTTCGGCGGCGGGCCCCGCGCGGCGCTGCGCCTTCTCGCGCTCGAGCTCGCGGTTCACGACGTCCCAGCGCAGGTCGAGGAAGTTGAGCGCGGAGAGCTCGTCGCGGATGCCGCGACCGATCAGGTCGACGAGCGATTGCAGCGGGATCGCGCGCCCGCCCAGGCCCGCGATGACCGCGTACGTGCTCGCGTTCAGGCCCGTGCCGGAGAGCGCCTTGCGCACGCCGTCGGCGACGATGCCGCCGATCCCGACCGCGAGGCATTTCTCGACCACGATCACGCGCTGCGCCGCCCCGAGCGCCGCGCGCACCTCCTCGAGCGGGAACGGGCGGAACGAGCAGATCGACATCGCGCCGACCTTCTCGCCGCGCGCGCGCAGCGCATCGATCGCCTCCTTGATCGTGCCGATCACGCTGCCCAGCGCGACCACGATCGTGTGCGCATCCTCGCAACGGTAGGTGCGCAGCAGTCCGCCGGATTCGCGCCCGAAGCGACGCCGGAATTCGTCGGCGAGCTCGGGGATCATCTCGAGCGCCTGCTGCTGCTTGTGGTGCTGCAGGTAACGCACCTCGAAGAACGCCTCGGGACCGACCATCGCGCCCATGGACACCGGGTCGTTCACGTCGAGCACCTGCTTCGGCTCGAACGGCGGCAGGAACGCGTCGACCTCGCGCTGGGAAGGGATGTCCACGCGCTCGTACGCGTGCGTGAGGATGAAACCGTCGACGCAGACCATCACCGGGATCGACAGCGCCTCGGCGAGCCGGAAGGCCTGGATGTGGAGGTCGGCCGCCTCCTGGTTGGTCTCGGCATAGAGCTGGATCCAGCCCGCGTCGCGCAGCGCCATGCTGTCGGAATGGTCGTTCCAGATGTTGATGGGCGCGCCGATCGCGCGGTTGCCGATGGTCATCACGATCGGCAGCCCGAGCCCGGCGGCGTTGTACACCGCCTCGGCCATGAAGAGCGCGCCCTGGCTCGCGGTGGCGGTGTAGCTGCGCGCGCCCGCGGCGGAAGCACCGATCGCCACGGACAGCGCCGCGAACTCGCTCTCGACGTTGATGAACTCGCAGCGCTCGAGCGCGCCGGACTTCACGCGCTCGCCCAGCCCCTCGACGATGTGCGTCTGCGGCGTGATCGGATAGGCGCAGATGACCTCCGGGCGGCAGAGCGCGACCGCATCCGCGATCGCCTGCGAACCTTCCACCTGCTTAAGCATGGGCTTCCTCCGCGGCCTCGCTGCGCGCGGCATCGAACGCCGCGCGCGCCGCCGCCGCATTGGCCTCGCCCACCTTGCCCGCGAATTTGCCACGGATGGCCGCGCACACCGCGTCGATCGACACCTGCCCGGTCATGCCCGCGAGCGCCCCGAGCAGCGCCGCGTTGGGCAGCGGGCGGCCCACATGCTTGAGCGCGAGGTCGGAGGCGGGAACGGTCGCGCAGTGACCGCGCGGGAAGCGCGCGACGAAATCGGCGATGGCGAGATCGTGGAAACTGCGCGACGAGTTCACCAGCACGTACCCATCCGGCGCGAGGCCACCGAAGACGTCGACCTGGTGCAGCAGCGTGGGGTCCTGGATCACGATGGCGTCGGGCCGCATCACCGGCTCGCGCAGGCGGATCTCGCGCTGGTCGATGCGACAGAACGCCATGACCGGCGCGCCCTTGCGCTCGGAGCCGAAGCTCGGGAAGGCCTGCGCGAAGCGGCCTTCGCCGAACGCAGCGATCGAGAGCATCTCGGCAGCCGAGACCACGCCTTGCCCGCCACGGCCGTGGAATCTCACCTGGAACATCGGCCCTCCTGGGTGTGGGCCTCGATTTTCGCCCCGGGCGGCGGGGCGCCGTTGACCTGCATCAACCGGCCTCGGGCGGTGGCGGACGGTCGTCGTCGACGAGGATCTGCAACGCGGGCGCATCGAGGTCGTCGAACTGTCCGCCCTCGACCGCGAGCCAGAATGCGATCCCGATCGCGAACGCGAGCACGACGCTGAGCGGGATCAGGAGGAAAAGGATGTCCATGGTCTCAGCCGCGCGCGACATGCGGCTTGAGCCGCAATGCGTTCGCCACCACCACGAGCGAGCTCGATGCCATGCCGATGCCCGCGATGAGCGGCGTGACCAGTCCCGCGAACGCGAGCGGCAGAACGAGCAGGTTGTAGCCGAGCGCCCACGCGAGGTTCTGGCGGATCACGCGGCGCGCGCGACGCGCGAGCTGCACCGCGGCCACGAGATCGGCGAGCGATTCTGAGATGAGCACCGCATCGGCCTTGAGCTGGGCGAGATCGGCGCCCTGTCCCATCGCCACCGAGACGTCGGCTTGCGCGAGCACCGGCGCATCGTTCACGCCGTCGCCCACCATCACCACGTGGCGTCCTTGCCGCTGCAGCGCGCGCACGTACTCCTGCTTGCGCAGCGGCGTGGCGCGCGCTTCGAGGCATTCGATCGCGAGCTCGGCGGCGACCCGGTCGGCCACGCGCGCCTCGTCGCCGGTGAGCAGGTGGATGCGCAGTCCGAGCGCGCGCAGTTGCGCGATGGCCTGCGCCGCCTCCGGTCGGATGCCGTCGCCGATACGGAAGGCCGCGATCCAGCCGTTCTCGTCCGCGAGCCATACGACCGTGTCCCCCGTATGGATCCACGCGATGGGCGCGCTCGCGCCATGCAGCGCGGCCGCGAAATCGGCGCGCCCGAGGCGCAGCCGCGCTCCGCCGACGATCGCCTCGGCGCCGGCACCCGGATGGCTCGCGTGGCCGGTCACCGGCGCCAACGGCATGGCGTTCGCCGCATGCACCAGCGCGCGATCGAGCGGATGCGTCGAGCCCTGTCCGATCGACGCGGCGAGCGCGAGCGCATGCTCCGCGCTCGCGCCGCCGAACGCGAGCACTTCGACCACGCGCGGCTTCCCGGCGGTGAGCGTGCCGGTCTTGTCGAACACGATGTCGGTCGCCGCCGCGAGCGCCTCGATCGCATGGCCGCGGCTCACGACGAGCCGGCGTCGTGCCATCTCCCCGACGGCGACCGTGATCGCGGCCGGCGTGGCGAGCGAGAGCGCGCACGGACAGGTCACGATGAGGACGGAAACCGCGACCCACAGCGCGCGCGCCGGGTCGATCGCGAGCCAGGCGAGCGCCGCCGCGAGCGCGGCGAGCAGGATCGCGGCGACGAACACGCCCGAGGCGCGCTGCGCGGTCTCGACCCAGCGCGGCCGCTCGGCGAGGGCGCGCTCCATGAGCCGCTCGATCGACGACAGGGTCGTATCGGCGCCGACGCGCTCGACCCGCATCACGAGCGCGCTGCCCGCGTTCACCGAGCCTCCCGTGAGCGCCGCTCCGCGACGGCGCGCGACCGGGCGGCTCTCGCCGGTGAGCAGCGCTTCGTTCAGGAGCGCTTCGGCGCTTTCGAGCGCCCCGTCCGCGGGCACGCTCTCGCCGGCGCGCACGAGCACGCGGTCGCCGGGGGCGAGCAGCGCGACGGGAACCGCATCGGCCTCGATACCGCTCGCGCCCTTCAGGCGCAGCGCCGCCTGCGGAACCAGGCGCGCGAGGCTCTGCAGAGCGAGTCCCGCCCGGCTGCGCGCGCCGAGCTCCAGGTAACGGCCGGCGGTGAGCAGGAAGACGAACATCGCGACGGAATCGAAGTACACCTCGCCCGTTCCGCGCCATGTCGCCACGGCGCTCGCGAAGAACGCGCTCGCGATGCCGAGCGCGACCGGCACGTCCATGCCGAGGCTGCTATGGCGCACGCTGCGCCACGCGCCCGCGAAGAACGGCGCGGACGAATAGCACACGACGGGAAGCGTGAGCAGCAGCCCCGCCCAGCGCAGGAGGCTCGCCACGTCGGCGCCGATCTCGCCCTCGCCCGCCATGTACGTCGGGAACGCATACATCATCACCTGCATCATCGCGAGGCCCGCGACCCAGAGCCGGCGCACCATGGCGCGCCGCTCGCGCGCCTCGACGCGCGCGAGCCGCGCGGGCTCGAACGGCCAAGCCGGATAACCGATGCGGCGAACCTCGCGCAGCACGGTGCTCAGCCTGGCGCGCGCCGGATCCCAGCGCACGAGCGCGCGGCGCGACGCGAAGTGCGCCTGCGCGAACGTCACCCCGGGCACGCGGCTCGCGACCTGCTCGACGAGCCATGCGCACGCGGTGCACCGCATGCCTTCGATGAGGATCGCCGCTTCGCACGCTCCGTTGCCCGCGTGCACGAAGCGCGACTGCACGATCGGATCGTCGTAGAGCTCGAGGTCCTCGTCGGCCGTTTCGGGCGGGGGCCGCTGCGATGGCGCCTCGCGCAGGCGATAGAAGTCGTCGAGGCCCCGGCCGCTGATCGCGCGCGACACCGCCTCGCAGCCCGCGCAGCAGAACGGGCGCCAGCCCTCGCCGGCCTCGAAGCCGAACGACGCGCCGGCGGGAACCGGCAGGCCGCAATGAAAACAGAGAGCCGCCGCTGCCCCGAGCGGCGGGGAAGCGGCGGCGGTCACTCAGTGGATCTGCGTTTCCTGCTCGGCGAGCTCGTGCAGGATGATCTGGTCCATCATCGCCTGGGTCATCTGCATCCGGCACTCGGACGAGATCGGGCGGGTGCGGATCTGCTCCAGGCCCTCGCGCATGAGCTTCGCATGCAGGTCCATCAAGCGGCGCTGCTCGGCCGGGTCGGTGGCCCACTGGATGCGGTCCATCTTCTCGCTCAGGTTGGCGAGCCGCGCCTTCAGGCCCACGGTCTGCGCGTCGTTGCCGCATGCGGGCGTATGGGCGGCGAGCGCGGGAACGGCCGCGAACGCCATGGCCAAGAGGATCGTCGTGAACGTCGTTTTCATTCGATTGCTCCTTACCGGGTCTTCCCCGCCTAGCGGCACACCAGCACCGGGATCTTCGAGTGCGTGAGTACCTTGTTCGTCTCGCTGCCGACCAGCAGTCCCGCGATGCCCTTGCGCCCGTGGGACGCCATGCACACCAGGTCGCATCCTTCCTTCGCCGCGGCGCGGATGATCGCTTCGTACGGCCGCTCCGAGTACACGTGCGAGATCTGCGCGGCCACGCCCTTCTGCTTCGCGTACTCCATGCCGACCTTGAGCCGCGAGGCCGCCCTTTCCTCGGCGGAGACCTTGTACGCGTCGCTCGCGTCGGTCGTCATGGTCGCCTCCGCGGCGAAAGCGTTGAAGGGCGGCGATGCCGTGAACACGGTGACCTTCGCCTTCACCACGGACGCGAGGTCGATGCCTTCGCGCAACGCCTTCTCCGACAACTCCGAGCCATCGGTGGGAATGAGGATGTGCTTGTACATCGCCCTCCCCCTTCAGTGATGCACCAGTGAGCGATTGTTCACGCCGGCACACGGCGGGGATTGATTCACGTCAACGGAGCCGGAAGTGGTATCGTCGATCGAATGAGCACGCCGGCCATGCCCGCCGCCTTCCTCGCGCACGGAAGCCCGATGAACACGCTCGAGGACAACCGGTACACCGCGGCGTGGCGCGCGTTCGGCGCGGCGGTTCCGCGGCCGCGGGCGGTGCTCGTGATCTCCGCGCACTGGTACCTGAACGCGACGGCGCTCACCGCCATGGCGCAGCCGCGCACGATCCACGACTTCTTCGGCTTTCCGCAGCCGCTCTTCGACTTCCGCTATCCGGCACCGGGTGCGCCGCAGGTCGCGGAAGAAATTGCCGAGGCGTTGAAGCCGCACTGGATCGGGCTCGATCGCGAGAGCTGGGGGCTCGACCACGGCACCTGGTCCGTGCTCGCGCACGTCTTCCCGCGCGCGGACGTGCCCGTGCTCCAGCTCTCGATCAATGCCGCGAAGGATCTCGACCACCACTTCGAGCTCGGCACGCGCCTGGCCCCGCTGCGCACGCGGGGCATCCTCGTCGTGGGCAGCGGCGACGTGGTCCACAACCTGCGCCGCATCGATTTCTCGCGACCCCATGCCGCGTACGACTGGGCGATGCGCTTCGATGCCGCCGCGCGCGAGATCCTCACGACGCGGCCCGCCGAGATCGGCCGCCTCGCCTCGCATCCCGACTACGCGCTCGCGGTTCCCACGCCGGAGCATTTCCTGCCGGTGGTCTACCTCGCCGGCCTCTGCGCGGCCGCGGACGCGCCCGCCGAGGTCCTGATCGAGGGTTGCGCCCTCGGCTCGATCTCGATGACGTGCTACGGGCTCGGCGTGCGCGCGGGCTCAGCCGGCTCGCAAGCGGATGCGGCCACCCTGCCCGATCCGCGTCTCGTGCCGAGCGAGGACACGAACACCTAGGAGCGATGCGCGCGAAGGCGTTCGCGGATCAGAGCGTCGCGAACATCGCGATCACCGCGGCCGCCATGACCGCGGTGGAGAGCCAGCCGAGCACGAGGAGCCGGCGTTTCACGACGAATGCGCCCATCACGTCGCGCTTCACGGCGAGCAGCATCATCACGACCATGATCGGCACCGCGATGACGCCGTTCACGACCGCGCTCCACAACAGCGCCTTGATGGGATCGATGTGCGTGAAGACGAGCGCCACGCCGATGAGCGTCGCGGCGGCGAGAATGCCGTAGAACCCGCGCGCCTCGGCGAGCGGCAGGCCGAGGCCGATCGGCCAGCGGCGCGATTCGGCCACGGCATAGGCGGCGGAGCCGGCGAGCACCGGAATGGCGAGCATGCCCGTGCCCACGATGCCGGCGGAGAAGAGCAGGAACGCGAAATCGCCGGCGATCGGGCGCAGCGCGCGCGCCGCCTGCTCCGCGGTCTCGATCGAGGTCACGCCCTGCACGTGCAGCGTCGCGGCCGTGGTGAGCATGATGCAGAGCGCGATGAGGTTCGAGAACATCATGCCGACGTACGTATCGACCTTGATGCGCTCGAGGTGGTGCTCGGCCTGGTCGGGCGCCTCGCGCAGCGGCTCGTGGCCCGGCGTCGCGCGCTGCTCCTCCACCTCCTGGGAGGCCTGCCAGAAGAACAGGTACGGGCTGATGGTCGTGCCGAGCACGGCGACGACGGTCGCGATGTAGTCGGTGCGCATCTGCGGGCGCGGGAAGAGCACGGCGAGCGTCGCCTCGTTCCACGGCACGTTCACCGCGAACACCGTGGCGACATAGCCGAGCAGCGCGAGCGTCATCCACTTGAGGATCGGGGCATAGCGCGGGAACGGCACGAACACCTGCAGCGTGAGCGAGACGAGCGCGAAGAACACCACGTAGATCTCGCTCGGGCCGCCGACCATGAGCGCGAGCGCG
Source organism: uncultured Burkholderiales bacterium (assembly GCA_964403515.1). Taxonomy (GTDB): domain Bacteria; phylum Pseudomonadota; class Gammaproteobacteria; order Burkholderiales; family Usitatibacteraceae; genus Usitatibacter. The sequence continues at coordinate 11,579 of CAYOGL010000005.1, read as the reverse complement.
CTGCCCATGGCGCCCAGGTCGGCCGCGATGTTGATCGTGTTCGCGAGCAGCAGCAGCCCGACGATCGAATGCAGCAGCCACGGCGGGAAATGGTCGCGGATGTTCGCGCCGAGGCCGTGGCCAGTCACGCGTCCGATGCGCGCCGATACGATCTGGATGCCGATCATCAAAGGCGTCGTGAGCAGCACCGTCCAGAGCAGGCCGTAGCCGTATTGGGCGCCGGCCTGCGAGTAGGTCGCGATGCCGCTCGGGTCGTCGTCGGCCGCCCCGGTGATGAGCCCCGGGCCGAGACGCTTGAGGAGGGGAATGCGTTCTTGTTCGCGGGGCTGCATCCCGCGAGCGTACCATCCGCATCGCACGCGCAAGCGAAAAAAATTCGCGAGCCCGGGGCCGGAACACGCCGCGCTCGGGGCCATCCATTTACAATGCGGCGTCACCGCCCCCGGCCCCGCCTTTCCGCGCCCCCGATCGCCCATGAACCTGTCGTCGAGGCTGTACTACCGGCTGCGCAAGTGGGCCAAGGCGGTCCAGCTGTACTTCGTCATCGCGGGGCCGGGGCTGGTCGTGATGATCGCGGACAACGACGCGGGCGGCATCACCACGTACGCAGCCACCGGCGCGAAGTACGGCTACGGGCTGATCTGGTTCCTGCTCATCCTCATTCCGGTCGCCTATTACGTCCAGGAGATGACCGTGCGCCTCGGGGCCGTGACCAAGCGCGGCCACGCCGAGGCGATCTTCGACGGATTCGGCGCGTTCTGGGGCTGGTTCTCGCTCATCGACCTGCTGATCGTCGACTGGCTCACGCTGGTCACCGAGTTCATCGGCATGACCTCGGCCTTCGCGATCTTCGGCATCCCGCCGTGGGCCACCGTAGCGGGCGTGGTCGCGCTCATGGGCGTGATCGTGTTGAACGGGCGCTACTGGACCTGGGAGAAGATCGCGATGCTCTTCTGCGCGCTGAACCTCATCTACATTCCCGGCGCCTTCCTCGTCCACCCTTCGGTGAAGGACATCGTGAAGGATGGCCTCGTCCCGCACTTTCCCGGCGGCTTCGACGGCGACCTCTTCTTCTTCATGATGGCCAACATCGGCACCACGATCGCCCCGTGGATGCTCTTCTTCCAGCAGAGCTCCGTGGTCGACAAGGGGCTGCACGAGAAGGACATCCCGTGGGGCAAGTTCGACACCCTGCTCGGCTCGATCCTCACCGTGGTGGTGGCGATCTTCATCGTGGTCGTCACCGGCACGGTGCTCAAAGGCGTGGACGTGGACAGCGCCTCCCAGGCCGCCGAGCGGCTGATGGGCGTGAACCATTGGATCGGCGAGTTCATGGCGATCGGCCTGTTCGACGCGGGGCTGCTCGGCGCGATCTGCATCTCGCTCGCGAGCTCGTGGGCGTTCGGGGAGATCTTCGGCTGGGCGCACTCGCTCAACCAGAAGATCCGCGAGGCGCCGTGGTTCTACGCGACCTACTTCCTCACGCTGATCACCGCGGGACTGGTCGTGCTCATCCCCGGCGCGCCCCTGGTGCTGATCACGCTGTTCGTGCAGGTGATCGCGGTCACGCTGCTGCCCGCGGCGCTCGTGTTCCTGATCCTGTTGCTGAACGACCGGCAGCACATGGGCGAATATCGCAATACGCTGTGGGAAAACCTGGTCGGCGGTTTCATCGTCGCCGCGATCGTCGTCCTGTCCACGCTCTACGGGGTGAGCGTGATGTTCCCGAACCTCTTCAAGTAGGCGAGCGAGGATCCGATGGCGTTCCGCCGCTTCCGGCAGAAGATCCGCGACATCAACGAGCGCTACCGGACGCCCGGGATGCCGATGTCGCGAGCCGTGAAGGCGGCGCTCATGGCCCTGCGCATCTACCTGCTCCTGCTCGTCGTGCTCATGGTCTACAAGTTCGTCACCCTGCTCGGCTGAGGCGCAATCCATGGTCGCCGTCTACGCGAACGCCTTCTTCCTGAGCGAGATCCTGCGCCGCAAGGTCTACGTGAAGACCGAGCCCGTGGGCCGTCTCGACGACTTCGTGATCGTCGAGGCGAGCCGCCTGCCGGAGGTGAGCCACCTCGTCGTGAAGCGCCCGTACGGTCGGCCGACGCTGCTGGTGCCGTGGGAGCAGGTGAGCCTCATCTCGAACACCGAGATCGTCGTTGATGCGCCCGACATCGCCGCGCTCGAGCAGCCGGTGCCCGACAACGCGATCCTGCTCAAGGCGCACGTCCTCGACAAGAAGATCCTCGACATGGACGACCACGAGGTCGAGGTCGTCTACGACATCCGGCTCGCGGTCCAGAACGGCAAGCTCTACGCGAGCGAGGTCGACTTCAGCCGCGCGCGCCTGCTGCGCCGCATCGGCCTGGGCAAGATCGCGGACTTCTTCGCCCAGCATGACGAGGACCGCTCGACCGTGTCCTGGCTGTACGTGCAGCCGCTGCCCGAGAAGCTCGGTCCGTTCAGCGGCCACGTGAAGCTGAGCGTGCTCAAGGACAAGATCCAGGACATCCACCCGGTCGACCTGGCCGACATCCTCGAGGAGCTCGACGCCGACCAGCGCCTGGCCGTGTTCAACGAGCTCGATCCCGAGCTGGCATCCGACACGCTCGAGGAAGTCGAGCCGCGCGTGCAGCGCGAGCTGATCGGCTCGATCAAGCTCGAGCGCGCCGCGCAGCTCATCAACGACATGAGCCCGGCGCAGGCCGCCGACATCCTCGCGATCCTGCCCGGATCCGAGGCCGACGCGCTGCTGAAGCTCATCGACCACGAGAACGCGGCGAAGGTCCAGCAGATCGTCGACAAGCACGCCGAGAACATCCTGCTGTACGCGACGCAGGACTACATCAAGCAGCCCCCGGACACGATCGTGGGCGACCTCGTGAAGGGCTTCCGCCAGCTCGCCCGCGACAAGGACGTGATCATGTACGTCTACATCGCGGGGCCGGGCGACGTGTTGCTGGGCGTGGTCGACATCCGCGAGCTCATCGCCGCGGACAACGACCGGAAGCTCGCCGACATCATGACCGACCACGTCATCACGCTCGCGCCCGACGACACGCTGCGCGAGGCGCTCGCCATGTTCGAGCGCTACGGCTTCCGCGCGATCCCGGTGACCGACGCACAGGACCGGCTGCTCGGGGTGGTGTCGTACAAGAACATCCGCGGCATCAAGCCGCGCCTCGACTAGAGGCCGCGCCCGATCGCGCGCACGAGGCGCAGCGTGAGCCACGCGGCGTACACGTAGAAGATCGCCGCGAGCACCGGGACCTCGAACACGCGCGGCCCGGACTTGAACTGCATGAGCAGGCTCGCGGCGAGGTACAGGCCGAGCGTCACGAGGGAGAGGGAGACGCGGCTCGAGCCCTGGATCACGAGCTGCGAGAGGTCCTGCAACCCCTCGGGCTCCACCTTGAAGCGGATGCCGTCCTCGCGGACGCGGCGCAGCGATCCGGCGAGCAGGCGCTGCCATTCGGTCGACGCCATCGCCACCTCGTACTGCAGGCGGCGTGTCTCGCCGGTCTCGCGGCTGACCGCCGTCTCCATCACCTCGCGCGAGCGCTCGCCCAGGGAATCGAGCAGGCTGAACCCGGGGTCGAGCAGGCGCACGGTCGCCTCGATCAGCACCAGGCAGCGCGCGAGCACGAGCAGGTGCAGCGGCACCTCGAAGTTGTGCCCGCGCGTGGCCGTGACGAGCTGCGCGAACGCGTCGCCGATCGACCACTCCGACAGCGGCCGGCGCGAGTACTCCGACATCAGGGTGTGCACCGCCGGGCGCAGCTTCGCGCGATCGGCCGCCTTCGACAGCATGCCGAGCTCGAGCCACGAGTCGAGCAGCCATTCGCTGTCCTGCTCGGCGAAGGCGAGCATGAACGACGCGAGCGACTGACGCGTCGGCCGGTCGAGGCTGCCGACGATGCCGAAGTCGTGCAGGCCGAGGCGCCCGTCCGGCGTGACCAGGATGTTGCCCGGGTGCGGATCGCCGTGGAACGAGCCCATCACGAAGAACATGTGCACGTACATGTCGACCATGTTCTGCGCGAGCTGCGCCCCGTGGCGCGTGCTGTCGACCTCGTCCACCCGCTTGCCCGACAGGCGGGTCATGACGATCACGGTCTCGCTGCACAGTCCCTCGACGATGTCGGGAACCTCGACGGTGTCCCAGTCGTGGAACTCGACCGCGAAGCGGTGCACCGCGCGCGCCTCCTCGCGCAGGTCGAGCTCCTTGCGCAGGTTGGCGTGCATCTCGCGCACGACCGCCTCGGCCTTGTAGCGCGAGAGCACCGGCGAGAAGTGCGCTAAGAAGCGCACGATGCCCGCGAGAATGCGCATGTCGCGATCGACCTGCACCGCCACGCCGGGGCGCAGCACCTTGACCACCACCTCCTTGCCCCCGAAGGTGCGCGCCCCGTGCACCTGCGCGACGGAGGCGGCCGCGAACGGCTCGGCGTCGAAGCGGATGAAGAGCTGCGAGGTCGGCTTGCCGAACGCCTTCTCGATGGCGGCGACCGATTCCTCGGTCGCGAACGGCTTCACGTTGTCCTGCAGCTTCTGCAACTCGGCGAGGTAGTCGGGCGGGAAGAGGTCGCTGCGCAGGGACAGGTGTTGCCCGAGCTTCACGAAGCTCGTGCCGAGGTCTTCGAGCAACGCGGCGAAACGCTTGGCCGGCGTGGGCCGGCGCACGATGCTCAGGCGCCACAGCAGCAACCACAGGATGTAGCCCGAGATGCGGAAGACGATCTCGAAGAAACGTCCGATGGTGGTGCCCTGCGGCGGCGGCTGGCGCGCGATCGTGCGCCCGGCGGCGCGCTCGCTCACGAACTGCGTTTTCATGGCTTCGCCCCTGGTCCTAGTGACTCAGAGACGGCCGGACGCTTTCCGTTCCCACGGGCGCGGCCCGCGTCGGCGCCCTCCTACCCGGCCTTCGGAAGCGCGGCGGGCAACGGCGGAGACGCTGCCTTCGCGGGCGCGGCCGCCTTCGGCTGGAACGCCGGATCGCCGAGCTGCCACAGGATGAACGAATAGATGTCGGCGAGCTCGTCCTCGTGCTGCGGGCGGGGCATCGCTTCCCCGAGCCCCGAGGCGAAGTCCGCGCGCAGCAGCACCGGCCGCTCGCTCGAGCTCGCGCCCTGCAGTCGCGCGGCCATCTTCGCCGCCTGCCACGGCGCGACGCGCGGGTCGTTCATACCCACGCTCAACAGCACGCCGGGATAGGGCAGCGGTCCCTCGACGTGCGCGTACGGCGACAGGGCCGCGAGCGCGTCGCGACCCTGGGCGGTGGCCGTCGTCCCGAATTCCGGCGACTGCGCGGGCCCGCCGCTCGCCTGCTCGTAGCGCAGCAGGTCGAGCCACGGAGCGCGCAGCACCACGGCGGCATAGAGCTGCGGCTCGCGCACCAGCGCGCCACCCACGGTGATGGCGCCCGCGCCGGTGCCCTCGATCGCGAGGCGCTTCGGGCTCGTGAACCCGTAGCTCGCGATGAAGCGGCTCACGGCGATGAAGTCGAGCACGCTCGTGGTCTTGGATGCGCCGCGCGCCGCCTCGCGCCACGCTTCGCCGAACTCGCCGCCGCCACGCACGTGCGCGATCGCGAATACGCCGCCGCGCTCGAGCCACGCGAGCCGCGCCGGGTCGTGATGCGGGCGCAGCATGCGGCCGTACGCGCCGAAGCCCACGAGCAATGTCGGGTTGTCGCCGGTGAGTCGCGTGCTCTTGCGGTACACGAGCGTGACGGGGATCTTCGTGCCGTCCGCCGCCGGCGCGTAGAGTCGCACCTGGTCGATCGCGGAGAAATCGGCCGTCGACGGCGGCTGCAGGTGCGTGTCGTGCAGCTCCCCGTCGTGGTCGACCTCGACGACCTGTGGCGCGTCGATCCAGCCGTCGAGCCGCAGGAGCGCGCCGGTCCGACGCGGGTCGGTGACGAGCTGCACGATCGCCATGTCGAACGGCGTGCGCACGTACTCGCGTCCGCGCGCGCCGAGCAGGCCGAGCTCGGCGCGCTCGAGCCGGTCGACGCCGCCCACCATGGTGCGCAGGTACAGCCCGTCGCGTGCGAGGCCGAGGCCGGTGATCACCGAGTCGCCCTGGGCGACCACGACGTGCGCGCCCGACAGGTTCGGCGCGGACGCCTTCACCCGCAACACCCGGTGGCGCGGCGCGTCGTGGTTGCTGAGCAGGTAGAGCTCGTCGTGCCACGCTTCGACCGCGATGACCCCGGCGTCCGGCCCGAACAGCTTGTGCCAGCGCGGATGTCCGCGCGCGAGATCCTTGGCGTCGGTCACGTGCACGCTGAGCTCGGGGCGCACGCCTTCGCGCACGACCGCGATCGCCTGCTTCGACTGCGGCGGCAGGAGCAGATGCGGCACGTCGATCGCGCTCACATCGCGCGCCCCGCCCACGCCGGCCGCGAACACCACCTCGTCATGCGCGGTCTCGCGGCCGAGCACGTGCCGGTAGACGCGCACGTTCTCGTCCCGCGCGGGCCCGGCTGCGTTGCCTTCGGGGACGCGCGTGTAATAGAACGCGCGGCCGTCCGGCTCCCACGCGAGCCCCGCATTGAAGCGCGCACGCTCGATCTCGAACGGCAGGTCGCGCGCGGTGTCCGTGGCCATCACGTGCAGGATCGAATCCTCGCTGCCGCCGCGCGACAGGCCGTAGGCGACATGGTGGCCGTCCGGTGCAGGAACGAACCAGTCGATGGCGAGGCTCGGGTCGCCGCCGCCGTGCTTCACCGGGTCGACGAGCACGCGCTCGGCGCCGCGAAAACCCTCGCGCATGCACAGCACGGGCGTCGCCTGGCCGGGAGCGGCCTTCAGGTAGAACACACGCCCGGCCTCGAGCGCCACGTCCGTGATGGACGTCTGCGCCTCCTCGAGCATGCGGATGCGCGCGGCGAGCTCGGCGCGGCCGGGCAAGGCGTCGAGCGCCGCGCGCGTGCGCTGCGACTGGTCGTGGAAGAACGCCTGCGTGGCCGGGTCCGCCGCGTTCTCGAGCGCGCGGAAGGGATCGTCGGCATCGTCGGCGTGCGCGGAGGCGGCCGCGAGCACGAGCGCGGCGAGGCACAGGCGGGCGATCGAAATCATGAGCGGGTTGCGGGATCGGAACGCGATTGAAGGAGGCGGCGCCGCGCCATCATTGGCCGGGCGAACGCATGCGGCGCGAAGCGCGCGCGGCGGCGACCGGAAGAGCGCGACGAGCGGCAGCGAGGATCGGGACGATCTCCTCAACCGCCGCGCCGGATGAGCGGACGGGAGACGGTGCCCGAGACGGCGAAGGCGCCGCGCTCCTGCGCGACCTGGGAACGGATCTCGAGGGCGAGCCGGCCCGAGAGCGCGCTGTTGGCCGCGATGTCGATGCTGCCGTTGCCGCGCAGCACGCCGCCCTGCAGGTTGACCTGGCGGAAGTTCGAGCGCCGCTCGGCCGCGCCGTACTCGCCGGTGAGCTCGGCGAACTTGGTCACGCCCGCGCGCTGGCCCGCTTCGGCCGACTGCATCACGGCGACCAGGTCGACGTTGCTGATCGAGCCCTCGGTCAGCTTGAACTTGCCCTGCACCCGCGGCGCGTTGAGCAGCGCGTCGAGCGTCGGGCTCTCCGAGGCGAGCGTGAAGTTGCCGTCGAGGCGCCCGGTGATCGCGATGTCCGGGGTGAACGCGCGCACGAGCTGCGCGGCATCGAGGCGCGAGGCCGTGAACGTCGATTCGAGCTTGAACGGTCCCGGCCAGCTCACGCGCATCGAACCGTCCAGCTTGCCTTCGAGCGCATTCACCTCGAACTGCGTGATGTCGAGCGCGCCGCCGGCGTAATGCCCGTGTGCCGTGGCGTCGGTGATCGGCAGCGTCACCGCCAGCGGCGGCGTCCAGCTGCGCGCGTTGAAGTCGAAGTCGAGGCCGTTCTCGGCCGGCTTCACCGTCAGGTTCCAGACGCCGGTGGTGCTCGCCAGGCGCGCGTCGCGCAACGCGCCGTCGGGCGAGAAGGCGAGCGTCGCGTTGAACGGATCGATCGACGGCCGGGCCGTCACGCGCACCGCGTGCAGCACGACACGCGTGATCTGCGCGGCCTGCGGCTTGCCGTCGACGCGTCCCCAGAGGGGAATGCGCTTGACCGCATCGCCGGTGAGCTCGACCGAATCGAGGTCGACCGAGCGGATCACCACATGGTCGGAGAATAGCGAGGCGAGATCGACGTCGATGCGGCCGTTCAGGGCCTTGGCATCGAGCATCTTGCCGACGGCGACGTTCTCGACGCTCACGTGCGGCGTCGGCACCAGGCGCACGGTGACGGCGCCGATGGACACGTCGTCGTGCAGCCACGCGGCCATGGCCTTCTCGATCTTCGCTGCGACGGGGCGCATCGGCACGACGTGCAGCGCGATCACGCCGAGGATCGCGATCACCACCACGAGCGAGACGGCCATCTTGAGCAGGCTGCCGCGACGGCGCGGCCGGCGCTTGACCACCGCCTGTGCCGGCGGCTCGTCGGGCTCGACCTTGGTGCGCAGCACCTCGGCGATCGCGCGCGCCTTGGCTTCCTGCTCGGAGCGCAGCCGCTGCTCTTCCTCCAGCTCGGCGCGCGCCTTCGCTTCCATGTACGCCTTGGCCTGCGCCTTGCCCTCGATCTCCGCGCGTTTGCCGAGATCGGCCTCGAGCTCGGCCTGGACCTTCACGCGGGTGTCCTCGGCGATCGTGGCGAGGCTTGCCTGCAGCTCCCGCTCGCGGTGCTCGCGCTGCTCGGCCTCGAGCTTGGCGCGCGCCTCCGCCTCGTACTTCGCGAGCCGCTCGGCTTCCAGCCGCTGCGCCGTGATGTGCTTCTCGCGCCGCTCGGCCTCGAGGCGCTGCGCGATCTCCCGCTGCTCGCGGGTGCGCGCCTCGGCCTCCTCGCGCGCCCTCTGCTCGGCTTCGCGCAGCCGCCCGGCCTCCGCCTCGGCGCGCAGGCGCGCCTCGGCTTCCGCGGCCGCCCGCGCTTCGGCCTGCGCGCGGCGCCGCGCTTCCTCGTCGGCCCGCGCGCGGGCTTCCGCCTCCGCCTTGGTGCGTGCTTCCGTCTCGGCCCGCGCCAGGACCGCGCGTTCCTCGTTCAGCCGCTCCTCGAGCTCGGCCCGCGCCGCGAGCCGCGCCTCCTCCAGGATCTGCGCGCGCATCTCGTTGCGCGTCTTCTCCTCGAGCTCGTTGCGCAGCAGCGCCTCCATCTCCCCGCGGATGCGCGCCTCGATCTCTTCCTTGAGCTTGACCTTGAGCTGCTGCTCGGCGCTGGTCGCTTCCTGCGCCTTGCGCCGCACCGCCTCCTCCGCGTCGGCACGGGCGCGGGCGAGCGCCTGGGCCTCGGCCTCGGCGCGGGAGCGCGCCTCGGCCAGCGCGCGCGCTTCGGTCTCCGCCTTGGCGCGCAGCTCCGCCAGGCGCTGGGCTTCCGCTTCCTGCTTCGCCTTCTGCTCGGCGGTCAGGCGCGCCTGCTGCTCGGCGAGCGCGCGACGGCGCGCTTCCTCCTCGCGCGTCTTCGCGTCGAGCTCGGCGCGGGCACGCTCGGCGGCTTCCTTCGCGCGCCGTGCCTGCTCCATCGCCTCCTTCTCGGCCTGCGCCTTGGCGCGCGCCTCGGCCTCGAGCTTGGCCCGCGCCTCGGCTTCGGACTTCGCTCGCGCCCGCGCGACGTCCTGCGCCTGGGTGCGCGCGCGCCGTTCGGCCTCGGCCTTTTCCTGCTGGCGCACGAGCTCGGTGATGTCGTTCGCGGCGCCCGGCATCACGCGTTGCGTGGACGCCATCTTGCCCGGCGCGGTGAAGTCGAAATCGTCCTCGCCGAAGAGGTCGGCCTCCTCCTTGCGCACCTGGAAGACGCGCGCGAAGCCGTCCTTGGTGAGGGAATTCAGGGCGATCTCGAGCTTGGCCTTGTCGAGGTCGGCCTTCTCGAGCAGCTGGGCGAAGTTCGACTTGCCGTCGATCAGCTTGAGGACCCTCATGAGGTCCTTCGAAAGGGATGCCGATCTCTGGTTAACCTGCGTGATGCCCTTCGCGGTTTTCGTGAAAACCGTGCTGCTATCCATCGCGGTCCCCGCGTTTTTCGCTCCCGGCGGCAATCATGGCATGAATCCCCGGAGCTGGAAAACCGTTCCGGCGTCGCCCCGGGGCGACGCCGGAACGCCGGGGGCGGGGCGCGGTCATTCGTAAGCAAATGTATCGTGCTGTCGTCCGGCACACGCCCTCGCGCGTTGAGCGCTCATCCGCCCGGATGAACAGGGCAACCCGTTCGGAAAAGGTGATGGCCATGCGTGCGTTCGCGTTCCTCCTGCTTGCATTCGTCGCTTCCCTCGCATCGCTCGCCTCGGCGCAGGAGCTGCCGGGGCGTGTCGGCCGGCTCGCGTGGGTCGAAGGCTCGGTCGCGGCCTACCAGGACCCGGCCCGCGGCTGGGACAGCGCCCTGCTCAACATGCCGATCACCTCGCAGAACTCGGTGTGGACCGACCCGGGCGCGCGCGCCTCCGTGCAAGTCGGCCCCATGGCGCTGCGGCTCGACGAGCTGAGCCAGCTCGACATCTCCCGCATCGACGACTACACCGTCGACGCGACCCTCGAGCGCGGCACGATGGCGATCCGCATCCGCCACTTCATCGGCGGCGACCGCGTCCGCATGTCGACGCCGCAGGCGAGCTTCGTGCTGCGCTCCGCGGGACGCTACCGGCTCGAGGCCGATCCCGATCGCGGCGAGTCGCGGCTCACGGTGTTCGCCGGCGTGGCGAGCCTGCAGACGGCCGCTGGCAGCGTGGACGTTCCCGCGGGCCGCTCGGTCGTCGTGTGGGGCGAGGACACGCCGCAGTACGCGTTCCAGGATGCCTACGACCTCGACTTCGACCAGTGGTCGGTCGCGCGCGACGAGCAATGGATCGAGCGCGAGGCGCCGCGCTTCGTGTCGGTGCAAATGACCGGCTACGAGGACCTCGACCAGTACGGGGGCTGGGACAACGACCCGGTGTACGGCCCGGTGTGGTTCCCGAACGACGTCGCCGTGGACTGGGCGCCCTATCGCTATGGACGCTGGGTGTTCGTGGAGCCCTGGGGATGGACGTGGGTCGACAACGCGCCGTGGGGCTACGCTCCCTTCCACTATGGGCGTTGGGTGCATCTGCACGAGCGCTGGGCCTGGTGCCCCGGCCGCCACGTCGCTCGGCCCGTGTGGGCGCCGGCGCTCGTCGCCTTCGTCGGCGGCAACAACTGGGCCGCGTCCGTGAGCACTGGCGGGCCGGTCGTCGGCTGGTACCCGCTCGCGCCCTCGGAGCCCTATCACCCGTGGTACCGGGCCAGCAACACGTATGTGAACCAGATCAACGTGACCGTGGTGAACGTTCCGGCGCAGGTGCGCGACCAGCACGTCGAGTTCAACCGCGCCCAAGCCATCACCGTCGTGCGTCGCGACGCGCTGCTCGAGCACAAGCCGGTGCACCAGGCGATCGTCGCGGTGCCGCCGGCCGTGGCGCGCGATGCGCCGATCATGGCCAAGCCGGCTGCCGTGCTGCCCGGTCCGGCGGAGGTGCGCCGGGTGGAGCAGGCGCAGCGCGCGCAATCGCCGGCTCGCGGACCCGCCGTCGCGGCGCCGCCCGGCAC
>CAYOGL010000004.1:95098-190617 GCA_964403515.1 uncultured Burkholderiales bacterium | reverse complement strand
CAAGTCACGCCCTTCAAGAAGGCGGCGTAGCGCGTGATGCTCGATTCGTCCGCTTCGGGTCGAAACCTACCGTCGTAAGCGAGACTACGAACTGTCAATCGGAGAAGTGGATGCCACATCATGAGCGCAACTAAGCTAGTTGGAAGCTGGAAGCTCATTTCTTGGCAAGTCATCGTCGATGGCGAGAGCAAAGATCTGCTCGGGGCCAAGCCGAAAGGCGCACTCGTTCTTACTTCGAACGGCCGCGCGATCGTGGTGAGCACGGCCGAAAGTCGCGCGTCAGGAGACAGCGATGCCGCACGAGCGGCACTTCACAGGTCGATGCTCGCCTATACGGGGCGATATCGCGTCGAGGGCGATCAGTTCGTCACTACGGTTGATGCATCGTGGAATGAGGCGTGGAACGGCACCGAACAACGCCGTAAGTTTCGATTCGATGGGAACAGGCTGATTATCGAATCCGCGCCGGCCTCGAGCGTTTTTTTCCCCGGCAAGGTGGACTATCGGCGCATCGTTTGGGAAAGAGAGCCGTAACGGTCGGAGGAAACGACCGATCGTCGCTATGGGTCGTCCCCCGCCTTTCCGCTAGCGTCGAGAAGTGCCTGTTCGGCCTTCCGCGCAAACATTACGCCCGGCTGACTGCCCAAGTCTCACCCGGGGTGTTGGTGTTTCCCGGTTGGTCACAAGACGAAGTGGCATAAGCGTCAGCCACCTTAACTCATTGGCAGCTCCACGAACGATCCTTGCTCTCCACCGAGCGTGAGGTCGAGCCTCGGCGGACGGCCGTGCGGCACCTGCGCGAAGTGGTCTGCGTCGGCGCCGCAGACGCAGACGCGTAGCCGGCTTCCCTTCGCGAGCTTCCACGCCATCGGCAGGAGCGCGAAGCGCACGGTCTCGTCCTTGCCGGGTTGCATCGGCCTTGCGTCGGCGCGATGGAACGTGCGGAACGGCCACGTCGTCCGATACGTCGGCGGGCACGGGGCGGTCGCACGGTGCAGAAGCCGCAGCACCCCTTCGGTCATGTACCACGAGCGCCCGTTCGCATCGACCTCGGAGAGGTAGGCGAAGACGCTCGCGTCGCCCTCGGAGCTCGCGATGCGCAGCGTGAGGACCGGATGGCCGGCGAGATCCACCTCCCGCTCGAACGGCGCGCTGGTGAACGCGAGCATGCGATCCTCGCGCCCGTCCCAGTCGTGGTAGTACTCCGCCACCGCGAACGCGCCGAGCCGTTCGTAACGCGTGGAGCTGCCGGTAGCCGTCGTGAAGCGCGTCTGATGGCTCGCATGCGAAGCGCTCGCCGGCCGCTCGGTCGACAGCTTGCCGCCGTCCGCGAGGAATAGCCGCGTCTTCGCTTCGACCGGCGGCCATTGCGAGGCCGCATGCCATTGCTCGTCGCGCACCGAGTGGTAGTGGATCGGCGCCTCGTCGCGCAAGCCGGTGTCGATGCCGCACAGGTGCTCGTCGAAGAAGCGCAGCACTTCGCCCATGAGGGGAAATTGCGGCTCCTGCGCGGCGCCGCGCCAGGGCGAGCCGTTGGTGCGCGCGCCGTGGTCCCAGGGGCCGAGCAGCAGGCGGTCGTCCGCGCCCGCTTGCGTGAGGTAGCGCGAGATCGACGCGTTCGAATACTGCCCGCCGTCGTACCAGCCGGAAATCGAGTAGATCGCGACCTTGCCCTTCGCCGCGGAGAGATACCAGTAAGGGCTGATCGCGCCACTGTGCAACTGCGTGTCGTACGGCACCGGCTCCTCGCGGTATGCGATGTCCGGCGCGAAGTCGCGCATGCGGAAGTTGTCGCGGTGCTCCTCGATCGCGGCGCGCACCATGGAGCCGTCGCGGTCGTCGTCGACCGGCTGCGGTCCCGCGAAGCGGGGATCGTCGAAGTAGGCGAACTTCTTCAGCCGGTCGCGCAGGTCCATGTCGAGCGCGCTCACGAGATCGTCGTAGGTCGCGCTCACCGTGGTGCACAAGACGCCGCCGGGATAGAGGTGATCGCTGTAAGTGTCGGACGTCGCGAAAAGCGGCGCGATCGCCTTCACCGCGGGATGCCCGGTGCTCGCGAGGAAGCACGCGGCGGCGCCGAGATAGGAGATGCCCGTGGCGCCGATCACGCCGCTCGACCACGGTTGCGCGACGACCCAGTCGGCGATCTCGCGATAATCGTCGCGCTCGCGCGGCGAGCGGAACGAGTCGCGCGTGCCGAAGCTCGCGCCGCAGCCGCGCACGTCGACGACCACGACGGCGTAACCGCGCGGCACGAAGAAGTCCCGGTACTTCGCGGCGTTCGGACTGGGATCGGCGCCCGGCGCGCTCAACGCGAAGCGGCGATAGTAGGGCGTGAGGATGAGCACGGCGGGCACGCGCGCCGCGGGCTTGGTGCCGCTCGCCTGCGCTTGGGGCAGGTAGACGTCGACCGCGAGCTTGCAGCCGTCGCGCATCGTGACGTAGCGGGAGCGGGGAGCGCCGACCGCGAAGGTCGCGGGCCGCCGCTCCAGGTAATCGCCGGGGGCGACGCGCCACGCGCCGCCTTGATCCAGATCGGACATGGGCTTATGAACGCTTTCTAAAGGACGGACCGATGCCGTAAAGTCGCGGGCTTCGGCCGGGAATTCTGCCTCACGCCGGCCCGTTCAAGGAAATGCTCATGCGCTCTTCGCTGCACGCCTGCCTCGCCCTCGTCGCCCTCGGCCTCGCGACCCTCGCCACGGATGCGAGCGCGCAGAACTATCCCACGCGTCCCGTGAAGCTCGTCGTGCCGCAGCCGCCCGGCTCGGGCGCCGACGTCGTGGGCCGCATGCTCTCCGAAAGCCTGGGCCGGCAGCTCGGCCAGGCCGTCTACGTCGAGAACAAGCCCGGCGCGAACGGCATCATCGCCTCCGAGCAGGTCGCGAAGGACCCGCCCGACGGCTACACGCTGCTGCAGACGAGCGTCTCGCTGGTGAGCTTCAACCAGTTCATGTACAAGCGCGTGCCGTACGATCCGTTCGGGGACTTCACGCTGATCGCGCCGCTCGCCGACGCGAGCTTCGTGCTGCTCGCGAGCAAGCAGAGCGGCATCACGACGTGGGACGAGTTCCTGAAGCGCGCGAAGGCCGAACCGGGCCGGATCACCTTCGGCAGCGGCGGCGTCGGCAACTCGACCCACCTCTATCCGGAGATGATCGCGAAGCGCGAGGGATTGAACCTGCACCACATCCCGTACAAGGGGCCGGCCGCGGCGCTGCTGAGCCTCATCTCCGGCGAGACCGACGTGATGGTGTCGCCGACGGTCGTCGCGATGGGCCAGATCGCGGCGGGCAAGGTGAACGTGCTCGCGCAATCGGGCGACGTGCGCTCCCCGAAGCTGCCGAGCGTGCCGCTGTTGAAGGAGCTCGACCCGCGCATTCCCGCGCTGCCCGGCTGGTACGCGATCGAGGGACCCGCGCACATGGACCCGAAGATCGTCGACAAGCTGAGCAAGGCGATCAACGCGTTCCTCTCCGACCCGCAGGTGCGCGCGAAGCTCATCGACCAGTACCTCGCGCCGATTCCCGGCAGCGCCGCGGACATCGAGAAGCGCGGCAAGGCCGAGGCGAAGATCTGGGGCGAGCTCATCCGCGAGCTGCACATCGAGGCGGACTGAGCGGGCTGCGGATCGCTCCCTCGAAATGGCGCTGCAACGATGAAGCTCGCAACGGTGCGCAAACTCGCGATGTCGCTTCCCGAAGTCACGGAGGAGCCCCACCACGAATATGGCTCATTCCGGGTGCGAGGCAAGATCTTCGTCACCATGCCGCCCGGCGAAGAGTTCATCCACCTCTTCGTTCCCGATGAAGTGCGCGAACAAGCGCTCATCCTGCATCCGGCATTCGTGGAAAAACTCGTCTGGGGTGGCAAGGTAAGGGGTGTCAGGGTAGGGCTTGCCAACGCCGAGGTCGCAGTGGTGGAGCGGCTGGTGCGCGAGGCGTGGCAATACAAGGCGCCAAAGAGCCTGGTTGCCCGCCGAGGACCGGCTTAGCTTCAGCAGGTCAGGGCTGCCCGGCGGTTCCAGGGCAAGGCATGCCGCCTCGCGTGCGTTTGCGCCGTCCAGGGCGGTGCGATTGCTTTCGAGGTTCTTACCGGAGAGAATGGCCGGGTATATCGCGTTTCATCCGCCCATCCATGGTCAAAGGCCAACATAGCAACGTGCGAAACTCAGACATCACCGCGCAGGTGACATTCCTGCCGAAGGGAAGAAACGTTCGACCCGGTCCGATCGTCGGCCGCTCGCTCGGGTGCGCGGTCGTCATCGACGGCGAGCTGTACGACATCCGGTTCAACCTGGAGCCGGGCAAGGCCATCGAGCTCGGGAACACCGCGTTGCTCGACGGCACGTTCAGCGACCTGGACGCCGTGCTCGAGCGCCTCGTGATCGGAAAGAGCTTCACGCTGTGGGACCGGGGCGCCATCGGACACGGCACCGTGGTGAAGATCCACGTCGACAGCTAGCAACGCGTCGGAGACGAGCGACGTGCGCGACGGCGATCCAGTGGCCGCCGCCCAGCATCACCAGCGCGAGCCGGGTAACGCCGGCCATGAAAGGCAACGTCACGCTGCCAGCTCCCTGGCCCGCGAAGCAGAGCGTCCGACGAATGCGTAGAGGGGCGCGGCGTGGCGCCGCGAAAGCATCATGACCGGCGTCGCGACCGATCGTGACGCGCGCACCGCCGCCGTGCCCGCGATCTCGATCTCGAAGCTCACCAAGACCTATGCCTCGGGCCTGCAGGCGCTCAAGGGCATCGACCTCGAGATCGGGCAGGGCGAGATCTTCGCGCTGCTGGGCCCGAACGGCGCGGGCAAGACCACCCTCATCAACATCGTGTGCGGCATCGCGACGGCCACCTCCGGGCGCGTGCTCGTCGACGGCCACGATCACCGCGCGGACTATCGCGCCGCGCGCTCGCTGATCGGCCTCGTGCCCCAGGAGCTGCACACCGACATGTTCGAGAAAGTGATCGACACGATGCGGTTCAGCCGCGGGCTCTTCGGGCGGCGGCCCGACGAGGCCTATCTCGGGAAAGTGCTGCGCGAGCTCTCCCTGTGGGACAAGCGCGAGGACAAGATCATGACGCTCTCCGGGGGCATGAAGCGGCGCGTGCTCATCGCGAAGGCGCTCGCCCACGAGCCGCGCATCCTGTTCCTCGACGAACCCACGGCGGGCGTGGACGTCGAGCTGCGCCGCGAGATGTGGTCGCTGGTGCGCCGGCTGCGCGAGGGCGGCGTCACGATCATCCTCACCACGCACTACATCGAGGAGGCCGAGGAGATGGCCGACCGCATCGGCGTGATCAACCGCGGCGAGCTCCTCGTCGCGGAGGAGAAGGCGAAGCTCATGCAGACGCTCGGGCGCAAGCAGCTCACCCTGCACCTCGCCAAGCCGATCGCCGCCATCCCGCCCGGGCTCGCCGAGTGGCCGCTCGTGCTGAAGGAGGACGGATCCACGCTCGAATACACGTTCGACGCGCGCGAGGAGGCGACCGGCATCCCAGCGCTGCTGCGACGCCTCGACGCGCTCGGCATCGCGTTCAAGGACCTGCAGACGCGCCAGAGCTCGCTCGAGGACATCTTCGTGAGCCTGGTGAGCGAGCCCGCATGAACCGCCATTCGCTCTTCGCCATCTACCGCTTCGAGCTCGCGCGCTTCCGCCGCACGCTCTGGCAGAGCCTGGTCACTCCGGTCATCACGACCTCGCTCTATTTCGTGGTGTTCGGCTCGGCGATCGGCTCGCGCATGAGCGAGGTGGACGGCGTGGGCTACGGCACCTTCATCGTGCCCGGCCTCGTGATGCTCGCCGTGCTCACCGAGAGCCTGAACAACGCCTCGTTCGGCATCTACCTGCCGCGCTTCACCGGCACGATCTACGAGGTGCTGTCCGCGCCGGTGTCCGCGCTCGAGATCGTGCTCGCGTACGTCGGCGCCGCCGCGACCAAATCGATCATCCTCGGCGCGGTCATTCTCGCGACCGCGAGCTTCTTCGTGCCGCTGCGCATCGACCATCCGCTCGCGATGGCGGCATTCCTGCTGCTCACCTGCGCCACGTTCTGCCTGTTCGGCTTCCTCATCGGCATCTGGGCGAAAGGCTTCGAGCAGCTGCAGTTCATCCCGATGCTGGTCGTCACACCGCTCACGTTCCTCGGCGGCGCCTTCTACTCGATCGACATGCTGCCGCCGGCGTGGCGCACGTTCAGCCTCTTCAATCCGGTCGTGTATCTCGTGAGCGGATTCCGCTGGACCTTCTACGGCCGCGCGGACGTGAACGTGGGCCTCAGCTTCGCGATGACGCTCGCGTTCCTCGGCGCGTGCCTCGCCGGCGCGGCGTGGGTGTTCAGGACGGGGTATCGGTTGAAGGCGTGACGCCCCGTCCCGGATAGCCGGCCTCAGCTTCCGAGCAGTTGCTCGCGGGCCGCGTCGAGGTCGTCCACGACTTCGCCCAGCCGGCCGATGGATCCCTCGATCGCGGCGACGATGCGATCGATGCCGAGCCGCGGCCCGTCGGGATACATCATGAGGCGCACGGCCGGCGCGCTCCCGGGCATCGACACCGCACCGATGGTGAGGATGTCGTTGTTCCGGAGCATGTGCATCGCGACGAGCCCGGCCGCTTCCACCGCCACGAGCTTCGGCTTCCTGCCGCCGCCGCGCGCCTCGAGGGCGATCTCGAGCACGTCGTCACCGGAGATCGAGACACCGGGACCACCCAGGTACGCACGCTTGGCGCCGTACTTGCGCGCGAGGACCTGCACCAGCTCCCTGGCGAGCTGGCCGGCCTCCCTCACCGGTCGCGGATCGAAGCTCCTCAGGGCATTGGCCACGCCGACGTACTGGCCCGCCTGCGCATCGAGGCCGAGCTCGTAGGCGCGCGAGGCGATCGTCGTGATGAGGTCCGGCCGCCCGACGAGCATCCCGGCGCGCGGGCCGGCGATGTGCTTGTCCGTCGAGCACACGGCGAGGTCGACCTCGCCCACCTGGAAGGTGAGCGGCTCGTCGAAGAACGCGATGCGCGACGCCATGTGCGCGTCGTCCACGTACGTGAGCGTCTGCGCTCCGCGCGCGAGCGAGAGCGCCTTCCTGAATTCGTCGAGCGGGATGTGGTGCTTCGACGCGCTGATCGGCGTGATGAGCAGCATCCGGGGCGCGCCGCCCGCGTTCCACGCGCTTTCGAGCTCGCGCACGGTGTGGAATTCCGTGAGCTGCGCGCCGGCCATCGCGATCGGCCGCACCGTCGACGGATGCGAGGCGCCGCCCACCGGCGCGAACGCGAGCACGCGGTCGCCGGGCTCGAGGACGGTCGTGAGCGCGATGAAGTTCGCCGCCGACACGCGGTTGAGGATCAGCGCCGCGTGGCGGGCCGGATCCGCGCCCATGTGCCTGAGCGCGAGCGGCTCGGTCTTGCCCTCGTAGCGCTCGAAGAAGGGAACGTGACTGGTGAGGTGCGGCACGTCCTCGGCGGTGATGCCGCTGCCGCGGTTCATGCCCGAGAGGTCGTAGACCGCCTCCTTGCCCTTCGCGTGCACGATCTCGCCCACGATGTGCCGGGCGCGTTGCATGCGCCGCACCTCGTCGTCCGAGCTCCTGAGAATCGCGCCGCGGGCGTAACGCACGATGGGATCGAGGGGATTGCCGAATCGATCGGTCGGCTGCGATTGCGCGGATGCTTCTCGTGCCACGACTTGCGTCATCTGTATCTCCTAGATTCTCAGGAAGAGCCGGTTGAACCGCTCGCGACTCTCGAGCATGCGCATGCCGGCGGAAAGGCCACGGTTCACGACGAAATAGATCACCATCAGGGTGAGGTACACCTCGACCGGCGCGGTCTGCAGCCGCACGTTGATCTGCTTGCCGATGTCGGTGAGATCGGAGAGCCCGATCAGGAACGCCAACGACGTGTTCATCACCGTCACCACGTAGCGGCCGGTGATGGCGGGAATCATGGTGAAGAACGCCTGGGGAAGCACGATGTAGAAGTGCGTCTGGAAGGCGCTCAGGCCGAGCGATCGCGCCGCCTCGCGCTGCGCCCTCGGAACGGCGAGGATCCCGCCGCGCACGTACTCGGCGATGTAAGCGGCGGTGAAGAACGTGAGCGCCGCGGTGACGCTCAGCGTCTTCGACGTCTCCATGCCGAGATAGGGCGGGACGAAGTACGCCCAGAACACGAGTATCAGCAGCGGCACGCTCCTGAACGTCTGGATGTAGAGGAACGCGGGATAGCGGATCAGGCGGTTCGCCGACGCGCGCATGATGCCGATCACCGACCCCAGCGCCGTGGCGAGCACGATGGCGATCGCCGCGATGTAGAGCGTGAGGAGCAGCCCGCCCACGCGGCCCTGCGTGAACAGGTCGCCCACGAGCAGGCGCTCGAAATTGTTCGCGGTCCAGACCTGCGCCCAGCTCATCAGACCGACTCGCTCGCGAACCCGGGTGCCGCCGCGGTGGCGGGCGTCTCGAGATGGCGCGAGTAGAGCGTGCTCACGACGTGGCCGACGGCCTCGATCAGCACGCAAAGGACGATGTAGATCACGCTCGATGCGACGAGGACCTCCACGCCGCGGAAGGTGTACGTGTCGATGTATCGCGTCTGGTACGCGATCTCGCCCACGCCGATCGCCATCGCGAGGCTGGTGTTCTTGGTGAGGCTCACCGCCTCGTTGGTGAGCGGCGGCACGAGGGCGGGGACGGCCTGGGGCAGGATCACGTGCACCAGCCGCTGGATGAAGGTCAGGCCGAGCGAGGCGCCGGCCTCGGACTGTCCGCGGCTCACGGAGTTGAGGCCCGCGCGCACGGTCTCCGCCACGAACGCGCCGTGGTAGATCGACAGCGCGAAGACCGCGGCCGCGAACTGGAATCCGACGCTGCGCATGTACGCGAAGAGCCAGTGCGGCAGCAGGTAGATCGCCGAGAAGTACCAGAAGAGGATCTGCACGAGGGGCGGCGTGTTGCGCGCGAATTCCACGTACGCCCAGCAGATCGGCTCGAGGTACCTGATGCGCATCCAGCGCACGATCCCGAACAGGAACCCGCCGGTGAAGGCGAACACGAGCGTCAACGCCGCGAGCTTCACCGTGGCGTAAAGGCCCTTGAGGAGGAGCACCCCCCATTCGCCCCAGAGGATGCTCCAGTCGAAGTGATAGACCACGGCGCTCCGGCCCGCGCTGCTAGTGCCAGACTTCCATCTGGAAGCCGAGGATCTCCTTCGTGAGCTGCAGCTTCGTCTTCGGCCCCAGCCACTTGTCGAAGAGCTTGTCCCAGGTGCCGTCGGTCCAGATGTCCTGCAGCGTGAAGTTGATCGTATCGAGCCACTTCGAGTCGTTCTCGCGCACGCCGAGGCCGTACGGGCCGCCGCCGTAGGTGCCTTCCTTGCCGAGGAGCACGAACTCGCTCGGGTTCTTCGCGCTCGCGCGCAGCCCCGCGAGGATCGTCGCATCGGTCGCCAAGGCGTCCACGAGCCCCTGCTGGAGCGCGAGGAACGACTCGCCCTGTCCCTCGAAGGTCTGCAGCGTCGCCTTCGGCTGCGCTTCCTTGAAGTACTTCACGCTTCCCGCGCCGATCACCGCTCCGGCGCGCTTGCCCGCCATGTCGGCCACGCTCCTGATGCCGCTGTTCGCCTTCACGAGCAACGTCTGCGGCGTGTAGAAGTAGTCGATCGAGAAATCGACCACCTCGTCGCGGCTGCGGTAGTGCGTCATGGTGCAGGCGACGAGGTCGATGCGGCCCTGCTGGAGCATCGGGATGCGGGTGGCCGACGTGATCTTCGCCATGTTCAGCTTCACGTTCAGCCGCTTCGCGATCTCGGCGACGAGGTCGGCCTCGAACCCGACGTGGTTTCCCTTCTCGTCGATGAAGCCGAAGTACGGGACATCGGTGGCCACACCCGCGTTCAGCACGCCCGCATCCTTCGTCTTCTTCAGCGCGCTCGTTCCGCAGTCGGCCGCGACCGCCGGAACCGCCACCGCTGCCGCGGTTCCTGCACCCGCGATGGCGACGCTCTTCAGGAACGTGCGGCGCGTGGGCTCGGTGGGCGTCTCTTCGATCGGGATGTGTTTGGCCATTGTCTCCTCCTCACGGTTTGTCGCGTGGCACGCTTCGCGCGTTCGGCTCCGGGCTGAACCGAATAGTAGTAACGGTCGGCGCGGAAGTACGTCTCGAAGAACATCGTGGGCGCGCCCGATCGCAGGTGGGTGAGCGCCCTTCGGGTCACCAGGACCGGCATGCCGACCTCGATCCCGAGCAGCTTCGCGAGCGCGACGTCCGCCGTGATGGCATCGATGTGCTGGTAGATCTCGACCAGCTTCAGGCCCACGGTGTCGCGAAGCTCGCGGAAGAGCGTCGTGCGGGTGAGGTCGAGGGCCGCGAGCGCCGCGCCGAATCGGGCGGGCAGATGCGCCTCGTGATAGGCGAAGGGCTTGCGGTCGACGCGGCGCAGCCGCGATATCCGGAACAACCGGGCCGATGCATCGAGCCCGAGGGCGCTCGCGATCCGCGCCGGGGGCCTCTCGAGGCCGCTCTTCAGCACCTCGACCTCGGTGTCGAGCTTGAGCTCGGTGAAGTCCTCGACCAGCCCGGTGAGCCGCTCGTCGCGCGACATGTCGGGCACGCGCGCGACGAAGCTGCCCTTGCCGCGATGGCGCACGATGAAGCCTTCGCTCTCCAGCCCGCGCAACGCTTCACGGACGGTCTCGCGGCTCACGCCGAATTCGTCGCAAAGCTCGTGCTCGGTGGGAAACCGGTCGCCGGGCGCGAACCCGTCGCCGAGGCGGCGCGTGAGGATGTTGCGCACCTGCAGGTAGCGCGGGAACACGTTGAAGAATTCCGACGCGGCGGCCGCGCTGCGTGCATTCGTCATCCGGCTGGGTCGATGCGCCAAGGCAGGGAGTCCGGGGCGTCGGAATAGTTGTCTTATACTACAACAACTCGTTCGAGGGCGACCCCGGAGAAGGGCACCAGGAATATGTCCCGACGCATCGCGGTGATCGGCACGGGGGGCACCATCTCGACCCCCGCCCGCAACGACCTCGACCTGTTCGAGTACGGCGAGCACGCGAAGCCCATGGAGGTCGAGGAGCTGCTCGCGCGCTTCCCGGCGCTGCTCTCGGGATTCGAGATCGTGCCGGTGCCGTTCCGCGCCATCGACAGCGCGATCATGGATCCGCCCGTGTGGCTGGATCTGCATCGCCACATCACGCAGGCGGTCGCGCGCGACGCCTCGATCGCCGGCGTCGTCGTGACGCATGGCACCTCGACCCTCGAAGAGACCGCGTACTTCCTGCACCTCACGCTCGGCGTCGACGTGCCGGTCGTGCTCGTCGGAGCGCAGCGCCCGCTGCAGGCGCTCGGCTCCGACACGGGCATCAATCTCCTCGATGCGCTGCGCGTCGCCGCGGCCCCGGCGGCGCGCGGCCTCGGCGTGCTCGTCGTGATGAACCGCGAGATCCATTGCGCGCGCGAGGTCGTGAAGTCGTCCAATTTCAGCCTCGAGGCTTTTCGCGCGCCCGCCTTCGGCATCCTCGGCAACGTCGACCCCGATGGCAGCGTCGCGATCTATCGGCGCCCCGCGCGCCGGCATGCGCCCGATACGGAATTCGACGTGGCGGCGCTGCACGAGCTGCCGATGGTCGAGGTGGTCTATTGTTATGCGGGAGCGAGCGGTGCGCCGGTCGCGGCGCTGGTGAAGGCCGGCTGCCGCGGAATCGTCTTCGCCGGGATGCCGCCGGGACGCGCTTCACCGGCGCAGAAGACGGAGCTCGCGCGCGCGGTCGCGAGCGGCGTGCTCGTCGTGCAGTGCAGCCGCGCGGGCAGCGGACGGATCGTGCCCCGCGGCGGAGATCGCGAGCTGGGATTCGTTCCGGCGGACAACCTCAATCCGCAGAAGGCGCGCGTGCTGGCGATGCTCGCGCTCACGAGGTCGCGCGAGCGCGAGACGATCGAGCGCATGTTCGGGGAGTATTAGTGACGGCGAGGAGGAGGTCGCATGGAAGACGCTTCCGTTGAGAGCCGCGCGCCGCTGCGCCTGACCGCCCGCCTCGATTCGCTGCCGCCGTCGGGAACGCTCGCGGTCGGCGCGAGGGTGCGGCAGCTTTCCGCTCGCGGCGTGGACGTCATCAACCTCGGTGGCGGCATCGCCGAGCCCGCGCCTTTCTGCCTCGAGACGCCCGTCGCTTTCGCGCCGCAACGCAACGTGGGCGGCGATCCCGCGGGCGAGCCGGACCTGCGCGCGGCGCTCGCGCAGAAGCTCCTTCGCGACCAGGGTCTCGCCTACGATCCCGCAAGCGAGATCGTGATCACCAACGGCGCCAAGCAGGCGATCCTGCCCGCGCTGCTCGCGATGCTCGAGCCGGGCGACGAGGTGCTCGTGCTCGATCCGTGCTGGGTCTCCTACGCGCCGACGATCCGCATCGCCGGCGGCGTCCCGAGGCCCGTGTCGTTACGGCACGGCGAAGCGTTCCGGCTCGACGCATCGGCGCTCGCCGCGCAAGTGACGAAGCGCACGCGGGCCATGATCGTCAACACGCCGCACAATCCGACCGGCCGCGTCTTCACGCGCGAGGAGCTCGCGGGCGTGGCAGCGATCGCCGCGGATCGCAACCTGTGGGTGCTCTCCGACGAGAGCTTCGACAAGTTCGTCTACGACGGCCATCGGCACGTGAGCATCGCGAGCCTCGAGCAGATGCAGCGGCGCAGCGTCGTGATCCAGAGCTTTTCGAAGGCGTTCGCGCTGCCGGGCGTGCGGGTCGGCTACCTGGCCGCCCCGCCCGAGCTGTGCCGCTCGGTCGTGCGGTTCAACGAACACGTCATCACGTGCGTGAGCCCGTTGATGCAGTCGCTGGCGCTGTCCGCACTCGCACGCGAAGCCGAGTGGACGCGTCGGCTGATCGAGCACCACGAGAGGAAGCGCAAGGTCGTGCACGCGGCGCTCGAGGGCATGCCGCGCATCCGCTTCACGCCGACGCAGGGCACGTTCTACGCCTTCGCGGACATCCGCGGCCACGATGCCTCGTCCGAAGCGTTCGCGAACCGCATGATCGACCGGGCGCGCGTCGCGGTGACGCCGGGAATCGCGTTCGGCGCGTGCGCCGAAGGCCACGTGCGGATCAACCTGGTGGGACCGCTCGCCCAGATCGAGGAGGGACTGCGCCGCATGCAACGCGCGCTCGCCGCTTCCTAGGGCTGGTGCGCGGTCGTCCGGGAGGGGGCCGCCGCCATCGCGCTCGCTTTCGGCGCGACCTCGGCCAGGCACGCCGCCGCGTGCGCCACGCCGTCGCGGCCGAAGGGAATGCGTTGGGCGAGGAGCGCCGATTCCACGCCAGCGAGGCAGCCGAGGATCATCGCGGCGTTCAGGTCGCCGAGGTGGCCGATGCGGAAGGCGCGGCCGTGGAACGGTCCGAGCCCGCCGGCGAAGGCGACCTGGAAGCGCTCGCGCGCGACGGTGCGCAACGCCTCGACGTCGATGCCCTCGCGCACCTCGATGGTCGTCACCGAAACCGAGCGCGCCTCGGGCACGCGGCAGTGCAGGCGCAGCGCGCCTTCGGTCGACCAACGCTCCACCGCGGCCTGCACGGCGCGCGCAATCAACGCATGGCGCGCGACGATGGCGTCGAGCCCTTCGCGCTGGATGAGCGCGAGCGCCGCCTCGATGCCGTAGAGCAGGGTCTGCGGTGGCGTGCCGCAGAACTTCTGGTAGCTCTGCGTTCCACGGCGGCGGTTCCAATCCCAGTAGTAACGCGGCGCGGTGTTGCGCGATGCGACCGCGGCGGCGCGTTCGTCCACCGCGACGAAGCCGAGGCCCGGCGGCGACATGAGTCCCTTCTGCGAGGCGCCGACGGCCACGTTCACGCCCAGCGCATCCATCGCGAACGGCGCGGCGGCAAGAGACGCCACGACATCGACCACCAGCAGCGCCGGGTGGCGGGCGGCGTCGATGGCCGCACGCATCGCCGCGATGTCGTGCGTGATGCCGCTCGCCGTGTCGGTGTGCACGACGAACACCGCCACGATCTCGTGCCTCGCGTCGGCGCGCAGCGCCTGCTCGACGGCGGCAGGGTCGATGGGATAGCCCGGGCGATAAGGGGTGCGGATCGCGCGCCGTCCGGTCGCTTCGAGCTGCAACGCCCATTGCTCGGAAAAGTGGCCGGTCGCGGGAACGAGCGCCGCCTCGCCGGGCGCGAGCAGGTTCTCCGTCGTGGCTTCCCACGCGCCATGTCCGTTCGTGGTGTAGAGGAACAGCTCCGCATGCGCCGTTCGCAGCAACCGGCGGATGCCCGATTCGCAGCTCGCGATGATCGCGTCGAGCCGGGGATCGCCGTGATCCATCGGTTGCCGGTGCATCGCGTTCAGCACCTCGCCGGGGATGTGCGTGGGCCCGGGCGAGTGCAGGAGGCGCTCGCCGGGAATGCGCGGTGCGGAATCGTCGTGGTCGGTCATGGGCGGGGCTGGAACCGTTCGTATTGTCGTGCGAGCACCTGTCCGACCTTTTCCAGCGCGCGCGCATTCGCGAGCGCGAGCCCGACCGCGCCCTCGGCATGGCTCAGCTCGGCATCGCTCAGCGTCCTCGAATCGCGACCGAGCAGCGTGGCCAGCGCCTGGACGCCCAGGGAAGATTCGAAGGCGCGCCGCTGCAGGCTCATGTATTCCTCCTGCAAATCGTAGATGCGCGTATAGCGGTTGGCTTCGCCGTACCCCATGTAAGCCACGGCGCCCGTCGCACCGGCGGTCGCCCAGCTCGTCTGGTGAAGCTCGATGACGGTCCAGTTGAAGATCACTTGATCCGTCCGGGCCTTTCGGTCGCGTTCCATGCGATGGATGACGTCGACCATCCGCTCCAGTTGCGTTTCGCTGTCCTGCAGGTCGTTGCGCCCGATCTTCAATTGCCCGGCATTGCCCTGGATCTCGGCGGCGATGTTGGCCTCGGCCTCGTGCACGAGTGTCCGATGATGTTGCCATTGCAGCAGTCCCTCCAGCCCGAGCGCGATCAGGATGCCGATCGTGATCGTGAGCAGGTGCACCGCGAACTCGCGCAATGACTTGATCGGACCGTGGGGCGGGTGGATCTCCATGCCGGCATTCTATCGTTCGCCTAACCCGAGTGCCGGCTACTTTGCCGAGCCACCCCGCAGAAGGATCTGCGCGGCGGATTCCAGCACAGGGTCGCGACCGGCTCGCACGTCCTCGACCGTCGGCTGCACGAGGACCTGCGGCATGATGCCGCGGCCCACGAACTCGCGGCCATCCGGATAGGTGTCGCGCTTCACGCAGATGCGCGCCAGCCCGCCGCCCGGCAACCCGAACGTCATCGGTTGCCCCGTGCTGCCCCCGGTCCGCGTCCCGACCATCACGCCGCGCTGGATCGAATCGAAGGACACGAGGAAGTCCTCGGCCGCGGAGAACGTCTGCGGGCCCACCAGCACGGCAACGGGACCGTCGTACTGCTCGGCCTCGCGCACGAAGGGCCGCCCCGCGCCGGGCCACGGGGCCCAGCGGATCCACGGCACGTTGCGCGAAAACGCGAGGTCGGCTCGCATGAGGCTGCGTTCCACCGGTATCGGCTGCGTGGTGAGGTGGCTCAGGATCATGAGGCCGAAGTAGGTCGAGCCTCCGCCGTTGCGCCGCACGTCGAGAACCAGTCCCTTTGCCTTGCGGATCCCCGGCAGCGCCTTCTCGAACGCCTTGTCGCCCGCGTCGCTCTCGAAGTGATCGAGCGCGAGGTAGGCGATGCCGTTGGGCAGCATGCGGAACTCGAACGGCTCGGGGTGTCGGACGTCCTCGTAGCCCGAGCGCGCGACGGACTCCTCGCGCCGCGTGCCGTCCGCCGATTCGAGCGTGAGCCTGACGGGCTGTTTCGCATCCCCGGCCAGGAGATGATAGGAGAACGCGCGCACCTCGGCGTCCTGCGGCGTGGAGCTGCTCTCCATCGGCATGACGTTGCGCCGCCCGAATTCGAGCACGCGCACGCCGTCGATGGCGATGATCTCGTCGCCCGGGTGCACGTGCTTGGCGAGCGACGGGCTGGGAACGTCGAGCACGAGCACCTTCTCCCCGATCTTCGCCGTGCGGATCGGCGGCCGCGAGTAGAACAACGGGAAGAGCTCGCGCGGGGGATAGACGTCGGTGTGGCCGTCCTCGAGGCGCGCGGCGAACCGCATCATCACGCGGTAGTACTCCGCGGTGCTCTTCGCGGCGATGACCTGCGGCAGCGTCTCCATGTACGCGCGGTCCCAGGCGAGGTCCGGCACATGGTCGGAATGCACGAAGTACTGCCGCGCCTCGGCCCAGAACCGAGACAGTCCCGCGATGCGCTCTTGAACCGTGAGCTCTTCCTTGTACGGGGTGGCGATCGACGGCGTGTTCCAGAGGCCCTCGGGAATCCGGGCAGTCGCGACGAAAGCCTTGAACCGCGGATCGTCCTCGAGCGCGTCGAACGCGCCGTCCTTCTCGAGGAACTTCAGCGGAAACTCCGACCAGATGTACGTCTGCATCGCCTCGAGCATCGCGAAGGCGCGATCGGCGTCGCCGAGCCGGGCGTACACGGCCGCAAGATCCATGCGCACGTCGTGGCCGCGCATGTAGAGATAGATGTTGCCTTCGCCGAGCGCCCGCACGTCGTCCCTCGCGAGATAGTCGAGGGCCGCCCCGAGACGGGCAGCCGCCGCGCGCAGCGCCTCGGGCGTTTCCGGCTTGGCGAGCTCACGCGCTTCCTGCCGCATGCGCTGCGCGTGCTCGTACGCGTCCATCGGGGCGATCGCCTCGGCGGCGACAACCGCGGTGGACATCATCGTCATCAGTGATGCCAGCATGACCCGAATCATCGATCGCCTCCTCCCGGAACGCGCACATTCTGCGCGCTGTGCCGGCGTCATTTCGCCCATGCGATTTTCCGCGGTCATTACTGCCATCCGCGGCGACGTTGCACCGCTATCGCATGCGCGAGGTTGACCCGTCTGCGCCGCTCGGGGGACACTACGACTCTTCGATAACAGTGCCCGGCCCGCGCGGCCGAGGTGCGGCGAACCGAGGAGGAACCCCACCATGCAATGCCGAAACCGGGCGCGCGCGCGGCTCATCTTCGTCGCGGGTGCGCTGCTCGCCGCCATGCTCGCGGCCGCCGCGCCCGCCGTGGCCGGCAAGAAGGACGACACGCTGCGCTTCGCCTACGACCAGGCGCCGGAAAGCGTGGACCCGTTCTTCAACAACGTGCGCATCGGCGTGATCATCGGCGCGAACGTGTGGGACACGCTGGTCTACCTCGATCCGAACACCAACGAGTACAAGGGTCAGCTCGCCAGGAGCTGGAAGCAGGTCGACGACAAGACGATCGACTTCGAGCTGCGCGAGGGCATCAAATTCCACAACGGCGAGGACTTCGACGCGGACTCCGTCGTGTATACGCTCAACTTCGTCGCCGACCCGAAGAACAAGGTCGTCACGCAGGCGAACGTGAACTGGATCGACAAGGCGACCAAGCTCGGGAAGTACAAGGTGCGCCTCACCACCAAGCAGGTGTTCCCCGCGGCGCTCGAGTATCTCGCGGGGCCGGTGGTGATCCACCCCGCGAAGTATTACGCGCAGGTCGGGCCGAAGGGTCAGAACGTCAAGCCGGTGGGCAGCGGCCCCTATCGCGTGACGAGCTACATCCCGGGCAAGTCGATCACGCTCGAGAAGAACCCCGACTACTTCAGGGATTCGCCCAAGGGCGCGGCGAAGATCGGCAGGATCGAGATCCGCTTCATCCCCGATCGCCAGACGCAGATGGCGGAGATGCTCTCGGGCAGCAACGACCTCATCATGTACGTGCCGAAGGACCAGGCGGAGCAGTCGGCGAAGGTCCCGAGCCTGCAGGTGGTGAGCGGCGAGACGATGCGCATCGCCTTCATGCAGATCAACTCGCTCGACAACACGCCGACGCCCGCGTTGAAGGACATCCGCGTGCGCAAGGCGATCGAGCACGCGATCGACCGCGAGTCGATCGTGAAGAACATCGTCGGCGCCGGCTCGCGCGTGATCCACACGCAATGCTATCCGTCGCAGTTCGGCTGCACGGACCAGGGCGCCACGCGTTATTCGTACGATCCGGCGCTCTCGAAGAAGCTGCTCGCGGAAGCGGGCTTCCCGAACGGCTTCGACACCGAGATCTACGCCTACCGCGAGCGCAACCAGACGGAGGCGATCATCAACAACCTGCAGCAGGTCGGCATCCGCGCGAAGCTCAACTTCTCGCAGTACGCGGCGATGCGCGACCAGATCCGCGCGGGCAAGTCCTCCCTCACGCACCAGACGTGGGGCTCGTTCTCGGTGAACGACGTGTCCGCCTCGATCCCCGTGTGGTTCGGCGGCGGCGCGGACGACATCACGCGCGACAAGGAAGTGGAGCAGTTGCTCGACAAGGGCAACAACTCGGTGGATCCCAACGTGCGCAAGCTCGCCTACCAGCAGGCGCTCAAGCGCATCGCCGACAACGCGTACTCCGTGCCGTTGTGGACGTTGCCGGTGTACTACGTGGCGTCGAAGGACCTGCGCTTCAAGGCCTATCCCGACGAGATCGTGCGCTTCTGGGAGATGACCTGGAAGTGACCCGGTCGCGCGCGTAGGGGACGCCGGTGGGAGGCTACATCGTCAAGCGGCTCGCGCTCGCGATCGCCGTCGCGCTCGCCGTCTCGATCATCTCCTTCCTCCTGCTGCGACTGTCCGGCGACCCCGCCATCGCGATCGCGGGCGAGGGCGCACGCCAGGCCGACATCGAGATGGTCCGCAAGACGTACGGCTTCGACCGGCCGCTTCCCGTGCAGTACGTCGCCTGGCTCGGCAAGACGCTCACCGGCGACTTCGGCGAATCGATCTACTTCAAGCAGCCGGCCGCGCCGCTGATCCTCGCGAAGCTCGAGGTCACGATGCTGCTCGGCGTGCTCTCGCTCGTGTTCGCGCTCGCGATCTCCGTGCCGCTCGGCGTGCTCGCCGCCGTCCATCGCGGAAGCTGGATCGATCGCCTCTGCCTCGCGCTCGCCGTGTTGGGGCAGGCGTTGCCGAACTTCTTCTTCGCGCTGCTGCTGATCATGCTGTTCTCGATCACGCTGCATTGGCTGCCCGTCTCCGGCAGCGACACGTGGCGGAACTTCGTGATGCCCACCATCGCGCTCGGCTACTACGCCGCGCCGGCGTTCATGCGGCTCATCCGCGCGGGCATGATCGAGGTGCTCGAGGCGGACTACATCCGCACCGCGCGCGCGAAGGGCCTGCCCGCGCGCACCGTGATCTTGAAGCACGCGCTGCGCAACGCCGTGGTGCCCGTGGTCGCGCTCGCCGCCGTGCAGCTCGGCTTCCTCCTCGGCGGCTCGGTGGTGGTCGAGACCATCTTCGCGCTCGACGGCCTCGGCTACCTCGCCTACCAGAGCATCACCTTCAAGGACTTCCCGGTGATGCAGAACATCGTGCTGCTGCTCTCGGTGATCTACGTCGTGTTGACGCTCGCCTCCGACGTCGCGAACGCCTGGCTCGACCCGCGCATCCGGGTGGGCTGATGTCGTCGAACGCTCTCGAGGTCGCCGCCGCCACGGTCGAGCCGGGCGGCACCGTCATCGCCGCACCCGGCTTCTGGCGCCGCGTGTGGAGGAACAAGGCGGTGGTGATCGGCTTCGGGCTGCTCGCCGCCATCGTCGCGATCGCGCTCGCCGCGCCGTGGATCGCGCCGTACGATCCCTACGTGCAGGACCTCGCGAACCGCAACGTGCCGCCGTTCTGGTACGACGCGGGCAAGTGGTTGCATCCATTCGGCACCGATCCGCTCGGGCGCGATTACCTGTCGCGGCTCATCTACGGCGCGCGCATCTCGCTGCTCATCGGCGCATCGGTCGCAGTGATCTCGGGCCTGATCGGGACGACGATGGGCATGGTCGCCGGCTACTTCGGCGGCAAGTGGGACATGGCGGTGAGCTTCATGGTGTCGACGCGGCTCGCGATGCCGGTCATCCTCGTCGCGCTGGCCACGGTGGCGCTCGTGGGCGGATCGCTCTGGGTCGTGATCCTCGTGCTCGGCCTGCTCAAGTGGGATCGTTTCGCGGTCGTGATGCGCAGCGCCACGCAGCAGGTGCGCTCGCTCGACTACGTGGCCGCCGCGCAGGCCGCCGGCGCGTCGACCGCGCGCGTGCTGCTCGGAGAGGTGCTGCCGAACGTGCTGCCGCACCTGATCGTGGTGGCCACGCTCGAAGCGGCGAGCGCGATCCTGCTGGAGGCCGCGCTCTCGTTCCTCGGCCTCGGCGTGCAACCGCCGCTGCCGTCGTGGGGCCTCATGATCTCGGAGGCGAAGTCGTACATGTTCTTCTCGTTCTGGCTGATCGCGATCCCGGGCGCCGCGCTCGCGCTGCTCATCTTCGCGATCAACCTCGCGGGCGACGGCTTGCGCGACCTGCTCGCGCCGGAGAGCCGCGCTTGAGCGCCGTCGCGATGCCGCGGGCTGCGCGCGCGGTCCTCGAGATCGAGGGCCTGGGTGTCGATATCGCCACGCCACGCGGCACGTTGCACGCGGTGCGCGACGTGTCGTTCCGGGTGAGCGCGGGCGAGACGCTGTGCATCGTCGGCGAATCGGGATGCGGCAAGTCGATGACGGCGCTCGCGGCGATGAGCCTGCTGCCCGCGGCGGCAAAGCGGCGCGCGCAGCGTCTGTCGCTGGTCGGCGAGGACCTGCTCGCCGCTTCCCCCCGGCGCGTGAACGCGTTGCGCGGCGATCGCATGGCGATGATCTTCCAGGAGCCGATGACCGCGCTGAATCCGGCGTACACCATCGGCAACCAGCTCATGGAGGCGTACCTGCTGCATCGCGGCGGCGGGCGCGCCAAGGCTCGCGAGCGCGCGGTCGAGCTGCTCGGCAAGGTGGGCATCGCCACGGCGGCCGAGCGCCTCTCGCAGTACCCGCACCAGTTGTCCGGAGGATTGCGCCAGCGGGTGATGATCGCGATGGCGCTCATGTGCGGGCCCGACCTGCTGATCGCGGACGAGCCCACGACCGCGCTCGACGTGACGATCCAGGCGCAGATCCTGCGGTTGCTCGCCGACCTGCAGAAGGACCTCGGCGTCGCGATGGTGCTGATCACGCACGACCTCGGCGTGGTCGCGCGCATCGCGCACCGCGTCGCGGTGATGTACGCGGGCGAGATCGTCGAGGAGGGCACGGCGGAGCAGGTGTTCGCCTCGCCCCGGCATCCGTACACGCGCGGGCTCATGAGCTGCATCCCGGTCCCCGGGCGCAACGAGCGCGGGACGCGGCTCGGCACGATCCGCGGCGTCGTTCCGCACCTGGTGGGAGAGATGCGCGGATGCGCGTTTCGCGACCGCTGCACCTACGCGCGCGACGAATGCGCCGCAGGGATCCCGGTCCGAAGCGCAGGCGAGCACCGCTGGCGTTGCGTGCACGAAGAGCTGCCGGCGTGAACGCGACCCCGGCCCGGCCGCTCATGGAAGCGCGCGGCGTGACGCGCACCTTCGCCCTCGGCGCGAGCTTCTTCCGGCGAGGCCACGCGCTGCACGCGGTGAACGGCGTCGAGCTCGCGATCGAGCGCGGCGACGTGCTCGGGATCGTCGGTGAATCCGGCTGCGGCAAGTCCACTCTCGCGCGCATGCTGCTGGGGCTCCTCGCGCCCACGAGCGGGCAAGTGCTCCTCGAGGGCAACGACCTCTCCAGCCTGGGGCGCAAGGCGATCGCGCGGCGCGTGCAACCGGTGTTCCAGGATCCCTACTCGTCGCTCAATCCAAGGCGCACCATCGCCTCGATCGTCGCCTTGCCGCTCCAGGTGCACGGCATCGGGACGGCGGCGGGCCGGCGCGCGCAGGCCGTCGAGATGCTCGAGCGCGTGGGGCTTCCCGCACGCTATGCCGGGAACACGCCGGGCCAGCTCTCCGGCGGCCAGCGCCAGCGGGTGGCGATCGCGCGCGCGCTCGTGATGCGCCCGGAGATCGTCATCTGCGACGAGCCCACCTCGGCGCTCGACGTCTCGGTGCAGGCGCAGATCCTCAACCTGCTCATGGACCTGCGCCGGGAGCTGAACCTCACCTACGTCTTCATCAGCCACAACCTCGCGGTCGTCGAGCACATCGCGACCCAGGTCGCGGTGATGTACCTCGGCAAGGTGGTGGAGCAGGCGGGGACGCAGGCGATCTTCAGCGCGCCGCGCCACCCGTACACGCAGGCGCTGCTCGCCTCGGTGCTCACGCCGCAGCCCGGCCTCGGAGTGCCGGACATCGGCCTCGGCCTCGCCTTTCCCGATCCGTTGCATCCGCCGCCGGGCTGCGCGTTCCATCCGCGCTGCGCGCACCGCATGGCCCGATGCGGCACGACCACGCCCGAGCTCGCGCGCACGGCGGGCGGCGCCGTCGCCTGTCACCTGCACGCGCCGGCGAACGACGATCGGTCGGGGATCAGAGCTTCGTGAGCCGCACCGAGGCGGCCGCGTAGACCTGCGCGATCTCGTAGAGGACGCCGCGATCGGCCGCTGCGCTCTCGAGGGCCAGCTCCGCGTGCAGCAAGGTGACCGCCGCTTCGTGGATGTTGCGCGCGCGCCCCATCACCACGTGCTTGCAGTCCTTCGGGAGAGCCTCGAGCTCGTTCGGCTGCACCTGCTCCATGCACTCGCGGACCAGGCGCTCGATCGCCGCCTCGTCATGGGCTGCCAACAGCGCATCCCGGCACTTGCGGAATCGTTCCACGTGCGGCCTCCGTCGCGCGTCTCAGTGGAGCCACGGCGACGGTTCGGAGCTCCTGTCCGGCAGCCACGAGAATCGACCGTGCGCCGCATACACCCGATACCAGTAGGTGCGGCAAACGGGGCACCAGAAGCGCGCGCACGCACCCGTGTCCGGCCGCTCTCCGATCAGGATCCCGGCGCGCATCGCATCGTCTTGCGTCCTGTCGCCGCATCGCTCGCACACGCTGTAGAGCATCGCGCCCTCCTTGAACGTGTGAAACTCGTCGCATGGTTGATTCGACATGCGAGATGTTGGATGAGGCGTTCCCGATAAGGTTGCGGCCCACCGCAGGCCATGCGGACAGGAGCCGCCGCTTGTCGATGTAGTACATTCGGAACCCCCGTGTCGGAATCGAGCCTGCCGTGGGGCGTCGCAGCGGGGATCGAAGCCACACTTCGCGAGGTGCATGATGAGGGGAAGCTGCCATTGCGGCGCGGTGCGCTACGAGGTCACGCGGCTCTCGGGTCCGATCGTGCACTGTCATTGCGTGACGTGCCGCAAGACGCACTCGGCGGCTTACGCGTCCACGGCGGGCGTCGCGCGCGAGGATTTCCGCTGGCTCGAGGGGCGCGATCGCGTGGCGTTCTACGAGTCGTCGCCGGGCAAGACGCGCGCCTTCTGCTCGAGCTGCGGTTGCCACATCGTGGCCGAGCGCGAGTCGCAGGCGCACGTGATCCTGCGCGTCGCCACGCTCGACGAAGATCCGGGCGCGCGCCCGCGCATGCGCATCTGGCGATCGCACGACCTGCCGTGGCTCGTGGACGAGGAGGGCGTCGAGGCCTATCCCGAGTGGCCGCCCGACAGGAAGTGAGCCCCTCAGCGCGACCCGCTCCACGCACGCGCCCGGCCGCTCGGCGGTCGCGCGATGAGCGAGTGCAACGAGCGGGCGACTCCCGAGCACGCTTCCTCGATCATGTCGAGCGCGAGCTCGAATGACGATGCGGGACCGCCGTAGGGATCGGGAATGTCGCGCCGCCGATATTCGTCGGCGTAGTCGGTGAGCAGGCGGATCTTGCGCCGGTATTGCCACGGCGACATGGCCTTCAGCGACTCGACGTTTCCGCGCGACATCCCGAGGATCACGTCGAAGCGGGCGAAGTCGTCGCGGTCCACGCGGCGGGCGACGATGCCCGTGATGTCGTAGCCGCGGCGCTTCGCGGTCGCGACCGCGAGCGGGAAGGGCGGCATGCCGAGCATGTACGGATGCGTGGCCGCCGAGCCGACTTCGAAGTCGAGCCCGCCAAGCGCGAGCTGCTTGCGCAGCACCGCTTCCGCCATCGGCGAGCGGCAGATGTTCGCCGTGCAGACGAGGAGGATCGACCGCTTGTTCGCGTGCCGGGGCGGTTCCGGCCTGGTCGCACGTCCCATGGGGTTCCAGCCGCTTGCAATCGTTCGAGGGTAACCAAGCGCACGGTCGCGGCCTGCAAACGATTGTTAATGGCCGGCGCGCGATCGGCTTGACCCTTTTCGCTCGCGGCTTCGTTCAACCCTGCAGAGCGCCATGCCGGCGCGCCTGCCAGGAGACGCCATGAAACCCCTTGCCGCCCTCGCCGCCTTCGTTCTTCTGATGACTGCGAGCATCGCCGCCCACGCCATGGGCCGCATTGCCGACGTCCGCATCCAGGACCGCGAGACCGGCCTGGACCTCCCGGTCTACTGGCACGACGGGCGCGCGTACATCGTCGGCCGCCCCGGAGCGCGCTACGAGGTCGTCGTCACCAACCGCATCGGCGACGACCTGCTCGCGGTGGTCGCGGTCGATGGCGTGAACGTCCTGAGCGGCCGCACGGCGAGCCCCGACCAGGGCGGTTACGTGGTCGGCGCGTGGCAACGGGTCGGCATCCGCGGCTGGCGCCGCAGCCTCGACGACGTGGCCGCGTTCTACTTCACTTCGCTCGGAGACTCCTATGCCGGGCGCACCGGGCGACCGGACAACGTGGGCGTGATCGGCGTGGCGCTCTATCGCCGGGCGCGCAATCCGTGGCGCATGCCGCTCACCATCGCGCCGGAGGCGAAGCAGGCGCCGCAAGCGAGCGACGGCGCGCCGGAGCCGGGCGCGAACGCGCAGCGCTCGGAGCATGCGCAAGCGAAGCGGGCCTACGGGGCGGCATCCGCGCCGCTCGGCACGGGCTTCGGCGAACGCGAGGATGCGCCGGCACGCTACGTCGAGTTCGAGCGCGCATCGCGCGAGCCGGCGCAGATCGTCACGCTCTACTACGACAGCTATCCCAACCTGGTCGCGCAGGGCATCATCCCGTCGCGCCGCGAGCCGCGCGATCCGCAACCGTTTCCCGGTGGATTCGTGCCCGATCCCGCGTGAGCGGGCGGCGCCGCGGTCGCGCCGTTTACACTGGGCGCCGATGGAGGACGCCGACGAACAACTGATGCTCGCGTACGGGCGTGGCGACGTGCGCGCGTTCGAGACGCTCTACGGGCGGCACAAGGGCGCGCTCTACCGCTTCGTGCTGCGCTCGGTGCGCTCGAGCGCGGAGGCCGAGGAGCTCGCGCAGGAGATCTGGATGCGCGTGATCGGCGCGCGCGCGGCCTACGAGCCGAAGGCCCGGTTCACGACGTGGCTCTTCTCGGTGGCGCATCATCGGCTCGTGGACCACTGGCGCGCGCGCGGCCTCGCCGTCGTCTCCCTCGACGAGGAGGACGGTGCGCCGGAACCGGTGGCCGGTCCCGAGGCCGAACCCGCGAGGATGGTCGAGGCGATCGAGGCCACGCGGCGGCTCGCGGCCGCGATCGCTGCGCTGCCGCTGGCGCAGCGCGAGGCGTTCCTGCTGCACCAGGAGGGCGGGCTCACGAGCGCCGAGATCGCGCGCGCGACCGGCTGTGACGAGGAGGCGGCGAAGAGCCGCCTGCGTTACGCGATGAAGAAGCTGCGGGAAGCGATGGACCATGCCTGAGCGCGACGACGGGATCGAGCGGCTGTACCGGGCGCTGGCGCGCGAAGAGCCGCCCGCGCGCATGGATGCGGCCGTCCTCGCGGCGGCGCGCGACGCCACGCGGCGCTCGTGGACGAGGCGCTGGGCGCTGCCGCTCTCGGCCGCGGCGGCGCTCGTGCTCGCCGTCGGCATCACGCTCGAGCTGCAGCGCGAGCAACCCGGCATCGAGACCTCCATGCCCTCGACGGCCGCGCCGCCCGCGGCCCCAGAGAAGGAGCTTCCTTCGCCCGCGCACGAGCCTGCGCCCGCGCATGAGCCTGCGCCCGCGAACGAGGCTTCGCCGGCACCGGCGCCTTCGGCAGCACACCCGCCTTGGCGGGCACACAAGCGTTCGCCCGCACGCGAAGACAAGCGCGCCCCGACGCAAGCGCTCGAGCCATCCGCACCCGCGCCGACCATGAACGAGAGCGCCACTGCATCCGCACCCGCTGCGGCGAGGATCGTTCCCCCGGCCACGCTGCAGCGCTCGGAACCGACGCCTGTACCCGAGGCCGCCGCGCCGCCGCCACCCTCATCGCAAGGCGCACCCGCGGCGAAGCGCCTGCGGGCAGCGCCGGTCGCGAAGGAGGTCGAGCGTGCGCAATCGGCGAATGCGACGGCGGACAGGGCGCAGGCCGGTGATCCGCGCGCAGAGCTCGAGCGCATCGCGAAGTTGCGCGCCGCGGGACGCGACGAAGAGGCGGACCGCGCGTTGGAGGCGTTCCATCGCGACCATCCCGGTTATCGCATTCCCGACGACATCTGGGAACGCGTGAAGCCGCGCTGAACTTCCGGTGCCCCGATGTTTTACATTGCCCTCGCCGCGGCCTAGAGTGCGCGCACCGAAGACGATGACGATGGGAACCGGAATGGGCAAGTCGATGACGCGGTCCGTCGCGGCGCTCGCGTGGGCGGTCGCGACGGGCATGCCGGCGCTCGCCGCGGATACGGGGCAGCTCGGATGCGCCACCACCGCCGAATGCAACGAGCAGGCGGTGCGGTTGGGCGCGGTGGGGGTGATCTCCAACGCGGCCGCGAACACCACGAGCGCGGCCGACCAGGCGCAGGACCAGTTCTACTGGGTCGGCAAGATCAACCGCGCTTCGGCCGTGATGCTGGTCGAGCGCGGCATCGTCACGCCCGGGATGGGCCGCAAGCTCGCGAAGGGCGTGGCCCATTCCCTCGAGCAGGCGGCGCGGCCCGGCGGCAAGCGGCCGAACGACGTGCTGCAGATCGAGCGCATCATGACCGACGCGATCGGGCCCGACGCCTCGCTCGTGCACACCGGGCGCAGCCGCCAGGACATGCTCGCCACCTACCGCATGGCGAAGCTGCGCATGCAGCTGCTCGACTTTTCCGACGCCCTCGACCAGGTCCGCGCCCGCGTTCTCGACATCGCCGCGAAGAACGTGGACACGATCGTGCCGGCGTACACGAACGGCGTGCAGGCCCAGCCGACCAGCTACGCGCATTACCTCCTCGCGTATGCCGCGTCGTTCGACCGCGACGCCGAGCGCATCCACGACCTGTACAAGCGCCTGAACCGCAGCGCCATGGGCAGCGCCGTCCTCGCCAATTCCATCTGGCCGCTCGACCGCAAGCGCATGGCCGACCTGCTCGGCTTCGACGGGATCATCGAGAACGCGCTCGACGCGAGCCAGGTCGCTCCGTCCGACATCTCGCTCGAGGCGGCCGCGATCGCCGAATCGTCCGCGATCCGCATCGGCGCGATGCTGAACGACATCCACACCCAGTACCACCAGACCCGCCCGTGGCTGCTGCTGCGCGAGGGCGCGACCTACACGAGCAGCGCGATGCCGCAGAAGCGCAATCCCGGTCTCGTCATGCGCGCGCGCGAGGAGGCCTCGGACGTGGTGGGCCTCGCGCAGACGGTGGCGATCCGCGCGCACAACGTGACCACGGGAATGACCGACTACAAGCTGCCGTGGGCCGAGATGGGGCTCTTCCCCCATGCGGTCGCGATGCTGCGCAAGTTCGACGACGTCATGGCGGCGCTCGTCGTCGACCCGAAGCGCTCCCTCGAGGAGCTCGAGGACGACTGGACGACCTCGATGGAGCTGGCCGAGGTGCTGCAGAAGGAGCACGCGGTGCCGTTCCGCGTCGGCCACGCGTTCGCCTCCGCGGTCGTGGAGTACGGGCGCGCGAACGACCTGCATCCGGCGCGGTTCCCGTACGACAAGGCGGTCGCGCTCTACGCGCAGACGATCCGCAAGTTCGAGCTGGCCGATCCGAAGCTGCCGCTCGGCGAGCGCGAGTTCCGCGACATCCTCTCGCCCGAGGCGATGGTGCGGACGCGCGTCGGCATCGGCGGGCCGCAACCCGCGGAGGTCGAGCGCATGCTCGGCGAGGCGCGCGCGCGGCTCGACGCGGACAACGGCTGGATGCGCGCGGCGCGCCAGAGGCTGCGCGACGCCGATGCGCGGCTCGACGAGGCGTTCGCGCGCTTGCTGGCGTCCTGAGCGCGTTGCCCGACCGCATCGAGCCGTTGCACACCGTGTTGGTGGGCCAGGCTCACGTGTCGCTCTATACGGGCCTGCTCGCGCTCCTCATCAACCTCGCCGTCGCCCTGCTGGTGAGCCTCGCCGTCGCAACGCCCGCCGCGTCGAGGCGGCCCGCGGCAACCTGAGCAGGATCCTCCGCGCGTTGGCCCATGCGCGCGGGCCGATCATGCTCCGGCGATGCGCTGCGCCACAGCGGGGATCGGGCCTCGTACGGCTCGGGCTGGTCGAGCGGGATGATGAAGAGAGGCATCGTTTCGCGTCCTGGGCAGTAGAGCGGGATTCACGCATCCATGGCCCCGACCATAAGGCATGGCCGGAGCCCCGTTCTACGGAAAATTCCCGCTATTCGCTGCCGACTCTTGGGCGAACCCGGGCGAGCGCGCGCGCGACCCGGCTCACGAAGCCGTGGGCGTGCGCCGGATCGATCCAGCGCGCCACCGCGACCATGTCGTGGCCGGGATCGATCCACACGTAGTTGCCGCCCGCGCCGACCATGAACCAGCTCGCGCGGCTCGCGTCGGCGAACAGCCGCCCGTCGCGATTGAGCCAGGTGAGCCGGCCGTAGAACGGCGCGATGGCGCAGGGCTCCTGCATGCGCGCGACCCATTCGCGCGGAAGGACTTGCCGACCGCCGTGCGCGCCGCCATCGAGCAGCAGTTGCGCGACGCGTGCCTGGTCACGCGCGCCGATCGACACGCCCGCGCCCCAATGCGTGCCGCCCGGCACCGATTGCATGCGGCGTCCGTCGATCTCGACCCACGCGTCGTCGTAGCCCTCCCAGCGGAAGCCGTCGCCGCCGCCGAGCGGCCGCAGCACGCACTCGAGGAACACCTCGGGCAGCGGGCGCCGGAACACGTACAGCAAAGCGAGGGCGAGCTGGTTGATGCGCACGTCGTTGTATTCCCAGTACGTGCCCGGCTCGTGCAGCGGGCGCTTCTCGCCCTTCCTGCCGCCCGGCGGCTTCGGGTCGTGCGCGACCTGGCGATAGTGGTCGACCTGGTCGGGCAGGCCGAAGCACACGCCCTCCCACTCGCTCGTCTGCGTGAGCAGGTGTTCCCACGTGATCGCGCGGTTGTGCGGCGAGTCGAAGCCGATGCCCGGCAAGCGGTCGCCGACGCGCTCGCGCGCCTCGATCAGGCCGCGCGACTGGGCGATGCCCGCGAGCAACGCGAGATAGGTCTTCGCCACGCTGAACGTGAGGTCCGCGCGATCGGGCTCGCCCCAGGCGGCGAGCTCCTCGCCGCGCACGCGGATGACTCCGGAGACGCCGCCGCGCGGATGCACCGGGCCGCGCAGGCGGTTGAAGGGCGGCGGGTCGACGTGGTGCA
The DNA here is from genome assembly GCA_964403515.1 of uncultured Burkholderiales bacterium. GTDB lineage: Bacteria > Pseudomonadota > Gammaproteobacteria > Burkholderiales > Usitatibacteraceae > Usitatibacter. The sequence continues at coordinate 161,106 of CAYOGL010000004.1, read as the reverse complement.
CGCCCCAATGCGCGGGGTCGGCCGCCGGGTCGCGCGGCCACGGGACTTCGTGCGCCTGCGCGAATGCGATCGCTTCGGTGAAATCGTTCATGCGCGCATGATAACGGCCCCGCGCCTACGGCGATCGGGGCATCCACGCATCCACGCCGCGGCGCGCGAGAACGGACGGCACGTCGGCGTTCCAGAAGCGCCGCGCCGGCTCGAGATCGCGCAGCACCGCGTCGAAATGGGCCACGGTGAGACCGCGCGTGAAGAGATGGGCGGGCTCGCGTGCGCAAAGGCCGCTCGCCTCCTCGAACACGTCCATGAAGTGGCCGTGGTCGGCGTGCCGCAGGATCACCATGCGCTTGCTCGAGCGGGTTCGTTCGAAGAGCTCGTGCATGCCCGCGAGCGGCAACGCGCTGTCCTCCTCCGCGACGAGGTACAACGTCGGAACGTCGCGGCCCCACTCGAACGTCAACGTCGCGGGAATGATGCCGGGCGGAGGATTCGACGCCCCGCCGGGCGCGAGGGCGACCACGGCGCCGACGCGCGGCTCGCTCTCGGGCGCCGCGAGCGCTGTCCACCCGCCGAAGCTGTGGCCGACGATGCCGGCGCGGCTCCCGTCCACGAGCGCGCCGACACCCGCGACGTCGTTGGCGAGGAACCGGTCGAGCACGAGGCGCACGTCGGGAACGCGGCTCGAGATCCAGCCCTCGATGCGCGCGGCGCGTTCTTGCGCAGTCTCGCCTTCCCGGCGCTGCAGCTCCTTGGCCACGCCCTCCGAGTGATCGATTGCGGCGACGACGTAGCCGTGGCTCGCGAGGTGCGTGCAGAGGAACGTCGACTGCCGGCGCCGCTCGAGCCCGCTGCTGTGCGAGAAGACGATCAGGGGAAACCGGCCGTCCGCGGCCGCGGCATCGCGCACCGCCGCCTGGCGACGCGGCCCCGGGTCGCTCCCGCAGAGGAAGGCGTCCTGGGTCTGCGCAGCCGTGTCGAGACCCAGGTATCGCGAATTAGCGGGATACCAGGCCTCGCACGGAAAGGTCCGCGCGCGCGCCGCGTCGTGCAGCTCGAGGGTGCGCACGCCGACGGGAAAGCCGCCGCGCGCGAAGGGATCGTACGAGTCCGCCATGTCGTGACCTCGCCCAAGCCGGAAACAGATTAACGCGACTTAACGAATTTTCCGCACCCGGCGTGCGGAAAATGCGCGTTGCGCCCCGCGGCCTCCGAGGCGAGAATAAGCCGGGTACCGCGCAATCCGGAACGAGAGGATGTCATGGTTTGCAGGGGGGGAGGCATCGCCGCCGCGGCGCTGCGCAGTCTGGCGGGCTGGTTGATCGCGGTCGTGATCTTCCTCGTGCCCGGCGCAGCCGCCGCGGCGGTGAACCTCTTCGGCGCGGCCTCGGGCGCTCCCTCGAGCGGCGGCGGCACCATCGCCCTCGTCTTCTCCTGCACCGGCGCCCCCACGTGCACCGGCACGTACATGGTCGTGCTCCAGGACAGCGGCTGCTCCAACCCGATCGTGGGCACTGGCGCGTTCACCATGACGCTCTCGAGCGACCTTTCCGCCCCCGGGCCGGTGAGCGGATCGGCGACGGCCGCGAACGCGCCCCACAACAGCCACAATTCGAACGGCACGTGCTCCGAGGCCGGGACAGCGGACGCGACACTGACGTTCACCGGCAGCTGGGACGGCACGGCGGGCAGCATCACCTTCTCACATACGGACAGCGACGGCACGGTCTCCACGCTGCCCGGCGCATTCACCCTGGGCACGCTCGCGCTCGCGAGCGCGCAGGTCAGCGGCTCTTTCGGCGGCGCGATGGCCGGCGGCGGCTCGGTGCAGGGCTCTTTCACCTGCGTGGGCTCGCCGATCTGCTCGGGTACCTACAGCGCGGCGATCCGGAACTCCGGGTGCAGCAACACCTTCTCGGTCTCCGGCAGCATCGTCTTCAGCGGCTTCGATCTCTCGGGCGCCACGCCGCTCGGCGGCACCGTCGTGTTGCAGAACGCGGGCGCGAACGACACGCAGAATCCCGACGGCACGTGCACGATCAAGTCCCCGGGTGACGCCGCGCTCACCTACACCGGCAGCTACAGTGCAGGCTCGGGCACGCTGCAGTTCGTCGGCGACCACGGGACGACGATTCCGGGGACCTTCAGCGCGAACGTGTCGGGCTCGACGACGCCGAGCGAGACGCCGCCGTTCCAGATGACGGTGACCTCGAACATCACGCCCACCGCCGCGAACGCGAGCGCGCAGTTCGTGCCCGCTGCCGCGGACATCGGCAAGACCGAGAGCGTGTACGTGTTCGCGTTCGCGCCGCGCAGCCTCGTGAAGTCCGCGCCCGCTGCCTGGAAGGACGACACCAACTCGTGCGTGCTCGCGCAGCTCGACGCCTCGGGCAACCTGCACGCCGCCTCCGCCTCGAATCTGTCCGCGTACACGACCGGCGTGCTCTCGGCGCAAGGGCAATCGGTGTCGATCCTGAACAACATCTCGACGCCCTCGGTGGCCGGCGCCACGTTCTTCCTCGGTTACGGGCCCGACTCGGGCACGATGATCAGCCAGGGCGTGAACCAGACCGTGGTGCAGGTACCGGGCGCCGTGCAATGCCCGAACGATTTCCCGACGCTTCCGGGTCCGTTGAGCGGGCTGTGGTGGGGTGGCAGCGCGGAGAATGGCTGGGGCATCGGCCTCACGCAGCGCGAGAACCACGTCTTCGCCGCCTGGTACATGTACGACGCCTCGGGCAACGCGAAGTGGTACGTCGCTTCGGACTGCTCGATGGCGGGCGCGAACCTCGCGAGCGGCCGCTGCACCGGCACGCTCTACGACGTGAGCGGCGCGCCGTTCTTCGGCACGACGTTCAACCCGGGCGCCGTGCATGCGACGGCGGCCGGCAACATGCAGGCCGACTTCACCGACCCATCGAACGGCACGCTCACGTTCACGCTGAACGGCGTGACCCGCACGCTGCCGATCACGCGCCAGGTCTTCCGCACGGGCACCGCGCCGCCGACGATCGACTACACGGACCTGTGGTGGGGCGGCTCGGGCGAGAGCGGCTGGGGGCTGTCGGTGAGCCAGCAGTACGACGTGATGTTCCTCGCGTGGTTCGTCTACGACGCGAACGGCAAGCCGACCTGGTACGTCGCGACCGACTGCGCGGTCACCATCGGCGGCAACGGCTGCTCGGGCGCGCTCTATCACACGAGCGGGCCGCCGTTCGGGCCGACGTTCGACCCGAGCCGCGTGCAGGTCGCGCCCGCCGGCACCGTGAGCGTCACCTTCACGGACCCGAACCACGGCACGCTCGACTACACGGTCGGCGGCGTGACGGCGAGCAAGCAGATCACGCGGCAGATCTTCTAGCGAGCGCGACGGGCGAGCCTCGCTCGACTCCTCACGGGAATCGCGATGAAGCTGCTGCTCGTCGGCGCGATCGTCATCTACGCGGTCATCGCGGCGATCGTGTGGCTGCTGCAGGAGCGCCTGATGTTCCTGCCGCCGCCTGCGACGCCGACACCCGCGGGCCCGAACGGATGGCAGGCGCAGGAGCTGCGGCTCGCGATGCGCGACGGCACGCGGCTCGCCGGCGTGCTGCTCCTGCCGCCCGTCGAGCGCCCGGCGCTCGTGATCTATTTCGGGGGCAACGCGGAAGACGCGGTGTCGAACGCGCCGCAGGCCGAGCATGAATACGGCGAGCGCGCGCTGCTGCTCGTGAACTATCGCGGCTATGGCGCGAGCGGCGGACGACCGGGCGAGAAGGCGATCGTGGCCGACGCGCTGGAGATCCACGACTGGGCCGTGCGCGACCCGCGGATCGATTCCTCGCGCATCGCGCTCCATGGCCGCAGCGTCGGTAGCGGGGTCGCGGTGCAGCTCGCTGCGCAGCGGCCGGTGCGCTGCGTCGTCCTCACCACGCCGTTCGACAGCGCGCTCGCCATTGCGAAGGCCGCGTATCCGTGGCTGCCCGTGGCGCTGCTCATGCGCCATCCGTTCGATTCGGCCGCGCACGCGAACGCGATCCGCGTCCCGGCGCTCTTCCTGGTGGGCGAGGCCGACACGATCATTCCGCCCGCGCACGCGCGCCGGCTGAAGGCGCGGTGGGGCGGCCCGGTCGAGGAGGTATCGTTCGCGGGCTTCGGCCACAACGACATCTCGCTGCATCCCGGCTACGCGAGCGCCCTTCGCGGCTTCCTCGACCGCAATCTCGATTAGCGCAATGGGGGACGGCCCCCCATTATCATCCGCTGACGATTGGGGTCTGTCCCCAATCATCATTCGCGCTCGAGGCGCTTGTAGGCGACGAGCGAGTAGAGGATGGGAATGCCGGCGGCCGCCACGAGGAGCGCCAGCACCGCGATCGGCGCCAGCCCCCCGGCGAAGAGGGCGAAGCCGATCACCCCGGTCGCGACGAACACCTTCGCGCCCAGCCGGTGCGTCGCGTACCAGACCCGCTCGCTCGCGAGCGTCCACGGCGTGCGGATGCCGAGGAAGAAGTTGCGCCGCATGCGTCCCATGACGTTGCCGATGAACACGTGGAAGACGCACAGGCCGCCCACCACCGCGGGCAGCACGCCGACCGGCCCGTGCAGCGCGGCCCAGACCATCACCGCGAAGACATAGCCGACCAACGCCACGATCATGAGCATGACGGCGAGATAGGTGCGCTCGAACGCCTCGACCTGGAAGCGGCGCGGCGAAAGCCACGGCAAGACGGAGAACAGGATCGCGATCGCGGCCATGGCGCCGGGGCCGACGAGGAGCAGCTCCCACGGCGAGCCGAAGCGGTCCGCGTCGCCATGCGCGTTCCAGTGCACCGGCACGCGCGGCGGCATGTCGGGCAGCAGCCAGGCGAAGGCGGCGGCCGCCGCGACGATCATGAGCGTGGCGATCCCGTAATAGCGCATCTTCATTTCCGTCCTCCTTTCCTGTGCGGGGTGGCGAGGTCCATCGCCCAGCCGATCAGCTCCTGCAGCACCGAGGTGTTCAGGCCGTACCAGATCGTCTGGCCCTCGCGCCGGCTGGTGACGAGGTCGGCCGCCTTGAGCACGGCGAAGTGGTGCGACATCGTGGGCTTGGTCATGTCGAAGCGCTCCGCGATCTCGCCCGCGGTCATCTCGCGGTCGCGCAGCAGGCGCAGGATCTCGCGCCGGGTGGGGTCGGCGATCGCCTTGAACGCGCTGCCCGCGGCGCTCGACATGTTAGGTGAGCCTCTAATTAGATTGCGGTCTAATTAAAGGTCCATCGCGGCCCGCTTGTCAACCCCTTACCATGGCGCGATGAGCGAAAGCGCCTCGCCCCGCGCCATGCCCGCGCCCGCCGCCCCGGGACGGGGCGAGCCCATCGCCTACATGCAGCGCACCCGCGACTGGTACCTCGCGCTCGGCTACGGCAACCCCTATCGCTGGGCGCATCACGAGGACGTGCCGTTCCAACCGCTCGCAGAGCCGCTTTCACGCTCGACGGTGGCCCTCGTCACCACGGCCGCGCCGTATCGCCCCGACAAGGGGCCGCAGGGGCCGGGCGCGCCGTACAACGCGAACGCGAAGTTCTACGCGGTCTATTCCGGCGACAGCGCGATCGACCACGACGTGCGGATCGCGCACGTGGCGATCGACCGCAAGCACACGAGCATGGAGGACAGCGGCACGTGGTTCCCGCTGCCGCGGCTGCGCGAGGCCGCGCGCCGCGGCCGCATCGGGGCGCTCGCGCGCCGCTTCCACGGCATGCCGACCAATCGCAGCCAGCGCCATACGATCGAGATCGACGGCCCGGAGCTGCTCGCGCGCTGCCGCGAGGACGGCGCGGACGCGGCGGTGCTCGTGCCGAATTGCCCGGTTTGCCACCAGACGCTCGCGCTCGCCGCGCGCCACCTCGAAGCGCACGGCATCGCCACCGTGATCCTCGGCTGCGCGCGCGACGTGGTCGAGCGCTGCGGCGTGCCGCGTTTCCTGTTCAGCGACTTTCCGCTCGGCAATTCCGCGGGCCGGCCGCACGATCCGCGCTCGCAGGAGTACACGCTCGGGCTCGCGCTCGACCTGCTCGAATCGGCGAGGTCGGCGCGCACGACGGTCGAATCGCCCCTCGCGTGGAGCGACTCCGACGCGTGGAAGCTCGACTACATGAACGTGGAGGGCCTGGCGCCGCACGAGATCGCGCGGCTGCGCGCGGAGCCCGATCGCGCCAAGGCCGCGGCGAAGGACATTCGCGACGCCACGGTGCCGCGCGAATGAGCCGTTGTGCAAAGCGCGAGCGGCAGGTGCGGGCGGTGCCCGCCGGCGTGGTTCGCCCACCATTCCGCCGCGTCGTGGCGCGAAAAATGACCGGTTGTCCCCGCCCGTCGCGGGATGGCTTAGCATGATGCCTTCCGGCCCCCCGGGGCTCGAACGATCCATGCCGACGCCGAAGCTTCGCATCCTGCTCGCCGACGACCACGCGATCCTGCGCGAGGGGCTGGCCATGCTCGTCGACAGCCAGAGCGACATGGCCGTGATCGCGCAGGCCGAGAACGGGCGCGATGCAGTGCGGCTCGCGCGGGAGGTGCACCCCGACGTCGCGGTGCTCGACGTCTCGATGCCCGAGCTGGGCGGGGCGGAAGCGACCGAGGCGATCCGCCGCGAATCCCCGGGAGTGCGCGTGGTCGCGCTCACGCGGCACTCCGATGCCTCGTACGTGCGGCGCCTGCTGCACGCAGGCGCGGCCGGCTACGTGCTCAAGAAGGCCGCGGCCGATACCCTGATCAATGCGATCCGCGTCGTGGCCGCCGGCGGAAGCTACGTCGAGCCGCACCTCGCGGGCGTGCTGTTGCAGAGCGCGTTCGGACGCGGCCAGGCGGTCGCGCGCGGCGACACCGGTGCGGTGCTCAGCGTGCGCGAGGAGGAGGTGCTGCGCGCGATCGCATGGGGCCGCAGCAACAAGCAGATCGCCGCCGAGCTCGGCCTCTCGATCAAGACCGTCGAGTCGTACAAGGCCGGTGCGCTCGAGAAGCTGCAGCTGCGCAATCGCCCGGAGATCGTGCGTTACGCGGTCGCACGCGGCTGGCTCGCCGAGGACAGCGCGCCGGAATAGCGCTGGGGTTTTCCCCGGGGGCGGCTCCTGTATCCCCTGTCGTGCCGCCGTGCGGATTCGTGGGAAATTGAGGTGCGGAAAGGCGTGACGGGAAGAACGAGAACCGCCGCCGCAAACTTTCCCGCACACTTCCTGGACGCAATGGCGCTCAATTTTCTCCGTGCCGGCGGCGAGATGGGCGAGCGGATCCGCGCGCACGACTGGGACGACACTCCCGTCGGCAACCCGGAGACCTGGCCCGAGAACCTCCGCGTCGCGCTCGGCATCTGCCTCGCTTCCCCGTTTCCCATGAGCGTGTGGTGGGGACGCGAGCTCACGCTCTTCTATAACGATCCGTACGTCCCGCTGCTCGGCGCGAAGCATCCGGCGGTGCTCGGCCGTCCCGCGCGCGCGGCGCTCTTCGGGATGTGGCACCGACTCGAGCCGTCGATCCAGGCGGTGCTCGAGACCGGCGAGGCGGCCCGGCTGGTCGCGGTGCCCGCATCGCTCGACGGCGGCAAGGACGACGTCGAGCTCGCCTTCAGCTTGAGCCCCATCCACGGCGTCGACGGCCGGGTCGAAGGGCTGCTGTGCGCGTGCAGCGAGAGCGCCGGGAAGGACGACCCGTGGACGCGCCCCGCATTGGGGACGCTCGCCGCGAGCCGTGCCTCCAACCTCGCCGATGCGGCGCTGCATCGCGCGCGGCGCAGCGAGGGCACCGTGCTCGTCGCCGAATCCGATCGCACCGTGCGCGACCACATGCGCGGCCTGCTCGAGGAGCGTTTCACCGTCGTCACGGCGGCCGACGGCGAGGAGGCGTTCGAGGAGATGCGCCGCCACCTGCCGGATCTCGCCCTGGTCGACGTCGGGCTGCCGCGCCTCGACGGCTTCGCCCTGCTGCGGCGGATGCGCGCCGACGAGCGCCTGCGCGACGTGCCGGTGATCCTCATCTCGGGTCGCGGCGACGAGGATGCGCGCGTGGACGCGCTCGCGTGCGGCGCCGACGACTACCTCGTGCGGCCGATCTCCGCCCGCGGCCTGCTCGCGCGGGCCGAACGCCAGGTCGCGATGTCGCGCGCGCACCGGGAACGCATTCGCGACGCGGCCTCGGCCTCGCTCGCGGAGACGCAGCGGCTCAAGGCGCGCTTCGCTTCCGATCTCGCGGCGCTGAATCGCCTGCATGCCCTCGCGATTCGCATGCTGCGCACGACGACGCTCGAGCCGATCCTCGAGGAGACGCTCGAGGCGACGATGGCGCTGCTGAACGCGTCCTTCGGCACGCTGCAGCTCTACGACCCGGACGCTAAGGTGCTGCACCTCGCCGCGCAGCGCGGCTTCGGCAAGGCGTTCGTCGACCGCTTCGGGACCGTGCGCGAGGGCGACCCTTGCGCCGGCGGCATCGCGCTGCGCACCGGGCGGCGGGTGGCGATCGAGGACGTCGAGGCGGACAAGCGGCTCGCGCCCATCGTGGCCACCGCGCGCGAGGCCGGCTACCGCGCGGTGCAGTCGACGCCGCTCTTCGATTCGGCGGGCAAGCTGCTCGGCATGCTGTCGACGCATTTCCGCGAGCCGCGCAAGCTCGGCGAGCGCGAGGTGCGGCTGCTCGACATGTACGCGGGCCTCGCCGCCGCGTTCATCGAGCGCCAGTCCGAGGAGGAGACGCTGCACGAGGCCGATCGCCGCAAGGACGAGTTCCTCGCGACCCTCGGGCACGAGCTGCGCAACCGCCTGGCACCGCTCGCCTCGGCCGTGGAAGGCGTGCGCATGAGGTACGCGGCCGACGTGTGGCTCTCGGGCAAGGCGCAACTGATCGACCGCCAGCTGCGGCTGCTCGCGCGCCTCGTCGACGACCTGCTCGACGTCGGGCGCATCAAGTCCGGCAAGCTGCAGCTCAGGCGCGCGGTCGTGCCGTTGAATCGCGTGCTCGACACGAGCCTCGAGGAGTGCCGGCCCGCGATCGCCGCGAACGGGCAGGAGCTCGTGGTCGAGCGTTGCGCCGAGGAGCTGGCCGTCGAGATCGATGCGGAGCGCATGGCGCAGGTGCTGTCGAACCTGTTGCTGAACGCCGCGAAGTACACCGACGAAGGCGGACGCATCGCCGTGTCGCTCGCGCGCGAGGGCACGGAGGCGGTGATCCGCGTGAGCGACAGTGGCATCGGCATCCCTCCGGCCGAACTGCCCCACGTGTTCGACCTGTTCTCGCAGGTGCGGGCGCATCGCGCTCGCGCGAAGGGCGGCCTCGGCGTCGGCTTGTCGCTCGTGCGCAGCCTGGTCGAGCTGCAAGGGGGCCGGGTCGGGGCCGAAAGCTCGGGCCCGGGCACGGGCAGCTGCTTCACGCTGCGCCTGCCGCTGCGCGCGAGTGCGCCCGCGCCGGAGACGGCTCCCCCGCGCCCGAAGGCAGCGCACGCGGTGCGCGGCCTCAAGGTGCTGGTCGCCGACGACAACGGCGATGCGGCCGAAGCGCTCGCGATGCTGCTCGAAGCGGAGGGCTACGAGGTGCGCATGGCGAGCGACGGCGTCGATGCTCTCGAGAAGTGCGCGCAGTTCGAGCCCGATATCGCGCTGCTCGACATCGGCATGCCGCGCATGGACGGCCTCGAGGCGGCGCGACGCCTGCGCGAGATGCCGCGCGGGCAGTCGATGTTCCTCGTCGCGCTCACCGGGTGGGGCCAGGACAAGGATCGGGCGCTCACCCGCGACGCGGGATTCGACGCCCACCTCGTGAAGCCGGTGCGCTTCGCCGCGCTGCAGGAGGTCCTCGCCCAGGCCCCCGCCGAACAATTGGGGACAGACCCCAATTAGCACAGGATGAAACAAGGGTCGCGAATCCGGGAAGCGCAGCCTCCCGTCGCTCGAACCATGCCCGGTCCGCGCGCTACGTCTTCGGATTGAGGTCCGACGGGAGCACCACGTTGGACTCGTAGAGCGGTCCGCCGTTGTCGGCGAGGGTCCCGCTTCCCGCGGACGACCCGGGCGGCGACTGCGACTGCCGGCGCATCACCACGGGCAATCCGGACTTCGCCTGCTCGTGCGCACGCTCGAGCGCCTGCTCCATCGGCTTCGAGTAGGGGATGCGATAAAGCCGCGTGCGTGCCGACTGCGTCCACACCTCGATGCCCGCCTTGTGCTTTTGCTCGACGACCACCTGGTGGCCGAGATAGACGAACTCGGGCGGCAGCTGCATGGCCACCGCGTAGCCGAGGCGCGCGTCGTAGACCTTCGCGGAGGCGACCGCCACGAGCAGCGAGACGGGAATCAGCGCCCAGCGCAGCAGGTAGCTGCGGTGGCTGTGGATGAACACCCAGCTGCCGAACGCGGCGATGAGCAGCAGCCCGAACGCGAGCGGCCAATAGGAGGCGAGGAGCGTCATGATGTCGCGAACTTCGGTGTCGAGGGAATGAAGGGCACGTCGGCGTCGCGCTCGACCACCACCTCGCCGCCCTGCCCGATGGTGAACTGGAACGCGGTCTTCTGCTCGCCCACGCGCGTGAGCGGCACGTCGGCCACGGCCACCTCCTCGACGCGCGGGTTGAGCTTGATGAGCCGCACCGTCGCGTTGTAGGGCAGCCGCGTCTCGGAAGGATCGCCCGACGGGTTGTTCACGCGGTACACGTGCACGTTAGCCACGTAGGTCCCCGGCACGATCGCACGCAGCGTCATCGTCTCCTTGTGCTCGCGGATGCGCACGTACTGTCCGTTGCGGTCGCGGTAGACCCCGTTGGTGCCGACGTCGTCGTGGTCGAGGATCGCGTGCTCGACCTCGCGCGTGCGGAAGTTCACCATCTTCTCGTCGGGCAGCAGCAGGTGCAGGTCGATGTCGTCGCGGCTGCCCTCGGGCCACTCGAGCGTGACCATGTATTCGGCCTTGGTCGCCACGCCCGGCTTCTGGTCGCCCGGCTTGATGAGCGCGTACGCAGTCAGGAACAGGAACGCGTAGACGGCGATCATCGCCATCAGCATGTCCTGGAACGAGAGCGCGTACCCGTAAGGGCGCGGACGACGCCTCATCGCGGCAGCAGGTAGTCGAGGTTCACGAGCTGGGCCTTCGCGAGCATGCTGCAGACCAGGCCCACCGCCGTCGTGACGCAGATCGTGGCGAGGCCGGGCGCGGCGCGCTGCATCACTTCCTGCGCGGCCATGTTGCCGGCGAAGGCGTCGTTCAACATGATGAGGAAGCCGAGCACGGTGCCGGTCATGCCCAGGCCCATGAACACGTCGCTCATGAACCAGCACGCGTCGACGTGGGGCAGCAGGTGGTGGACGTCCGCGCCGCCGTCCTGGGCCTGGCGCGTGATCCAGCCGATGAAGCCGGTGGCCACGACGAGCGCGACGAGGCACACGATGCTCAGCTTCGTCACGTCCGCCGCCCACAGCTTCTGAGCCATGCCGGTGAAGAACAGCGCGGCCAGGCCGGCGATCTCGGCGACCGCGAGGAACCACCATCGCAACATCACCATGGCGCCTCGTTCGTCGCCATGCCGGAGCGCATTCGTCGCCATGAGTCCTCGTCCTTTCCCTGTGTCGGCGCACCGCGCGCCGCGATTGCATTTACGACGCGAACCGCCGTCGTAAGTTGCGGATGACCGCCTGTGGCCGCCATGGGTGCCGCATGCCGAAATCGTGTCGGTGTCGATGTCGTCGAGGCGCCGCGCGATGCGGTCGAAGATGACGCGAGCCTTCGCGAGCGCCTACGGAAGCATCATCAATCGCCGGAGCGATGCGCCGGGCGCTTCATGCCGCGCCGGGGAAGGCCCTTCGAGCGAAGCGCCCCGGAGCGCCTGCCTTGCGTGGCGCTTAATTGAGCCGCGGCTGGGCTGCGGTGTCGCGGTACCAGTCGAAGGGGCCCTCGTCTACCTTGACCATCACGCTCTTCACCTGGAAGTGCGCATCGAAGGACTCGGTGCCGCATTCGCGCCCGATGCCCGACATGCCGACGCCACCCCAGGGCGAGGCGGGATCGAGCCGGTGGTGATCGTTGATCCACACGATGCCGCAACGCAGCTTCGCCGCCACGCGATGCGCGCGCGCGACGTTCATCGTGCGCACGGCGCCGGCGAGCGCGAACTGCGAGTCGTTGGCGAAGGCGATGCCCTCGGCCTCGTCGTGGAACCTGGTGACCGAAGTGAACGGGCCGAACACCTCTTCCTGGAAGATGCGCATCTTCGGCGTCACGTCGGCGAACACCGTCGGCTCGACGAAGAAGCCGCGCGCGAGCGCCGCGTCCTTCGGCTGCCTGCCGCCGGCCACGAGGCGCGCGCCTTCCTCGAGCCCGATGTCGACGTAGGTGAGCACGCGCTGCAGCTGCCTGGCCGAGATGACCGGCCCCAGCTGCACCGAGGGATCCGACGGATCACCGATGCGGATCGTCGCCGCCTTCTTCGCGAGCTTCTCGACGAACTGGTCGTAGACCTTCGCGTGCACGATCTGGCGGCTGCCGCAGATGCACGTCTGCCCCGCGCCGATGAACGCGCCGAACGCCGCGTAGTTCACCGCCTGGTCGACGTCGAAGTCGTCGAACACGAGCACCGGCGTCTTGCCGCCGAGCTCGAGCGTCTGGTGCACGAAGCGCTCGCCGGCGAGCGCTCCCGTGATGCGCCCGGCCTCGGTGCCGCCGGTGAGCACGAACTTGTCGAGGCCCGGGTGCGAGGCGAGCGCCTTCCCGGTGGTGGGTCCCAGGCCGGTCACGATGTTGAACACGCCGGGCGGCAATCCGGCCTCGAGGAAGATCTCCGCGAGGCGCAGCGTGGTGAGCGGCGTGTATTCGGAGGGCTTCACCACCGTCGTGCACCCCGAGGCGAACACGGGCCCGAGGCTCTTCACCATGATCATGAGCGGATGGTTGAAGGGCGTGGAGTTGCCCACGACGCCCAATGGCGTGCGAATGGTGTAGTTCAGGTACGGCCCCTGCACCGGGATCACCGCGTCGCGCCGCGCGAGCGCGAGGCCCGCGTTGTAGCGGAAGAAGTCGGGCAGGCGGCTCACCTGCGCGCGCGTCTCGTTGATCGGGCGGCCGTTGTTGCTCGTCTCGAGCGTGTAGAGCTCCTCGAGATGCGCCTCGAACGCGTCGGCGAGCTTGTTCACGAGGCGCGCGCGCTGGCGTTCCGACAATCCGCCCCATTCCTTGCCCTCGAAGGCGCGCCGCGCGCTCTTCACCGCGCGATCGACATCCTCGTCGGTGCCGTGCGCGATGCGCGCGATCACCTCGCCCGTGGACGGGTTCAGCACGTCGAGCAGCTGGCCGCCCGAGGAGGGCGTGTCCTTGCCGTCGATGAAATGGCCGTGGGTGCGCACGTTCGCGCGGGAGCGGGAGGCACTGGTTTCGACGACGTCGGCCATGGGGTTTCTCCGGTGCTGAAAAAGAGGAAAGGCGCGTTACTCGACCACGGCGAGCCGCGCGAGCGCCGCGCACACGCGCTTGCGGGCCTCGCCGATGTGGCGCGTGATGAGCGCGGCCGCCCGGCGCCCGTCGCGCCGCTGCAGCGCCTCGATGACGAGCACGTGCTGCGCCACGAGCTTCGCCGGATCGGCGCGCCGCGTGGCCGCCACGCTCATCGTGACGACGCGGTCCATCTGGTCCATCTGCGCCGCGACGGCGTCGACGAGGCGCGCGTTGCTGCAAAGCGCGGCGAGCGCCGAATGGAACTCGCGGTTGTACCCGATGAAGCCGTCGGCATGGGCGGCCGGGTCGAACCTGCGGAAGCGATCGAGCGCGGCGAGCTGCGCGTCGGTCGCGCTCTCGGCCGCCACGCGCACGCACGCCGCCTCGAGCACCGCGCGATACTCGAACATGTCGTGCGCGTCCTTCAACGAGATCGGCGCCACGCGGTAGCCCTGCCGCGGCATCACGATCACGAGCCCCTCGTGCACGAGGCGCGAGAGCGCATCGCGCACCGGCGACTTGCTCACCGCGAAGCGCTCGGCGAGCTCGGCCTCGGTGAGGTCCGCGCCGGGCGGCAGGCGGCAGGCGAGGATGTCCTGGCGCAGCTCGCGGAAGATGTCGTGGCGCAACAGCCGCGGCTCGGCGGGGGCGCTCGAGGTGACCGTGTTTTCCATGTCGCTGATATCTTAGCACGCGGCCCTTTCGAGGGCGGCGCGGGCGTTAACCCGCTGACGCACCGGGAATTTGAGCCGGCTCCCGCGGCGTGGCGCCTTTCTCGGTTGACCCTTTCCGAGGCCGTGGAATATCATCGCCGACACCGCACGCCCACCACAAAGACATCCTTGGAGGAGGAAGAGATGGCCGCTCGCCCGTTCCCGAAGGTCCTTCGTGCGGCGCTCGCCGCGCTCGGCGTGCTGCTCGCGGCCCCGCCCGCGCCGGCCGCGGACGAGCCGATCCGCGTGGGCTTCCTCACCATCAAGTCGGGCGCGCTCGCGGCCGGCGGCCGCCAGATGGAGGAAGGACTCACGCTCTTCCTCAAGCAGCGCAACGACACGCTCGCGGGCCGCAAGATCCAGCTCTTCACCGCGGATACCGCGGGGCAGCCCGCGGTCACCAAGACGAAGGCGCAGGAGCTGGTCGAGCGCGACAAGGTGCAGGTCATCATCGGGCCGCTCGCCGCGTTCGAGGCGCTCGCCATCGACGACTTCATCCGCCAGGTGAAGGTGCCGATCATCTCGCCGTCGGCGGCGGCCGAGGACCTCACGCAGAGGAAGCCCAACCCGTGGTTCGTGCGCGCGGTCGGCACCTCAGCGCAATCCAACCACCCGCTCGGCGACTACGCCGCGAAGACGCTGCACTACAAGCGCATCGCCACGATCGGCGACGACTTCGCCTTCGGCCACGAGACCGTCGCCGGCTTCCAGCGCGTGTTCGAGGACAACGGCGGCAAGATCGTGCAGAAGCTGTGGTCGCCGCTCAACGTCGCCGACTACGGCACGTACATCTCGCAGCTCAAGCCCGACGTCGACGCGGTGTTCATCAGCTTCGCCGGCGCGAACGGCCCGCGCTTCCTCAAGCAGTACCACGAGTACGGCGTGAAGACGCCGGTGCTCGCCACGATGACCTCGGTCGACGAGGGCGTGCTGAAGAACATGGGCGACGAGGCGCTCGGCGTGATCTCGAGCGGCTGGTACACCGCGGCGATCGACAACCCCGCGAACAAGGCCTTCGTGCAGGCGATCAACAAGGCCTACGGCGCCGATCCCGGCTACTACACCGTGGGCGCGTACGCCTCGGGCCTCATGCTCGAGCATGCGCTGAAGGCGGTGAAGGGCCGCATCGAGGACAGGGACGCGTTCATGAAGGCGCTGCGCGGCGTGGCGATGAGCGACGACCCGCGCGGCGCGATCAAGCTCGACGAGTACGGCAACCCGATCATGAACGTGTACATCCGCAAGGTCGAGCGCAAGGACGGCAAGCTGGTGAACGCGGTGATCAGGACGTACCCGAACGTGAGCCAGTTCTGGACGTACGATCCGAAGCAGTTCCTCGCCAATCCCGTGTACTCGCGCGATTACCCGCCCGCGAAGAACCTCGAGTAGAGCGGCCACGCCGGGCGCCGTCGCGTGGGCTTCTGGATCACCCAGAGCCTGAACAGCCTCGCGCTGGGCGGGCTGCTTTTCATCCTGTCGGCGGGGTTCTCGCTGATCTTCGGGCTCATGCGGATCGCGAACCTGTCGCACGGCGCGTACTTCATGCTCGGCGCCTACGTCGGGCTCACGCTGCTGCGCAGCGGCATGAACTTCTGGCTCGCGATGATCGTCGCCGGCATCGCCATCGCGATCCTCGGCGCGCTGGTAGAGCGCTTCGTGCTGCGCCGGCTCGCGGGCCAGACGCTCGCGCAGGTGCTCGCCACGCTCGGCATCGCCTTCATCATCGCCGACTCGTGCCTGTGGATCTGGGGCGGGGACCCGATCCCGCTTTCGGGACCGGCGTCGCTTCGCGGCGCGGGGCGCGTCTTCGGCGCGCTCTTCCCGATCTACCGCCTCGGCGTGATCGCGATCGCCGCGGCGATCTTCGCCGGGCTGTGGCTGCTCGTCGAGAAGACGCGCATCGGCGCCATGATCCGCGCCGGCGTCGACGACCTCGACATGGCGCGCGCGGTCGGCATTCCGGTGCGCTCGCTCTTCACCACGGTGTTCTGTCTCGGCGCCGCCCTCGCGGGCATGGGCGGCGTGATCGCGGGACCGATCCTGTCGGTGTATCCGGGCCTCGACGCCGACATGCTGCCGCTCGCGCTCGTGGTCGTGATCCTCGGCGGCGTGGGCAGCCTCGCGGGCGCGGGCGTGGGCAGCATCGTGATCGGCTTCATCTACACGTTCGGCCAGGCGCTGCTGCCCGACCTCGCGTACGTGATCCTGTTCCTGCCGATGGTGCTCGTGCTCGTCGCGCGTCCGCGCGGCCTCTTCGGGCGGATCAGCGCGTGAGGCGCGCGCTCGTCCTCGCCGCCGCCGCCATCGCGCTCATCGCCGTTCCGTCCGTGGTCGGCAACGAGTACTACGTGAACCTCGCGAGCCAGGTGCTCATCTCGACGATCTTCGCGATGAGCCTCAACATCCTCGTGGGCTACGGCGGGCTGGTCTCGCTCGGCCATGCGGCCTATCTCGGGCTCTCGGCGTATGCGACCGGATGGTTCGCGTTGAGGAGCGGCGTCGGGCCGCTCGTCGCGGGCGTGGAGGCGGTCGCGCTCACCACGCTCATCGCGGGGTTCTTCGGCCTGCTCGCGCTGCGCGCCACGGGCCTCGGCTTCCTCATGATCACGCTCGCCCTCGGGCAGATCCTGTGGGGCCTCGCCTACCGCTGGGTCGGCGTGACCGGCGGTGACAACGGGCTGTCGGGGCTCGCGCGGCCGACGCCGTTCGGACTGGACCTCAACGGCGCGAGCGCGTTCTACTATTTCACGCTGGTGGTCTTCGTCGCGGCGATGGCGCTCATGGCGCTCTTCGTGCTCTCGCCCTTCGGGGCGAGCCTGAAGGGCGCGCGCGACCAGCCGCGGCGCATGGGCGCGCTCGGCTACCACGTGTGGCTCGTGCGCTGGATCGCGTTCGTGGTCTCGGGATTCTGGGCGGCGGTCGCGGGCGTGCTCTACCTGTACTACAACAACTTCATCAGCCCGCACGCGCTCTCGCTCATGCAGTCCGCCGAGGTGCTGCTCATGGTGATCGCCGGCGGCCCCGCCACGATCCTCGGCCCGTTCGTGGGCGCGGTGCTCGTGGTGGTGATGAAGAACGTGGTGAGCGCGTACGTCGAGCGCTGGACGCTGCTGCTCGGCGTCGTGTTCGTCGTGATCGTGCTCTTCCTGCCCGACGGGCTGGTCCCGGGAGCGCAGCGGCTGTATTCGCGGTGGACGAGGAGGGCATCCCGATGAGCACGCCGGCGCTCGCGGTGAAGGGCCTGTGCAAGTCGTTCGGCGGGCTGCCCGCCGCCGACCACGTCTCGCTCGAGGTCGAGGCCGGCGAGCGGCGCCTCATCATCGGCCCGAACGGCGCGGGCAAGACCACGCTCTTCAACCTGATCAGCGGCGACCTGCGCTGCGACGAGGGCTCGGTGCGGCTGTTCGGCGAGGAGATCGTCGGCCTGCGCGCGGACGAGCGCGCGCACCGCGGGCTCGCGCGCACCTACCAGATCATCACGCTCTTCCCGAAGGACAGGCTCTGCCACAACGTGATCCTCAGCCTGCTGGGGCTGTCGCGCACGCGCTGGCAGGCGCTGCGGCCGCTGCCGCACGACGGCGATCTGCACGATCGGGCCTGCGCGGTGCTCGCGCGGGTGGGCCTCGAGCACAAGGCCGAGCACCCGGTGGCCGAGCTCTCCTACGGCGAGAAGCGGCGCGCGGAGATCGCGATGGCGCTCGCCCAGTCGCCGAAGGTGCTGCTGCTCGACGAGCCGCTCGCGGGCCTGTCGAGCGAGGAACGCAAGAGCGTGCAGGCGCTCCTCGAGACGATCCCGCGCGAGGTCACCATCGTGATGATCGAGCACGACACCGACGCGGCGCTCGCATTCGCAGAGCGCATCACGGTGCTGCACTACGGCAACGTGATCGTCGAGGGCACGCGCGCGGAAGTCGTGGCGCACCCGCGCACGCGCGAGGTCTATCTTGGCGCCTGAGTGCGCGGCGCTGCGCCTGGCGGGCGTGAACGCGCTCTATGGCGACAGCCACGTGCTGCGCGACGTGTCGTTCACGCTCGCGCCCGGCCGCGTGCTCGCGCTCCTCGGGCGCAACGGCGCGGGCAAGACCACTTGCATGAACGTGGTCATCGGCTGGCTCGCGCCGCGCACCGGCGCGGTGAGCCTCTTCGGCGACGACATCACCGGTCTTTCACCCGAGGCCATCGCCCGTCGCGGCGTCGGCCTCGTGCCCCAGGGCCGGCGCGTCTTCCCGAGCCTCACGGTGCTGGAGAATCTCGTCGTCGCGGAACGCGTGCGGCAGAACGCTGGCCGCGGTCGAGCAAATACGAGCGCGCCCGAGCAAAGTGCACCCTCCGCCTTGGCAGAGGGCCGGGGTGAGGGTCGACACTGGACCATCGACACGGTCTTCGAGCGCTTCCCCGAATTGAAGCGTCGCCACCGCCAGCTCGCCGGCTCGTTGTCCGGCGGCGAGCAGCAGATGCTCGCGATCGGCCGCGCGCTCGTCTCGAACCCGCGCGTGCTCCTGCTCGACGAGCCGTCCGAGGGCCTCGCGCCGCGCATCGTGCACGAGGTGGGCGAGACGCTGCTCGCGCTCAAGCAGCGCGGCTTCTCGATCGTGCTGGTCGAGCAGAACACGACCCTCGCGCTGCGCGTCGCCGACGACGTGGCGATCCTGAACACCGGGCGCATCGTCTACGAGGGCACCGCGGCCGATGCCCGCACGCGACCGGACCTGCTGCACACCCATCTCGGCATTCTCTGAGAGGCTTCGCCATGCCCATCGTCATCGTCGGAGGCGCGCGTGCCGAATACACGCGCTCGGGAAGCGGCCCCGACCTGTTCCTGCTGCACTCGCTGCTCACCGACGCGACCGTGTTCGAGCGCGTGCTGCCGACGCTCGAACGCTCGCACCGGGTGACGTGCCTGAACCTGCCGGGGTTCGCGGGCTCGGAGCCGCGCGCGCTCGACACGGTGGCCGCGTATTCCGATCACGTGTCGCACGCGATGATCGCGCTCGGCCTGCCGCGCGACACGATCGTGTTCGGCAACGGCTTCGGTGCCTTCGTCGCCCTCGAGCTCGCGATCCGGCACGGCGCGCGGTTCGGCCCGCTCATCGTCGCCGATTGCGTGCCCGCGTTCCCGGAGCCCGCGCGCGCGCCGTTCCGTGGCATGGCCGAACGCGTGCACGCTTCCGGGATGGCGGCGGTCCTCGACACGGCGATCGGGCGCATGTTCCCGCCCGCCTTCCAGGCCGCGGCCCCCGACGTGGTCGCCTATCGCAAGAGCCGCCTCGCGCTCGCCGATCCGAACGCGTTCGCGCGCGCGTGCCTCGCGCTCGCCCGCCTCGACCTGCGCCCGGGGCTCGCATCGATCACCAACCGCACGCTCGTGCTCTGCGGCGAGCTCGACCAGACGACACCCCCCGCGCTCGCGCGCGAGGTCGCGGCGGCCATCCCCGGCGCGCGCTATGCCGACATCCCCGGATCCGGGCATTGCCCGATGCTCGAGCAGCCCGATGCGCTCGTCGAGCTCATGCTCGAGTTCACGCAATCGGCGAAGATGCCGCAATGAAGACCGCGCAGTGCGGGCGATACGACATCGCCTACGCCGAAGCCGGCGCGGGCTTTCCGGTGCTCCTCATCCACGGCCTCGCCGGCGATCACACCGCGTGGCTGCCGCAGATGGACCTGTGGAAGGAGCGCTACCGCGTGATCGCGCCCGACAGCCGCGGCGCCGGCGCGAGCACGCAGGTCGACGAGCCGATCAGCACGCGCGACATGGCCGGCGACATGCTCGCGCTCCTCGATGCACTGAGGATCGAGCAGGCGCACGTCGTGGGCCGCTCGATGGGCGGGGCGATCGCGCAGCACATGGCGCTCATGGCGCCCGGGCGCGTGAAGAGCCTCGTGCTCTGCGCCTCGTTCGCCAAGCTCGATCCGTTCGGCGCGCGGGTGCTCGCGAACATGCGCGACGTGCTCGAGATCACCGGCTCGTGGGCGGCGCACGCGCGCCACTCGGTGCAGAACTTCGTTTCGGCCGAGTTCTTCGACACGCATCCCGAGCGCATCGCCGCGATCGAGCAGCTGATCGGCGGCGAGCAGCGCCTCCAGGCCTGCTACGTCGAGCAGAACCACGCGTGCCTCGAGCACGACACGCTCGAGCGGCTCGGCGAGATCCGCTGCCCGACGCTCATCCTCTCCGGCGGGCGCGATCCGATCTGCCCGCCGGTGTGCGCGCAGGCGATGCGCGAGCGCATTCCCAACGCGCAAAGCGTGACGTTCGAATGCTCGAGCCATTTCTTCCTCATCGAAGAGCCGGTGCGCTTCATGGGGCTGATGGACGACTGGCTCGCGCGCAACACGCCGTGACGGGGAAGCGCTACGCCATGTCGAGAGCTCGATCCACGCTGATGCGCATCTTCACGGCGCTTGGTTTCCTGTGCGCACCGCTGGCCTTCGCGGGCACCTCCGGCAAGACGGCAGGGCATCCCGTTCCCGGTACTCCCTTCGAGCAGCGCGAGGTCGTGGACGAGTTGGGCCGCACCGTCACCTACTACGTGAGCCGCCCGACGAAGACACCGACCGCTCCGATCCTGCTCATGATCCAGGGCTCCGGCTGCGTGCCGATCATGCACGTGCAGCCGAACGGCGTGTATACGACGCTGTTCGACCTCGGGCCGTTCGCGCAGGACGGGGACTTCACGGTCGTCGCCGTCGAGAAGCCGTTCGCCGGCGGACCGTCGAGCGGATCCGCGGGAACGGCGAAAGCGTGCGGCGCGGAGTTCAACGACGATTTCACGGCCGAGCGCTGGCTCGTGGCGCTGCGGTCCGCGTTGAACGATGCCAGGAAGCTTCCGTGGGTCGACGGCAAGAGGACGCTCGTGTTCGGATTCTCGGAGGGCGCCAACATGGCCGACCTGCTCGCGGGACGTGATCCCGGCGTCACGGACGTCGTCTCCATCGGCGGATCGGGAACGACGCAGCTCTTCGACTTCGTCGCGAAGTGCTATCACGGCTTCGAGCCGTCCACCTGCCTCGCGGAGACCGAGCGAAACCTCGAGGCGATCCGCGCGAACCCGGACAGCGCTACCGAGTTCGCGTGGGGCCATCCCTACAAGCGATGGTCGTCGTTCTTCCGCGTTGACCCCGGCGAAGAGCTCCTGCGCAGCAAGGCGCGCGTCTACATCGCGTTCGGCACGGCAGATGCATCGACGCCCGCGCTCTCGGAGGAAGTGGCGATCGCAAGGCTGCGCGTCGCGGGTCGGGACGTGACCGTGCGCAGAGTCCCCGATGCGGGCCATACCCTGAGCGAGAGCGCCGTCATGAACCTGGGTGACATGGACAGGGAATATCGGGCGGCGCTGAGCTGGTTCTGGCAGCACGCCCGTTGAACGGCCTGGAAGGCCGGCGGCCGCGCGGGGAGCGTTACGAGAGGCCTGCGCTCGAGCGCAGGCCTCGGTCCGGACTGCTGTGCGCCGTCAGTGCAGCAGGAGCTTCTGCACGCGCCAGTTCAGCAGCTCGGCGACGAAGATGGTGTGCTCGTTCGGGCACGCGATCTCGTGCACCCAGCCGAACTGCTTCGGCTGCTTGCCCGATTCGCCGAGGACGCCGAGCACCTTGCCGTCGAGCGAGACCTTGTAGACGCGGCCCGGGTACGCATCCGACGTGAAGAGCACCTGGTTGGGCGGCGGCGTGATGCACACGGTCCACGGCGCGCCGGGTGCGAACGTGCCTTCCTTCGCCTCGGGGTCGGGCTTGTTGCCGATGGCGGCTCGCGCGTTGTGGTCGAACGGCACGTCGATGGTGATCGCGCGCAGGAAGTTGCCGTCGCCGTCGAAGACCTGGATGCGCCGGTTGAACCGGTCGGCCACGTAGATGTTGCCCTTCGCGTCGGCCGCGATGTTGTGCGGCGTGTTGAACTGGCCGGGCTTGTTGCCGCGCTCGCCCCACGACTTGAGCCAATTGCCGTTCTTGTCCGCCTTCGCCACGCGCGAGTTGATGTAGCCGTCGCTGATGTAGATGTTGCCCTCGGGATCCCAGGTCACGTCGGTCACCTGGCGGAAGCGTCCGTCCTCCGCGGGCAGCGGCGGCTTCGGGTGCTTGAGCGGCGCGGTGTCCTCGTCCGAGGCTTCCTGCTTGCGGCCGAACACCATGACGACGCGCCCCTGCGGGTCGAACTTCACGACCATGTCGGAGCCCTTGTCGACGGCCCAGATGTTGTCGTCCTTGTCGACGCGCACCGAGTGGCCGAACGACCACGCGTAGAGGTTGTGACCGATCTCGCGCACGAACTTGCCGTTGCCGTCGAACTCGAGCAACTGCGCGGCGGCGGCGGCGTACGCGGGTCCGGTCGTGTTGCCGCGCGAGAGCACGAACACGTGGCCCTTCGAATTCACCGCCACGCCGGTGGCCTCGCCCAGGTACACGTCCTTCGGCAGCTTGAGGAAATCGGGGACCGAATCGAACGCGATGGTGGGCACGTCCTGCTGCGCGAAAGCCAGGCCGCTCGCGAACGACAATGCCAGGAACAAGCGCTTCATGGGGCTCCTCCTTGGAATCGTTGGGCGCCGGCGCCGGAAGACGGGTGCACGGCAGCGGCCGATTCTACGGGCTGCGCGGCGCCTGCGTACAATCGCCGTCCCAGGTCGCCCGCGCGGCGTGCTTGCGCGCGAGGGGCAGGAACGTCGCGGCCATGATGGCGCACGCCGCCGCGAGCGCGGTCTGCAGCGCGGTGCGCTCGTCGCCGTGCGCGGCGGCGACCGCGCCGATCAGCAGGCTGCCTGCGAGCACGCCCACGTTGGTCACCAGCGCGACGCTCGCCTGCGCGATCGATTGCGCGCCCGGCGCAACCGCGCGCATGGCGGCGTAGCGAAGCGGACCGCCGCAGAGCGCCGTGATGCCCGCGCCGAGCAGGGCGCTGCCCGCCATGAACAGCGCTTGCGACGCGGGAGCCCAGGCGCAGATCGCGATCGCGACCAACGTCGCCGCGGCGCCGCCGACGAGCAGCACGTGTGCGCCGAGCCGATCCATCCAGAGCGTGATGGCGATCGTGGCGCCAACCCCGCACACGACCAGCGGCAACATGAGCCGTCCGGTCTCGGTCGCGTCGATGCCGAGCCGCAGGATCGAGAGCGTCGGCAGGTAGACGACTGCAGCCTGGCCCACGCCGGTACCCAGCGCGACGAGCAGCAACGGGCGCAACGTGCGCCCGAGCCGAGGCGGCCGGGCAGCGGGAACGGCCGCGGCGCGCGGCGTCGAGACGAGCACCGAAGCGGTGACGGCAAGGACGAGGGACACGGCGAATGGAGCGTGCCAGGTGAGCCGGATGACCGAAGGGGTGGCCACGATCGCCGCGAGGAAGGCCACGCCGTACGCGAGGGAGAGTGCGCCAATCCATCGACCCTGGTGCTCGGGCGGAAAGCTTGCCGCGACGATCGCCGCGGCCATGGGCAGGAGGGCGCCCTGGCCGAGGCCCTGGAGGAGCCGCGCGAGGAGCAGCCATTGCAGATCGCTCGTGAGCAGCGCGACCAGCGACCCGGCGGCTGCAAGCGCGGCGTTCGCCCGGAAGACCGCGCCCGATCCCGCGCGGCGTGCCGTGACACCCGAGGCCGCGATGCCCGCGAGCTGCCCGGCCACGTACAGCGATACGAGGAGGGAGCCGGTCGCGGCGCCCGCGCCGCTCGCCTCGCGCATCGCGGGAAGCAGCGGTCCGATCGCGCCCGCGTCGATCCCGCACAGCGCGCCTGCCGCGAGCAGCGCGAGGCGGCTACTGAAAGTCGCGGAACGCAAGGTCGAAGGCCTGCAGGAACGGCCGCCGCGAGAGCCACGGCCGTATTTCTCCGTCGAGCGAGAGCGCTGTTGCGTCGGCGAGCCCCGCCTCGAATGCGGCGCCGAGCTGCGTGGCCAGCCGGACGTCGCGTACCTGCAGGTTCGTCTCGCAGCAGTAGCGCAGCGAGTAGTAGTCGAGGTTGTGGCTGCCGAAAGTGAGCCACTCGCCGTCCACGACGACGTACTTGCCGTGCAGGGTCCGACCCTTGCCGCGTCGCGCGTACACCTCGCATCCGGCCTCGAGCAGGCGGCGCACGCCGCGGTAGGCCGTCCAGACGCTGAAGGGCAGGTCGTTCGACTCGGCGGAGTTCGTGAGCAGCCGCACGCGCACCCCGCGCCGCGCGCAGCGCTCGAGCGCCCCGCAGAGCGCGTCGTGCGCGACGAAGTACGCGAGCTCCAGGTCCACGGTGCGGCGCGCGGCGCCCACCGCGGCGAGCACGAAGCGCATGACCGGATCGGCCTCGATCGCGGCGGGCACGCAATCGAACCACGGTCGATGCGTGTGGCCGGCGTCGCCGCCGCGCTCGCTCATCGACCAGGTCTCCTCGAAAATCGCCGCGAGCGGCCCCACGCATTCCCCCTCGAGCACGAGGTCGACGTCCCGCCACTCGTTGCCGCGGTAATGGTCCGCGAAGTTGCGCCCGCCCACGAGCGCGGCGGCGCCGTCGACGACGATCATCTTGCGGTGGTTGCTGTCGTAGGGACGCAGCCGGTCGCGCCACTCGCGCAGCTCGATGCCGGCGGCGACGATCCCCCGCATGAGGGCGTCCATGCCGGCCACTTCCTGGCGCTTCTTCGACGTCATGAAGTGGTCGACGAGCAGGCGCACGCGCACCCCGCGCGCCACGCACGCCGCCAGCTCGCGCACGGTGTCCCACCCCGTCGCGTCCGACTGGATGTAGTAGGTGGCGATGTCGAGCGTGGCGCGGGCGCGCGCATACAGCTCGCTGCGCCGCGCGAACCCTTGCGCGCCGTCGACCAGCAGCTCGAGGCGATCGTGCTGCGCCAGCGTCCCGCAGAGCCCGTCGCGCACCGCGATCGAGCCCTCGACGGCGGACCACGCGGACTGCAGCTGCGCCCATCCCGGCTGGGAACGGCTCCATGTCCACCACCGGGCGCGGACCATGTATCGGATCGCGACCGAATAGCTGCGCGCGGTCGCCGCGAAGACTCGTTGCCCTTTCATGCCCAGAGGATACAATGCGGAAAAAACAGGAGTCGACGCTCATGGCCACGGACGCGTCAGCAATCCGCCCGCGCACGGAGGAGGGGAACGCGCGGCGCACGATCCCCATCGTGCGCAAGGAAGAAGCGCAACGCCCGCGACCGGCGCCCGGTCCGCTGCCCGCGCGCGGGCAGCCGCAAGCCTACGAGACGTATCGGCCGCGGCCGTTCACGCGCGAGGAGCGCGCCGACGTGACGGTCCTCTTCGGCGGCCTGCACTGGCGCGTCGAGCGCCTGATCCAGGGCGCGATGGAGAATCTCGGCTATCGCGCGCAGGCGCTTCCCGTCGCGACCACGGCCGACCTCCTGAAGGGACGCGAGCTCGCCGACATCGGCCAGTGCTGCCCGACCAGCTTCACCACGGGCAACCTCGCCTCGTTCCTCTCCAGCGAGGCGCAGCGCATCGGCGCCGACGAGGTGGCGCGGCGCTACGTCTACGTCACCGCCGGCTCGTGCGGCGCGTGCCGCTTCGGGCAGTACCACCAGAGCTACGAGCTGGCGCTGCGCAACAGCGGCCTCGATGCGTTCCGCATGTTCCTCCTCGGCCAGGACGGCCTCGACCAGGGCGCCGCCCCGGGCGGGGGCCTCGATCTCGACCTGCCCTTCACGCTCGGCGCGGTGTGGGCGGTGGTTCTCGCCGACGTCGTGCAGGACCTGGAGTACCACACGCGCCCCTTCGAGGTGAACGCGGGCGAAACCGAGCGCGTGGCGCGCGCGTCGATCGAGTATCTCTACGAGGTCTTCCGCAAGCGACCGCGGCAGCCGCGCGGCGTGGGATCGGCCGTCTGGCATTTCGCCACCGGCTACTTCGTTCGCGCCATGGGCGAAGTGCGGCGCCGCTTCGACGCGGTCGAGGTCGACCGGCTGCGGGTAAAGCCGGTGGTCAAGATCACGGGCGAGTTCTACCTGCAGACCGTCGAAGGCGACCCGAACCACAACATGCATCGCTGGCTCGAGCGCGAAGGCGCGGAAGTCTATCCGGCGGCGATCACCGTGTGGCTCGACTACCTGATGCGCCTGGCCGCGCAGGAGCACGAGGATCGCGTCGGGCTGCGCCGCGGGGCGAGGGGAAAGGCGCTGGCCATCCATGCCGCGCAGGCGCTCCTGCGTTGGACGCACACGCGCATGCGTCGCGCCCTGGGCGGCGTGCCGCGCGAGCTTCCGTCGCAACGCGAGCTGCGCGCGCTCGCCGAGCCGTGGTTCCACAGCCGGCTGAACGGCGGCGAGGGCGACATGCTCGTCGGCAAGGCCCTGTGGGCGCACCTGCACCGCAAGGCGCACATGGTGTGCGAGCTCTCGCCGTATTCGTGCATGCCCAACACCATGAGCGTCGGGGCCATGGCCGCCGTAACCGGCCGCCACCCCGACCTGCTCTACGCGCCGATCGAGATCAAGGGCGATGCGGAGGTGCACGCCCTGTCGCGCTGCCAGATGACGCTCACCGAAGCGCGCCGGCGCGCGCAGCGCGAGTTCGAGCTGGCGCTGGAACGCACCGGCCTGGACGAGTCACGGCTGCGGGCCGCCGTGGACAAACGCCCGGAGCTTAGGCGCGCGACCTACGCCGTGCCGCATCACGGGGTCGCGGGCACCGCGGCGAACCTCGCCCTGCACGTCGGCTCGCGCTGACATGGCGCGCATCGTCGGCCTCGACGTCGGCTCCACGACCGTCAAGGCGGCGCTGGTGGAAGCCGGCGAGGTGGTATGGCGCGACTACCAGCGGCACAACACGAAGCAGGCGGAGACGGTCCTCGCTTTCCTCGAGCGCATGCGCGACGAGTGCGGGCTCGAGCCGCGCGGCGACCGCGTCTTCGTGACCGGCTCCGGCGGCGGCATGATCGCTCCCCTGATCGGCGCGAAGTTCGTGCAGGAGGTGGTCGCGGTGGCCGCGGCCGTCGAGAAGATCCATCCGGACGTGAACTTCGTCTCGGAGATCGGCGGCGAGGACATGAAGACGCTCTTCTTCACGCCCTCCAGCGACGGCCGTTCCAAGCAGGTGTTCATGCAGTCGGCGTGCAGCGGCGGGACCGGGACGTTCATCGAGAAGACGGCGCGCAAGCTCGACGTGCCGGAAGCCGCCCTTTGCGAGATGCGCTACCGGGGGCTCGACCTGCACAAGATCAGCTCCAAGTGCGGCATCTTCGCCGAGAGCGACTCGAACACGCTCGTGAAGTCGGGCGTGCCGGTCGCGGAGATCATCGCCAGCCTGTTCGAGGCGGTGGTCTACCAGAACCTCGCCACGCTCACCAAGGGCAACACGCCCACGCCGCGCGTGCTGTTGCTCGGCGGGCCGAACCTTTTCTTCCGCGGCCTGCGCGAGGCGTGGGTACACCACCTCGCGAAGCTCTGGTCCGAGCGCAAGGTGCCGCTGCCGCGGGGCCTCGCGCCCGAGGAGCTGATCGTCGTTCCCCGCGACGCGCTCTATTACGCCTGCCTGGGCTGCATCGAGATGGCGGGCGATGACGTGCACGCGGGCCGCTACGCCGGCGAGGAGAAGCTGCGCCACTGGATCGAGAAGGGGCAGTGGGAGGAGAAGGCGAAGAACGGCGCGCCCGGTCTCGTGAAGGAGCCGGGCGAGCTCGATGCCTTCCTCGCGCAGTACGCGCGGCCGCGAAGCGGGCCGGTTCGCGCGAGCACGGCGGCGAAGGTGATCGTGGGTTGCGATTTCGGCAGCACGACCGCCAAGGCCGTGGTGATGGACGCGCAGGGAGAATTGCTCGCCGACTGTTACGAGCCGTCCCGGGGCAACCCGATCGAGGATGCGAAGCGCGTCCTGCGCAAGGTG
Organism: uncultured Burkholderiales bacterium; assembly: GCA_964403515.1. Taxonomy (GTDB): domain Bacteria; phylum Pseudomonadota; class Gammaproteobacteria; order Burkholderiales; family Usitatibacteraceae; genus Usitatibacter. The sequence goes on along the minus strand of CAYOGL010000004.1, from coordinate 133,165 downwards.
CGTGCGGCGGGATTCGAGCGCATCGATGCGCTCGCGCTGACGGGCTACGGCAAGGACCTCCTGCGCGACATCGTGGGTGCCGACGTGAGCGTGGTCGAGACCGTCGCGCACGCGACCGCGGCGCTGCACTACTTTCCCGACGCCGACGTGATCTGCGACGTCGGGGGCGCCGACGTGAAGATCATGATCCTGCGCCAGGGTACGGTGGCGGATTTCCGCCTGAACTCGCAATGCTCGTCCGGCAACGGCGCCTTCCTCCAGGGCGTGGCCGAGCGCTATGCCGTGAAGCTCGACGAATACGCCGCGAAGGCCTTCGAGGCGAAGGCGATCCCGTCGCTCGCGATGGGCTGCGGCGTCTTCCTGCAATCGGACATCGTGAACCAGCAGCGCAAGGGCTGGTCGGCCGAGGAGATCATGGCCTCGCTCGCCGCGGTGCTGCCGCTCAACGTGTGGGTCTACGCGGGCCAGCTGCAGAACCTCGCGGCCGCCGGTCGCAAGTTCGTGCTCCAGGGCGGCACGCACCGCAACCTCGCGGTCGTGAAGGCGCAGATCGATTTCATACGCGGCAAGGTTCCCGATGCCGAAGTCGTGGTGCACCCATATTCGGGAGAGGCGGGCGCCATTGGGGCGGCGTTGTGCGCCCGCGATCACCTCGCGGCCGGCGCACCCACGCGCTTCCGCGGCTACGACGAGATCGAGGCGCTCGAGCACGTGAGCACGACCAACGAGCATACGACCTGCACCTGGTGCCCGGTCTCGTGCAAGCGCACGTTCATCGACGTGCGGGTCGAGGGCGGCAAGGGCCGCTCATGGAGCAAGGTGCCCCTCGAGGAAGGCTGGGAGCGCGTCATCGCCGGCAACTCGTGCCCGAAGGGGCTGGTCGAGGATGCCAACGAGATGCGCGTGGTGAAGGCGCAGCTGGAGAAGGCGCGTGGTGCCCATCCGAACATTGCTCAACTGGTCCGGGACGAAGCTTTCCGGCCGCTGCGCGCCGACGCCTGAGGCGCAGCCGCTCGCCAAGCCGCGCGGCGAGATCCGCGTGGCCATCCCGCGCGTCCTGAACATGTGGTCCACGCACCAGTTCTGGATCGCCTTCCTCGCCGCGCTCGGCATCGAGGGGCGGCGCGTGGATTTTTCCTCCGACACGTCGGAGGAGCAAGCGCGCGAGTTCGGCAAGGGCCGCGGGACCGTGGACTGCTGCTATCCCGTGAAGTGCATGTCAGGGCACTACGGCGAGCTCATGGCCCGCAAGCACCATCGGGCGGACGTGCTGCTCTCGCCGATGATCTATTCGGTGCCGTCCTTCCTCGGGCCGCACGTGAAGGCCTCGCTCGCCTGCCCGAGGGTGATGGCCGCGCCGGAGAACATCAAGGCGGGCTATCTCAAGACCGGCGACGCCTTCGCCGAGAAGGCCATGCGCTACGTCGCCCCGCTCGTGAACCTCGACGAGCCGCCGCTCGCGGCCCGGCAACTCTACGAGGCGCTGAAGGGCACGATTCCCGGGCTCACGGCGCGCGAGGTGGCGCATGCCACGAAGCGCGGCTTCGAGGCGCTCGAGGCCTTCGCGCGCCGCGCGCGCCGCAAGAGCCGCGACATCCTCGAGCAGTGCGCGCGGATCGGCAGTCCGTGCATCCTCGTCGTGGCGCGGCCCTACCACATGGATCCGGGAATCGGTCACGAGATCGAGGCCGACCTACAGGCGTACGGATATCCGGTCCTGTGGTCGCAACACCTGCCGCTGGACGACGACCTGATGGAGTGGATGTTCCGCCCGGACATCGAAGCGGGCCGCATCCGCGACCCGATGGACATCGCCGACGTATGGCCGTCCTCGTACAGCGCGAACACCAACGAGATCCTGTGGGCCGCGAAGTTCGCCGCACGCATGCCGTGGATCGCATGCGTCGTGCGGCTCTCGTCCTACGAGTGCGGCATGGACCAGCCGACGTACACGCCGGTGCAATCCATCGTGGAACGATCGGGCACCCTGTTCTTCTCGTTCCAGGACCTCGATTCCACGAAGCCCGCCGGCTCCGTGCGCATCCGCGTGGAGACCATCGCGATGTACCTGCAGCGCCTGGCCGCGGGGATCATCGAGAGGAAGCGCGCGGCGGCGCCGCCCGCTTGCCCCTTCGCGGCTACCTGAGGCCGAACAGGTCGCGCAAGTCGCGCCGCGGCACCGCCTTCGTCTCGCATTCGTAGCCCGGCATGCGCTGCGGCGGCAGGCCCTCGGCGAGCCTCCTGTCGATGTCGGCGAACGCGTGCAGCTGGCCGTCCGCGCCCCAGGCGAACCGCGTGCGGGACACGGCGATCGAGGCCTTCACGTAGTCGACGTACTCGAGAACGACGCCGCGCTCGGCCGCGTGCTTGCGCACCCACGGCGAGACTTCCTTCAGCTTGCGGCCCGCTACGGTGGGAAACATGTGGTGCTCGATCTGCCACGGAACGTAGCCGGTGAAATAGTTGCCCGGCAGCCACCGCGGGAACGTGAGGGTGCGCGTGTTCAGGTGGAAGTAGTTGCGCACGCGAGCCGCCTGCTCGCGCGTGAGCGGCGGCCGGTTGCGGTGGTTGGTCGTGAACGTGCAGGCGCCCATCACGCCGCCCACGAGATAGGGCAGCACCACGCCGAAGAAGAAGAGCGTCGGGCCGTTCGCGAGGCCGAACGCCGCGGCGGCGGCGATCACCGCGAGCGACATCGCCATGTCGGCCGCGTTCCAGACGCGCACGCGGCGCGCATAGGCCTCGGGGCGCCTGGCGATGTCGAGCGAGTAGCTCCAGCAGATGCCGGCGATGATGATCGCGCCCAGCGGCCAGAAGATGAACTCGTGCTCGCACACCCAGCGCATCGCGCGCCGGCGCGCGGGGCTCATCGAGACGTACTGGGCGACGGTGTACTGCGCGTCGGTGTCGATGCCGAGGACGCCCGTGTGGCGATGGTGGATGTCGTGGTACACCTTCCAGCCGCGCGACGGCATCCCGACCAGGGACATCGTGATCACGCCGGTGAAGTCGTTCAGGAAGCGGTTGCGGCTCGCGGTCAGGTGGCCCGACTCGTGCCCGATCGCCGCGTCGGCGAAGAGCACCAGCCCGATCGCGACGCCGATGGCCGCCATCGAGACGATCGACGTCGACCACAGCAGCAGCTGGTACAGGGCGAGCGCCACCGCGATGAGGAAGCACGCCTTGCCGAACGTGGCCAGCAGCGGAAGCTCGAACAGCTCGTCGGGCATCTCGCGGCGCAGCACCGCGCGCTCCAGCGTCGGCACCGCGCTCATTCGAGGACTCCCAGGTCGACGACCTCGAACGCCCAGAAGCCGAGCAGCACGTGCGAGACCGACACGCCGACCAGCCCGCGTTGCCGGCTGTAGAGCCATCCCCAGAAGATGCCCGCGACGAACGACAACAACGACAGGCCGGGCGAGATGTACAGATGCCCGGCGGAGAAGACGACGTTCGAGCAGAGGATCGCGGCCCAGCGGCGATTGGGGCCCACGAAGAAGTGCTCCAGGCCGCCCTGGACGCTGCCGCGGTGGATGAGCTCCTGCAGCGGCGCGAAGGTGATGTACCCGAGGAAGAGCCAGGGGTTGAACACGCTCGCCGCATCGCCGTGGAACGACGAGAACATCTGGAAAATCGGCTCGTCGTGCATCGCCGGGACCCACCGTACGAGCGCGATCTTGAGCAGCACCGTCGCCAGCATGAGCGGCAGCGTGAGGATGACCGCCTCGGCGGTGTGGTGGCGCCAGTTTCTCAGCGTGAGCCCGAAGAACGAAGGCGGATAGCCGGTGGTGCGCATGAAGTGGAACACCACCGCGGCGACCGCGGCTGCGATGGAGATCGTGACGAGCTCGCTACGGCCGAGGATCTCCGTCACCTGCTTGGCGGTGCCGAGGAACCAGACGTAGAGCGAATAAGTGACGATCAGGAGCAGGATGAACTTGCCCATGACCACGCGCGTGTGGGCGAGCTCCAGCGCATGGGCGAGCGATTCCTTCGCGCTCGTGCGCGCGCCGTGCAGCCGGCCGGCGAGGAGGCGGGCGAGCGGCGCCATCGCGGGAGCCAGGCTTCGGCGATGCTCGGCCAGCTCGATCACCGCATCGATCGGCAGCACCAGCCTGCGGTTCTCGCCCTGCCAGATGATCAGCATCTCGCGCGACTCGTCGACCTCGCGATCCACCCCGGCCTCGTCCTCGTGCGTCTCGAAGTGTGCGAGGCGCGCGAGCGCCGCGATGTCCTCGGCGCCGCAGCCGCGGAACACCGGCCGTGCGGCGATCAGCTCGGCGACCGTGTCGGTCGCGGCCGCCGGCGCCGCGCGAGGGGTGACGAGGCTCATTGGTGCCGGGTGCTCTTCATGTTGCTGAGGATGTGGTGCACGCGCCTCAGGATTCCCGGCGCGCGGTAGACCGGCCGCGCGAGGCGCCCGGGCGTGTTGGCGTCGTTGTGCAGATGCTCGTTCTCGTTGCACGGTTTCATGAGGAACGGCCGGTCGTCGATCGCCCCGCGGCCCGGCTCCTGCATGCGCCCGTCGACGCGCCAGGTCTGGCGGTAGTCGCGCGCTTCCCGGTGGAGGAGGACGTGGTAGAGCGAGCCGTCCCCCGCGCGCGACTCGCCCATGCAGCACTCGAGGAAGTAGAGCATCACGCGGAAATCGCGTTCGCGGATGCTCGGGTCGCGTTCGTAGGCCTCGATCAGGTTGCGGCGCCAGTACCAGAGGGTCCAGTAGTAGTGGCGGCCGATGTTCTCGATGTCGGCCACGTACATGTCGTGCTTGCGGGCCTCGTCGAGCAGGCTGTGGAGGCGCAGCTGCTGCGAGTCGCGGAAGACGTACTTTTGGATGAACCCGTCGCGCACGTGCTTCGCGGTGTGGCTGCCGATCGAGTGGATGAGGATGCGCCCGTTGGGTTTGAGGATGCGGTGGCACTCGCGCACGACCTCCGCGTAGTCGGCGAACGGGATGTGCTCCCAGATGCCCACCTGGTAGATCGCGTCGAAGTGGTGGTCCGGGTATTCGCGCAGCAGCGAGAGGTCCGCGTGATGGATCTTCACGCGGTCGCCTACGCCGTTGCTGTCGGCGTTGCGCTGCGCGAGCGAGGCCATGTTGTAGCTGTTGGTGAAGCCCTCGCCCTCGCAATGCCACGAAAGAGCGGCGTGCACGAGCATCCCGCCGTTGCCGCAGCCGGTGTCGAGCACGCGCATGCCGGGCCGCAGGCGCAGCTTCGAGAAGATGAGGTTCATCTTGTTCACCTGCATGCGGTCGAGGTCCTCGTCCTCGGAGCGCATGTAGCCGCAGGTGTAGCACCCGGTTGCGCCGAGCATCGGCACCATGATGTTGTCGCCGACGTCGTAGTGCTCCGCGATGTCCTCGTTGTGCGAGCGCGTCGCGCGCCACCGCGCGAATTGCCAGATGAGCTTCGCGCTCTCGGTGGCGGGCAGCGCGATGCCGCGGTCGATCGCGTTGGCGAGGAAGAACATGACGAAGTGGTGCACCGAGCCGCGCAGCATCTCGAACTCGCCCGCGAGGAACGACTCGCCGACGCCGAGGTTGCGCTGTGCGAGCGCCCGGACGAAGAACGCGCCGGTCTTCACGTGCATGACGGGATCCACCCACTCGCCCGGCTTGCGGTCGCGTCGCGCGGGCAGCGGGTAGCGGCGCCCGGTTTCCATCGTCAGGCCGAGCGTCGGATGCGAGAGGTCGAACCCGAGCGATTGCGCGGTGACCGCGGCCGGCTGCGGCCCGGGCACGGCGGCAAGGCCCGGATCTTCCTGGCGATGAAGCGTGGCCAGGATGCGGGCGGACTCGGGGTCGGGTGTGCCGAACTGCAGGACCGCGTCCTCGTAGACGAGGGTGAACGCGCCCAGCGGGCGTGGCGCCGCCTCGACGATCAGCCGACAGAAGGCGAGGGCGCCGGGATTCGAAACGACCGCCGGGCAGGCGAGGACGCCGTCTCCGACATAGAGCTTGCGGGGTTGCGCCATGCGAGCGATGAGACGTTGTAATTGGTGTTGGAGCAGGCCCAAATTACCATCACCGGCCTCGCCAAGGCCAGCAGGACGTGAGTCGCGCTGCCCGGGCGCCTACGGATCGTGCGCCGATTTCGTACAATAGGCGCCCCATGAAGGTTGCACTGCGCACCGCCCCCGCTTGAGGTCTTCCCGCGCTTCCGCATCGCGCTCGACCGCCGTCATGGCGGGACTCGTGCTCTGCCTCTGCTTCGCGTGCAACCTGCTCGGCCGCGGCGTGGGCGACACGTTCATCGTGTTCCTGCTGCCGCTCTCCGATGCGTTCGGATGGAAGCGCGCGGAGGTCTCGAGCGTGTACTCGATCTACCTCGTGATGACCGGGCTCACCTCGCCGCTCACCGGCGCGCTGCTCGATCGCTGGGGGCCGCGCGTCGTGTATCCCGCCGGTGTGCTCCTGCTCGGGACCGGGTGCCTCGTCGCGGGCCACCTCGCCAAGCTCTGGCAGTTCCAGCTGTGCATCGGCGTCTTCATCGGCATGGGCGTGTCGATGCTCGGGATGGTGCCCGCCTCGACGCTCATCAGCCGCTGGTTCCGCGAGCGCATGAGCACCGCGATCGGTGTCGCCTACGCGGGCTTCGGCACGGGCACGCTCCTCATCGTGCCGCTCGCGCAGTACCTCATCGAGACGCAGGGCTGGCGACAGACGTACACGATCCTGGCCGGGATCGTGCTCGTCGTCTTTCCCATCGTGCTGCTGCTGCCGTGGCGCGACCTGCAGGCCGGCCGGCCGCGCGCGTCGCGTCCCGCCGGCTCCGCGCTCGACGAGACGCGCGCCTGGCCGCTGAAGAGCGCGCTCGCGACGCGCGAGTACTGGCAGCTCGTGCAGGTGTTCGCGTTCACGGCGATGGCGATGTACGCGATGCTCGCGCAGATCGTCGCCTATCTCGTGCAGGTGGGCCTCGCGCCGCTCGAAGCGGCGAGCGCGTTCGGGTTCGCCGGTTTCCTTTCCGTGCTCGGCATGACCGCGTCGGGCTGGTCGTCGGACCGCTTCGGCTATCGCGCGACCGCGACCGCGAGCTTCACGGCCACCTTCCTCGGCATCGCGTTCCTGCTGCTGCTCTCGTTCCATCCCGCGCGCTGGCTCGTCGTGCCGTTCGTGCTCCTCTTCGGCATCTCGCAGGGCGCGCGCGGCCCGATCATCGCGAGCCTCACCGCGCGCATCTTCAAGGGCCCCGCGTTCGCGACGATCTACGGGACGATCTTCGCGTGCATGTCGATGGCGGGGGCGCTCGGCTCGTGGATGTCGGGCGTGCTCTACGACGTCACGGGCGGCTATCGCGCGAGCTTCGCGTTCTCGATGGCGTGCGTGATCCTCGCCGCGCTGCCGTTCTGGAGCGGGAAGAAGCCGCTCGGCTCGCGGCGCTGAACGCATAGTCCATCGGAGGGAAGGGCGGGCCGGAACCGGCCAAACGCGCGCTGGGTCGACCTCTCACCTAAAGTTCCGAGGAGATCGACCATGGCCGCCATCACTCCCGATGTCGGACGCGAACGCCGCAACGGTCCCATCGACCGCCGGCGCGCCGCGACCGCCGTCAACAACGTCACCGTCACGCGTCCCATGACGCTCGAGGGCATCCGCGTCTCGTGGGGCGGCATCTGGGGCGGCGTGCTCACCGCCGTCGGCCTGCTGTTGCTGCTCGCCGCGCTCGGCATGGCGGTGGGCGTGACCGCCGCGAACCCGCAAAGCACCGACGCGGGCACCGCCGGAATGGCGGCGGGCATCTGGGGCGGCGTCTCGCTGCTCATCGCGCTCTTCGTCGGCGGCATGGTCTCGACGCGCATCGGCGCGATCTTCGACGGCGCGACCGGCTTCTGGGAAGGCGCGCTCGTGTGGATCGTCACGCTGCTCCTCATGGCCTATCTCGCCACGACGAGCCTCGCCTCGCTCACCGGCGGCGCGCTCAAGATGATGGGCATGGCCGCGCAGACGACGGCGACCGCGATGCAGGGCACGCCCGAGGCGAACAACGCGGCGAACCAGGTGCAGAGCCAGGCGCAGCAGAACGGTGGAGCTGCCGGCATCGTCGACCAGATCAAGTCGAAGATCTCGAACGCCCAGGCGGACGGCACCCTGCAGCAGAAGGCCGCGCAGGCGCAGCCGACCGCGACCAAGGCGCTGTGGGGCGCGTTCATCGCGCTGATCCTGTCGCTCTTCGCGGCGGTGCTCGGCGCGATGGCCGGGCGCCGGCGCCACCCGATCATTCCGTAAGTCGCAGCAAGGGCGGGCGCGCCCGCGCCCGCCACGAAGCATCGACGCCTGACGCGGCCTCGTGTCAGGCGTTCACTCGCGCGACGCTAGACGTCGTCGTCCCGTCCCTTGTACGAGCGCACGCTGCGGTCGGCGCGCGGGTTGCCGCGCTCGCGCCGGCTGCGCGCAGCGGGCATGCGGTCGGGATCCTTGCCGCCCGCGGGATCGAGCGCCGACGTTGCCTTCTCGCCCATGCGCGCCATGGTGCGGTTCGCGGTCGCGCGCGGCTCGCGATCGCGAACGGTAATCGCGCCGCGGCGCGGCTTGCGTTGCTGCTTCGATGCCATGGTGCGTTCCTCCTGCGGGTTTGCTACAGTGGCGCGGGCTTTGCCCCTCGAGATCGAAAAGGGAGAACAAGATGAACGTGAAGAAGATTCTCGGCGCCGTCGCCGCGGTGGCGGTGCTCGGCGCGTGCACCACGCAGCCGATCTACAACGTGAACGACGCGACGGTCAGCACGACGTCCGGCAAGCACCTGAGCGCCACGCAGGTGCGCTCGGCGATCATCACCGCCGGCAGCTCGCTCGGCTGGCAGATCGCGGACAGCGGCCCCGGCCACCTGGTCGGCACGCTGCACCTGCGCAACCACACGGCGGTCGTCGACATTCCGTACAGCGCGTCGAAGTACAGCATCGCGTACAAGAGCTCCGAAAACCTCGACGCGTCGGGCAGCAGCATCCATCGCAACTACAACGGCTGGGTCCAGAACCTCGATCGCGCGATCCGCACCGAGCTCTCGCGCCTCTGAGTCAGCGCGCGGCGCGGGATTGGCCATCGCCTTCCCGCGCCTGCGCATGATCCTTCGCTCCGCCCGTCGTATGCGTGGGCGGCGTGTCGCGTAGCCGGGTCGGACGTGAATCGGCGGGCGGATTGTTCGCAGTCTCGTAGTAGCGCTCCTGCGCGCGACGTTCGTCGGCGGTGGGAATGCGATCTGTCGGCTGGCTCCTACGCGGCGAATTCGCGTTGCGCGTCATGGCTCACCTTCCTTTCGCCGGGCGCATCCGGTGAAAGTGTGGCCACGCCGCCGCTCGAAGGTTCAGGCGCTCACCGCGCTCTGCACCGCCTCGGCGAGCGTCGGGTGGATGTGGATCGCGTTCTCGATCACGGTGTACGGAGCGCGCGCGTTCATCACGTCGACGTAGGTGTGCACGAGCTCGGCACCGTCCACGCACAGCACCGCCGCGCCGAGGAGTTGCCCGCTGTCCTCGTCGATCACCACCTTGATGAACCCGTCGGTCTCTCCCAGCTCGGTCGCCTTGCCGTTGTGCGCCATGTCGAAGCGGCCGATGCGAAAGCGCTTGCCCGCCTTGCGCGCCTCCTGCTCGGTGAGGCCGACGCGCCCGAGCTCGGGATCGGTGAACACGGCGTACGGCACGATGCGATCGAGCGTGCGCGAGCCGTCGCCCAGCATCTGCGATTCGACGATGCGGTAGTCGTCCCATGACGTGTGCGTGAACATGGGACCGCCGCGGATGTCGCCGACGGCCCACACGCCCTTCACCTTCGTGCGCAAGCGCTCGTCGACGTCGAGGTAGCCGTGCTTGCCGCGCTCGAGGCCGATCGACTCGAGCCCGAGGTCGTCGGTGTTGGGCTCGCGGCCGGTGGCGACGAAGACGTCGCTCACCTCGATGTCGTGCCTGCGCGCGCCGTCGGAAACCGTCGCGACGATCGAGGCGCCGTCGTCGGCCTTCAGCCGCTCGATGCGCGTCTTCATCAGGAAGCGCACGCCCTCGCGCTCGAGGAAACGCCGGATCGCGTGCGCGACGTCCGGGTCCTCGTGCGCGGCCACCTGCTCGCCGCCCTCGACGATGGAGACCTCGGCGCCGAGCCGCCGGTAGAGCTGGCCCATCTCGAGGCCGATGTAGCCGCCGCCGATCATGAGCAGGTGGCGCGGCAGGCGCTCGCGGTCGAGCCAGTTCTCGCTCGTGAGACAGGCGATGCGATCGAGCCCGTCGATCGGCGGAACGCGGCTGCGCGTGCCGGTGTCGAGCACGACCTCGCGGGCCTCGAAGGTCTCGTCGCCGGCCGCGATGCGGAAGCCCGCGCCGCCGCGTCCCGCGATCCGAGCATGCGCGCGCACGAGGCGCGGATTGCCGTTGTCGAACATCGCGTCGAGCGACGAGCGCGAGGCGTCCACGATGGCGCGCCCGCGGCGCAGCACCGCGGCGAAGTCAACCTCGACCCGCGGGATGCGCAGCCCGTAATCGGCCCCCCGGCGCGCGAGATGCGCCACGCGCGCCGAAGCGATCGCCGCCTTGGTCGGCGTGCAGCCGAAGTTCACGCACGATCCGCCGAGGTGCTTCATTTCGGCGAGGACGACGGACTTGCCGGCGTCGGCGAGCGCCCGCGCGAGCGGGATCGCCGCCTGGCCGGCGCCGAGGATCGCGACGTCGTAGGCCATGGCTCGAGGCTCCGGGATGCGATGAGCCCTTGATTGCGCCGCGGCGCGAAAGTTCGGCCCGCAGCCTAGCGCGCGTCCTCGAGCACGAGGTCGGCCGCCTTCTCGCCGATCATGATCGCCGCCGCGTTGGTGTTGGAAGAGGCGATGGTGGGCATGATAGAGGCGTCCGCCACGCGCAACCGCGCCACGCCGTGCACGCGCAGCCGCGCGTCGACCACGGAATCGCCGGGCTGCCCCATGCGGCACGAGCCGACCGTGTGCCACGCGGTCTGCCCGCAACCGCGCGCGTAGTCGAGGAGCGCCGCCTCGCCGGTGACTTGCGGACCGGGACGCGTCTCGCGCACGATGAGCGGCGCGAGCGCCGGCTGCGACGCGATCCCGCGGATGCGCTCGAGCAGCGCCACGCCCGCCGCACGATCGCGCTCGTCGGCGAAGTAGTTGGGCTGGATCTTCGGGAAGACACGCGCGTCGCGCGCGACGACGTGGATCGAGCCGCGCGAGAACGGATGCAGCTGGAAGCCGCCGATCGAGAAGCCGGGGAAAGGATCGATGCCGGCGCCCGGCGAACGCGAATAGCGATCCTTCCCGCTGATGTGATAGATGCGGATCATCACGTCGGGCCGCTCGAGGGCGGGCGACGTCCTGGTGATCGCGTGCGCGGTCGACGAGGTGCCGGCCATGAGCCCGCGGCGCGTGAGCACGTATTGCAGGCCCACGCCGAGGCGGTGGCGCAGGCTGCGCATGATGTCGTTGATGGTGATCGGCAGCGTGCACTCGTAGGTGCAGCGCAGCTGCAGGTGGTCGATCACGTTCTCGCCGACCGCGGGAACGTGCGCGACCACCGGGATGCCGAGCGCGCGCAAGCGCTCGGCGTCGCCCACGCCGGAGAGCTCGAGCAGCTGCGGCGACTGGATCGCCCCGGCGCACACGATCACCTCGCGCGCGGCGAGCGCCTGGCGCCGTTGCCCGTCGCGCTCGTACTCGATGCCGCGCGCGGCGGTGCCCTCGAAGAGCAGGCGCGTGACGAGCGCCTCGGTCTCGATCGCGAGGTTGGCGCGCCGGCGTGCCGGCTTGAGGTAGGCCACCGCGGTGCTCCAGCGCCGGCCCGCATGCGCGGTCTGCTCGAGGTAGCGCACGCCCTCGTAGCTCACGACGTTGTAGTCCGCGGTCTCCGCGATTCCCGCCTGCCGGCACGCCTCGACGAACGCGTCGGAGAGCGGATCGCGGTCGCGCACCTTGCGGTCGGTGATGCGCACCGGGCCGGCGCGACCGCGCCCTTCGAGGGTCGTCGTCGGATTGCTCTCGAGCCGCTGGAAATACGGATGCAGGTCGACGAAGGACCATCCGGCGTTGCCGGCGTCGCGCCAGCCGTCGTACTCGCGCCAGTCGCCCCAGACATAGGCCATGCCGTTCAGCGCGCTCGAGCCGCCGAGCACCTTCCCGCGCGGCCAGTAGATGCGCTGGCCCTTGAGGTCCTTCTGCGGCTCGGTCTCGAACTTCCACGCGTAGCGGTCGTTGTTGAGCAGCTTGCCGACGCCGAGCGGAATGTGGATCCACGGATTGCGATCGCGGCCGCCGCCTTCGACGAGCAGCACGCGGTGGCGGCCCGATTCGGTGAGCCGCGCGGCGAGCGCCGCGCCCGCCGAGCCCGCACCCACCACGATGTAGTCGTATTTCCCGCGCGTCACGCGTTGCCGGCCGGCGTGGCGCGATGCTGGAACGAATCGCGGCGGAAGCTGTAGAGCGCCTTCGGGTCGACCTGGACATCGACGATCGCGGGCTTGCCGCACGCCAGCGCCGCGCGCAGCGTCTCCTCGAGATCGGCGGCGTGCTCGATGCGGAAGCCCGCCGCGCCATGGAGGCGCGCGAGCTCGTCGTACGGAGGATTGGGCACGTCGGCGCCGAGGTAGCGCTCGCCGAAGAAATCGCGCTGATAGGCCTTCTCCGCGCCCCAGCAGCCGTTGTTCATCACGATGCACACCGTGCGGATGTCGTGTTGCACGGCCGTGCCGATCTCGCTCGTCGTCATGCCGAAGCCGCCGTCGCCCATGAGGCTCACCACGGTGCGATCGGGACGCGCGAGCTTCACGCCGAGCCCGGCCGCGTACGAGAAGCCGACGAGCCCGAAGTCGAGCGGGGTGAAGAGCGCGGGCGGCTGCACATAGCGCAGCTGGTCGGTCGCCTGCAGGCACAACGTGCCCGCGTCCATGGTGTACATCGCGTCGTCGGGTGCGACCGCGCGGATCGCCGCGTAGAGCATCGCGGGCTGGATCGGCTCGCTGCGCGCGCGGCCCTGCGCCTCGCGTTCCTCGAGCAGGTCGCGCCGTTGCCCGGCGAAGCGGCGCTTCCAAGCTTCGGCCTCGGCGCCCGGCACGTGCGTGCCCAATTCGGCGGCGAGCTGTGTGGCGATGCGCGGCGCGTCGCCCACGAGCCCGAGCGCGACCGGGAAGAAGCGGCCGACCGCGGCGTGATCCTGGTCGACCTGCACGATCTTCGCCGCGGGATTCAGGTTGTCGTACGAGTAGAACGTCGTGTTGAAGCCGAGGCGCGTGCCGAGCGCGAGGATCACGTCGGCTTCGCGCGCGAGCGCCGAGGCGACGCGGTTGCCGCGCGGTCCCACCTGGCCGGCATAAAGCGGATGCGTGCACGGGATCGCATCGCCGTGGCCGGGGGACATGGCGACCGGCGCGGCGAGCCGCTCGGCGAGCGCGAGGGCCTGGGCCGCTCCGCCGCTGTTCTTGATGCCGCCGCCCGCGATGATGAGCGGACGCTTCGCGCCGGCGAGCAATTGCACGGCCGCGCGCACGAGGTCGGGATCGCCCGCCGCCGGACGCGAGGCGCGATGCGAGGCGGGCGCGGCCGGCTCGTCCGTCTCCGCGATCTCCGCGAGCAGGTCGCGCGGCAGGTTCAGGGCGACCGGCCCGCGGCGCGGCGCGAGCGCGGTCGAGAACGCTTCGCGCACCATCTCCGGAATGCGCTTCGCCTGCGTGAGCGTCCACGTCTTCTTCGTGATCGGCTTGAAGAGCGCCTGCTGGTCGACCTCCTGGAAGGCATCGCGATGGATGTGCGCGGACGAGAGCGACCCGGCGAGCGCCACGACCGGGGAGTAGGCGGCGTAGGCCTGCGCGAGTCCGGTCACGAGGTTCGTCGCGCCCGGCCCGTTCTGTCCGGCGAGGAAGACGCCCGCGCGTCCCGAGGCGCGCGCGTAGCCGTCGGCCATGTGCACGCCGGTACGCTCGTCGCGCACGCCGATGAAGCGGATGTCCCGGGCGTCGTAGAGCGCGTCGAAGATCTCCATGCCCGCCGAGCCGATGAGGCCGAACACGTGCTTCACGCCCTCGGCGCCGAGCGCCGTGACCACCGCCTTGCCGCCGCTCGTCTTCGCCATAGCACAAGGATACCAAATGTCGACATTCAGGCAAAGTCGCGGGCCGCTATAATGTCTACGCCATGGAACTGCGCTTCGCCGCCCTCACGCCCACCCTGCCGCTGCAGATCGCCGAGCGCATCGGCGCGAGCATCGTGGAGGAGCGGTTCGCGCCGGGCGAGCGCCTCAAGGAGGTCGAGCTCGCCCAGTCGTTCAACGTGAGCCGCGCCACGATCCGGGAGGCGCTGCGCATCCTCGAGAAGCGTGGCCTCGTGGTGATCCTGCCGCAACGCGGCGCGCGGGTGACCGAGCTCTCGCGCAAGGAGCTCGAGGACCTGTTCGAGCTGCGCGCGGCCCTGCTCGGGCTCGCCTCGCGGCGCGTGGCCGAGCGCGCCACGCCCGAGGGATTGCGCGAGGTGCGGGCGGGATTGAAGGCGCTCGAGGGGTGTGCGGGCGACGGGCCGGCCTATGCGCGCGCGAGCACGGCGATGGTCGCGCTCATCACGCGCCTTTCCGAGAACCGCCAGATCGAGAGCTACATCGCGGAGTTCGCGCAGCGCTTCGGGCGCTACGCGCGCCTCGGGCTGGCGAGCCGCGAGCGGCGCGAGGAATCGCTCTCCAACTGGCGCCGGCTCGTGCGCGCGATCGCCGCGGGCGACGCGGACACGGCGGAGAGCACGCACCGCAAGCTCGCGCTCACCAACCTCGCCGCAGGGCTCGCGGAGATCGAGCGGCGCGAGGCGCGCACGAAGAAGGCCGCGCGAAGCTAGTCGCGAAACCGCCGGGCGAGCCCCGTGGCGCGCGGCTGCCGCATCCGGCGGCTCGTTACGTCACTGCCGTTGCTTCGCGTCGTCGCGCGGCATGTCGCCCTTGTTGTCGCGTCCCGGCGCGGGATGGCGCTGCCCCGCCTTGGGATCGGGCGAATCGCCGCCCGCGCCCTTCTGTTGTCCGCCCTGGGTGTCCGGGCGCGAGGCGGGATCGACTTCGCGGCGCTTCGGATCGTCGTTCGTTCCTGGCATGGGTCGTGAACCTCCGTGCGTCTGACCGTGTGGCCGCGCGCGTGCCCAAAGGTTCAGGACCGGCCGCGATGGATCACCATGAGGTCGTCGACGCGCCGCACGCCGGGCACGGCTTCGGCGATGGCGACCAGCGCGCGGCGTGCGATCTCGTCCTCGACGCTGCCCTGCAATCGCGCCGTGCCCGTCGCCGCGTCGAACACGACGACGAGATCCTTCGGCAGCGCGCCCTTCGCGCGATCGCGCATCTCCTCGAGGATCAGGTGCCCCTCGGCGGGATCGCCGCTCGACCGCTGCGGGCCGACCGCGAGATCGGGGGGAACGTCGGGATTGTCGCCGCGTAGATCGTCCGGTTCCGGCATCGCTCTTCCTTTCGCGTGTCCGAGAGTGGGTCGCCTGGAGCGGGCGAAGGTTCAGAACCGCGGCGCACCCGGATTGCCCAACGCCAAACCCTCGACGAGGACTTCACCCATGGCGCGATTCGATCGGATCATCCTGCTGGCCGCGCTCGTCGTGATCGCCGCGTGCGCGAGCACCGGCACTCCCGCCTACTGGACCAGCCTGCAGGGGCGCGGCGCCGCCGATTTCGCGCTGGATAACGAGCGTTGCGGTGCGGCCGCCACGCGCGTGGCACCCACGCCGCGCGCCGACCAGCTCCCCGGCGGAATCGTCGCTCCCGACAACCGCATGGACCGCCCGCCCCAGCACTGGGCCAACGGCGTCGCGGACCACGCCTACATGGACTGCATGGCGGGCCAGGGCTGGCGAGTCGCCCGCAGGTAGGGCGGCGGTCGCACCGGTTACGGACGTAGCGCGGGGCGGGTCCGAATCCGGTTGGCGCAGGGCCCGCGCATGGGTACAATCGGCGCCGTTAACGGCGATTAATGCCCATGCCCCTGCACGACCAGGTTCTCGATCGGGCTGCAGCTTTCGACCGGCTCCGCGACGCGGCAGCCCGCGTCTCGGCATTGGGCCGCGCGGAGCTCGCCGAAGCGCTCGCGCCGGCCATCGATCGCCTGCACGAGCGCCTGCCCGACGACGAGGCCGCGTCCGTGACCGAGGCCGCCCTCGCGCTCTGCCGCCGCCTCTATGCGAACGCCCGCTCCGGTGACGCGTTGCCGCTCGCGCGCGCGGTGCTGGCGCAGGCCACCCTGCTGAACGATCCGATCCTCGAGGGGCGCGCGGCCACCGCTTGCGGCGCGCTCGCCGCGGACACGGCCGACATCGTGAGCGCGGTCGACTACCACGTTCGCGCGCTGCGACTGGCGACCGCGCGCGGCAACCGCCTCGAGATGAGCCGCGGCTGGCACAACCTGGGCGCCGCCATGGGCATCGCCGCGAACTACGAGATGGCGGCGCGCTGCTACCAACGCGCGCTCGACATCGTGAAGGAGGAGCCGCAGGCGGGACTGCACCGGTGCGCCTCCTACGGCAACATGGCCGATGCATGCCTGCAGATCGGAGCGGTCGAACGCGGGCTGAAGTTCGCATGGCAGGCGTTGCGCGAGCAGACGCCGGCCTTCCGTGCCCACGATCCGCATGGCGCGCTGCTCCTGCAGCGCAACATCGTGCGCTTGCTCGCCGCGGCCGGGCGCGTCGAGGAGGCCGCGATCCACGTCTCCGAAGCGGCCACGCTCGCCGACGAGCTGCGCACGCCGCGTGCGCAGATCGCCGCATCCACGGTGCGCGCGGTCTACGAGCTCGGCATGGGCCAGACCGATCTCGCGCTCACGCGCTTCGAGCAGGCGGTCACGCGCGCGCGCGAGGTGCCGGCGGCGCTGCGCGACACGCTCGCTTGCGCGATCCAGGCCGAGGAGGCCGCGGGCCACACCGAGCGCGCGCTGCTGCGCATGCGCGAGCTGTCCGATCACGTCTACCGCGCCGCGATCGCGCGGGCGCGCGAGCACGTCGAGATCGACGCGCTGGCCGGCCGCGGCGACACGGCGCTCGAGCACCTGCACGAGCAGGCGCGCGCGCGCCTCGTCTCGAAGGTGGGCACGCCCTCGCAGCCCGAGGGCTGGGAGGCGCTCGAGCGGCTCGCGGTGACCGCGGCGATGCGCATCGACCGCACGGGCCTGCACGGCCGCCGCGTCGGCACGCTCTCGAAGGCGCTGGCGATGGCGAGCGGCATGGACGCCCTCAACGCGCTCGAGCTGGGCCTCGCCGCGCAGCTGCACGACATCGGCATGCTCTCGGTGCCCGAGGCGCTGCTCGCGCGGCGCGGCGAGCTGAGCGAGCCGGAGCGCGTGCTCGTCGCCCGGCACGTGGATGCGTCCGACGAGATGCTCGGCGACGACCGGCATGCGCGCGTGTTCCTCGCCCGCGAGATCGCGCGCTATCACCACGCCCATTGGGACGGCAGCGGCTATCCCGAGCGGGTCGGCGGGCGCTTCATTCCGTTCGCCGCGCGCGTCTGCGCGGTGGCCGACGCCTACGATTGCATGGTCTTCGGGCTGTACGGTCGCAAGCCCGCCACGATGGACAAGGCGCTCGGAGAATTGCGCCGGGGCGCGGGCCACGAGTTCGATCCCGAACTCGTCGCGCGCTTCGACGCCCTGGTGCGCGAGGAAAGCGCCGATCTCGGCGTGGACCTCGGCTCGAACGCGAGCCTCGACAGCTTCCAGGAGCTGGTCGGCGCTCTCGAGGAAGATCGGGGTTTCGTGTGAACAAGGCTCCCGTTCTCGACGCCCGTCGCGAACAGATGCTCGAATTGCTCTCGGACGGCGCGTCGGCGCGCGTCATCGCGCGCAAGCTCGGCTACAGCGAGGGCACGATGCGCGTGTACCTCCACAACCTCTATCGCGCGATCGGCGTGCGCAACAAGACCGAGGCGGTGATCTGGCACCTCAACCGCACGCGCGCCGTGGATTCCGCGCCCGTGGCGGCCGTCGCGGTGGCGCCTCTGCGCCGCGGGGCGATCGTCGCCGAGATGGCGCTCGCCGAGGACCTCTACATCGCGCTCGGCGCCATGAGCGCGTTCGTCGGCCCGTACGGGCAACTCTGGGAATCGGCGCAGCACCTGAAGGGCGTGGCGCTCGACGAGGCCACGCTCGTGCGCCGCTCGCTCTCGCGCCTGGTGTGGCGCGCGCTGCTGAGGGGCGACTTCGCGTACGGCAAGGCGCTGTACGAGGACGGCAGCGCCGAACGCCTCGCGCTCGATTCGCCGTCGGACGCCATGCTGCTCGCGTCCTTGCTCGTGATCGGCGGCTATTCGGGCATGGCCGACCGGCTCGTCTCGCGGCTGGTGACGCGGCGCCGGCCGGGCGCGGGCGTGTCCGCGCGGGAGGCGGCGTTCCTCGCCGCGTTGCGTGCGGCGGTGGAGCAGGGCGATGCCGCGAGCGTCGCCGCGCTGCGGCGCGCGGCGACCGAGGGCTCGCGCGCGCCGCTGCTGCGGCAGCTGGCGATCGTCGCGCTCTTCCACATGCACAAGGCGCGCCGCGAGAGCACTCACGCGGGCGAGCTCGCCGAGGCGCTGTGGGCCGAGGCGGAGGCCGCGCGGCGCGAGCTCGAGGCGATGGGGATTCGCCCGTTGGGGCGGGACCTCGCGCTCGCCCGGGCCGCGAAGGCCGAGGCGAGCGAGAGCGCGCCGGCGGGCGCGAAGGCGGTGGCCGCCCGCTAGAGCAGGCGGCCCGTGGGCGCGGCGGGCCGCGCCTTTGCTACCAGATGATGATCGGGTCGCTGCCGCCGGCGACCCAGCCCATTTCCATCTCGCGCAGCACGCGCATTCCCTTGTCGGCTTCGCCCGCGGCGGCGCGCAGCTCGTCGATCTCGTTGGCGATTTCGGGGGAAAACTCGATGTTGGTGGCTTTCATGGTCGATCTCCTCTGTGTCGGTTGATGGATGCAGCGGTGGCGGGGACTGCGTGGCGCCTAATATTGCACACGTTAATTGACGGCGCAAGTCGATTAACGGAAGATAACGCCGACCCGGGAGAAGAGCTTGCGCACCGCGCGCCGCCAGATCGCATCGATGCATCCACCCCATGCCGGCCGCGAGACATCCGCCGGTCCCCACGCGGGCGCGCTCGATTTCGAGCTGCTGTTCAACAGCGCGCCGTCGCTTCTGCTGGTGCTGGAGCCGGGCCGGGATTTCCGCATCCTGGCCGCGAGCGACGCCTACCTGCGCGCCACCCGTTCCTCCCGCGACGCGATCGTCGGCCGCCCGTACTTCGAGGTCTTCCCGGAAAAGGCGGACGGCGAACGCGTCACCGGCTCCGCCACCTTACGCTCGGCGCTCGAACGCGTGTTGGAGTCTCGCGCCGCGGACTCGCTCAACTCCCCGGTGGTCGCGCCGGACGGGGCGCTGCGCTACATCATCCATCGCGTCGACGCGATCGAGCTCGAGGTGCTGCGCAGCGCACGCGAGCGCGACGACGCGATCCGCCAGCTGAAGATGGCCAACGAGGAGCTCGAGGCGTTCGTCTATTCGGCCTCCCACGACCTGCGCGCGCCGCTGCACGCGATCGACGGCTTCTGCCGGCTGTTCGAGCAGATCCACGGGCCCGCGCTCGGGGAGCCGACGCGGCGGCTGCTCGCGCGCATCGAGTCGAACGTGACGCGCATGGAAGCGATCATCGAGGGGCTGCTCAGCCTGTCGCGCATCGGCCGCAGCCACATGGTGCGCAAGCGCGTCGACATCACGGCGCTCGCCCGGCGCGTGGTCCAGGAGCTCGAGCCGCGCGCGGCCGGCCGGCGCGTGAGCATCGACATCGCCGAGGGCCTCGAGGCGTGGGCGGACGAGCGCATGCTGATGATCGCGCTCGAGAACCTGATCGGCAACGCGTGGAAGTACACGGCGCAGCGCGACTCGGCGCGCATCGAGGTCGGGCGCCGGCGCATCGTCGGCCAGGACGTGTTCTACGTGCGCGACGACGGCGCGGGCTTCGACATGGCCTATGCCGACAAGCTCTTCAGCCCGTTCGTGCGCCTGCACAGCAGCGCCGAGTTCGAGGGCCACGGCATCGGCCTGGCGACCGTGAAGCGGATCGTCGAGCGCCACGGCGGCGAGGTGTGGGCCGAGGCCCAGCCCGGCAAGGGCGCGACGATCCACTTCACTCTCGGCGCCGCGCCCGCGGGCTGAGCGACCGTCCTCTGCTCGAACCCGCAGGGCTCGTTACTGCACGGTCTGCGTGATCGGACCGGCCACCGCCGTCGCGTAGCTCGCGTCGCCAGAGTACATGCCCCGGACCTGGTGCGTGCCCCGCGAGAGCGACCTGGTGCTGCACGTCGCCTTGCCGTTCGACACCGCCACTGCGCTGCAGCCGCTGATCGAGGTGGTGCCGTCCTGGAAGTTGACGCTACCGGTCGGCGTCGCGCCGTTGCCGACGAGCGTCACCGTGAAGGTGACGGTCTGCCGGAACTTGCTCGTGTACGCCGACGAATCCATCGTCGCGGACACCGATGCGGGGCTCGCCGTCGAGGTGCCCGTCGTGCCCCCGCCGCTGGTGGAGGTGGTGCCCGTTCCCGAGGTCGAGGTGGTCGTCGTGGTCGCGCTCGTGCCGTTCGCGTCGTTGGTGATCGTCGCCGCGGCCACGCCGAACTTCATCGCCGGATCGCCCGCCTCGGCCGCGCCGACGTCGGGTGCCGCGCCGTTGAAGTGGTCGTTGAAGTTCGCGATCTTCGCGCCCTGGTCGAAGCCCGGCGTGCCGGCCGCGAGCTGGTACAGGCCGCCCGCTTCGCTCACCCAGCCGTTGTTCGCCGCGTACTGCGGGACCGCGATGATGTCGCCCGATTCCGGCGGCGACGCCGAGTCCGTCATGTCGTTGGTGAACGTGTTGTCGGTGCCGATCTGGTAGAACGCGCCGTTCTGCGGCTTCCACAGGTCGTAGATGTTGTTCATCGAGACCGTGTTGTGCACGAGCTGCACATCGCCCGTGCCGCCGATGCCGGAGCCGCCCCCGAGCCCGTACTTGCAATTCGGATCGCGCGCCTGGAGCATCGTGTTGTGCAAGAGGTAGCGCCGGCCGTTGCCGAAGCTGCTCGACGAGCCGTCCTTGAACATCGGCTGCCTCTGGTCGCTGTCGCAGTTGGCGCCCTCGAGGAACTGGTTGCGGTTCCAGACGTTCCTGAAGATGTAGAGCGGGCCGACCGAATCGATCGTCGAGGAGATCCCCGTGCCCGTCTTGTTCACGTAGTTGCCCCACACGCGCACGTTCTGGTCGCCGCCCTCGATCTCGAGGCCGTCGTCCCATGTCATCTCGACCCGGTTGCCGTAGAGGTCGCTGTCCTTGTTGGGGAAGCCGGCGGTCGAGAAGTTGTCCTCGCCGCCCATGCCGTCGTTGAAGTGGTTCTGCGACGAGTAGATCTCGTTCCAGCGGTAGACGTTGTTGCCGCCGCAGAAGCTGAACGTGATGCCCTGCGGGCCGGCCGGGTGCGCCACCGCCCACGAGTTGGCGGGATAGCGCGGGTCGTGGACCTTGTTGCGCTGGATCGTGACGCGCGTGAGCTCCTGGTTCACGCAGATCGCGCGGATGCCCGAGTCCATGTCGGTGCCCCACGTGCCGTCGCGCGTGCGGCCCCAGTTGCTGATGTCGTTGTCCTCGATGACGACGTCGTGCTGGTCCTTGTCGATGAGGATGCCGTGCTGCTGCGCGCCCGTGAGCGTGAAGCCGCGCACGATGACGTAGGAGGCGTTGACGTTGATGTTGGTCGCGGCGCTGTTCTGCGCGTCGAGCGTGGAGCCCGTGCCGTCGTAGACGATGTAGCCCGAGGCGCTGCCGCCCGCGGTGATGTTGAGCGTCTGCGTGCCGCTCGGCACGGTGATGACCTGCGCCACCGGGTAGATGTTCGACCAGGTGCTGAACGTGATGCCCTTGCTCGGCGCCGCCCCGGGCAGCCCGAGCTGCGCTTCGTACGTCGTGCCGGGCGTGAGATAGACGAGCGAGCCGCGGCACTGGCCGGTCGACGGGTCGTACCAGAGGTTCAGGCCCTGGCTCCACATGGACGTCCCCTGCACGCGGTATTGCACCGTGCAGCCGTC
Source organism: uncultured Burkholderiales bacterium (assembly GCA_964403515.1). Classification (GTDB taxonomy): domain Bacteria; phylum Pseudomonadota; class Gammaproteobacteria; order Burkholderiales; family Usitatibacteraceae; genus Usitatibacter. The sequence continues at coordinate 111,134 of CAYOGL010000004.1, read as the reverse complement.
GGAGCCCGCGTTCGCACTGTTCCAGTACAAGCCCACGGACTCGTAGGTGGCCACGGCGCTCACGTTCGTCGCGTCGAGGGTCTGCGCATGGGCGCGGCCGCAGAGGAGTACCCAGCCGACGAGGGCGAAGGCAGCGGCGGCGAGGAAAGGTGCGCGTCGAAGCGTTTGTGCTTGCATCAGGTTCTCTCCGGAGCTCCGAGGGGAGCCGCCGGCCCGCAAGCACTGTGCCATCGTCAAAAATCCATGCGACGACAGGAGGTTATGCGATCCCCCGACGCGTCTGCGCCGATGCGCTGTAGCTACGCGACGACGCGCGTGTCGGCGAGGCGGAATCTCGCTGTAGGAAGACGACGTCGGACGCGACGGAACGCTCCTACGCTGTAGCCGGGGGACGACAATACGACGCGCGCCGTGACGCGCTTCGTCGTGGCGCACGGGAAAGCGCCGTTATACGAGGTGTTCCCGTCACCGTCCGACGACGCCCTGTCGGCGCTTGTCTGGCAGAAAAATCGGCTCCGCTCCGGCAACCGTAACGAAGAAACGACGATCGGCATCCGCGGCGCGCCGGTCCACCATCGCTGCATGGTCCATGCGGAGCGCCTGAACGGCTACACCCACCTCGCCGGAGCGATCATGGCGCTCGCGGGCGGCGCTGCGCTGGTGGGCTTCGCGACGGCGCGCGGTGATCCGGTGCGCATCACGAGCTTCTCGATCTACGCGGCCACGCTCTTCACGATGTACGTCGCGTCGACCTTCTACCACAGCACCGAGGGGCGGCTGAAGGCGTTCTTCCGCAAGCTCGATCACAGCGCCATCTACCTGCTCATCGCCGGCAGCTACACGCCGTTCGCGCTCGTGACGCTCAAGGGCCACGACGGCTGGTTCCTCTTCAGCGCGGTCTGGGGCCTCGCGGTCGTCGGCATCGCCCAGGAGCTGTGGCTCGCCCGGGGCGCGCGCGTCACTTCGCTCGCGATCTACGTGATCATGGGCTGGATGGGACTGGCGCTGCTGCACCCGCTCGCGCTCGCGCTCACCGTCGAGGGCCTGAAGTGGCTCATCGGCGCCGGTGTCGTCTACACCGCGGGCATCGTCTTCTACCTCTTCGATCACCGCTACGCCTACTGGCACTCGATCTGGCACGTCTTCGTGATCGCCGGCAGCGCGCTGCATTACGCCGCGCTGCTCAAGTTCGTGGCCTGAGCAGCGGTAGGCGCCCGCCTACCCGGGCGAGCGCGCGGCTTCCCACACCACGTCGCGGCGCGCTTTCCTGTCGCGGCCCGCGCGCCGGTGGCATGCTTTTCCCATGTCATCCGTGTTCGGGAGAAAGCATCCGATGAAGGCGAATCTCGTGGCACTCACTGCGGCGCTCGCGCTGGCCGCCGGATCGGCGATGGCGGCGGGCAAGGACTGCGCGAAGGGCGGAGCGGCCGGCGCCGTCGGCGGCCACCTGCTCGGCCATCACGCCGTGCTCGGCGCGGCGGCGGGCTGCGCGGTCGGCGAGCATCGCGCGAAGAAGAAGGCCAAGGCGGAGGAGAAGCAGCGCCAGGAGGCGGCCGCGGCGGCCGCCGCGCAACAGCAGAACCAGAACGACAACACCGCCGCCACATCCGCGAACGGCAACCCGCGGACGGCGAACGCGCGGTAGGGCCGCGGCGCCGGGCGCCGCGCAGCAGCGTGAAGGGCCGTCCCGCGGGACGGCCCTTTCGTTTGCCGCGACGCCTCAGCGATCGCGCTCGTCGGTGAGGCCGGTGAACGCGCCGTTGATCGGTGCCGGTTGCATCGCCCGGCGCTGCTGCGCGAGCTGGTTGTCGCGCTCGGCGCGCTCGGCCTGTTGCTCGGCGTAGCGCTCGCTGGCGAGCCGGCTCTGCAGCTCGACGTATTCCTGCTGTGGTGTGACGGCCTGCGCCTGCGGCGTGGTCCCGGCTGCCGGTTGCACTTCGCCCATGTGGGTGAGCGAAAGGTCGCCCCGCGGCTGCGGCGGGAAGAAGCCCTGCGGTACGTTCGGGCTCGAGCCCGGCGCGCCATACGCGGGCGCGGGTGCGCTCGCCGCCGGATAGGCGGGGGCGCGCGTGTCGGGGATCGGCGCATCGCTCGGGCGCACAGCGCGATTGCGGTTCGGGGCGACCGGCTCGTTCGCGTTCGGCTGCGTGTCGGGCACGATCGGCGCTTCGCGCGGCCGGATCTGGGACACATCGGGCGCTGCGCCGGTCTGCGCGAAGGCGCTCGCGACCGCCCCGAGCACGCCCACGGTGGCGATGACCAGCGCGCCGTGGAAAACGCGGCCCCGGCTCATGTGGGAGACGGGGCGCCGCCTTGCGTGCCCATCTGGCGTTGCGCCGCGCTGTCGCGCGGGACGCGGCCCGTCTCCACGAGCGACTTGAGCCGCAGCAGGTCGTCGTCCATCTGGCTGCGCGGGTCCACGCCGAACGCCTTCGCGACCGCGTGGCCGATCACCCCGCCTGGCGGCGCGTAGCGCATCTGCACGTGCACGCGCGTGGCCGCGCCTTCCGGTTCGAAGCGCACGCGGCCGCCATTGTCCACGGTCGATCCCTCGACCGAGCGCCACTCCATCTCCTGGTTCTCGCGCGCATTGAGAAGCTCGGAGTCCCATTCCACGGGCGCGCCCGCGGGGCCGTCGACGGTCCAGTGGAAGCGATCACCGCCGATGTAGCGCACTTCCCGCACGTGCGCCATCCACTGCGGGAAATTCTCCAGGTTGCGCCAGTACGCATACACCTGGTCGACCGGAGCCTCGATGCGGATGGTCTTGTCGACCGTGATCGGCGCGCCCTTGATGACCTCGCCGAGCTCCTCGTTCGCCATCGCGCGCAGCACGAGTCCACCGCCGGCGAGCGTCATGAAGAGGCCGGCCACGCCGCCGCGCGTGAAGCCCGAGGTGGCGAGCCCGATGCCGAAAGCGCCCGCGAGCGCGCGTTGCGCCGGCGACCAGCGCGTGCGCCGCCACGGAGCGGCCGCCTCGCGCGCCACGCCGGCCGCCGCGCTCGCGAAGCCTTCGCGATCCGCGCCGTCGCCCGCATCCGGGGCGCGACGACCCTCGATGCGCTCGCGCAGCGAACGGATGCCTTGCTGCGTGCGGACCAGCATGCCGTGGGTGCGATTGGTCGCGTCGCGCACCACGGCGTCGGTGCCGCGCTGCACGCGCCGCTTCGTCGCGTCGAGCTGGTTGCGAAGATCGTTACGCCGCTTGCGGCCCGCCTGCGGGTCGAGCAGGTACATCAGCCCGGCGCCGAGGCCGAGCCACACCACACCGTTGCCCCGTGCCATGCGCGTTCCCTCCAATCCGAGTCACCGATTGGACTGGAGCGCGCAGGGCGCGTTTCGGCCGTAGTCAGGTTGGAGCGGGGCCCGCCTGCTGGATGCCGGAGATCAGCCAGGGCGCGCGCGCATCGCGCCGGTCCTTGCGCACGTTCCAGATCTCGTCGAACGGCTCGCGCTCGCCGCTCGTCTCGTCGCGCAGCACGCCGGTGTAGCGCACGCTCGCGACCTCGTAGTCTCCCTCGAGGGCGACGTCGAGCAGCTGCGCGTCGAGCGACTCGACCTCGGTGCGCTGCGCGACATTGCCGCGCTCGTGGATCTGCATCGAGATCTCCGCGAACACCTCGGGCGTGGTGTAGTCGCGGATGTCGTCGAGATCACGCGCGTCGTTCGCCGCCTGCAGGCGGATGAACGCCGCCTTCGCCGAGCGCAGGAAACCCTCGGCGTTGAAGCCGGGCGGAAGCGTCGGCACGACTTGCGGCGGTTGCGGCGCGAGCACGTTCCCGTATGCCGGCGCGGGCGGCTCGCGCTCGAGCGCGCTGCCGATGCCCGCGAAGTGCGGCCGCTCCTCGGGCGCTTGGCGCCTTCCCGCCAGGGCCCGAAAGAGCATGAAGCCGATCGCGAGCACGAGCAGCAGCAGGATGAGGCCGCCGCCGCCCGCGCCGAAGTGGCCACCGAAGAGCGAGCCGACCAGGGCGCCGAGGCCGAGGCCGGCGAGCAGCCCGCCCCAGCGGCTCATGAAGCCGGGCTGCGGCGTGGGCGTCATCGGCGCGGGGCGCGGCTGCGTATACGAAGGTTGCGAAGGAGACGGTGCGGGCGTGGAGCGCGGCGTGGCCGGCTGCATGGGGATCGCGCGTTGCCGGCCGATGTTGCCGCCGCCGCCGAAACGGCGCGCCGCATCGGCGTCGAGCGTGGCGAGGCCGAGCGCGAGCACGGCGATGAGCAGCAGGGCGAATCGTTTCATGTTGTCCTCGTGGGAGCGGCCGGATCGCGGCCTGCGATGCGCATATGGGGCCGCGCGGGCTGGGGAGCAAGGGCTGCGGCGGCGTATTGTAGTGGCAAGCGTGGATCCCAGGGGGTTCGACCCCGTCGACCGCCCCGACGTTCATGAAGCCGATAGTGAGCTCGCTCGCCGTTTCCCTCGTCCTGGCCGCGGCGTCCGCGCATGCGCCGCGCGCGGCCGCTCCCGAAGGGCACGCCATGAAGATCACGTCCCCGGCATTCGCGCCGCAGCAGTCGATCCCGAAGGTCTACACCTGCGACGGACGCGACGTCTCGCCGCCTCTTGCATGGAGCGAGGTGCCGGCCGGCGCGCGCTCGCTCGCCCTCATCGTCGACGATCCCGACGCGCCCGATCCGAAGGCGCCCCGGATGACGTGGGTGCACTGGGTGCTCTACGACCTGCCGCGCGATTCGAAAGGGCTCGCGCAGGGCGTGGCCGCGCGCTCGCTGCCGGCGGGCACACGCGAAGGCCTGAACGACTGGCAGCGTGCAGGCTACGGCGGCCCGTGCCCGCCCGTGGGCCGCCATCGCTATTTCTTCAAGCTCTACGCGCTCGACACCCTGATCGGGCCGCTGCCGCACCCCGACAAGGCCGCCGTCGAGCGCGCGATGCACGGACACGTCCTCGCCCACGCCGAGCTCGTCGCCACCTACCAACATTGATCGCCAATGGGGGACAGACCCCAATTGTCAGGGAAGGGAACAAATCGGCCGTGCGGCCCGTCTTCGCCGCAGTCCGTGCCGAAACGCCGCGCCATGCGACCGATCATCACGAGCCTGCTCGACACCGACCTGTACAAGTTCACGATGTGGCAGACGTTCCTGCACCGCTTCCCCGCGGCTACGGGCGCGTACCGCTTCCAGAACCGCGACCCGGGGACGATGCCGCTCGCCGAGCTGCGCGACGCGGTCGAGGCGCAGATCGACCAGCTGTGCACGTTGCGCTTCCAGCCCGACGAGCTCGCGTACCTGCGGGGGCTGCGCTTCATCAAGAGCGACTTCGTCGACTACCTCGAACTGTTCCAGTTCAAGCGCCGTTTCATCGAGGTCGGCCTCGACGAGGCGGGCGAGCTCGCGATCACCGCGCACGGTCCGCTCATGCACGTCATGTTCTTCGAGATCTTCGTGCTCGCGATCGTCTCGGAGCTGTGGTTCGCGCGCTTCGACCGCGAGCAGGCCTTCGGCGAGGGCAGAAAGCGCCTGGCCGCGAAGGTCGCGCTCTTCCGCGACTTCGCGCGCGAGCCGCCGTGCCGCAACCCCTACGTCTTCTTCGAGTTCGGCACGCGCCGCCGCGCCTGCCGCGAATGGCAGGACGAGGTGGTGCGCACGCTCGCCCGCGAGGTGCCGGAATTCTTCCGCGGCACGAGCAACGTCGACGTCGCGCGGCGCAACGACCTCGTCGCCGTCGGCACGATGGCGCACGAGTACATGCAGGCGTTCCAGGGCTTCGGCTACCGGCTGCGCGACTTCCAGAAGATGGCCCTCGAGAACTGGGTCGCGGAGTACCGAGGCGACCTCGGCATCGCCCTCACGGACGTGGTCGGCATGGACGCGTTCCTCGCCGATTTCGACCTGTACTTCGCCAAGCTCTTCGACGGCCTGCGCCAGGACTCGGGCGATCCGTTCGCGTGGGGCGAGAAGGCGCTCGCGCACTACGCGAAGCTGCGCATCGACGCCCAGACCAAGATCCTCACGTTCTCCGACGCGCTCACGCTGCCGAAGAGCTTCGACCTCTACCGCGCGTTCGCCGATCGCGCCAAGGTGGCCTTCGGCATCGGCACCCATTTCACCAACGACCTCGGCGTGCCCGCGCCGAACATCGTGATGAAGCTGGTGCAGTGCAACGGCGTGCCGGTGGCGAAGATCTCGGATTCGCCGGGGAAGGCCACGTCGGTGGATCCGACGTTCCTGCGCTATCTCAGGCAGGTGTTCGGGTTGCCGCCGCAGTAGGCGGGCTCACGTCGGCGGCAGCAGCCGGTCGGGCAGCCAGAGCGAGAGCTGCGGCACGAAGATCGCGACCAGCAGCAGCGCGAGCAGGATCAGCACGAACGGCACGACTTCCCTGTAGATGTCGCCGAGCGGGACCTTCGCCGCGCCCGCGAGGACGAACAGGTTCAGGCCGACCGGCGGCGTCACGAGCGCGATCTCGATGTTGAAGATGAGCACGATGCCGTAGTGCACGGGATCGATCCCGAGCTTCATCGCGATCGGCGCGAGGATCGGCGTCGTCATCACGTTCAGCGACACCGCCTCCATGAACATTCCGAGGATGAACATGATCGCGGAGATGAAGATCAGGAACTCCCACCCGTTCAGGTGGTAACGCTCGATCGCGCCGAAGATGAGCTGCGGCGCGTTGAGGAACGTGAGCACCTTCGAGAGCAGGACCGCGCCGGCGATGATCGTGAAGAGGTTGATGGTGGTGCGCGCGGTGGTCATCATCACCGGCCACAGCTCGCTCCACTTGATGCTCTTGTAGAAGAAGAGCGCGACGATCGCCGAGTACACGGCGCACGCCGTCGAGATCTCGGTGGCGGTGAGCTGCCCGGAATAGAAGCCGTAGAGCACGAAGACCGGCAGCATCAGCACCCAGAAGGCGCGGCGCAGGGCCGACATGCGCGCCGGCCAGCTCGTGATCGCTCCCGCCTCGTCGCGTTTCCAGCCGTACTTGTGCGCGCGCCACGCGATGAACACCAGGAAGGCAAGGACGTTCAGCACGCCGGGCACGATCCCCGCGAAGAACATGCGCCCGACCGAGACGTTCACCATCGACGCGTAGATGAGCATCGCGATCGAGGGCGGGATGAGGATCGCGGTGGCGCCCGAGGCCGCGATGAGCGCCGCGGAGAAACCGGGCCGGTAGCCCTCGCGCGTCATGCCGGCCACGCCGATCTTGCCGATCGCCGCCGCATCGGCCGCGCTCGAGCCCTGCACGCCCGCGAAGATGCCGGTCGCGACCACCGCCGCGCCGCCCATGCCGCCGCGCAGCCGGCCCACGATCGCGCGCGCGAGGTCGAAGATGCGGTCGATGAGCCCGCCGGCCGACAGCAGCTCCGCGGCGAGCAGGAAGAACGGGATCGCGAGCAGCGTGAAGCTCGCCACTCCGGAGGAGAGCACGTCGGGGATGAACGTGATCGGCGCGAGCCCGAGCCAGTAGAGCGTCACGACCGAGGCCACGATCAGCGCGAAGCCGATCGGCATGCCGATCACGATCAGGAACAGCAGGAAGACGAACGGGATCGCGATCATGGCGCGGTGCGCGCCGGGCGCCAGATCGTGTAGATGTCGACCAGCAGGTGCGCGATCGTGAGCACCAGCCCGATGGGCAGGATCGACTGCAGCGCGGCCTCGGGAAAGTCCCACAGCTCCTCGTCGGTCGCGCCGATGTCGATCTGCTGCTGCACGATCTGGATCGCCCCGACGAGGATCACGGCGAGGACAAGGGCGGTGATGAGCGCCGAGAGCGTCTCGGCCACCTTCTGCGCGCGCACCGGGAACATGCGCAGGAACATGTCGGCGGCGACATGGCCGCGTTCGGTGACGAGGCCGCCCATGCCGAGGAAGGTGATCCAGACCAGGATCAGCTCCGGCAGCTTGAGGGTCCAGTCCCCGGTGGACTGTCCCAGGTTGCGCTCGACGATCGTGAGGAGCGTGATGGCGAGCGCCGCGAGCAGCAAGAGCGCCGCGACCGCCACCTCCGCCTTCGCGATCCAGCGCACGGCGACGGGCGCGTGCTCGCCTCCGACCTCGCCCCGGGTTTCCATGGCGCGCGCTACTTCGACTGCAGGATCGCGTCGACCGTTTCCTTGCCGAACTGCTTGCGGACCTTGTCGTAGGCCGGCTTGAGCGCCTCGCGGAACGCCTTGATCGCGTTCGGGTCCTTCGCCGGGTCGCTCACCTTGCCGCCGGCCTTCTTCACGGCCTCGGTGAACTTGTCGGTGTCGGCCCAGATGTCGTGGTGGTAGCGCGCGCCGAGCTTCTGCGCGATCTCGTCCATGATCTTGCGGTCCTCGGGCGGCTGGCCGTCGAACCACTTCTTGTTCGCGACCCAGATGTAGGCGCCGTACGAGGGAATGATCATCACGTTCGGGGCGACCTCGACCATCTTCTCGTTCACGAACGCGTCATAGGTCGTGTACACGCCGTTGATCGTGCCCTGCTGCAGCGCCGAGTACACCTCGTTCAGCGGGATCTTCGCGGTGGAAGCGCCCATGTCCTTGAGCGCGTCGACCACGACCGGGTGCCCCGAGGTGCGCACGACGAGCCCCTTGAAGTCCGCGGGCTTCTGGATCAGCACGTTCTTCGTGCCGATCACGAACGGGCCCTCGTCGAGGAACGTGAGCACGTGGAAGCCCGCCTTCTCCAGGTCCTTGCGCACGACGTCGGCCTTCGGGCCCTCGAGGAACTTCTGGAATTCCTCCGGGTTGGCGAATCCGAACGGGATCTCCATGAGGTCCACGTTCTTGGTGTACGAGGTGAACGCGCTGTTCGGCTCGTTGGTCATCTGCACGTTGCCGAGCTGCACGGCCTGCGCGGCCTTGTTGCCGTCGTAGAGCTGCCCGCCGGGGTAGATCACGGTCTTGTACTTGTTGTTGGTCCGCTTCGCGAGCTCGTCGCCGAACTCCTGCGAGAACTTGCCGCGCAACGTGTCGATGTTCACCTTGATCGGGAACTTGATCTCGATCGGCGCGGCGAACGCCGCCGGTGCGGCGACGATGGCGGCAAGCGCGGCGGCGGTCGCGATGAATGTTCTTCTGTTCGTCATGGATCCTCCATCACCGGTTACGGGTCACTAGGCGCGGCGCCATTCTATCAAGGGGCGAACGGGCCGCAGCCTCGATCATGGGCGAGCCCGGCGGCGACGGGAAGATCCTTCGTCTGCCGGCGTCGCGACGGTTGCCGCAGGCGCGCGATGCGCGAATGATGGGAGGACGCGGCGCGTGCAGGAGCGACAGCGGCGCGGACGCGGGGTTTCCCCGGAAGGTGATCGGACGATGACGGTCGACGTCGAGGCGCTGCGCCACGCGCTGCTCGAGCTGCACAAGGTGGTGCTCGGCGCGCAGCAGGCGCGCTACGAGCGGGAGCACGGGCGCATCGAGTCGCGCGGCGCGCTGCTGCAGCTGGTCGTGGGCCATGCCGACTTCCGCTGGTTGCGCGCGCTGTCCGCGCTCATCGCGCAGCTCGACGAATGGATCGAGTCCGATGCCGCGGGCGAGGAGGAGCTGCAGGCGCTGGTGCGCGCGCTGCGGTCGCTGATCCGGCCGGACGGAACCGACGCGGAATTCACCGGCCGCTATTGGCCGCTGCTCGAGCTCGAGCCCGAGGCGCTCGTCGCGCACGTGCGGCTCTGGCGCCTGCTCGGCAACGGCAGGTAGCGCGCCCCGGCGCATGCGCGATTGCATCGTAGCGCGATATTCCGCGCGTTGACCCGTGCAGGCCCTGGGGATCCCGGGCGTCACGGCAAGCTGAACGAAAGGCATGGCCGATCCAAGCCCGGCGCAGGCATCGGTCCGGCAGCCTTCCCTGGGTGACGCCCGGGACGCGGGGATGAGACCGGGGGCACCGATGTCGGGCCTGGCGGGCGGGATCCGGGGGCGTCCGCCTCGACGAATTGCTCGCGGCGCGGAACGATCGCGCCGTCCGCATCTCTGATCCTTGCGCGGCGCCGCAGGCGGGCGAGCGCAGCCAGCGGCAAATTTTTCTCACCGCGTTCGCGACGGGCGCGGCGCGGGAATGGCCGTGGCTAGCCGTCTTTCCGTAGCACTGCGCGCAGGGGTGCCGCTGGAACGGAAATGCCCATGAATCGGCTGCGAGCCAAACCACGTCTATCGCCCCTTGGTCCGCTCGGCTACATCGCCGCCGGCCTGCTCGTGCTCGGTATCGGCTGGTCCGTGTACTCGATGACCGCGAGCACGCAGCAGTCCGCGCAGCGCGTGACGCGGACGCTGCAGGTGATCGACGCCATCACGGGCATCGATGCGCTCGTGAGCCGCGCGGAATCGGCGCAGCGCGGCTTCCTGCTGTACGGGGACGACCGCTACGTGCGCGACCGCGAGGCGGCGCTGCGCCAGCTGCGGGCCGATCTCGCGCGGGTGCGCGGGCTCGTCGCCGATGGCGCGGCCGAGCCGCCCGGGCTCGCGGCGCTCGACGCGCTCGTCGCACGGCGCATCGAGATCATGGGCAGGGGCGAACGCGAGCGGCGCGCGAGCGGGCGCAGTCCGCAACCGGGCGCCTCCGACGGGCGCGAGGTGACCGGGCAAATCTACACGGCCACCCAACGCCTTCGCAACGAGCAGCTGCAGCACCTGCAGGAACGCCAGGGCGAGGAGCGCCGCCGCTTCGATCTCACGCTCTGGCTGGTCGTCGCCGCAGCCGCCATCTGCCTGCTCGTGATCGTCCGCAGCTACGTCGCGTTCCTGCGGCAGGCGCGCGAGCGCTACCGCCTCGAGCGCCGCCTGATCGACATGACCGAGAGCCTTCCCGGTGCGGTGCTGCAGTACCGCACGCGCCCGGGCAGCGGCGGCGTCGGCACCTACGAGTTCATGACCGAGAGCGCCGAGGCGCTGCGCGGCATCAGCCGCGAGGCCGCGATGCGCGATGCGCGGGTGGTGCTCGACACCATCGTGCCCGAGGACCGTGCGGTGCTGCTCGCCAAGCTCGAGGAGCACGGCACGACGCTGCTGCCGCTGCAGGTGGACTTCCGCGCCAAGGACGGCCAGGGCGAGGTGCGCTGGTTCCGGTTGTCGGCCGGACCGCGGCTCGAGCCCGACGGCAGCGTGCTCTGGAACGCGCATTGGGCGGACGTGACGTTCGAGAAGCTGATGGAGAAGGAGCTGCTCACGGCGCTCGAGAGCGCGGATGCGGCCAACCGCGCGAAGAGCGCGTTCCTCGCCGCGATGAGCCACGAGATCCGCACGCCGATGAACGGGCTGCTCGGCATGATCGAGCTCTTGTCGCTCACGCACCTCGACCCGGAGCAGCGCACCACGGTCGAGATCATCCGCGACTCGAGCCGCTCGCTGCTGCGCCTCATCGACGACATCCTCGATTTCTCCAAGATCGAGGCGGGCAAGATCGAGCTGAAGCCGGCGCCGGTGTCGGTGGCGCGCATCGTCGAGCGGGTGGCCGACGTCTATTCGGGCAACGCGAGCAGCAAGGGGCTCGCGCTCAACCGCTCGGTCGACGGCCGCATCCGCCCGGCGCTCATGGCCGATCCGTTGCGGCTGCAGCAGATCCTCAACAACCTGGTGAGCAACGCCATCAAGTTCACCGCCAGCGGCGAGGTCGCCCTGCACGCCGAGCTGGTGGAGGCGCGCGAGGGCGCCGACGTCGTGCGCTTCTGCGTGACCGACACGGGCATCGGCATGTCGGACCAGGATCGGCGCCGGCTCTTCCAGCCGTTCACGCAAGTCGGCTCCGACAGCGCGCGCATGCACGGCGGCACCGGCCTCGGCCTGTCGATCTCGCAGCGCCTGGCGCAGCTCATGGGCGGGCGCATCGACGTGAAGAGCGAGCCGGGCGTCGGAACGACGATGAACTTCCTCGTGCCGCTCGCGGTGGCGCGGCCCGAAGCGCTCGCGGCCGCGCTCCCGGCCGAAGCCGAGCCGTTCGTGGAGGCGCGCGCCGCGCCGAGCGTCGCGGAAGCCGAGCGCGAGGGATCGCTGCTGCTGCTGGTCGACGACCATCCGATCAACCGCATGGTGCTGCAGAAGCAGGCGGCCCGGCTCGGCTATGCGAGCGAGGTGGCCGAGGACGGCGTGCAGGCCCTCGAGCGCTGGTCGACGGGCCGCTTCGCCGCGATCGTGACCGATGTGCACATGCCGAACGTGAACGGCTACGAGCTCGCCCGGCGCATCCGCGAAGGCGAGGCGCGCAATGGCCACGCGCGCACCCCGATCATCGCGTGCACCGCCAACGCGCTCGCCGGCGAGGCGTCGAAATGCTTCGCGGCGGGCATGGACGACTATCTCGCCAAGCCGATCGAATTGAAGGCATTGGGGACGAAGCTCGCGCGCTGGGTGCCGATCCCGCACGCGGCGAGCTTCCAGCCGGCACGCAAACGCGCGCAGGACACCGAGGCCGCGCCTATCGATGCGGCGAGCCTCGGGGAACTCTCGGGAGGCGATGCCGCGCTCGAGCGCGAGATCCTGCAGCGCTTCGTGCGCCAGAACGCGGAGGACGCCCACGCGCTCGAGCAGGCCGTGGCCGGTGGCGACCTCGAGCGCGTGAGCGAAGCGTCGCATCGCATCAAGGGGGCCGGGCGCACGGTGGGCGCGGCTCCGCTCGCGGAAGCCGCGGCGGGCATCGAGGCATCGGCGAAGGCCGGCGACTGGAGCGGCGTGCGCCGCGCCATGCCGCACTTCCGCCGCGAGCTCGAGCGGCTCGAGGGCTACGGCGCGGCGGTCGAGGAGGGCGTGCGTGGCGAGTGAGGATCGCGTGGACCTCTCGGCGTTGCGCTTCCTCGTCGTGGAGGACCAGGGGTTCCAGCGCTGGGCGATCGGCCACATGCTCGAGGAGCTCGGCGCGAAGCAGGTCCTGAGCGCGCCCGACGGCCACATCGCGATCGAGCTCTTCCGGGCGGCCGAGCGGCCGATCGACGTCATCGTCACCGACCTCAACATGCCGGAGATGGACGGCATGGAGTTCATCCGCCACGTCGGCGAGTCGCGGCTGCCGGCCGCGATCATCCTCGCGAGCGACCTCGATCGCGCGCTCATCGCCTCGGTGGAAACGATGACCGCGGCCTACGGGCTGCGCCTGCTGGGCGCGATCCAGAAGCCGGTCACCGCGCGCAAGCTCGGCGCGCTGCTGCGCGCCCATGCTCAGGAGCGGCCCGTGCCCGCGTCCGCGCGCCAGTTCCCGCTCGCGGAGATCGAGGCGGCGATCGCGCGCGACGAGTTCGAGCCGTTCTTCCAGGCGAAGGTCGCCCTCGATACCGGCGTGCTGCGCGGCGCCGAGGCGATCGTGCGCTGGCACCATTCGCAGCACGGCCTGGTCGGCCCCGCCTCGTTCATCGACCGGCTCGAGAGCCACGGGCGCATCGACGCGCTCACGTTCGCGACGATGCGCAAGGCGTTCGCGGCGTGCCGGACGTGGCGCGCGTCCGGCGTGAACGCGACCGTGTCGGTGAATGTCTCGCTCATGTCGCTCGCGGACACGCGCCTGGCCGATCGCATCGCCGCCCTCGCCGCCAAGCAGGGCGTGACACCGGCCGACGTCGTCGTGGAGGTGACCGAGACCGCCGCGGCGAGCCATCTCGGCAAGGTGCTCGAGAACCTCGCACGCTTGCGCATGAAGGGCTTCGGCCTGTCGATCGACGACTACGGCACCGGGTTCGCGACCATGGAGCAGCTCACGCGCATCGCGTTCACCGAGCTCAAGATCGACCAGTCGTTCGTGCGCGCCGCGCCCGGCCACGCGTCGAGCCGCGCGGTGCTCGAGTCGAGCCTCGAGATGGCGGCGAAGCTCGGCATCGCGGCCGTGGCCGAGGGCGTCGAGACGCCCGAGCAGCTCGCGTTGCTGCGCGAGCTGCGCTGCCCGGTCGTGCAGGGCTATTACATCGCGCACCCGATGCAATCGCCCGATTTCCTTTCATGGGCGCAATCGGCGCAGGTGCGCGCCGCGGGCCTCGGCGGTGGATAGGCGCGACGGGCCATCGCGTATCGCCGGTCAAACCGGTAGAATCCCGGGTCCTTCGGAGCTTCGGTCCCCAACGTCGTCCATGCAATACGACATCGTGTCCGTGGTCGCCGCGGAGCGCGGCATCCCCGCGCTGCGACAGCTCCTCGCGAGCCTGCCGTCCAATTTCCAGGCGCCGATCGTGTGCCTCGTCGAGAGCCGCGACGGGCTGCTCGACGACCTGCGCCGCCATTCGCGCATGAAGGTGCGCTGGGCGAGCGGGGGCGACCGCCTCGAGAAGGGAACGATCTACCTGTCGCCGCCCGACGCGAGCCTGGTCTGCGCCGAGGACCGGCGCATCGTGGTCGCGCCCTTCGCGCCGGGCAGCTCGGCGCTGAACCCGGTCGACAACTTCCTCACCTCGACCGGCGAATGCTTCGGCCGGCGCGCGCTCGGGCTCGTGCTCGCGGGCTTCCCGCGCGATGGCGTGGCGGGCGCGGCGACGTTCAAGAACGCGGGCGGCACCCTGCTCGTGCTCGATCGCGCCACCGCGGTGCATTGGGGCGTGGCCGAGCCGATGGTGCGCGCGGGGCACGTCGATCGCGTGCTCACCCTGGACGAGGTCGCGCAGGCGCTGCGCGCGTGCTTCACGAGCCAGGACCTGCTGCGTTGCGCCGAGATCCAGATCGAGCTGCGCGAATTGCTCGAAGCGGCCTTGCGCGTGTCGGGCACGAGCATGGGGTACATGCAGCGGCGCGAGCCCTCGGGCATCCTGCGCATCGTCGCGCAGCAGGGGCTGAGCCACCAGTTCATCGAGCACTTCGACGGGATCGTGGCCGACGAGGCCAGCGCCGTGGGCCGCGCCGTGCTGCGTGCCGAGCGCGTCGTGATCGAGGACGTGCTGAAGGACTGCAACTACGCCGGTTTCCGCGAGGTGGCGCTCGCGAGCGGCGTGCGCGCGGTGCACGCGACGCCGGCGATCGTTGCCTCGGCGCACCAGGTCGTGGGCCTCGTCGCCACCCATTTCACGCAGCCCCACGCCGTCTCGGTGCACGAGGCGCGCAATCTCGACGAGGTCGCTGCCGAAGCGGCGCAGATCATCGCGCGCCTGCCGTGAGGTGAGCGGCGCTCAGCTCGCGCAGGTCGTCGCGTTCCTCACCGCGCGCAACGTCGCCCAGACGGGGTTGCCGCGCGGCGCCTTGGAGATCGCGTAGAACACCTGCAGGCGGTCCGGGCCGCACGTGCGTTGCGTGATCTCCACGTTCAGGGTGAGGTCCTCGGCGTTGCCGAAGCCGTTCCACGTTCTCACCTTGCCGGCGTAGCCGTCGTTCCAGCCCTTCGGGACCGCGAGCGGATGCAGCGTCACGGCCGTCTGCGGCACCATCGCACGCAGGTGGCGCGCCGCGGCCGCCGCGTTCATCAGCCCGTCGAAGTAAACGTCGAGCGCGCGCTCGAGCGGCGCGGCTTCCATCAGCGTGGGTTTGAGATCCCACAACACCACGTAGCTGAAGCCTTCCTCGGCGGCGAAGTGCGGCCACGACGGGGCGAAGCGCACCTGCTCGCGACCTTCGTACGGTAGCGAGGGCGCGAAGGCGAGCGGGAACTCGAAGGCCTGGCTGCGCCAGCTTGCGGGGGCCGGGATCTCCGCCGCGGCGGGCGCTGCCGCGAACGCGGCGAGGACGACGGCGAGGAAAACGAGGGGGCGGGCGTTCAGGGAAGGCTCTCGGGGCCGCGTGGAGATGGCGCATTCTCGCACGCGGCCCCGAGGAGCCGTTAACCGCTCAGGGGCTGGTCGACGTGGCCGCCTGCAACGTGCCCTCGATCTCGAGGCTCGTCATGCCCTGCGCGTCCTGCGTCTGGTTGTGCAGGTTCACGACGATGCGCGACGTTCCCGCACGCACCACGTGCGCGTTCGCGAAGGTGCCGTTGAAGAGCGCCTGGTCGCAACCGGACAGCGTGAGCGAGCCGGTGTAGACCGGGAAGCCCGCGCGGTCCGGCGAATCGCCCGAGTCCGAGGAACCGGACGATCCCGTGGAGGCGCCGGTCGAACCCGACGTGTCGTGCGATCCCGAATCCTCGGAGGCGTCCTTCGGCCCGGCGGCGAGCGTGCCGGTCACCGTGCAGCCGAAGCCGCTGCCCG
>CAYOGL010000004.1:71004-94998 GCA_964403515.1 uncultured Burkholderiales bacterium | reverse complement strand
TCCTTCGGCCCGGCGGCGAGCGTGCCGGTCACCGTGCAGCCGAAGCCGCTGCCCGTCACGTCGAAAGTCGGCGAGATCGACAGGCTGAGCGGCTTGTTGGACTCCACGTGCGTGACGACGTGACCCGCCGTGAGCACCTGGGTCGCGACCCATGCCACCGTGCCGCTCCAGTCGCCCGCGATCGTCGTCGCGGGTGGCGTCGTCGGCGTGGTCGGGTTCGTGTTCGAGCCCGTCGTCGTGGCGTTCGTGAGGCGCGCCTCGATCGTCGCTTCGGTCGTCGCGTCCTTGCGTTGCAGGTGCACCATCAGCGTGCTCGCGCCGAAGCGCTCGAGCATCACCCGCGAGTAGTCGCCATTGAAAGCGGCGTCCGTGCAGCCGCTCGCGCTCGCCGTGCCCTCGAAGAACGAGCGGAAGCCGTCGCCCAGCGCGACCTTGCCCGTGAACGTGCAGCCGTCGCCGGTGCCGCTCAGCGTCCCGTCCGATGCGATCGTGATCGACAGGTCATGGGTCGACTCGGTCTCGTTTTCGTTTTCGCTCGTGGAGCCGGACGTCGTGCCCGGTGCCTGCGAGCCGGAGGTCTCCGTCGAGAAGTGGCCGCTGCCGGTCCAGGTGCCGACGAGGTTGTCGAAGCCGCTCGTCGTGGGCGGCAGGTTGGCCTCGGTGCCCGTGGTGGTCTTGGGCTGCACGCAGAAGGCCGGCCCTTCGGCCGACCAGCCGCGATCGGCCATGAGCTGCTGCAGCGCGGGGTCGTCGACGAAGCGATGGTTGGAGCCCTCGCCGCTCTCGAAGCCGTGGTTGTAGAGGCGCGTGACGGGGAGCGTGCCTGCGGGGCATTGCCCGCCGGTGGGCGCCTGCACGAAGAACGCGGTGCCCTCGTAGGCCCAGCCCTTCGTCTGGCCACCGTTCGCCGCGCGATCCTGCGCTTCCATCGCCTGCAGCGCCGCGCACTCGCTCGCGCTCGCCGTGTAGAAATGTGAGTTGGCGAGCGTCGAGTAGAAACGGCACACCGGATGCGCGTCGCCCGGCGCATTGGTCGCGGTCGACCAGACCTGGAACGAGCGCCCGGTGCGGACCCAGCCCGGCCCCGCGGCGCCGGCGTCGACGCCGAGCGCCTCGGAAGCCGTGGACGTGACGAAGTAGTGACCCGTGGACGTGTTGTAGAACTCGACCGCCTCGGTGTCGGTGCTCGCCGCGTGGGCGGCGAATCCGGCCGCGGCGAGGGCCGTGGCGAGGAGGGTCGTTCGGATTTTCGGCATGTTGTCGTTCTCCGCTGTGGTAGGTGCAGGACGGCTGAAGCAGGGGCACTCCAAGCGGGATACGTGCCATACGGATCATCCGCGGGCAAAGGCGCGCGCGCCGTGGCCGGATGTCGCCCGAGGGCGACGTCGTCGGCGTTGCCACGCCCAAGTCGTTGATTCGCTACAAGCGCCGGTCGTCGCCGCCGGACGACGCGATGCGCGCGTTTGCGCAGGCGAAGCTGTCCCGGAGCTGAACGCAATGCATCGCGTCGCGACCTATTCGCCCACCGCCGCGCGGCTTGCCAGCGCGCTCGCCTTGCCGCGATCATCACGCGAGGAGGCGAGACGATGGCGAAGGACTGGCGCCGCATCTACGCGGCGCTCACCGTGGGCAGGAGCCGCGTGGCGGGACGCGGGCTCTTCGCCGGCAGCGACATTCCCGCGCGCGCCAAGATCGGCGAGTTCGAGGGCGAGAAGATCGGCCTGCGCGAGGCGCGCCGGCGTGCGCGCGGGCGCGCGGTGATCGCGATCGTCGAGCTCGAGCGCCACGCGCTCGACGCGACGCATACCGGCCGCGGGTTCCGCTACATCAACCACTCGTGCGCGCCGAACACGTTCATCCGCTGCACCGCGGACCGCGCGGAGTTCTACGCGCTTCGCCGCATCGCCCGCGGCGAGGAGCTCACCGTCGACTACGGCGAGAGCCACCACGACGGCAAGCTGCGCTGCCGCTGCGGCGCGGCGCGCTGCCGCGGCTTCCTCTAGTGCTTGGTCTGGTTGCCGCCGAGCTCGCTGCCCCTCGAGCCGCCCGCGTGCAGGGTGGACGCGTTCAGCGCCGCGGCGAGCGCCGCTTCACCGCCCACGATCGAGGCCCAGCTCAGCTCCACGCCCTTGCGCTTGCCTTTCAGCACGAGCTTGAATCCCTCGGGTGTGACCGTGAGGGTGTACTTCTCGCCGTTGAGGTCGAGCTCGCGCTTGAAGGGGGCATTCAGTTTGGTCGTCATGGTGTCTTCGCTTCCTGCTGTTCCTCGGGACTGGGACGGGTGTCGAGATCGCCCGGCACGACGCTCGCGGGAAATGCGAGCGCGACGTGCACCGGCGCCCGACCGGCTGCGGGCACGCGGGTGGCCACGGTGCGCGTCGTGCCGTTGAACGTTGCCTCGATGCGGTAACGGCCCGGCGGGACGGACACGTAGCACAGCGGCCCATCGGCCGTGGTGGTGAGCGCCTGGCTGCGACGGTCGAGCGGCACGATCGCGAGGTCGACGTCGGCCAGGTAGTTGCCGCGATCCGCGACGATGAACTCCACGGCGAGGTTCGCGCCATCGGCCCGTGCGGCCAGCGCCGCGCGATCCTCGGCACCCACGCCGCCGCACACGAGCGGGCCGGCCACCGCCCCGCTCACGGCCTGCACGGAGAACACGCTGGCGGCCGCTACCAGGACCGAGACCAGCGGCAATTGGACCCCCATCACGCGAACCCTCGTCGTCGCACCGGTCCGGTAGACCGCGCGGCGCAACGCGAAGATTCGGCCGACCGGTCCTGACGGGCCGGTCCCTACGGACGATGCCGCGGTTCGCGCTTCGGGCGCGATTTTCCGCGCGTTCCTGGTCCGTTCGGCGCAGGCTTCGGGGGCGTGCGCGCCGTGGCGCGTTCGCTCGCCGGCTCGGGAAGGAAGGGCGCGATGCCCGAAGGGCTGCGGATCATGGCGGGTGGTGTGCGAGTAGGCGGATGCGGTTCAACGAGCCAGGGCCCGCGCGCGTGCACAGGCGCGGGCCGGCCGGCTCAGGCGGCGAGCAGCTCGGCGACCTCCTCCTCGTCGACGGGCCCCAGGCGCCGATAGAAATCGCCGGCGGCACGCACACGCTCCACGACGGCGGCCACGACGCATGCATCGGCGAGCGGCGCCACGCGCGCCAGGCCCTCGCGCGCGGCGACGGGCACGGCGCACACGCGCTCGCGCGCGCCCGCGGCCGCGACGTGGCGCAGGGCCGCCGCCATGGTGAGGCCGTTGCCGAGCGCTTCGTCCACGACGATCACCGAACGTGCGGCGATGGCGAGCGGCGCGCGACGCACGAAATGGTCGCGCACCTCGCGCAGGCGCGCGAGCTGCGCCGAGCGCTCGCGCTCGAGCGCCTCGCGGCTCACGCCGGCGAAGCCGATGTCGGCCGCGAGCGTGAGCTCGCCGCTCTCGTGCACCGCGCCGATCGCGTACGCCGGGTTCTGCGGCGAGCCGAGCGCGCGCACGAGCACGACATCGAGCTCGGCGTCGAGGCGGTCGGCGATCACGCGTCCCAGCGGCACGGCGCGCGGGGCGATCGCGAGCACGAGCGGGTCGCGCTCGCGCCAGGCCCACAACGCGCGGGCGAGCTGGCAGGCGGCATCGAGTCGGTCTTCGAACAGCATGGCGATTTGACGGCGCGATGCGGGGCCGGATTCCCGCGCGGTTCGCGCGTCGTGGTGTCGGCGTTGCGGAACGGCTTGTGCGTGGAATACGACGCGCCGTTGCGCGGAGCACGACGGATGCCCCCCGGGGTTTGCCCGGGTCGCTCTTGCGAATGTAATGCCCGCCCTATGGCGAACCCGCGAAAACGCGTGATACATCTACGCCGCGTCGCAGCACACACAACAACCGATCCATCGCCACGAGAGCCCGCCGCGCGGGCGGAAGGACTGCCATGTTCGCCAACATGAGGATCGGCGCGCGCCTCGCGCTCGGCTTCGGCCTCGTCCTGTTGATCACCAGCGTCATCGGACTGGTCGGCGTCTACAACACCACGCGTTTCTCCGACGACGTCGCGCACCTGGGATCGCGCAACACCAAGGGCGCCGCCCTGCTCGCCGACGCGCAAAGCGCCTTGTGGCAACTGCGCTGGGACGTCGCGCAGTTCATCGCGGTGAGCGACGCGCAGGAACGCCGGCGCCTCGCCGACGACGGCCCGGTGCAGCGCGCGATCGTCGAGGAGAGCCTGCGGCGTTTCGAAGCGTCGCAGCGCACGCCGGAAGAGCTCGCGCAGCTGCAGCAGGTGCGCGAGGCCTTCGGCAAGTACATGGATGCGCGCCCCAAGTGGTTCGAGCTCTACGGCAGCGGCCGGCTCGAAGAAGCAGCCGAGTGGCGCGAGAAGACGATCACCGCCTTCGGCGGGCAGACGGTCAAGGCGTTCGCGGTGCTCATCGCGATGCAGCGCGAGAACAGCGACCGCTCCGAGCGCGAGGTCATCGAACGCACGAACGCGCCGCGCAACGCGCTGATCGCGCTCATCGCCGTTGCGCTCCTGTTGGCCGCCGCGGTGGCATTCGCGACCACGCGCTCGATCACCCGGCCGATCGCGCGCGCGGTCGATGCGGCGCAGCAGGTGGCGGCCGGAAACCTCGCCATCGCGATCGAGAGCCGCACGAACGACGAGCCCGGGCGGCTTCTCGCCGCGCTGCGCGACATGCGCGATGCGCTCGTCGCGGCGGTCGGCTCGATCCGGGAGTCGGCCGAAGGGGTCGGCGCCGCCTCGCGCCAGATCGCCAACGGCAACGCCGAGATGTCGAAGCGCACCGAGGAGCAGGCCGCGAGCCTCGAGGAGACGGCGGGCTCGATGGAAGAGCTCACGGCGACCGTGAAGCAGAATGCCGACAACGCGCGCGAGGCCAACCAGCTCGCGATCAGCGCCTCGGGCGTCGCCACCGAGGGCGGGCGGGCGATCAACGGCCTGATCGAGACCATGGGCGACATCTCGAACGCATCGCATCGCATCAGCGACATCATCGGGGTCATCGACGGCATCGCGTTCCAGACCAACATCCTCGCGCTCAACGCGGCGGTCGAGGCGGCGCGCGCCGGCGAGCAGGGCCGCGGCTTCGCGGTGGTCGCCTCCGAGGTGCGCAGCCTCGCCCAGCGCTGCGCCGGCGCGGCCAAGGAGATCAAGGACCTGATCGGCGACGCCGCGCAGCGCGTGGATGCGGGCCGGCGCCAGGTGGAGGGTGCGGGCGGCACGATGGACGGGATCGTCGCGGCGGTGCAGCGCGTGACCGACGTGATGGAGCGCATCGCCGCGGCCTCGCGCGAGCAGCTCGCCGGGATCGAGCAGGTCGCCAACACCGTGACGCAGATGGACCGCGTGACGCAGCAGAGCGCCGCGTTCGTCGAGGAATCGGCCGCGGCGGCGGAGAGCATGGCGAACCAGGCGCAGCAGCTCGTCACGGCCGTCGCGCGCTTCCACCTCGGACACCGCGCGGCGGCGGCCGCCGCGCCGGGCGAGGGACGCCAGCGCCTTGCCGTGGTGCGCGGCTCCGAGCTCACGCCGCTCGCCTTCGCCGCGGACTGAGCGCTGCCGCTCGCGCGCGCCCGATGGACGGCCCGGGCGCGCCTCGCCATACTGCGCGGCATGAAGACCGCCGCCGTGCTGCCGCTGCTCCTCGCGTTCGCGATGCCCGCTCCCGCCGCCGAGCCGGGCGACCACAATCCCGAGATCGCGGCGATCGTCTCCGAGATCTCGCCCGCACGCATCGAGGCGACGATCCGCAAGCTCGCCGCCTTCGGCACCCGCAACTCGCTCTCGGACACCGAGTCGGACACGCGCGGCATCGGCGCGGCGCGCCGCTGGATCAAGGGCGAGCTCGACCGCTGCGCGCAGGCGAGCGGCGGGCGGTTGCAGGTCGCCTTCGACACGCACCACGTGGAGAGCGGCTCGCGCATCCCGAGGCCGGTGGACATCGTGAACGTCGTGGCGACCCTTCCCGGCACGCAGCCCGAGAGCCGCGATCGCATCTACGTGGTGAGCGGCCATTACGACTCGATGCCGACGAAGCCGAGCGACGGCGAGCGCGACGCGCCGGGCGCCGACGACGACGCCTCGGGCAGCGCGGTCGCGATGGAGCTCGCCTGCGTGATGTCGAAGCACCGGTTCGATGCCACGCTCGTGTTCATGACGGTCGCCGGCGAGGAGCAGGGCCTCTACGGCTCGACCGGGTGGGCGAAGGACGCGCGCGCGAAGGGCCTCGACATCGCGGGCATGATCACCAACGACATCGTGGGCAGCACGAAGGCGGCCGATGGCAGCGTCGATGCGAGCCACGTGCGCCTCTTCGCCGCGGGCGTCCCGCCGCGCAAGGAGCTGCCCGACGACGTCGTGGCGGCGCTGCGCACCGGCGGCGAGAACGACCTGCCCACGCGCGAGCTCGCGCGCGCCGTGAAGGAGGCGGGCGAGCGCTACCTGCCCGCGTTCACGGTGAGCGTGGTCTGGCGCCTCGATCGCTACCTGCGCGGCGGCGACCATTTTCCCTTCGTCGCCGAAGGCTATCCGGCGCTGCGCTTCACCGAGCCGGTCGAGGATTGGCGCCACCAGCACCAGGACGTGCGCGTCGACGACGGCGTGCAGTATGGCGATCTGCCGGAGTTCGTCGATTTCGCGTACGTCGCGCAGGTGGCGCGCGTGAACGCCGCCGCGCTCGCCAGCCTCGCGCTCGCGCCGGCCGTGCCGCGCGACGTTCAGATCGAGAGCCTGGTGCTCGAGAACGACACGACGCTGCGCTGGAGCGCGAACAAGGAGCCGGACGTCGCCGGCTACCGCATCGTCTGGCGCGACACCACCGCGCCCTTCTGGCAGCACGCGCGCGACGCGGGCAACGTCACGCGTTTCACGCTGAAGGGCATCTCGAAGGACAACGTCATCTTCGGCGTGCAGGCCTACGATCGCGACGGCAACCTCTCTCCCGCCGCCTATCCTCTTCCGTATTACCCGCCGCGCAAGTGACCCGCGGAGAGTTCATCCGTGTTCATCTGTGGGTCCGTGCTCTAAGCGAGCGGAGCGCTAGAGGACGGGAGAGGTGAGCCGCGCGAGCGACTCGATGAGCACGGTGAGCTTCGGGTTGCGCTTGCGAACACGGAACGGCTTGCTCGCCGCGCGGTCCTCGGCGAAGCGGTCGGCGAGCCGCTCGATCACGCGCGGGTCGTAGAACGCCGCGGCGATCTCGAAATTGAGCCGGAAGCTGCGGTTGTCGAGGTTCGCGGTCCCGATCAGCGCGACCGTCTCGTCGACGATCATCGTCTTGGCGTGCAGCATCGGCGGTCCGTACTGGAAGACGACGATGCCGGCCTTGGCGAGCGCCTCGCAGTAGGTGTGCGAGGCGGCGGTGACCAGGCGCGAGTCGCCCTGCTTGGGCACGATCACCTGCACGTCGACCCCGCGCAGCTGCGTGATGCGCAGCGCGGTCTCGAGCGGCTCGTCGGGAATGAGGTAAGGCGTCTGGATCCACACGCGCGAGCGCGCCGTGGTGAGCGCGGCGAGGAAGAACGCGTGCAGGGGCGCGGCCTCGTCGTCCGGGCCGCAGGCGAGGATCTGCACCGGCGTGCCGTCGTCGACCGGGCGCGACGGCGGGAAGTAGAGCGGCACGCTCTTCGCCGACATCCGGAAGCGCCCGCCCGAATAGGTCCAGTTCTCGAGGAAGAGGCGCTGCATCTTGCGCACGGGCTCGCCATCGATGCGCACGTGCTGGTCGCGCCACGCCGCCACGCCCGCCCTTGTCGCGCACGCCGGGTCGTGCAGGTTGATGCCGCCGAGGAAGCCGGTGCCGCCGTCGATGATGGCGATCTTGCGGTGCGTGCGGAAGTTCGCGAAGTTGAGGCTCGCCACCGACAGCCGCACCGCGTTGAACGCGCGCACCTCGCCGCCCGCCTCGATCAGCGGCGCCCAGAACGGATGGCCGACGCCCGGCGAGCCGACCGCGTCGTAGAGCACGCGCACCTCGACGCCGCGCACCGCCGCATCCACGAGGAGATCGCGGAAGCGGGCCCCGACGTGGTCGGGCTCCCAGATGTAGTACTCGAGATGGACGTGATGGCGCGCGCCCTCGATCGCCTTGGCGAGCGCGGTCATCTTCTCGTCGCCGCCGTCGAGCAGGCGCACCGACGTGGCGAACGTGGGCTCGCCCTGGCCGAGGCGCTTGGCCACCGCGGCGAGCCCCGAGGCATCGGCGGAAAGCCGCGGCTTGTGCGCGCAGGCCGAGCCGCGCAGGTGGTGCGAGACCTGCGAGGCGAGCGAGCGCGCCACGCCGTAGCGCCGGCGGCGGCGGTGCAGGCGCCGCGGCCCGAAGACCATGTAGTAGAGGCCCGAGACCACGGGCAGCGCGAGGAAGGCGAAGATCCACGCCAGCGTCGCGGTTGGCGAGCGGCGGTCGAGCAACAGGGAAATCACCGCGAGCACGACCCACGCAACATACGAGGCGACGAAGATGTCGAACCACGGCAACTCGGGCATGCCCGGAGGATACAATCAATCATCCACTCCCATGGGGAGCCAGATCATGACCGCCCGCCAGCCGCCTTTCCCGCAGTACAACCCCGCGCAGCTCCAGGGCCGCATCGCCCGGCAATGGGACGAGGACATCGTCGGCCAGCTGGTCGAGTACGTGAGGCTGCCCGCGAAGTCGCCGCATTTCGATCCGCGCTGGCGGGAGAACGGCCACATCGACGCGGCGGTGCGGCAGGCGCGCGACTGGCTGCAGCGCCAGCCCGTGGCCGGGATGGAGGTCGAGATCGTTCGGCTCGAGGGGCGCACGCCGGTCCTCTACTTCGACGTTCCCGCCACGCCGGGTGCGGGCGACCAGACGGTGCTTCTCTACGGCCACCTCGACAAGCAGCCGGAGATGAACGGCTGGCGCGAAGGGCTGGGACCGTGGACGCCGGTGATCGAGGAAGGACGCCTCTACGGGCGCGGCGGTGCGGACGACGGCTACGCGGTGTTCGCCGCGCTCTCGGCGATCGTCGCGCTCGACGTGCAGGGGGTGGCGCGTCCGCGCTGCGTGGGCCTGATCGAGACGTGCGAGGAGAGCAGCAGCTACGACCTGCCCGCCTATCTCGACGCGCTCGCCCCGCGCATGGGCAGCGTGCAGCTGGTGATCGCCCTCGACTCGGGCGCGGGAAACTACGACCAGCTTTGGGTGACCACCTCGTTGCGCGGCCTCGTGAACGGCACGCTCTCGGTGAACATCCTCACCGAAGGGGTGCATTCGGGCGACGCGGGCGGCGTGGTGCCCTCGTCGTTCCGCATCGCGCGCGAGCTGCTCGACCGCCTCGACGATTCGCGCACGGGCGTGGTCAAGCCCGGCGAGTTCGCGTGCGAGATCCCGGCCGAGCGCGAGCAGCAGGCGCGGCAGGCGGCCGAGATCCTCGGCGATACGCTATGGCGCCGCTTCCCGTGGGCGAGCTGCTGCGACGACCACGGCACCGCGCGGCTCTTCGCGCAGCCGGCGACGAAGGATCCTGTCGAGCTCGTGCTGAACCGGACGTGGCGCGCGGCGCTCGCGGTGACCGGCGCCGACGGCCTTCCCGCCCTGGAGAGCGCGGGCAACGTGCAGCGCCCGCGCACGGCGTTGAAGCTCTCGATGCGCCTGCCGCCGAAGGTCGATGCCGAGGCCGCCGCGCGCGCGATGAAAACGATCCTCGAGCGCGATGCGCCCTATTCGGCCGCGGTGAGCTTCGATTACGACTCCGCCGCCACCGGGTGGGACGCGCCGCCCACGGCGCCGTGGCTCGCCGATGCCCTCGACGCCGCCTCGCGCACGCTCTTCGACCGGCCCGCCGCGTACATGGGCGAGGGCGGCACGATCCCGTTCATGGGCATGCTCGGCAAGAAGTTCCCGCAGGCGCAGATCCTGGTGACCGGCGTGCTCGGGCCGCGCTCCAACGCCCACGGTCCGAACGAGTTCCTCGACATCGAGTACGCGAAGAAGATAGCGACCGCCACCGCGATGGTGATCGGCGCCGTGGCCTAGTTCCGGTCAGAGAAGTTAGGGGTCCGTCCCCAAATTTCGTCAGGCGAAGAAGGGCTGCTTGGCGCCCACGCCGGTCATCTCGGCCAGGCGCTGCGCGTCGACCGGCTCGGCGAAGTAGAAGCCCTGCGCGGCGTCGCATCCGAGCTCGAGCATCTGCACCCGTTGCTCGTCGGTCTCGACGCCCTCGGCCACCACGCGGATGCCGAGCGCGCGCGCCATCGCGCTCGCCGCCTGCACGAGCGCGGCGCACTCGCGCTTCGCCGGGCACGCGCTCACCAGCGACCGGTCGAGCTTGAGCACCTGGATCGGCAGGCCGCGCACCAGGCCGAGCGCGGAGAATCCCGAGCCGAAGTTGTCGAGCGCGATCTCGGTGCCGAGCGAGCGCAGCGCGCGGACCGCGCGATGCGTCGCATCGGAGTCGCCTAGCAGCGTCGGCTCGCTGATCTCCACGCGCAGCCACTGCGCCTTCACGCCGTTCACCTGCAGCGTGCGCGCCACGTTGTCGGCGAAGTCCTGCTGCTGCAGCTGGCGCGCGGAGACGTTGACGGCGAGCTTGATGTCGATGCCGTGCTCCTGCCACATGCGCAGGTCGCGCAGCGCGCGCTCGAGCGCCCAGTTGCCGATCGCGCCGACCGTGCCCGTCTCCTCGGCCATCGGCATGAAGTCGACCGGCAGGTGGGTCACGCCCTCGGAATCGCGCCAGCGCAGCAGCGCCTCCGCGGCGGTCACGCGCCCGGTCGCCAGATCGATCTCCGGCTGGTACTCGAGGAAGAACTCGTTGCGCTCGAGCGCGGCGCGCACCCGCTGCTCCTGCTCGAGGCGCCGCTGCGAGAGCACGTTGAGCTCGGGCGAGTAGAACTGGAAGTTGTTGCGCCCGCGCTCCTTCGCCTGGTACATGGCGGTGTCGGCGTTCTGCACCAGCGTCTCGATGTCCTCGCCGTCCTCGGGGTAGCTCGCGATGCCGATGCTGCCCGACACCTCCGCCTCGCGCCAGTCGATCGGCACCGGCCGCTGCAGCAACATGAGCACCTTCTGCGCGACGATCATCACCTCCTCGGGGCCGCCGTGCTCTTCCATGAGCATGACGAACTCGTCGCCGCCCAGGCGCGCCACGAGGTCGCTCTGGCGCACGGCTCCCGACAGCCGGTCGGCGATCGTCTTCAACAGCACGTCGCCGGCCTGGTGGCCCATCGTGTCGTTCACCTCCTTGAAGCGGTCGAGGTCGATGAACAGGACCGAGAAGCGCGTCGAGCGCCGGCGCGCCTTGTGGATCGCGCGCTCGAGGGACTCGAGGAACATCGCGCGGTTGGGCATGCCGGTGAGCGGGTCGTGCAGCGCGCGCCGGCGCATGTCCTCCTGCAGCCGCTTGCGGTCGTCGATGTTGGCGAGCGCGATGAGCAGGCACACGGCGCCCGCGTAGCGCAATGGCTGCGCCGACATGAGCAGCCAGAAGGTGCGCCCGGCCGCGTCCTTCACGTGCACCTCGAAGTCGGACACCGAGCCCTGGCGCGACAGCGCCTCGGAGAGCGACGCGCGGATCTCCGGGTCGACGTGGAAGTCGGCGAACGAGCGGTTCAACGCGCTCTCGAAGTTGAGGCCGAACTGCGCGAGCGCGCGGTCGTTCAGGTACATGAGCTGCTGGTCGTTCGCGCGCACGATGAGCAGCGGCATCGGCGCCGACTCGACCAGGTGCCGCAGCTGGCCCTCGCTCTCGGTGAGCGCTTCCTGCAGCCTCTCGTTCTGCACCAGGAAGCGGCGCGACAGCGTGATGCCGGCGATCAGCAGGATGCCCGTGATGATCAGGATGCCGCTCGCGAGCAGCGACTGGGCCGTGTGCTCCATCTCGTCGAGCGTGGCGGCGAAGTCGTTCTCGAGCGGCGCGAGCGACCGGTTGACGCGATGGATGCGCTTGATGTAGTCCTGCGCGGCCTCGGCGTTCGCGGGCGGCGCCTCGCGCATCTCGCGCGCCACCTCGTGCAGGTCGTGCACGAACATGTCGCTGCGCGCCCATACGCGCATCACGTATTCCATCGGCTCGAAGCCGCGCAGGCGCCGGTAGAGCATGACCACGCCGTCGACCTCGGTCGGATGCACGCCGCCGGCGAGCAGGCCGCGGCGCGCGACCTCGATGTCGGGATCGGCTTTCTGCAGCTCGAGGCGCGCCACGCGGTCGCCGTCGAGCACCGCGATCGCCTTCTGGTAGGCCTCGAAGTCGTCGGGGCTGCGGTCCATCGCGTAGCGCGTGAGGAAGAACACCGCGTCCTTCTGCGACTTGGCCCAGGTGCTCTCGGCGGCGATGAAGGCGCGGCCGGCCGACAGCAGCTGCGAGCTGTAGACCGTGAGTGCGAGCAGGCAGATGACGATGCCGACGAACAGCCAGACGATGACGACCGGACGGGCGCGCACGGGCAGCGGCCCCGAGGTGAGGTAGTGGTCCATGCTGACGCTCATGACGACGCCGCTCTCCTGATGGTCTTGTCGGCCCCGCTACCGATGGACCCCGCGCCCGTGGAGACGTTCAGCATAAGCGAACGGCGCCCCGAGGGGCAGGGGCTTTCCCGATTGTCGATGTTGCGCTGCAGTAAGAAATTCGCCCCGGTTACAATCGGTCCATGAACATCCTGTCCGTGCGCTCGATCCTGGCCGGGGCCGCCCCGGCCGGCCAGCCCGTGACGGTCCGCGGCTGGGTGCGCACCCGCCGCGACTCCAAGGCCGGCCTTTCCTTCGTCCACGTCTCCGACGGCTCGTGCTTCCACCCCCTGCAGGTGGTGGCTCCTTCTACACTGTCGAACTACGCCTCGGAAGTGCTGAAAGTCACAGCCGGATGCGCGATTCTTGCGACCGGCACGGTCGTGCCCTCGCCGGCGAAGGGCCAGCCCTTCGAGATGCAGGCCTCCGAGGTGAAGGTCGTCGGCTGGGTGGACGACCCCGACACGTACCCGATCCAGCCCAAGCCCCACACCCTCGAGTTCCTGCGCGAGGTGGCGCACCTGCGGCCGCGCACCAACGTGATCGGCGCCACCACGCGCGTGCGCCACGCCCTCGCGCAGGCGATCCACCGCTTCTTCAGCGACGACGGATTCGTCTGGGTCAACACGCCGATCATCACCGCGAGCGACGCCGAGGGCGCGGGCGAGCTCTTCCGCGTCTCCACGCTCGACCTGGCGAACCTGCCGCGCACCGAGCAAGGCAAGGTCGACTTCTCGAAGGACTTCTTCGGGCGCGAGGCCTTCCTCACCGTCTCGGGCCAGCTCAACGTCGAGGCCTACTGCCTCGCGCTGTCGAAGGTCTACACCTTCGGGCCGACCTTCCGCGCCGAGAACTCGAACACGAGCCGCCACCTCGCCGAGTTCTGGATGATCGAGCCGGAGATCGCCTTCGCCGACCTGTCCGACGATGCGCTGCTCGCCGAGCGCCTGCTCAAGCACGTGTTCAAGGCGGTGCTCGCCGAGCGTGCCGACGACATGGCTTTCTTCGAGGAGCGCATCGAGAAGGGCGTGATCGCGAAGCTGCAGGCGATGGTCGACAAGCCCTTCGTCCGCATGGACTACACCGAGGCGATCGGCGTCCTCGAGCGCGCCGCGCAGAAGTTCGAGTTCCCGGTGAAATGGGGCATGGACCTGCAGAGCGAGCACGAGCGCTTTCTCGCCGAGAAGCACGTCGGCGGGCCGCTCATCCTCATGAATTACCCGAAGGAGATCAAGGCGTTCTACATGCGCCTGAACGACGACGGCAGGACCGTGGCCGCCATGGACGTGCTCGCCCCGGGCATCGGCGAGATCATCGGCGGCAGCCAGCGCGAGGAGCGGCTCGACGTGCTCGACCGGCGCATCGCCGAGGCCGGGCTGAATCCCGAGTCGTACGGCTGGTATCGCGACCTGCGCCGCTACGGCACCGTCCCGCACGCCGGCTTCGGACTGGGCTTCGAGCGCACCGTGGCCTACGTCACGGGCCTCGCCAACGTGCGCGACGTGATTCCCTTCCCGCGCACCCCCGGCCACGCGCGTTACTAGGCGGCGGTTGGCGGCCGTTCCAGTACAATTCGCCCCTCGGTTTCCGCGTTTCGTCCCTTCGGGCTACCCGCCCGACGGGGCCGCGGGTACCCTGCGATCTCCACAAGAATCCAAGAAACCGATGCGTCCACGCCTCGCCTGGTTGCTGCTCGTCGCGGTCGCCCTCGCCGGCTGCAACCGCTTCTCGAATGACCCGCGGCCCGACGCGAACGGCCCGCTGCTGCTCGCCGCCGAGGACCTCTACACCGTCCGCAACAGCGCGCTCGCCTCGGGTCCGGCGATCACGGGATCGATCCAGCCCGAGCGGCGCGCGGACCTGCGCGCGGAAGTCGCGGCGGTCGTGCTCAAGGTGCTCAAGGAGAACGGCGACGCCGTGCGCCGCGGGGAGCTGCTGGTGCAGCTCGACGACACCGCGATCCGCGACGCCCTCGCCTCGGCGCAGGCCTCCGACCGCGCCGCGGTGCAGGCGCTCGAGCAGGCCCAGCGCCAGTACGAGCGCATGGCCACGCTGCGCAAGTCCGGCATGGCCTCGGCGCAGCAGGTCGAGGACGCCGAGATCCATCGCAATACGACGCAGAGCGATCTCGAGGCGGCGAAGGCCCGGGTGGTCGCCGCGCGCCAGATGCTCGAGCGCACCCAGGTGCGCGCGCCCTTCGACGGCATCGTGAGCGACCGCAAGGCCTCGCCGGGCGACACGGCCCAGATCGGCAAGGAGCTGCTCAAGGTGCTCGATCCGCGCAGCATGCGCTTCGAGGCCATGGTGTCGGCCGACGAGGTGGGCGCGGTGCAGCCGGGGCAGTCGGTGGTCTTCCGCGTGAACGGCTACGGCAACGAGGAGTTTCCCGGCCGCGTGCGGCGCGTGAATCCCGCGGCGAACCCGACCACGCGCCAGGTCGAGGTGCTGGTCGACTTCGCGGGCGCGAAGCAGCCGAAGCTCGCCGGGCTCTACGCCGAGGGGCGCGTGCAGACCGAGACGCACACGAGCCTCACGCTTCCGGCGAGCGCGGTGGTGCGCGATGGCGACCACGCCTCGGCCTACCGCGTGCGCGGCGCGCGCCTGCAGAAGGTGCCGCTCGCGATCGCCGAGCGCGACCCGCGCAGCGGCGACTACGTGCTCGCCGGCGGGCTCGCGGAGGGCGACCAGGTGGTGCGCTACCCGAGCGTGGCCCTGCACGACGGCCAGCCGGTGCGATCGGATCCGACGCAGAACGCGTCGCTCGTCTCCGACGTGCGCAACTAAACCGTGATCCTCTCCGACTTCAGCATCAAGCGGCCGGTGGTCACGATCGTGATCATCATCGCCCTGATGTGCCTGGGGCTGCTCGCGCTGAAGAAGCTGCGCGTGAACCAGATCCCGGACGTCGAGCAGCCGGTGATGGTCGTGACCGTCCCGTACCCGGGCGCCTCGCCCGAGACGGTCGAGCGCGAGGTGATCGACCGCGTCGAGAAGTCGCTGCAGTCGATCCCGCAGGTCTACGAGATCCGCTCCACCGCCTCCGACAGCCAGGCGCAGATCGTCATCATCTTCAACTTCAAGAAGAACATGGCCGACGCGGCCGACGAGATCCGCAACGCGATCAACGCCGTGCGCTACAAGCTGCCCGTGGAGATGCGCGAGCCGATCCTCACGCGCGTGGACCCGTCCGCGCAGCCGATCATGCAGCTCGCGCTCTCGTCGACGATCCAGAGCCACGCGGAGATCTCGCGGCTGGCCGAGGACGTGCTGGCCGACCGCTTCCGCTCGATCGACGGCGTGGCGGTGGTCACGGTGAACGGCTCGCTCAAGCGCGAGCTGTCGGTGCTGCTGCACGCGCAGAAGCTGCGCGAGTACAACGTCTCGGTCACCGACGTGGTGAACGCGCTGCGCGCGCAGAACACGACCGCGCCGGTCGGCCGAGTGATCGGGGCGCTGGACGAGCAGAACATCCGCCTCGTCGGGCGCCTGGAGTCGCCGCGCGACTTCCGCGACATCGTCGTCAAGCGCAACGGCGACACCATCGTGCGCCTGGGCCAGGTCGCCACGCCGCAGGACGGGTTCGCCGAGCTCACCGGCTTCAGCCTGCGCAACGGCCACGCGAACGTGAACATCTCGATCACGCGCTCGCGCGACGCGAGCACGGTCACCGTCGCCAATCGCATCCGCGACATGGTGAAGGAGATCAACGCGACGCTTCCCAGGGGCACGAAGCTCGAGGTGACCCAGGACGGAGGCGAGGACGCGCAGAACAGCCTGAGCAACGTGGTCGACGCGTTGATCTTCGGGGCGATGCTCACGATCTTCGTCGTCTACGCGTTCCTCAACTCGTGGCGCTCCACCCTCATCACCGCGCTGTCGCTGCCGACCTCGGCGATCGCCGCGTTCATCGCGATCTGGGCGTGCGGCTTCACGCTCAACTTCATGACGCTGCTCGCCCTGTCGCTCGCGATCGGCGTGCTGATCGACGACGCGATCGTGGTGCGGGAGAACATCGTGCGCCACATGGAGCGCGGCGCCGACCGCATGACCGCCTCGCGCATGGGCACGGCCGAGATCGGGCTCGCCGTGACCGCGACCACGTTCTCGATCCTCGCGGTGTTCATTCCCGTCGCGTTCATGGGCGGTGGCGCCGGCGAATGGTTCCGGCCGTTCGCGCTCACGGTGGCGACCTCGGTGCTCGTGAGCCTGTACGTCTCCTTCACGCTCGACCCGATGCTCTCGGCGTACTGGGGCGACCCGGTCGGCTATCGCCAGCAGGAGAAGAAGGGCGTGCGCAAGTGGCTCGGGCGATTCAACGCCTGGTTCGACCACCAGGCCGACCGCTACGGCAACGTGATCGCGTGGGCGCTGCACCACCGGCGCTGGATGACGCTGATCGCGGTCGCGAGCTTCGTCGGCGCCATCGCGCTGCAGAAGACCGTCGGGGGCACGACGTTCCTTCCGCCTTCGGACTACGGGATCATCGCGGTGGACGTGCGCACCCCCTCGTCGGCGAGCCTCGAGTACGCGAAGCTCAAGGTCGAGAAGGCCGCCGAGCTCGCGCGCACGATTGCCGAGACCAAGGCGACCAACAGCATCGTCTACGCGGGCGGCGGGCGCGTGTACGTCGACATCGGCAAGAGCTACGCCCGCAAGCGCGGCCACATCGAGGTCGCGGCGCAGCTGCGCGGCCTGCTGCGCCAGGTCGTCGGCGCCGAATACGTCGTGATCGAGGACCTGAACCAGGGGGTCAGGAAGCCGGTGCAGATCCAGTTCACCGGGGCCGATTCGCGCCGCCTCCTGGGGATCACCGGCCACTTCATGGAGCAGATGAAGAAGATCCCGGGCGCGGTCGACGTGGGGCTGTCGGAGCAGGACCCGAAGGACGAGCTCAAGATCGAGCTCGACCGCGGGCTCGCGAACGCGATGGGCATCTCGGTGAGCGACGCGGCGCAGGCGTTGCGCGTGGCTTTCGCCGGGCTCGAGGTCGGCGACTGGATCGATCCCACCGGCGAGACGCGCGACGTCGCGGTGCGCCTGCATCCGGACGACCGCGTCGACGCCTCGAACATCGAGCACCTGCCGGTCGCGGTCACCGGAACGAACACGATGGTGCCGCTCGACCAGATCGCCACGGTCACCATGGGCAAGGGGCCGGCGCAGATCCAGCACCTGGACGGCAAGCGCATGATCGCCGTGACCGCGAACACCCAGGGACGCGCCTCGGGCGAGGTCACGGCCGACGCCCTCGCGCTCGCCAGGGCGATCGATTTCCCGACCGGCTACGGCATCAAGCTCGGCGGCGCCTCGCGCGACCAGCAGGAAGTGTTCAGCGAGATGTTCACCGCGCTGCTGATGGGCATCGCGCTCATGTACCTGGTGCTCGTGATGCAGTTCGGGTCGTTCACGGCGCCGCTGCCCGTGATGCTCTCGCTGCCGCTCTCGCTCATCGGCGTGGTGGTCGCGCTCCTCGCCACCCACGGCACGCTCAACCTCATGAGCTTCATCGGCATCATCATGCTCATGGGCCTGGTGGCGAAGAACGCGATCCTGCTGCTCGATTGCGCGCGCAAGGAAGAGCGCCAGGGTGTGGCGCGCGAGGAGGCGCTCATGCACGCCGGGCGCGTGCGCCTGCGCCCGATCCTGATGACCACCTTCGCGCTGATCGCGGGCATGACGCCGGTGGCGATCGGGGTCGGCGAGGGCGGCGAGTTCTACCGCCCGATGGCGGTGGCGATCATCGGCGGCACGATCACGTCGACGATGCTCACGCTGCTCGTGGTGCCGACGTTCTACGACTCGATCGAGATCGCGCGCGATCGCGCCATCGCCAAGTTCCGTCGCCGCGCCGCGCGCGGCAACCCGCTCTTCGCCTTCGTCGCCACGCTCGTCGAGGCGCTGCTCACGCTGGTGCTCGTGAGGAGCGCATGGCGCGCGCTGCGGCGCGCGGTGCGTCGCGATGGCGGCGCGGCGCCCGCCATGGCGGAAGAGGCGACGCCGCAGACCGGCGACTGATCAGGGCTGCAGCCGCACGAGGACGCCCTCGTCCGGGCGCAGCGCGATGGAATCGCCGACTTCCTCGCCGTTGCGATCGAGGTGCGTCGAAAGCGCGATGCGCCCCGGGGGGCCGCCGCTGGGACGGCGATGCACGTGCGGCGCGGCGCCGAGATTGAGCGCGACCAGGAAATCGGATTCGCCGCTGCGCGCGCGGCGCACGTAGACCAGCACGTCGCCGTCGGCGTCGACGGTCTCGAAGCGCCCGACCTCGAGGGCGGGCTCGCCCCGGCGCAGCGAGACGAGCCGCGTGTAGAGCGCGAGCATCGAGCGGGGATCGTCGCGCTCGGCCTCCACGTTCACGGTCGCGAAGTCGGCCGCGATGGGCAACCACGGCTCGCCGGTCGTGAACCCGGCATTCGGCGCGCCGCTCCATTGCATCGGCGTGCGCTCGGGATCGCGCCCCAGCCCCTTGCCCGGGACGTTGCGCTCGAACGGATCGCGCACGCGCCCGGGCGGAATCGGCACGTCGTGCATGCCGATCTCGTCGCCGTAATAGAGCGTGGGCGTGCCGCGCAGCGTGAGCAGCAGCATCGCGGCCACGCGCGCCTGCGCCGGCCCGACGCGCGTGGCGATGCGATGCTGGTCGTGGTTGCCGAGCACCCAGTTCGGCCACGCGCCTTCCGGCAGCGCGGCCTCGTAGTCGCGGATCAGCTTCGCGAGATGCGGCGCATCCCAGCGCGCGTTGATGAGCTGGAAGTTGAACGGCAGGTTCGCGCCCTGGAGCCCCGGCCCGTAGTACTGCACGAGCTTCTCGACCGGCAGGTAGATCTCGCCGATCAGCACGCGCTCCTTGTAGCGGTCGAAGAGCGCGCGCATGCGCTGCACGATCGGGTGCACCTCGGGACGATCGGTCGTGTAGAGCGGCACGAGCTTCTGGTACGGATCCATGCCCTCGCGCCAGTTCGGGTTCGGCGGGTTGTCGCGGAACCGGTCGTCCTTGATGAGGTGCCAGAGCACGTCGACGCGGAAGCCGTCGACCCCGCGCTCGAGCCAGAAGCGCAGCACGCCGAGCATCGCCTCGACCACCGCGGGATTGCGCCAGTTGAGGTCCGGCTGCTCGGGCAGGAACGCGTGGTAGTAGTACTGCCCGGTGCGCGCGTCGAGCTGCCAGGCGCTGCCGCCGAAGCAGGACAGCCAGTTGTTCGGCGGACCGCCATCGGGCGCCGGGTCGCGCCACAGGTACCAGTCGCGCTTCGGGTTGTCGCGCGAGGCGCGCGACTCGAGGAACCACGGGTGCCGGTCCGACGTGTGGTTCGGCACGAAATCGAGGATCACCTTCAGGTTGCGGCGATGCGCCTCGTGCAGCAGCTGGTCGAAGTCGGCCAGCGTGCCGAAGAGCGGGTGCACCTCCGTATAGTCCGAGACGTCGTAGCCGAAGTCCTTCATCGGCGACGGATAGATCGGCGAGATCCACAGCGCGTCCACGCCGAGCGCGCGCAGGTAGTCGAGGCGCGTGATGATGCCCGGCAGGTCGCCCACGCCGTCGCCGCCGCTGTCCTGGAACGAGCGCGGATAGATCTGGTAGACGGTGCCGCGCTGCCACCACAGGTAGCTCGTCTTCACCGCGGCCTCGGAAGCCATCGTTTCGCGGGCAGGGGATCGGTCGTTCATCGTGGCGAGTGCAGGACGACCGCGGCATGGCCGGGAATGCGCCAGCCGTCGTCGGTGTCGATCTCGGCGCTGCCGAGGCCGCCGTAGCGCGGATCCTCGCTCGACCAAAGCGTCGCCCACGGGCGGCTCGCGGGCGGCGCGAGCAGCGGCTCGGGCGCGGGCTTCAGGACGAGGTCGCGGCCGAGGTTGACCAGGAGCAGGCGGTCGTCGCCGCTCGCGCCGAAGAAGCGCAGCACGAACGCCTCGGGCGCGAGCACCGCGCCGTCGACGCGGCGCTGCGCACGGAAGACGGCATCGTCGCGGCGCAGCGCGAGCAGGTCGCGATGCAACGCCCGGGCCTCGACGTGGCGCTCGCGTTCGCCCGGGTCGAGCTTGCAGCGCTCGAACGTGCGCGCATCGGCCGGGTCGGGCAGGCACTCCTGCATGTCCCCGGCGGCCACGCTGCGGAACTGCCGCAGGAACTCGAACCGGCCCCTGCGCACGGAGCGGGCGAGCTCGGCCTTGTGGTCGGCGAAGAACACGAACGGGCTCGAGGCGGAGAACTCCTGGCCCTGGAAGAGCATCGGCGTGGCCGGCAACAGCAGCAACAGCGCGGTGAGCGCGCGATGTCGCCCGGCGCTCGTGCGCTGGTGCAGGCGCAGCCCGCTCGCGGAGTTCGCGACCTGGTCGTGGTTCTGGAGGTAGTTCACGAACGCGCGCGGCGCGACGTCGAAGGCGGGCGTGCCGCGGCGCTTGCCCTGCCACGCGTAGCGTTGGCCCTGGAAGAGGTAGCTCCACTTCGCGGTGGAGACGAGCTCCTGCGCGCTGCCGAGGTAGTCGGAGTAGTACGCCTCGTTGCGGCCCGTCGCGGCCACGATCGCCGCGTGGTGGAAGTCGTCGTTCCAGAGCGCATCGAGGCCATGGCCGCCGGCCTCGACCGGGCGCACGACGTTCACGTCCTGCGGCTCGTTCTCCGCGACGAGGAGCGTGGCGCGCTTGCCGCCCGCCTCGCGCACGCGTTGCGAGATCTGCGCGAGGACATGCACGCGCGAAGCATCGAAGATCTGCTGCGTGGCGTCGAGGCGCAGGCCGTCGAGGTGGAACTCGTCGATCCAGTAGCCGGCGTTCGCGATGAAGAACTCGCGCACCGGAGCGCAATCGCTGCCGTCGAAGTTGAGCGGCTCACCCCACTCGTTCTCGTAGCGGTCGCTGAACCAGTGGCCGGAGAACTGCGCATGGTAGCTGCCGTCGGGGCCGAAGTGGTTGTAGACCACGTCGAGGATCACGGCGAGCCCGTGCCCGTGCACCGCATCGACGAACGCGCGGAAATCGTCGGGCTCGCCGTACAGGTGCGACGGCGCGAAGAGGTCGACGCCGTCGTAGCCCCAGCCGAAGCGACCCGGGAACTCCGCCACGGGCATCACCTCGAGCACGTTCACGCCGAGCTCGACGAGCACCGGCAACTGCGCCGCCGCGGCCTTCCACGTGCCCTCGCGCGTGAACGTTCCGACGTGCATCTCGTACAACACCGCTCCCGGGAGTGCGCGGCCGTTCCATGCCGCGTCGGACCAGCGATACGCCGCCGGATCGACGACGCGCGACGGCCCGTGCGGCCCTTCGGGCTGGAAGCGCGAGGCGGGATCGGGAAAGGACTGCGCGCCGCCGAGCCGGTAGCGATAGCACGCACCCACGCGCGCGGCGGGAACGATGCCGGAGAAGTACCCGTCCCCTTCGCGCTCGAGCGCATGGCCGTCCGCGCCGGGCTCGTCTTCGAGCACGACATCGACGCGCCGGTGGCGGGGCGCCCACACCCGGAAATGCACCGCGCCATCCGGCTGCACGTCCGCTCCTACAGGCAGGCGTCGGATGGCCGCACCCTCCGTTGTTCGTCAGGTGTCGACCCGTGGACTGGACGCGAGTTCTCGGGTGCTTGCAATCGGGCCCCGCCGCACGCATTTCCTTCCTGTCGCCCGGCCGAACCTCGGCGGGGCGCCCGAATCTCAACCCTTTGTTCAACGGAGACCGAGCAATGCCGCGCCGACCGCAAGCCGTCGACTGGATGTGGGCGCAAGCCTGCGACCTGATCGAGCAGGCCGAACGCATGCACGGCCAGTTCTTCCGCCTCGCCGCCTCGCCGCGCGCGCACGCCGTCTGGGAGCCGCCGGTCGACGTGTTCGAGGACGAGCGCGAGCTCGTCGTGGTCGTCGCGCTGCCCGGCGTGGCGGCCGATCGCGTGGACGTGGCGCGCGACGGCGATGCGCTCGTGGTGCGCGCCGAGCGTCCGGCGCCCACGCGCGGCACGCAGCACGCGGTGCGGCGGCTGGAGATTCCCTACGGCTACTTCGAGCGGCGCATCGTGCTGCCGCCCGGACGCTTCGAGGCCTCCGCGCCCCAGCTCGTGAACGGCTGTCTCGTGCTGCGCCTCACCAAGGCGGATTGGAAACCATGACCCCGATTCCTTCGACTCCCCAACCCGCGTCCGCCGAGGGCGCGCTTCGCATGGACGAGGCCGCGAGCGGCGAGCAACCGCGCGCGCAGCAGACGTCGCGCCCGCTGCCCGACGACGCGATGATCATCCTGCCGGTGCGCAACACGGTGCTCTTCCCGGGCATCGTGGTGCCGCTCGCCGTCGGGCGCGAGCGCTCGCGCGCCGCGGTGCAGGAGGCGGTGCGCCTGCAGCGTCCGATCGGCATCCTGCTGCAGAGCAAGCCCGACATCGACGAGCCGGGTCCGTACGACCTGCATTGGATCGGCACGTCCGCTGCGGTGTTGCGCTACGTCACCGCACCGGACGGCACGCACTACGCGATCTGCAAGGGGCAGCAGCGCTTCCGCGTGCTGCAGTTCCTCGAGGGCTATCCGTTCACCGCCGCGCAGGTGCAGATGCTCGCCGAGAGCGAGGCCGCCGACCCGCAGGTCGAGGGCCGCGCGCGTGCATTGCGCGAACGCGCCGCCGAGGTCCTGCAGCTGCTGCCGCAGGTCCCCGAGGAAGTCGTCTCCACGTTCCAGGCGCTCGAGAGCCCGTCGCAGCTCGCCGACTACGTCGCGGGGATGATGGACGTGCCGCCCGCGGAGAAGCAGGGCCTGCTCGAGACGCTCGACCTGAAGACGCGCCTCGACAAGGTGCTGGGCCTGCTCTCCCATCGCATCGAGGTGCTCAAGGTCTCCAAGGAGATCGACGAGCGCACGCGCGAATCGATCGGCGACGCCAACCGCAAGCACCTGCTGCGCGAGCAGATGCGCGCGATCCAGAAGGAGCTGGGCGAGGACGAGGAGGGCGCGGCCGAGGTCGAGGAGCTCGACCGCGCGATCGCGAAGGCGAAGATGCCCGAGGACGTCGAGAAGCAGGCGCGCAAGGAATTGAAGCGGCTCGAGCGCACGCCCGAGGCGGGCGGCGAGCACGCGATGATCCGCACCTACCTCGAATGGCTCACGGAGCTTCCCTGGGTGAACGACGCGGGCCCGGCGATCGACCTCGCCGAGGCGCGGCGCATCCTCGACGCGGACCACTACGGGCTGGAGAAGATCAAGCGCCGCATCCTCGAGTACCTCGCGGTGCGCAAGCTCAACCCCGAGGGCAAGAGCCCGATCCTGTGCTTCGTCGGCCCGCCCGGCGTGGGCAAGACCTCGCTCGGCCAGAGCATCGCGAAGGCGACCGGGCGCAAATTCGTGCGCGTGAGCCTCGGCGGCGTGCACGACGAGGCGGAGATCCGCGGCCACCGGCGCACCTACGTCGGCGCGCTGCCCGGCCGGATCGTCCGCGCCATCCGCGAGGCGGGCACGATGAACCCGGTGGTGCTGCTGGACGAGGTCGACAAGATCGGCAGTGACTTCCGCGGTGACCCCGCGGCGGCCCTGCTCGAAGTGCTCGACCCGG
>CAYOGL010000004.1:321-70994 GCA_964403515.1 uncultured Burkholderiales bacterium | reverse complement strand
CGGCGCGCTGCCCGGCAACATCATCCAGGGCATGCGCAAGGCCGAGACGCGCAACTGCGTCATGATGCTCGACGAGATCGACAAGCTCGGCATGGGCGGCTTCCACGGCGACCCGGCCTCCGCGCTGCTCGAGGTGCTCGACCCGGAGCAGAACTCGACGTTCCGGGACAACTACCTCGCGGTCCCGTACGACCTTTCGCACGTGATGTTCGTCTGCACCGCGAACGTGCTCGACACGATCCCCGGCCCGCTGCGCGACCGCATGGAGATCATCCAGCTGCCCGGCTACACGGCGCAGGAGAAGCTGCAGATCGCGCGCCGCTACCTCGTCGCGCGCCAGCTCGCGTCGGCCGGGCTCAAGCCCGAGCAGTGCGAGATCGACGACGACGCGCTCCTGGCCATCATCCACGACTACACGCGCGAGGCGGGCGTGCGCAACCTCGAGCGCGAGATCGGCAACGTCTGCCGGCACGTCGCGGTGAAGGTGGCCGAGGGAACCGTCGAGCGCATGCACATCGGCGCGCAGGACGTGCCCGCGATCCTCGGCCCGCGGCGGTTCGAGGCGGAGGTCGCGCTTGCGAGCGGGATCCCGGGCGTGGCCACGGGGCTGGCATGGACGCCGGTGGGCGGCGACATCCTCTTCATCGAGGCGGCACGCATGCCCGGGTCCGGCCGGCTCACGCTGACCGGCCAGCTCGGCGACGTGATGAAGGAGAGCGCCCAGGCGGCCCTCACGCTGGTGAAGGCGCGCGCGCAGAGCCTCGGCATCGCGCCCGAGCTCTTCGACAAGTCGGACATCCACGTCCACGTGCCGGCGGGCGCCACGCCGAAGGACGGGCCGAGCGCGGGCGTGGCGATGTTCGTCGCGCTGTCCTCGCTCTTCACCGGCCGGCCGGTGCGCAATGACGTCGCGATGACGGGCGAGATCAGCCTGCGCGGACTCGTGCTGCCGATCGGGGGCGTGAAGGAGAAGGTGCTCGCGGCGCTGCGCGCGGGCATCCGCACCGTGATGCTGCCCGAGCGCAACCAGCGCGATCTCGAGGACGTGCCCGCCGACGCGCGCGAGCAGCTGCAGTTCGTCTGGCTCAAGGACGTCGACCAGGCGGTGGCCACCGCGTTGCGCGCGTAGTCTCCCGAACAGGGACGTCCCCCGATTTCGGAGTCATCGGGGTGCGTCCCTGATTCGTCGTCGGCGTACACTGCGCGCATGGACATCGAAAAGATCACCGTGCGCACCGAGTCGGGCCAGGCGCTGCAGGTCGTCGTGCTGAGCAAGCGCCCCGAGCACATCCAGGTCGTTCTCGGCGAGGGCGTGCACAGCGTGAAGTGCGACCTCAAGCCCACGCGCAACGGCCTCGCGTACGCCGGCAGCGTCATGGGGCGCGAGATCGTCTACGAGCGCAGCCGCGAGCAGGTGCGCGCCGACATCGAGCGGCTCAACCCGGCGCTGCGCCCGTCCGGGCGCACGCGCTAGCCCGGCCGGCGCGCGCAACGAACGGGCGCGGAGGGAAAGCAATGCCGAAGGGAACGCAACGCAGCAACCGCGAGAAGAAGAAGCCGAAGCAGGAGCGCGTGCCCGCCGCGCCGAAGTCGCCGTTTCCGTCCCAGCAGCCCGCGACGAAGCGCTAGCGCCGCGCCGCAACCTCTTTCGCCCCGGGCGATCAGAGGTTGAAAATGGCGCCTTTCGCGCCTACATCCCGCCCGGGAGGCTCGCGCGCCACGCCGGCGAGCCCGTTGCGCACACGAGGATAGACGACCGATGTCCACCGCCGCGAAGGAGACGCTCGGCTTCCAGGCCGAGGTGAAGCAGCTGCTCGACCTCATGATCCACTCCTTGTACAGCAACAAGGAGATCTTCCTGCGCGAGCTGATCTCGAACGCGTCGGATGCCGCCGACAAGCTGCGCTTCGAGGCGCTCGCCAACAACGCGCTGTACGAATCGGACCCGCAGCTCGAGATCCGCGTGGCGTTCGACAAGGCCGCGCGCACGATCACCGTCTCCGACAACGGCATCGGCATGTCGCGCGAGGAAGTGGTGAGGAACATCGGCACGATCGCCCGCTCGGGCACGCGCGAGTTCTTCAGGTCGCTCACCGGCGACCAGGCGAAGGACGCGCACCTCATCGGCCAGTTCGGGGTGGGCTTCTATTCGTCGTTCATCGTGGCCGACCGCGTGACCCTCGCCACGCGCCGCGCCGGGCTCGCCGCCTCCGAGGGCGTGCGCTGGGAATGCGACATGGCGCAGGGCGGCGGCGAGTACACCATCGAGAGCGTCGACCGGCCCGCGCGCGGCACGAGCGTCACCCTGCACCTGCGCGAGGGCGAGGACGAGCTCCTCGACCATTACCGGCTGAAGGAGCTGATCCGCAAGTACTCGAACCACATCGCGATCCCGATCGTGATGGCGAAGCTCGAGTGGGACCAGGACAGGAACGAGTACCGCGAGACCGGCGAGGAGGAAACGGTCAACCAGGCGAGCGCGCTGTGGGTGCGGCCGAAGAGCGAGATCACCGACGAGCAGTACGTCGAGTTCTACAAGCACGTGGCGCACGATTTCGAGCCGCCGCTCGCGTGGACGCACAACCGCGTCGAGGGCCGGCAGGAATACACGCAGCTCCTCTACATTCCGTCCCATGCGCCGCTCGACCTCTGGGACCGCGAGCACGCGCACGGCCTGAAGCTCTACGTGCGCCGCGTGTTCATCCTCGACGACGCCAAGCAGCTGCTGCCGCCGTACCTGCGCTTCGTGCGCGGCGTGGTCGATTCGAACGACCTGCCGCTCAACGTCTCGCGCGAGATCCTGCAGCAGAGCCGCGACATCGACGCGATCCGCTCGGGCTGCGCGAAGCGCATCCTCGGCCTGCTCGAGGAGCTCGCCGAGAAGGAGAAGGGCAAGTACGCCACCTTCTGGAAGGCGTTCGGGCGCGTGCTGAAGGAAGGCGTGGTCGAGGACGCGCCGAACCGCGAGCGCATCGCGAAGCTCCTGCGCTTCGCCTCGAGCCACGACGACGGCGAGGAGCAGGCGACGTCGTTCGCCGACTACATCGCGCGCATGAAGCCGGGCCAGGACAAGATCTACTATGTGACCGCGGACACTTTCCGCGCCGCGAAGAACAGCCCGCACCTCGAGGTGTTCCGCAGCCGCGGCATCGAGGTGCTGCTCATGAGCGACCGCATCGACGAGTGGATCGTCTCGAGCCTCATCTCGTGGGAGGAGAAGCCGCTCGTGTCGGTGGCGCGCGGGGAGCTCGAGCTGGGCGCGGCGGGCGAGGAGGCGAAGGCGCGGGACGAGGCCACCACCGAGCAGAAAGCGGTCGTGGCCAAGCTCAAGGCGGCGCTCGGCGACAAGGTGAAGGACGTGCGCACGACCACGCGCCTCACGCGCTCGCCTTCGTGCCTGGTCGCCGACGAGCACGAGATCGGCAGCAACCTCGCGCGCATCCTCAAGGCCGCGGGCCAGAAGCTGCCGGACTCCAGGCCCATCCTCGAGATCAACCCGGCGCATCCGATCCTGCAGCGGCTCTCCGCGAACGACGAGCGCCTGGCCGATTGGGCGAACCTGCTCTTCGACCAGGCCCTGCTCGCCGAAGGCGGGCAGCTCGAGGACCCGGCGCAGTTCGTGCGGCTCGGCAACGAGCTCATGCTGTCGCTCGCGGGAGCGCGCGCCGCGGGTTGAGAACCGGCAACGCGGCCGGGGCGGGAAGTGCCAGAATGAGCGTGTTTCCCCTCGAGCGGGAGGACATCATGGCTGCGCGTGCCGTCCTTGCGTTCTCCGGATTGCTGCTCGCGTTCGCCGTGCACGCGGCCGACGCGCCGCACGAGACCGCGTTCACCCTCGGCAACGACCGGTTCCTCGCCGGCGATGCGCCGCGCATCGGTACGCCGGTGCACGGCGAC
The DNA here is from genome assembly GCA_964403515.1 of uncultured Burkholderiales bacterium. Taxonomy (GTDB): domain Bacteria; phylum Pseudomonadota; class Gammaproteobacteria; order Burkholderiales; family Usitatibacteraceae; genus Usitatibacter. The sequence continues at coordinate 67,097 of CAYOGL010000004.1, read as the reverse complement.
GCCATCGCCGCCGGGGGCCATGTCGCCGTCGAGTCGGCCGTCGATGGCGATGCGGTGATCGCGGGCGGCGAGGTGCGCATCGACGGCAACGTCGCGCACAACGTCTACGCCGCAGGCGGACGCGTGCTGATCGATGCGCCGATCGGCGGCAACGTGCGTGCGGCGGGCGGGCGCGTGGAGGTCGGGCCGCGTGCCGAGCTGGGACGCAACGGCTCCATCGTCGGCGGCGAGGTTCGCGTGAGCGGCACGGTGAAGGGTTACCTGCAGCTGGCCGGCGGCACCGTCGTGATCGACGGCCCCGTGGGCGGCGACGTCGTGGCCAACGGCGGGCGCGTCGAGCTCGGGCCGCACGCGCGCATCGCGGGCAAGCTCGTCTGGCGCGGGCGCGAGCTGCAGCAGGATCCGGCGGCGCAGGTGGCGCAGGGCGTCGAGCGCGTCGGCCCGGTGAAGGACACGAGCGTGGTGAAGGTGCGCCACGGCGGGCGCTGGCTGTGGACGGTGGGCCTCGTGGTGCTCGCGGTGATCCTCACCGGCGCGCTGCCCGGCGCCGAGCGGCGCATCAGCGGCAATTTCCGGACGCATCCATGGCTCGCGCTGCTGCTCGGGTTCGTCGCGTTCGTCGGCGTGCCGGTCGCGGCGGTCGTGCTGCTGCTCACGCTGATCGGCATCCCGCTCGGGCTGCTCGTGCTGCTGCTCTACCCGATCCTGCTCATCCTCGGCTATGTCGCGGCCGCCGTCGCCATCGGCATCGCCGTGCTGCAGCATTGGGAAGCGCGCGCGATGCAGCCCGGCTGGCGCATGTTCGCGGCGCTCGCGGCCGTCGTCGCGCTCGGCCTCGTCACGCGCATTCCGTACCTCGGCACGTTCATCGGCCTCGTCGTGATGCTCTTCGGGGTCGGCGCGATCCTGCTCGCGCTGCGGCGGCAACCTGCGCCCGCGCCCGCGGTCCCATGAGGCGATGAACCGCGATTACGCGAGCACGGAGCCCACGCGCGAGGAGATCGACCGGCTGCCCGGCGCGACGCTCGTCGAGTTCGGCAGTCCGTGGTGCGGCCATTGCCGCGCCGCGCAGCCGCTCCTCGAGCAGGCGTTCGCCGGCCACGACGCGGTGCGCCACATCAAGATCGCCGACGGCAGCGGCCGTCCGCTCGGGCGCTCGTACCGCGTGAAGCTCTGGCCGACGTTCGTGTTCCTGCGCGACGGGCAGGAGATGGCCCGCCTGGTGCGGCCCGGCGATCCCGCCGCCATCCGCGAAGCGTTCGCGAAGATCGACGCGAGCGCGTAGCGCGCCGCTTCGCCGCGAGGGCCGCATGCAACGCATCCTCATCGTCGTCGGCGTGGCGCTCGTGGTCGCGGGGCTCGCCTGGCCGTGGCTCTCCCGGCTGCCCCTCGGGCGCCTGCCCGGCGACATCCGCGTCGAGACCGAGGGCGGGGGCTTCTATTTCCCGGTCGTCACCTGCCTCGTGATCTCGATCGTGCTCTCGCTGATCCTCTGGTTCTTGCGCAAGTGAGCGGGGGGAAGTGATGCGGGCAAAAGGCTTTGAACCACAGATGAACACAGATGAACACAGATAAGGCAGGAGCGGAAATCAAAGTTCTGGTGCCGGATGCTCGAAACAGCGCCGAAGGTTGCGGCACCGCCGACGAGATTGAAACCTTTTGTCCGTGTTCATCTGCGTTCATCTGTGGTTCCAAGGACTTTCGGTTCCACAGCCCCTGCCTTGAATGACCACCCTGTTCGAAGCCCGATTGGTGAACGACGACTTCGGCGAGCCGGGCCTGTACGTCGATTTCCGCGACGAGCGCCGGGCCCTGCTCTTCGACGTGGGCGACATCGGCGCGCTCGCTCCGCGCAAGCTGATGCGCGTCTCGCACGTGTTCGTGACGCACACGCACATGGACCACTTCGCGGGCTTCGACCACCTGCTCGCCGTCGTGCTCGGCCGCAAGGAGCGCATCACGTTCTTCGGCGGGCCGCGGTTCGTCGACCAGGTCGAGCACAAGCTGCGCGCGTACATGTGGAACGTGGTGCACCGCTACGAGGTGGAGCTGGTGATCGAGGCGCGCGAGATCGATCCGTCGGGACGCGGCCGCAGCGCGACCTTCTCGAGCCGGCACGCCTTCGCGCGCGAGGAGGGGCCCGCGTTCCAGATGGCCGGCGACGTCCTGCACGACGAGGCCACGTTCCGCGTGCGCGCGCGCTTCGTCGACCACGATATCCCGTGCCTCGCCTTCGCGCTCGAGGAGAAGGCGCACGTGCGCATCGCCAAGGACCGGCTCGAGGCGCTCGGCGTGACGCCGGGCCCGTGGCTCGCCGCGCTGAAGCGCTCGGTGCTCGCGGGCGCGCCCGGCGACGAGCCGATCGAGGTGCGCTGGCGCGATCGCGAGGGCGACCATGCGATGACGCGCAGCGTCGCGGACCTGAGCGGCGTGATCCTCGACGTCGTGGACGGCCGGCGCATCGGCTACGCGACCGACCTGCGCTATACGCCGGCGAACGTCGCGGCGCTCGAGGCGCTCTTCGCCGGCGTCGACGTGCTCTTCATCGAGAGCGTCTTCCTGCACGCTGACATCGAGCACGCCACGCGCAAGAACCACCTCACCGCGCGCCAGGCCGGCACCATCGCCGCGCGCGTGCGTGCGAAGGCGCTCGTGCCATTCCACTTCTCGCCGCGCTACGAGGGCCGCGCCGCGGAGCTGCGGGGCGAGGCCGAGGCGGCCTGGCGCGGGCCGGACGCGCTCGCCGCCTGACGCCCGAATCACGCGTCCCTATCTATGGGGATGCAGGCGCTCGAGCACGAGCGCGCGCGTCTCGTCCACCGCCTTCGCGTACGGACCGGGCGCCGTGGCCGCCCGCTCGAGGAGCGCGAGGGCCTCGTCGTTGCGTCCCTGGTCGGAGAGCGTCTGCGCGAGATCGTTCATCAGCGGCACCGAGGCGGGATGGCGCGCGAGCCCGGCGCGGAACGCGCCCTCGGCATCGTGCAACCGGTGCTGCGCATAGCGCGCCTCGCCCAGCCCGATGGCCGCGACCTCGTTGCCGGGCCAGCGCACGAGGAAGGCGTCGTAGGCGCGCTCGGCCGCTTCCGATCCCGCCACGCGCGCCATCGCGCGGATCGCATCGAGGTACTCCGCCTCGTTCGCGGTGGCCGGGATGCGCCCGGGACGCAGCGTCACGAGCGCCCAGTAGTCGCTTTCCTTCCACGTGTATTCGAGGATCGCCAGCGGCATGTCGAGCCGCGGATGCTGCCCCGAGCGCAGCGTCACCTTGTTTTCGCCGCGGTCGTAGCCGACCACCACCGCGTAATGCCACAGGTGCACCGGCCACACGCCGTAGTCCTGCAGCACGATGACCGGATTGCCGGCGGCGACCTCGCGCAGCACGTCCTCGTAGCGCGGCGCGAGCGCGTAGGAGACGATGCCGTGGCGCCGTGGCGCGGCCGCCATGTCGGCCTGCAGGCTGCCGTGGCGTGCGGGCAGATAGACCTCGCGCACCAGTGTGTCGGGTGTGACGTCGAGACCGGCGTAATCGAGCGTGGTCGCGAGCGCCGCGGGACCGCACTGGTAGTCGTCCTGCGCGAAGAACGGGACATCGTCGAGCATCGCGTGCGGCGGCAATCCCTGCGGCCACGCGTCGTAGAGCGCGTTCGTCTGCGGCACGACGAGCGCGCAGCCCTGCATCAGGATGCCGAGCACGAAAGCGCCCGCCGCGAGGCGGGCGCCGGCCATCGAAAGCCGCACGAACGCGCGGATCAACGACCCCAGATGTACCACACGACCACGGCCACCACGATGACGCCGGCGACCCACCAGCCCCAGGAGTGCCCGCCCGCGGGCAGCGCGTCAAGGTTGCCGCGCAGCGTGCTCACTTCGCGATCGGTCATCGCCGCCACGCGCGCCTTCGCCATCTGCGGATCGACGCCGTAGGCCTTGAGGCCGTTGGCGACGTCCGTGCGGTCGAGCAGGCTCACGACCGCGGCGCGGTCGGCCTGCCCCGCGAGGCTCGCCTGGTCCGCGCCGATCATCGCCGCGCGCGCGGACGCGAACGACATGAACAGCAGCGAGGCGATGAGCAACCGGCAAATCGTTCTGAACAACGAGGATTTCATGGAGTCTCCTTTCGCATCGAAGGAAATGGCACGGACCGGCTTGCGCCGGAGAGTCCATCGTACTTTCCCGCGTCCGCGCCCACCGCCCCGCCGCGTGCTCGCTCCGGATCATCGCGAGTTGCTCCCTTCGGGCCACGGGCGCGAACACACCCTCCAGCGCGCGAATCATAGCTCGGGGACGCGTTCGCGGGGCGTGCCCGCATGCGACCCCCGTGCTCCCCCTTCGTTCAAACTCTGCCGCCCCTGCCCATGAGCCGCTCCCTCGAAGACCCGCGCGACCACAAGCCCAAGCCGCCCTTCCCGCCGCAGAGGCAGGAGCCGCCGGGACTGCAGAAGGACATGCGCCCGCAGCCGGACTATGGCGAGAAGTCCTATGTGGGGCACGATCGCCTGCGCGGGCGGCGTGCGCTCGTGACCGGCGCCGACAGCGGCATCGGGCGGGCGGTCGCGCTCGCGTTCGCGCGCGAGGGCGCCGATGTGGCCATCGGCTACCTGCCGGGCGTGGAGGAGGTCGATGCGCGCGAGACCGTGCGCGTGATCGAGGCGTCCGGAAAGAAATGCCTGCAGGTTCCCGGCGACATTCGCGACGTGAAGACCTGCCGCGACATCGTGGCGAAAGTGGCGCGCGAGCTCGGCGGCCTCGACATCCTCGTGAACAACGCCGCCTTCCAGATGGTGCGCCAGAGCATCGCCGACATTCCGCCCGAGGAGATCGATCGCGTGTTCCGCACCAACGTCTACGCGATGTTCTACCTCTGCCAGGCGGCGATCCCGCACATGCCGCCGGGCGCCTCGATCATCAACACCGCCTCCATCCAGGCGTACAAGCCGAGCCCGTACCTGCTGCACTACGCGGCGAGCAAGGCGGCGATCGCGAACTTCACCAAGGGCCTCGCGCTCGAGCTCGCCGACAAGGGCATCCGCGTGAACGCCGTGGCGCCCGGACCGATCTGGACGCCGCTCATTCCCGCGAGCCACATGCACACCGAGCACTTCGGCGAGCAGGCGCCGCTCAAGCGCGCCGGGCATCCCGTGGAGATGGCGCCCGTGTACGTGCTGCTCGCGAGCACCGAGTCGAGCTACGTGACGGGCATGATCTACGGCGCGACCGGCGGCGAGATCTTCACGTAACGCGATCGGCGCCCGCGCACGCGCCGACGAACGAAGCGACCCCGCCCGGGTCGCATAGAATCTCCATTTCTTCGCGGACGCAGAGGCGATGAGACCGCAAATCGATACTCGCGCGGCGCTCGGGCGCGCGCTGCCAGGCCTGCTGCTGGCCATCGCCCTCGCGTCGTGCGGCCGCAACGGCACGCCGAACACGAACGCGCCGGGCGGCGGCACGCCGGACACCAACGCGGGCGGCAATGTCGCTCCCGCGAACGGCGCTCCGAGCGTGCGCCCCGCGCCGCCGGAGCTGGTCGCGCTGCCCGATTTCACCTCGCTCGTCGAGCGTGCCGGCCCGGCCGTGGTGAACGTGAGCATCGTCGGCACCGTACCCGAGGAACAGGACTCGCCGCTGCTGCGCTTCTTCGGGCAGGGCCAGATGCCGCGCCAGGTCGTCCAGGGGGTCGGCTCCGGGTTCATCATCTCTGCCGACGGCGATGTGCTCACCAATGCCCACGTGGTCGAGAACGCGGACGTGGTCACGGTGCGGCTCACCGACAAGCGCGCGTTCCGCGCCAAGGTGCTCGGCGTCGATCGTACCTCGGACGTCGCGGTGCTCAAGATCGACGCGAGGAACCTGCCGACCGTGACGCTCGGCACGGCGAAGGACGCGAAGGTCGGTCAATGGGTCGTGGCGATCGGCTCGCCCTACGGGTTCGAGAACACGGTGACCGCGGGCATCGTGAGCGCGAAGGCGCGCTCGCTTCCTTCCGATGTTTACGTGCCTTTCCTGCAGACGGACGTGCCGGTGAACCCGGGCAACTCGGGCGGGCCGCTGTTCAACATGCGCGGCGAGGTGATCGGCATCAACTCGCAGATCTTCTCGACGACCGGCGGGTTCATGGGCCTTTCGTTCGCCATTCCGATCGACGTCGCCGTGAAAGTGAAGGACCAGCTCATCAAGCACGGGCACGTGCGGCGCGGGCGGCTCGGCGTGGCCGTTCAGGACGTCACGCCCGAGATCGCGGCGCAGCTGCGGCTGCCGAAGGCGAGCGGCGCGCTCGTGGGCGCGGTCGACCCGCGCGGCCCGGCCGATCGCGCCGGCATCCGGCCCGGCGACGTGATCGTCGGCGTCGACGGCCAGGACGTCGCGCAGTTCGCCGACCTGCCGATGCTGATCTCGCAGCACGACCCGGGCAGCACCGCGAGCGTGAAGGTGATCCGCAACGGCACCGAGATGCAGTTCAATGTCGCGGTGGACGAGGCGCGGGAGCCGCCGCCGCAGCAATGACGGCGCGAGCGATGCGACCCACGGCCGTGGTGGTCGGTGTCGGCGCCGAGCGCGGCCTCGGCGCGGCGCTCTGCCGGCGCTTCGCGGCGGAGGGCTGCCACGTGATCGCCGCGGCTCGCAGCCGCGAGGGCATCGAGAAGGTCGCCGCGTCGATCACCGCATCGGGCGGCAGCGCCGAGGCGTTCACGGCCGATGCGACTTCGGAGAGCGATGTCGCGCGCCTCTTCGATCGCGCGATGGCCCCGGGCGGGGAGCGCGCGCCGGCCGACCTCGTCGTGTTCAACGCCGGCATCAATCGGCGCGTCGATTTCCGCGCGCTCACGGCCGGGGAGTTCGAGACGTTCTGGCGCATCGGCTGCTTCGCGGGCTTCGTCGTCGGGCGCGAGGCCGCGCGCCGCCTCGTGCCGCTCGGGCGCGGAACCGTGATCTTCACCGGCGCTTCGGCGAGCCTGCGCGGCAAGCCGGGTTACGCGCAGTTCGCCGCGGCGAAGGCGGGGCTGCGCATGATCGCGCAAAGCATGGCGCGCGAGTACGGGCCGCTCGGCGTGCACGTCGCGCACGTCGTGATCGACGGCGGCATCGACGGCGAGCGCCTGCGCCGCATGGCGCCGGAGCGCGCACGCGAGCTCGGCCCCGAAGGCCTGCTGCAGCCCGACGCGATCGCCGAGGCGTACTGGCGGATCCATCGCCAGCCGCGCTCCGCGTGGACCCACGAGCTCGACCTGCGGCCGTTCCAGGAGCCCTTCTAGCCTGCATTTGGGGACAGACCCCGATTGTCACGGGTTGCTATTGGGTCTGTCCCCGATCAGCGCCCGATCAGCGCCCGATCAGCGTCCCCGGCTAGCGGCGCGGCGTGGAGATGACGATGCCGCCGGCGATGAGCAGGAACGCGACGCCGTGGTACCAATGCGGCGCCTCGCCGAGAGCGGGGAGCGAGAGCAGCGCGGCGAAGAGCGGCGTGAGGTTCGAGAAGAGCGCGGCGATCGTGGGACCCACGCGCGCCACACCCGCGCCCCATGCGGAGTAGGCGATCACCGCCGGCCCGATCGCCACGAACAGCAACGCACCGGCGAGCGCCGGCGTGAACGGCCCGTAGTGCGGCGCGAAGGCGTACTCGATCCCCGCGGCCAGCGCCGACCATAGCGCGCCGAACACGAGCTGCGCGAGGAGGAACTCCGCGCGGTTCCAGTCGGGCCGGCGCTCGCCCCGCATCGAGGCGGGCGGGCGCGCGAGCATCCAGCTGTAGATCGACCACGTGAACGTCGCCGCGAGCATGAAGAGATCGCCCGGAACGAAGCGCAGCGCCGCGAGCTGCGCGAGGCTGCCGCGCGAGAGCACGAAGAGCACGCCCACGATCGAGAGCGCCACTCCGGCCAGCTCGCGCCGCGTCGGCAACACGCCGTAGAACGCCATTCCGATGAGCACCATCCAGATCGACATGCTCGAGGCAATGAGCGTCACGTTCAGCGGCGAGGACGTGTGCAGCGCGACGTACTGGAACCCGTTGTAGCAGCCGATGCCGATGAGCCCGACGGCGGCGAAGTAGCGCCAGCGCTCGAGCAGGGCGCGCGGCCGCGCGAGCACGCGCCAGCCGAAGGGAAGCAGGATGAGCGCAGCGAGCACCCAGCGCGCGGCGCTCAGCGCGAGCGGCGGGACCGCGCCCACGACGAGCGCGCCCACCACGGCGTTGCCGGCCCACAGCAGCGGCGGCAGCGTGAGCAGGACGATGGTCTTCGCGTCGATGGCCGACAAGTGAACGAACCCTCCCCGGAAAAGTCCCTCGGAGACTAGCCGAAATCGCGGAGCCCGCCATGGAAAGAATCGAGAAATCGATCGACGTCCGCGTCCCCTTGCACATCGCGTACGACCAGTGGACGCAGTTCGAGCAATTTCCCCGCTTCATGGACGGCGTGAAGGAGGTGCGCCAACTGGACGACACGCACCTGCGCTGGCGCGCCTGCGTGGGTGGCAAGGATACCGAATGGGACTCGGAGATCACCGAGCAGCAGGCCGATCGCGTGATCGCATGGCGCAGCACGTCGGGACCGCCGAACTCGGGGCGCGTGCGCTTCGAGCCGATCGACGCCCAGCACACGCGCGTGCGCGTCGCGATGGAATACGAGCCGCGCGGCGTGCTGCAGAAGGCCGGTGACGCGATGGGCCTCGTGTGCGCGCAGCTCGACCGGACGATCCACGGCTTCAAGCATTTCCTCGAGAGCCGCGGCGATGCGACCGGCGGCTGGCATGGCGAGGGGCACGGCGGCGAGGAAGGGCGGCACCTCGCGCCGCCGCGCGTGAGCACCGGCCCCGCGACCGCCGGACCCGACGCGGGCGTGAGCGGCATCGGCCCCAACGCGCCGGGCGCGGAGGGCGCGGCTCCCGGCACGACGAGCGGCGCCGCTCCGCGCTAGCATTGGGCGCATGGGGAGGGCGCCCACGCGCAAGAAGGGACCGGGGCTTCGCACGACGCTGCGTCGCACGTTCGGTCACAGCGAGCTGCGGCCCGGCCAGCAGGAGGTGATCGAGCGCGCGCTCGCGGGCCGCGACACGCTCGCGATCATGCCCACGGGCGCGGGCAAGTCGCTCTGCTATCAATTGCCCGCGCTGCTCCTCGAGGGCACGACCGTCGTCGTCTCGCCGCTCATCGCGCTCATGAAGGACCAGGCCGACCGCCTCGTCGAGCGCGGCGTGGAGGCCGAGGCGGTGAACAGCACGCTCTCCGCATCCGAGGAAGCGGCGGCGATCGAGGAGATCGAGGCCAACCGCGCGGAGTTCGTGTTCACGACGCCCGAGCGCCTCGCCGATCCGCAGTTCGTCGAGACGCTGCGGCGCACGCCCATCGACCTGCTCGTCATCGACGAGGCGCACTGCATCTCGCGCTGGGGCCACGACTTCCGTCCCGCATATCTCGAGCTCGGCCACGCGGCCGCGGAGCTCGGCAATCCGGCCATCCTCGCGCTCACCGCCACCGCGACTCCCGCGGTCGTGGAGGACATCCGCCACGCGCTCGGCCGGCCACGCATGCAGGTCGTCGACGTGGGGCTGTATCGGCCGAATCTCGTCTACGCCGTGCGCCAGGTGACGAACGAGCGCGAGAAGCGCGCCACGCTCCTCGAGCTGCTGCGCGCGCATCCCGGGCCGGCCATCGTCTATGCCGCGACGGTGAAGGTCGCCGAGGCGGTGCACGACTTCCTGCGCGCCGAGGGCGAGGACGCGCTGCTCTACCACGGCAGGCTCGCCGCGCACGAGCGCGCCGGGCGCCAGGACGCGTTCATGGAGGGCCGCGCGCGCATCATGGTGGCGACGAACGCGTTCGGCATGGGCATCGACAAGGCCGACATCCGCGCGGTGATCCACTACCAGGTGCCGGGCAGCATCGAGGCTTACTACCAGGAGTCGGGACGCGCGGGGCGCGACGGCGCCGATGCGTGGTGCACGTTGATCTACGACCACGAGGACCGCCGCGTGCAGCAGTATTTCCTCGCCGGACACACGCCCGAGGCCGACGAGCTGCGCGCGGTGCACGACGGCACGGTCGACGAGCTCGCGAAGGGACGCGTGCAACGGGTGCGCGCGATCCTCGAGGAAGCGGGCCTGCTGCGACGCGAGCGCGTGCCCCACTCGCGCTACGTGGACCTCGCGAACCGCTGCCGCAAGCTGCGCGAGGCCGATCACGAGAAGCTCGAGCGCATCACGTTCTACGCGCACGGGGCCCATTGCCGCTGGAAGATGATCCTCGAGTACTTCGGCGAGGGCGCGGAGCTCGAGGCGTGCGGCCGGTGCGACAACTGCCGCCATCCCGTTCGCGCGCGCGAGCCCGCGCCGCCCGCGCACGAAGCGCATCGCACCGGGCACGCCGCATTGCAGCCGGGCGAGGCGGTCGAGGTGCCGCGCTACGGACGCGGCATCGTCGAGAGCGCTTCGGCCGAGCGCGTGGTCGTGAGCTTCCCCGACGGGGCGACGCGGCAATTCGTGCCCGCCTATGTCTCGCGCGCGGGCGCCGGCGAGCGGCCGGCCTAACAATCGGATACAACTGCAACGCGCCGCCGCGCGGCCGCCCCTGTGAAGGCAGCGAGGCCCGCGGGTATCATGGGCGACGCCCGGAATATCCCATGAGCGCCCAGACCGAACCCGCATCCCCGCGGCAGCGCCGCACCTGGCCCTGGATCGTGGCCATCGTCGTGATCGCCATGGCGGGCAGCGCGTGGTGGTGGCAGGGCGCGCGCGCGCGCGCGGCGAAGGCCGAACGGCGCCCACCCGGCGCGATCGTGGTCACCGTCGCCAGGGCCGAAGCGCGCGACGTGCCGGTGAAGCTGGTCGCGAACGGGACCGTCACGGCGCTGCAATCGGTCGACCTGCGCTCGCAGATCACGAGCACCGTGCAGCAGGTGCACATCCAGGAAGGGCAGAACGTGCGCGCCGGGGAGCTGCTCTTCACCCTCGATTCGCGCACCGAGGAGGCGAACCTCAAGAAGGCGCTCGCGCAGGTCGAGAAGGATCGCTTCGATCTGGCGACCGCGCAGCGCAACCTCGAGCGCCAGCGCGAGCTCTTCCGCGAGAAGTTCATCTCGCAGGCGGCGCTCGACGTGTCGCAGAACCAGGTGGACACGCTCTCGGGCCAGCTCGCGATCGACCTCGCCGCGGTCGAGGCCGCGAAGGTCGCGCGCGCGTACACCGAGATCCGCGCGCCGTTCTCCGGCCGCACCGGCGTGATCAACGTGCGTCCCGGCAGCCTCGTGCAGCCGAGCGCCGCGGGCTCCACCACCGCCCAGCCCGCGCTGGTCACCATCACCCAGATCGATCCCATCACCGTCGCGTTCACGCTGCCCGAGAAGGAGCTGCCAGAGCTGCAGCGCGCGCTCGCCCGGGGGCCGCTCGTCGCGACCGCCACGGCGCAGGCCGGCGGCGACGCGTTCAAGGGCCGCGTCACGTTCATCGACAATGCGGTCGACACCACCACCGGCACGATCCGCGTGAAGGCCGAGTTCGCCAATCCGCACGCGAGCCTGTGGCCGGGCATGTACGTGAACGTGGCGATCGCCCCGCGCACGCTCGAGCACGCGACCGTGGTGCCGGCGCAGGCGGTGCAGAGCGGCCCCGACAGCCGCTTCGTGTACGTGGTCGACAACGAGCACAAGGCCTCGCCGCGCAACGTCTCGATCGGCTACGTCGACCAGGGCTTCGCGGTGGTCGACGGCATCGCGCCGGGCACGCGCGTGGTGGTCGAGGGCGCGCAGAACGTGCGGCCGGGCAGCCGCGTGGCCGAGGCCGACTCGAAGGCGACCGGCGAGGCCGCCGCCGGCGAGGCGCCCGCCGACGAAGGACGCAAGCCCCGCAAGGGCAAGGACGCCGGGGATCCGGCGAAGCCGGCGTGACGTTCTCCGAAGTCTTCATCCGGCGGCCCGTCATGACGGTGCTGCTGTCGGCGGCCGCCGTGGTCTCGGGCATCCTCGCCTACGGCGGCATCCCGATCGCCGCGCTCCCGCAGTTCGACACGCCGACCATCCAGGTGACGGCCGTGCTCCCGGGCGCCGGGCCCGAGACCATGGCGGCCTCGGTGGCCACGCCGCTCGAGAAGCAGTTCTCGAACATCTCGAGCCTCGACGTCATCAGCTCCACCTCGGTGCAGGGGCGCACCGACATCACGCTCGAGTTCAACCAGGACCGCAACATCGACGACGCCGCGGTCGATGTGCAGGCGGCGCTCTTCCGCGCCTCGCGCAGCCTGCCGCCGGAGATGACGACGCCGCCTTCCTACCGCAAGGTGAACCCGGGCGAGTTCTCGATCATCTTCGTCACGCTGTCCTCGCCTTCGATGTCGCTGTCGGATCTCGACGGCTATGCCGAGAACCTCATCTCGCCCACGCTCTCGACGCTGCCCGGCGTGGCGCAGATCAGCGTGGCCGGCCAGAAGCGCTTCGCGGTGCGCATCCAGGCGCGGCCCGACGCGCTCGCGGCACGCAACCTCACCCTCGACGACCTCGCCGCCGCGATCAAGCAGGCGAACGCGAATTCGCCCGTGGGCACGCTCGACGGCCCGCGCCAGACGCTCACCGTGCAGGCCAACCGGCAGCTCACGCACGCGGCCGACTTCGCCCCCCTGATCGTGGCCACTCTCCCCAACGGCGCGGTCGTGCACCTGTCGGACGTGGCGGACGTGCAGGACAGCGTCGAGTCGGTGAAGACCGCGGGCTGGTCGAACGGGGAGCCGGCGATCGTGCTCTTCATCCAGCGCCAGCCGGGGACGAACACGGTGGCGGCGATCGACGCGATCAAGGCCACGCTTCCGGGACTGGTCGCGCAGATGCCGAAGTCGGTGGACCTGCGCATCCAGCTCGACCGCTCGACCTCCATCCGGGCGGCGATCCACGACGTGAAGATCACCCTCGGGATCACGGTCGTGCTGGTGGTCCTCGTGATCTACCTGTTCCTGCGCCGCCCGTCGGCCACGATCATCCCGACGCTGTCGCTGCCGATCTCGCTCATCGGCACGCTCGCGCTCATGCGCGCGCTCGGGTTGTCGATCGACAACGTCTCGCTGCTCGGCATCACGCTCGCGGTGGGCCTCGTCGTGGACGACGCCATCGTCATGCTCGAGAACATCGTGCGCCACGTCGAGGACGGGATGGACCCGTTCAAGGCGGCGATCATAGGCTCGCGCGAGATGGGCTTCACCATCCTGTCGATCTCGGTGTCGCTGGTGGCGGTCTTCATCCCGATCTTCTTCATGCCGGGCGTGATCGGCGGGCTGTTCCACGAGTTCGCGATCGTGGTCTCGCTCGCGATCCTCGTGTCCGCCGGCGTCTCGCTCACGCTCGTGCCGATGGCCGCCAGCCGCTACATCCGCCACGAGCGCTCCGACGACCCGATGCTGCGCTGGACGGCGTGGTTCGAGCGCTTCTTCGCATGGATGCTGCGGACCTACGAGCGTGCGCTCGACTGGTGCCTCGGGCACCGGCCGGTCGTGCTCGTGGCGGCGTTCGGCACGCTGCTCGTGACGATCGCGCTCGCGGTCCTCATGCCGAAGGGCTTCTTCCCGACCGAGGACACCGGCCAGATCGCGGCCAACGTCGAGGCGGTCGAGGACATCTCCTTCCCCGCGATGACCGACCTCGTGCTGCGGGTGGAGCGCCTCGTGCGCGCCGATCCCGCGGTCGACCAGGTGCTCTCGCGCGCCGACGAGGGCAACCTCGGGCGCCTGTTCATCAACCTGAAGCCCCACGGCGAGCGCCCGCCGATCGAGCAGGTGATGGAGACGCTGCGCCGCGAGGCGCGCTCGGTGCCGGGCGTGAACGTCTTCTTCACGCCGATCCAGAACCTGCGCATCGGCGGCCGGATCACGAAGAGCCGCTTCCAGTACGTGTTGCGCAGCGTCGAGCCCGAGCAGCTGCTCGATTACTCGCAGCGGCTGATGGCGCTCATGAGCCCGGATCCGCTGTTCCGCGACGTGACGAGCGACGCGCAGCTGAAGGGCCTCGAGGCGCGCCTGCAGATCGATCGCGACAAGGCGAACGCGCTCGGCGTCAACATCGCCGACATCCGCACCGCGCTCTACACCGCGTTCGGCGAGCGCCAGGTCTCGACGATCTACACGGCCGTCGACTCCTACGAGGTGATCCTGCAGGCGTCCGAGGCGGACAAGCGCGACGAGAGCGCGTTCGCGAAGATCTACGTGCGCGGCAAGGGCGGCGCGCTGGTGCCGCTCACCAGCATCGCGAGCGTGAAGCGCGAGGTGGGCCCGGTGGCGATCAACCACACCGGGCAGCTCCAGTCGATCACCGTGTCGTTCAACGTCGCGCCCGGGCGCTCGCTCGGCGAGGCCTCCGACCGCATCGACAAGTGGCGCGACCAGCTGCGCATGCCGCCAGCGATCCTCGCGAGCTGGGGCGGCGAGGCGGCCGCGTTCCAGGCCTCGCAGTCGAGCCAGGTCTGGCTCATCGTCACGGCGCTGCTCGTGATCTACGTGCTGCTGGGCGTGCTCTACGAGAGCTACATCCACCCGATCACGATCCTGGCGGGCCTGCCCTCGGCGGCGATGGGCGCGTTGCTCACGCTCACGCTCTTCCACCAGGACCTGTCGATCATCGCGACCATCGGCATCCTGATGCTGATCGGCATCGTGAAGAAGAACGCGATCATGATGATCGACTTCGCGCTCGCGGCCCAACGCGAGCAGGGGCTCGAGCCGGCGCAGGCGATCCGCCAGGCGTGCGTGCTGCGCTTCCGCCCGATCATGATGACCACCTTCGCCGCGATGATGGGCGCGATCCCGATCGCGGCCGGCTTCGGCACCGGCGCGGAGCTGCGCCAGCCCCTCGGCCTCGCGGTGGTGGGCGGCCTCGTCTTCTCGCAGGTGATCACGCTCTTCATCACGCCCGTGATCTACCTCTACCTCGACCGCTACTCGGGCAAGGGTCCGGTCACGCGGCGCATCGCCGAGCCGGCCTCCGCGCTGGTGCCGACCGGCGAGGACTAGCCGCGGCGGAACTTTTCACGCGGTCGCGCGCACGAACGCGCGCCCTTCTCCCACCGGGGTCCCGCATGCCGAAGAAGCTCCTTGCCGTCGCCGTGCTCGCGTTCGCGCCGTCGCTCGCCCGCGCCGCGCTCATCGACGAGATCCAGGTGTACGACGACGGCATCAACGCGCCGCGGCAATTCGGGCTGCAGGTGCACGTGAACACGACGCCGGAGGGGCGCGCCGAGCCCGACTATCCCGGCGAGGTGGTGCCGAACCACGGCACGCGCGTGACGCCCGAGTTCTCCTACGGCCTGTCGCGCGATTTCGAGGCGGGGCTCTACGTTCCGTCCGGATTCGACTCGGCGGGACGCGGCTCGCTCGCCGGCTGGAAGCTGCGCCTCAAGTGGATCCCGTTGCGTCCCGACGAGGGCGCTGCGGGGTGGTTCGCGGGCGCGAACGGCGAGTACTCGCGGCTCGCGCACAGGTACTCCGAGTCGCGCGACACCTTCGAGCTGCGCACCATCGGCGGCTACCATGCCGAGCACTGGCTGGTCGCGGTGAACCCCGTCTTCGGCTTCGACCTCTCGCCGGGCTTCCGCAACGGCGCGGACTTCTCGCTGCAGGTGCGGGGCGTGCACGACGTCGCGAAGGACACGCAGGCGGGGCTCGAGTACTACTCCGACATGGGCAAGCTCGCGCACCTCGCCGCGCTGCCCGACCAGGCGAACATCGTCTACGGCGTGATCGACACGAAGCTCAAGGGCTGGGGCATCGAGTTCGGCGTGGGCCGCGGCGTCACCTCGCCCGCGGACAAGTGGACCGTGAAGTTCATCTTCGACGTGCCGCTCTGAGGCGCCCGATTCTTCTCATCCGTCGGCGGAAAACGATTCATCGCCCGCGGAGCGAAGTCGGCAGCCTGAGCGCGCCGAAATCTGCGAATTTCGATAGCTCGCGCGCATTCGGGACGTCCGGCGATGCGGGTTCCCGCCTAGAATCAGCGCGTCGCGATTGCGGGAGCATGTCATGAAAGCCGCCCATCGTTGCATTGCGGTTGCGCTCCTCGTGCTGTCCGCCCTCGACTCGCGGGCGGATGACGGCGCGCCCTGCGGCAAGAACCATTACATCCTCGATGCGCCGGCAGACTGCTGGGAAGCGACCGGTTCGCTGAACGTCGCGCGCATGGGACACACGGCCACGCTCCTGCCCGACGGCCGCGTCCTCGCCGTGGGCGGCACGGAAGACGTCGCGAGGAGCGCGGAGATCTACGACCCCGCCTCGCGCGCGTGGACGCTCGTCGCACCGCTCCATCATGCGCGCACTCACCACTCGGCGACCGTGCTGCGCGACGGAAGGGTGCTCGTGGTCGGCGGCGCCTATGCCTTCGCGCCGCAGGGGCCGCAGGCTTTCCTCATCGACGATACGGCGGAGATCTACGATCCCGCGGCCGATACCTGGACGCTGATCGACGGTCCGCTCACTCCGCGCATCGAGACGAGCGCCACGCTGCTTCCCGACGGCCGCGTGCTCGTCGCGGGCGGCGTGGACGTCTGGGACGAGGCGCTCAGCACGTGCGAGCTCTACGATCCGGCCACGAACCGGTGGGAGCCGGCCGACTCGTTCGGGAATGGCTGGGGCCACACCGCCACGGCGCTCGCCGACGGGCGCGTGCTCGTCGTCGGCGGCTTCGACGACGACTGGGAGCTCCTCCCGATCGGCTACGCGAGCCTGTACGACCCGCAGACCGGACGATGGAGCTCCGCCGGTGAGCTGAAGGAAGCGAGAGCATTGCATGCGGCGACGCTTCTTGCCGACGGGCGGGTGCTGGTGACCGGTGGCATCTGGCACGACCAGGGCGTGGCTGGCGGGTACTACCGCACGGGGACGCTCGCGAGCTCCGAGATCTACGATCCGGTGACGAATCGCTGGTCGTCGGGCGCGGATATCGGCGATGCGCGAAGCGCGCACACGGCGACTCTTCTCGCGGACGGCTCCATGCTGTTGGCGGGTGGCATGCGATACATCCGGCAAATTCCCGCTCTCGGCGCCGTCGTGCTCGACGACTCCGTGATCGCCACGACGGCAAGCGGGCCGTGGGCCGCAGGCGCGTCGCTGAACGAAGCCCGTTTCGGGCATACGGCGACGCTGCTCGGCGACGGGTCGGTACTCGTCGCGGGCGGCAGCGCGGATCCGCGCAACAATGCGCCGCTCGCGAGCGCGGAGCTCTATCGCGCCGCGCCGGGCTCCGCCCGCTGAGCCTGCTCGGCCTCGAGCTTCGCGAGCGCGCGCGTCTTCCACAGGTTCCACGAGCGCTCGTAGTTCTGCCACGAGACGTTGGCCGCGACCTCGGCATCGTCCATGTAGACGACCTTGGCGGGATCGCCCGCGAGCATCACCGCCTGCAACTGCATGCGCGCGTTCATCTCCAGGTAGATCGTGCGGCCCACCGCGCGTTGCAGGTTCTCCGCCACGACGGTCGAGCCGTGCCCGCGCATGAGGACCGCCGGGTGCTTGCCGAGGCATTGCGCGAGGTGCTCGCCGAGATACGGCGTCTTCACCAGCATGTCGGTGCCCTTCTGCGCATCGCGGATGTCCCACGACGGCACGCCCAACCCGATGAACGCCGACATGTGGAAGATCGGGCGCATCGCGTGCCCGGTGCACGCGAACGGCACGACCGACGGCGAATGGTTGTGCACGATCGCCTTCACGTCGGGACGCGCCTTGTAGATCTCGCCGTGGATGAAGCGCTCCTGGTAGACCGCGTGTCCCTTCGCGTCGACCGGGTTGCTGTCGAGGTCGAACTCGAGGATGTCGGCCTCGGTCACCAGCTCGGGGGCGAGGTTGCGCGCCATGAGGTAGCGGTTCGGATCCGATGCGGAGCGCACGGTGGCGTGGCCGTACGCGTCGATCACGCCGTGCTCGGCGAGCGTGCGCGAGGCGATGACGAGGTCGAGGCGCTGGCTCATGTCAATTGCCCTCGATGTGCGCGGAATCCACGACGCGATGCCAGCGCGCGAGCTCGGCCTGCACCAGCGCGCCGAGGCGCTCGGGGCGATCGACGACCGGCCCGAGACCCTGCTTCGCGAACGCCTGCGCGGTCGAGGGCAACGCGAGCAGCGCGTCGAGCTCGCGGTTCAAGCGCGCGACGATCTGCGGCGGCGTGCGCGCGGGCGCGAAGACGCCATACCACGTGTCGACGACGAGATCGGCGTGTCCCAGCTCCTTCATCGTCGGCACGTCGGGGAACGCGGGCGAGCGCTCCTCGGAGAGCACCGCGATCATGCGCAGCTTGCCGCTCTTCACGAACGGTGCCATGGTCTGCAGCGCCGCGACCGTCGCCTGCACCTCGCCGCCCATCAGGTCGCGTGCGGCGCCCGCCGAGCCCTTGTAGGGAACGTGCACGATGTCCATGCCGGTGTCGAGCTTGATGAGCTCCATCGCCAGGTGCTGCGGGCTGCCGTTGCCCGGCGACGAGTAGTAGAGCGCGCCGGGCTTGCTCCTGGCGAGCGCGACCAGGTCGTCGAGCGACTTCACGGGCAACCGCGGATTGACGACCAGCGCCATGGCGCTCGTCGCGGCGAGCGCGACGGGAGTGAAATCCTTCGCCGCATCGTAGGGCAGGTGGTGCTTCAACGCGGGCACGGTGCCGTGCGAGGTCGCGGTGAAGAGCAGCGTGTAGCCGTCGGCGGGTGCGCGCGCGACGTGCTCGGTGCCGATCACGCCGCTCGCGCCCGGCCGGTTGTCGACGATGACCGGCTGGCCGAGCCTTTCGCCGAGCTGCGGGCCGAGGAGCCGCGCGATGGTGTCCGCGCCGGTGCCGGGCGTGTACGGCACGACGATGGTCACGGGACGGTCGGGATAGGACGGTCCCTGCGCATGGGCGCCGAGCGCGAGGATCGCGGCGACGAGCGCCGCTTCCAACGGGAATCGCATCACTCCTCCTTCGTGTCGGCGAACGGGTGCGTTCCGCGATGCGGGACGCCGGTCCGTTTCCGGGGATCGTGTCCCGTATCATACGGGCATGAACGACTTCGCCTTGGTGCATCACGACGCGGCCCGCGCGGACTTCCGCGTGCATCGCGCCGCGCTCGTCGATCCCGCCGTGCTCGAGGCCGAGATGCGCCGCATCTTCGACGTCTGCTGGATCTACGCGGGGCACGAGAGCGAGGTGCGCGCGCCCGGCGATTTCGTCACGCGCACGCTGTGCGGGCGCCCGGTGATCCTCGCGCGCGACAGCGACAACAAGATCCGCGTGTTCCTCAACGTGTGCCGCCATCGCGGCGCGCTGGTCTGCCGTGAGCGTTCCGGCAACGCGCGAGGCTACACGTGCTTCTATCACGGCTGGAGCTACGACCGCGACGGCTGCCTCGACGGCGTGCCCGGGGCTTCGAGCTATCCGGCGAGCTTCGACCGGCGCGAATTCGGGCTCGCCTCGCCGCCCCATGTCGCCGCCTACCGCGGCTTCGTCTTCATCTCGTTCAACCGCGATGCCCCGCGCCTCGAGGACTATCTCGCGGGCGCGAAGGAGTATCTCGACCTGGTGGTCGACCAGTCGCCCGCGGGCGAGATGGAGCTCATCCGCGGCACGCAGGAATATTCGATCCGGGCCAACTGGAAGCTCCTCGTCGAGAACAGCTTCGACGACTACCACCTGATGAGCACGCACAAGACCTGGCTCGACTACATGAAGCGTTCGGGCGTGCAGATCCCGAAGCCGCCGAAGGGCCACGTGATGCCCTCGCACGGCGTGGGCAGGGCGCTCGGCAACGGGCACGCCGTGATCGACAACGAGAACTTCCGCGGCCGCCCGGTGGCGAAATGGATTCCGATCTATGGCGACGACGCGAAGGAGGAGATCGAGCGCATCCGCGCGGAGACCTTCGCGCGCCTGGGCGAGGAGCGCGCGCGGCGCGTATGCGACACCAATCGCAACCTCGTCGTGTTCCCCAACCTCGTCGTGAACGACGGCTCGTCGGTCACGATCCGCACCTTCCACCCGAGCGCGCCCGATCGCATGGAGGTGACCGCGTGGGCGCTCGGGCCCAGGGGCGAGTCGCCGCGTGCGCGCGCCATCCGCCTCGACAGCTTCCTCACGTTCTACGGCCCGGGCGGGTTCGCCACGCCGGACGACGTCGAGGCGCTCGAGAGCGTGCAGAAGGGGCTAGCGGCGTGGCGCGAGGTGCCGTGGTCGGTGATGACGCGCGGCATGGGCAAGGACGGCGAGCAGTTGAACACCGACGAGCTGCACCTGCGCGCGTTCTGGCTCGAGTGGGACCGGTTGATGCGCCCCGGCCATGGACCGGCCTGACTTGATGAACGCGACGCGCGCGGAAGTGGAGGACCTGCTGTACGAGGAGGCCGCGCTGCTCGACGCGTGGCGGCTCGACGAGTGGCTTGGGCTCCTCACCGATGACGCGCGCTATCACGTGCCGTCGAACGACGCACCCGACGGCGATCCCTCGAACACGCTCTTCCTCATCGCCGACGACATCCAGCGCATCCGCGGGCGCGTGGCGCGCCTGAAGGATCCCATGGCGCACGCGGAGTTCCCGCATTCGCGGACGCGGCGGTTGATCACGAACGTGCGGATCGTCGATGGCGAGGGAGCGCGTGCAAATTTCCCCGCGGGGGCGGTTACTGCTGTTCCCTCCGCCTTGGGAGAGGGCCGAGGAGGGGGTCAGGAATTCGCGGTCGAAGCCAACTTCTGCGTCTGGCGCTTTCGCCGCGACGAGCAGATCGGCACGTACGTCGGACGCTATCGCTACCGCTTGCGGCGCGTGGACGGCAAGCTGAAGATCGCCCGGCGCGAGGCGATCCTCGACGCGCACGAATTGGGCGGCCTTGGCGCGGTGAGCTTCATCCTGTAGCGCCTCAGTCCTCGTGCGGGCGCAGCGCGCCCGGGATCCTGTGCTTGTGAAGGCCGCCCTTTTCCAGCCAGCGCGCGGTCTGCTCCGCGGCGCGCTCGATGAGCTCCCCGGCGCGCGAGAAGTCGTACGGAGAGACCGACAGCGGGCACAGCGGCGGCACGGTGACGATCTCCACGCGGTCCTGCAACCGCTCGATCTGCGTGACCAGCTGGTGTGCGGTAAGCAGCGTGATCGCCTGCAGCGCGCACGCGATCGCACCGCGCGGCGGCTCCTCGAGCGCGCACGCATAGCCGGTCGGCAGCACGATGATGCGCTTCGCGCCCAGGTCGGCGGCCACACCGATCGGTGTGTTGCTCGCCACTGCGCCGTCCACGAGGTAGTGGCCGTCGATCTGCACCGGGGGGAAAGCCGCGGGGATCGCACAGCTCGCGAGCACCGCTTCGACCGCTCGCCCTTCGGACAGCCGCACGGTTTCGCCATGGAGCAGGTCGGTCGCTACGACGTGGACCGGAATGGCCGCTTCGGGAAGATCGCCATACGGCAAGTGACGCTCGAGCAATCCGCGCAATCCCGCAGGATCGACGACCGCACGGCGGCGTGCGACGAAGCCCATGACACTGCGCCACGTGATGGGAAAGATCTCGGCGCGCCGCAGTCCGCGCCAGAGCGCCTCGAGGCGCGCCACACCCCCCGCGTCGGGAGCGCCGGCGAAATAGGCGCCGTTGATCGCGCCGGCCGAGGAGCCGACGATCAGGTCGGCCACGACGCCGTGCGCCACGAGCTCGCGCAGCATCCCGACCTGGACGGCCCCGAAGCTGCCTCCGCCGGCGAGGACGAATGCGGTGGCCATGGGAATGCGCGCCTTCGTGGATGATGCGGCATTCGATGGGCCGGCCGGCCGCCGCGTTCCGGCCTTCCGATGGCCGCGTCGCTATGCGGCCTTGGCGTCGTGCGCCGCGCTGTCCGCGCCGAGCTTCAGCAGCTTCTCGGCGTTGCCGTGGAAGATCTGCGCGCGCTCGTCCCCGGTGAGGTCGAGCGACTCGATGACCCTGATCGTCTCGCGGATGTACATCGGGCCCTTCTCGGGGTCGAACGGCGCGTCCGAGGCGAACACGGTCTTGTCGACGCCGAAGAAGGCGAGCCCGCATTCGGTCGCGGCCTTCGACCCGAACACCGCCGTGTCCGCGTAGAACATCTTGAAGTAGTCGAACGGCCGGCGCTTGAACCTGAGCGACGACTTGTCGAAGCCCGAGGTGCGCGCGCCGAGCTGGTCGAGGCCGGGACCGATGCGGCCCTCGAAGAACGGGATCATGGCGCCGTAGTGGTGGGCGACGATCTTCAGGTGCGGGTGCTTGTCGAACCAGCCCGCGAAGGCGATGCGCGCCATCGCGACACTCGTCTCGTACGGCCAGCCGAACGCCCACCACATCTCGTACTGCGACTTCTCCTCGGTGAGATAATCGGGGAAGTCGGCGCCGCGCGCCGGGTGCAGGAAGATCGGCAGGTCGTATGCCGCCATCGTCTCGAAGATCGGCGCGAACTCGGGCAGGTCGAGCGGCTTGCCGTCGACGTTCGAGAAGACCTGGATGCCGCGCGCGCCGAGGTCGCGCACGCTGCGATGGATCTCGTCGACGCACGAGCCGGGGTTGTTCAGCGCGAGCGAGGCGATGAAAGTCGGGAAGCGCTCCGGGAATTTCGCGCACAGCTCGGCCATGCCGTCGTTGCAGATGCGCGCGAGCTCGGGGCTCTGCGCCGGGCCGGCCAGCGCCTCGATCGGCGGCATGCCGGCCGAGAGGACCTGCACGTAGTCGGGGAAGCGATCCATCACGCGCAGCCGCTCGTCGAGGTCGTAGAGCATCGGCACGCCGCGCATGCGCTTGCCGATGTCCTTGTAGTCGCCGATGCGCTCGAAGAACTTCGCGGGCATCACGTGGTTGAAGACGTCGACCTTGCGCATGGTTCCTTTCCGCGGAATGGGGTGAGGGAATCTTTCCCCATTCTATTCGGTCCACAGGGCACCACGATGCCGCGATCACCGATGGACGACAAAGCCGACGACAATGCCTTCGGCGCGCCGGGCATGGCGCCGCGCTGGACCTCGAGCTCGAAGGAAGGCATCGGCACGGCGCGCTCCGATGCGAGCCGCGTCTGGTTCACGCTCTCGCACGGCATCCTGAACGAGGTCTATTACCCGACGGTCGACCGGCCGCAGATCCGCGACCTGCAGTTCCTCGTCACCGACGGCGAGACGTTCTGCCACGAGGAGAAGCGCGACCTCGCCAACGACCTGCGGCCGCTCGACGGCCACACGCTCGGCTTCCACGTCGAGACGCGGGACCCGGCAGGCCGCTACCGCATCGTGAAGGAGATCCTCGCCGATCCCGGCCGCGCGTGCGTGCTGGTCCACGCGCGACTCGTCGCGCACGAGGCATGGCGCGAGCGCCTGCGCGTCTACGTGCTGCTCGCGCCGCATCTGGGCGGCGGGGGCGCGGGCAACTCGGTCGCGCTCGCGCAGGCGGCGCGCAAGCAGGTGATCGTCGCGTGGAAGGACGACGCCTGCCTCGCGCTCGGGGCGAGCACGCGCTTGCTCGAAGCCGCGTGCGGCTATGTCGGCGCGAGCGACGGCTGGCGCGACCTCAAGGACAACTTCCGCCTCGACTGGCGCTTCCGCACGGCGCTCGACGGCAACGTCGCGGCCATCGCGCGCGTCGAGCCGGACGGGGACGGCGCGTTCACCGTGGCGCTCGCCTTCGGCGACAGCCTGCACGCCACCACGACCAACCTCATGCACGCCCTGAGCGAGCCGTTCGCGGTGCGCCGGCGCCTGTTCGTGAGCCAGTGGCACGAGGCGAACGCGCACCTGCCGGACATCGCGCGCTTCACCGGCGACGACGGGCGCCTGCATCGGCTGAGCTACGACCTGCTGCTCGCGCACGAGGACAAGACGTTCAAGGGCGCGTTCATCGCCTCGGCGAGCATCCCGTGGGGAGAGGCGAAGGGCGACGACGACCTCGGCGGCTATCACCTCGTGTGGACGCGCGACATGGTGCAGACGGCGAGCGCGCTGCTCGCGTGCGGCAATCCGCGCGCCGCCCTGCGCGCGCTCGTCTACCTCGCGGTCTCGCAGCAGGCCGATGGCGGCTTCTTCCAGAATTTCTGGGTCGACGGCACGCCGTACTGGCACGGCTGCCAGCTCGACGAGGTCGCGTTTCCGGTGATGCTCGCGTGGCGGGCGTGGCGCCATGACGCGCTCGCGGATTTCGATCCCTACCCGATGGTGAAGGCCGCCGCGACCTTCCTGATCCGCGAGGGGCCGGCGACCGCGCAGGAACGCTGGGAAGAGGCGAGCGGCTATTCGCCCTCGACGCTCGCGGCCGTCATCGCCGCGCTCGTGTGCGCCGCCGATTTCGCCCGTGCGCGCGGCGAGGCGGGCGTGGCCGCGTTCATCCTCGACCACGCCGACTTCCTCGAGTCGCACGTCGAGCGCTGGACGGTCACCACCGAAGGCCGGCTCGTGCCCGGCATTTCGCGCCACTACATCCGCATCCTCCCGGTCGCGCCGGACGATC
The DNA here is from genome assembly GCA_964403515.1 of uncultured Burkholderiales bacterium. Lineage (GTDB taxonomy): Bacteria > Pseudomonadota > Gammaproteobacteria > Burkholderiales > Usitatibacteraceae > Usitatibacter. The sequence continues at coordinate 42,699 of CAYOGL010000004.1, read as the reverse complement.
CCGCGCCGGGCGAGGACCCGAACCATGCGTGGCTCGCGATCGCCAACCGGCCGCCGGGATCGGCCTGGCGCTTCGAGGCGAAGGACATCGTCGACGCGGGCTTCCTCGAGCTGGTGCGCTACGGCGTGCGCCCGGCGCGCAACGCGCTGATCGAGGATTCGCTGCGCGTCGTCGACCACGTGCTCAAGGTGGAAACGCCGCGCGGCCCGTGCTGGCACCGCTACAACCACGACGGCTACGGCAACCGCGAGGACGGCGGGCCGTACCTGGGCTACGGCCGCGGTCGCGCCTGGCCGCTGCTCACCGGCGAGCGCGGGCATTACGAGCTGGCGGCGGGTCGCGATGCCGCGGCCCATGCGCGCGCGCTCGAAGCCTTCGCCGGTCGCGGCGGCCTCCTGCCCGAGCAGGTGTGGGACCGCGACGATCCGGGCAACGGCATGCGGCTCGGCTTCCCGACCGGATCGGCGATGCCGCTCGCATGGGCGCACGCCGAGTACATCCGGCTCGTGCATTCGATCGCCGAAGGCCGCGTGTTCGATCTCGTCGCACCGGTCGCCGAGCGCTACCTGCACCGGCGCGGGCGACACGACCTCGAGGTGTGGAAACCGGTGCGGCAGGTGCGCCGCGTCGCTCGCGGCACGACGCTGCGCGTGCAGGCGCCGGCCGCCTTCCGCCTGCACTGGACGCGCGACGAGTGGCGCAGCGCGCAGGACACGGATGCGAGCGATGGCGGGCTCGGCCTGTGGTTCGTCGACATCGCCGTGGCCCGCGACCAGGCGGCGCCGTTGCGCTTCACGTTCTTCTGGCTCGCGGACCTGCCGGGTCCGCCGTGGCGCCGCACGCGCGCCACGTGGGAAGGACGGGATTACGCGGTCGACATCGGCTGAGCCACGCCGCGGCGTCGAACTCGCGGCACGAATCGCGATCTGAAGGCGAATCTCCCGCCGCAAATCCGCCATGGAGCCCGATCCGCAACGCATCGAGCCGCTCGTGCGCCAGCTGCTCGTCGAGCTGGGCGAGGATCCCGATCGCGAGGGGCTCGTGAAGACGCCCGAGCGGGTCGCGAAGGCGCTCGCGTTCCTCACGCACGGCTACCGCACGGACCCGAAGACCGTGATCAACGAGGCGCTCTTCACGCAGACCACGAGCAGCATGGTCATCGTGAAGGACATCGAGGTCTACAGCCTGTGCGAGCACCACATGTTGCCGTTCTTCGGCCGCTGCCACATCGGCTACATCCCCGACGGCAAGGTCTTCGGCGTGAGCAAGCTCGCGCGGCTGGTCGACGTGTACGCGCGCCGGCTGCAGCTGCAGGAGCGGCTCACCGAGCAGATCTCCGAGGTGATCATGCGCGAGAGCGGCGCGAAGGGCGTCGGCGTGATGATCGAGGCGCGCCACCTGTGCATGATGATGCGCGGGGTCGAGAAGCAGAACTCGACCATGGTCACGTCGTCCGTGCTCGGCGTGTTCCGCGACCAGCTCGCCACGCGCGAGGAGTTCCTCACCCTCGTGGGGCGGCGCGGGTGAGCGCGCGCCTCGACGGCCAGGCCGCGTTGGTCACCGGCGGGGACAGCGGCATCGGCGCCGGGATCTCGCGCCGGTTCGCCGCGGCCGGCGCGCGCGTCGGCGTGAACTATCACCGCGACGCCAAAGGCGCCGAGGCGATCGTGCGCGAGATCGAGGCGGCGGGCGGGCAGGCGATCGCGCTGCAGGCCGACGTCGCGAAGGAAACGGACGTGCTCGCGATGTACGGCCGCTTCGTCGAGGCGTTCGGGCGCATCGACATCCTGGTCGCGAACGCCGGCATCCAGATCGATGCGCCGGTGGGCGACATGACGCTCGCCGCGTGGGAGCGCGTGCTCGGCGTGAACCTCACCGGACAGTTCCTGTGCGCCCGCGAGGCGATCCGCCGCTTCCGCGGCCAGGGCGCGTCGAGCCTGTCCGCCGCGCGCGGCAAGATCGTCTGCATGAGCTCCGTGCACGAGGTGATCCCGTGGGCCGGGCACGTGAACTACGCCGCCTCGAAGGGCGGCATCATGCTCATGATGAAGAGCCTCGCGCAGGAGGTGGCGCGCGAGAAGATCCGCGTGAACGCGATCGCCCCCGGCGCCATCCGCACGCCGATCAACCGTCCGGCGTGGGAGGAGCAGGCCGCGATGACGAAGCTGCTCGAGCTCATCCCCTACGGCCGCATCGGCGAGCCGGAGGACGTCGCGCGCGCCGCCCTGTGGCTCGCGAGCGACGAGTCGGATTATGTGACCGGCACGACGCTTTTCGTCGACGGCGGCATGACGCTCTACCCGGGCTTCGTCGCCAACGGCTAGTGGGCAGGCGCGGCGCCTTGCTACACTGCGCCCCATGATCCTCGTCGGCATGCTCGATTCCCCGTACGTGCGGCGCGTGGCCATCTCGCTCAAGCGGATGGGCGTGCCGTTCGAGCATCGGCCGCTTTCCGTCTTCCGCACCTACGACCAGTTCCGCGGGATCAATCCCGTGGTGAAGGCCCCGACGCTGGTGTGCGACGACGGCACCGTGCTGATGGACTCCTCGCTCATCCTCGACTACATCGAGACCACGGTGCCCGCCGCGCGCCGCTTGATGCCGGCCGCGAGCGAGGCCAGGCGCGAGGCGCTGCGGCTCATCGGGCTGGCGATGGCGGCCTGCGAGAAGTGCGTGCAGATCGTCTACGAGAAGACCCAGCGCCCCGAGGACAAGCGCCACATGCCGTGGCTCGACCGCGTGAGCGCGCAGGCCAACGCCGCCTTCGCCGAGCTCGAGGCGGCGGTGATCGACGCGAAGCCGTGGCTGCAGGGCGCGCAACCGAACGCGGCCGACATCGCCGTGGCGTGCGCGTGGCGCTTCTCGCAGCACTACGACGCGGCGGAGGTCGAGGCGGCGCGCTATCCCGCGCTCGTCGCGTACTCGCGCCGTGCGGAGGCGCTCCCCGAGTTCGCCACCACGCCGCTCGACTAGAGCGCGCGCCCGCGCCGTCGACCCGCGCGTGCGAGGAGCGCGATGAAGACCATCGGACTGATCGGCGGCATGAGCTGGGAGTCCACCGTCCCCTATTACCGGATCGTGAACGAGACGGTGAAGGCGCGGCTCGGGGGCCTGCATTCCGCGCGGCTCGTGCTCTACAGCGTCGATTTCGACGACATCGAGCGCCTGCAGCACTCGGGCGACTGGGAAGCGGCCGGACGCGCGCTCGCGCAGGTGGCGCGCCGCGTGGAGGCGGCCGGCGCGGATTTCCTCGTGCTGTGCACGAACACGATGCACCGCGTGGCCGATGCGATCGAGGCGGCGGTGCGCATTCCGCTGCTCCACATCGCCGATGCCACCGGCACCGAGATCCGGAGCGCGGGAGCCGCGAACGTGGGCCTGCTCGGCACGCGCTTCACCATGGAGCAGGACTTCTACCGTGGGCGGCTCGCCGATCGCCACGGTCTCGGCGTGATCGTGCCCGATGCGGCCGATCGCCAGGCGGTGCACGACATCATCTATCGCGAGCTTTGTCGCGGCGAAGTGCGCGCGGCGTCGCGCGAACGCATGCGCTCGATCATCGCGCGCCTGGTGGAGCGCGGCGCGCAGGCCGTGATCCTCGGCTGCACCGAGCTCACGCTGCTCGTCGGAAGCGAGGACTGCCCGGTGGCCCTTTTCGACACCACGGCGATCCATGCGCGGGCGGCCGCCGAGCGCGCGCTGGAAACGGGGGCCGGCTAGCCGCGATGCGAGACGCCCGGCTCAGCCGGGGCCGTCCTCCCACAGGCTCGCCTCGGTGAAGCCGAGCGCGGCGAAATCGCTCGCGCGCCACGGCGCATCGGCCGCGCAGAAGAACTCGTCGAGCTGCGGCGGCTTCACACGGGTGCCCGCGAGCATCGCGTGCACCTGGCCGCGATGGTGGATGTCGTGCTGGAAGAGATGCGCGAGCAGGCGGTGCGCGCGCTCGTGATCGATCCGGTCGCGCCGCGGAACCTCGATCAGCGCGTCGAGCGTGTCCTCGGTGAGCGAGTCGCAGACGGCGATGAGGCGGCGATCGGCGGCGCGCTGCTCCCGCGCGAGGTCCGCGCAGCGCTCGAACGGCTCCGCCGGATCGAAGAAACGCCCGGCGTCGGCGTTCGGCGGCCGGCGCGCGAGGCTGCGCTCGAGCGCATCCACGTAGTACCAATCGACGGTGAGGATGTGGTTGAGCGTGGCCTTGATCGACGGGAAGAAGCTCGTGCGGGTCGCGACGAACTCCTCGGGGGCGAGCAGGGCGCAGGCCTCGAGCAGGCGGTGGTTCGCCCACGCGTTGTTGCGCGCCTGGGCGGCGAGATGGCGCAGGAGGGAAGGCGGCATGCCGATATAGTAAAGTGGCGGCTTCGCTCGAATCACAAGCTCCATCGTGTCACGGCTCCTGCGCCGCATGCTCGCGCTCGACGATTTCGAGCGCGCCGCCCGCCGGCATCTCCCGCCCCCGGTCTTCGCCTACGTCTCCGGCGCCGTGGAGACGAACGCGTCGCTGCGCGACAACCGCGCGGCCTTCGAGGAGCTGGGCTTCGTCCCGCGCATCCTCGTCGACGTGTCCAGGCGCACGGCGGCGACCACGCTCTTCGGGCAGACGTATGCGCAGCCTTTCGGCGTCGCGCCGATGGGCATCACCGCGCTCTCCGCCTATCGCGGCGACATCGTGCTCGCGCGCGCAGCGCAATCCGCGAACGTGCCGATGGTGATGAGCGGCTCGTCGCTGATCCGGCTCGAGGACGTGGCGGCCGCGAGCCCGGGCGCATGGTTCCAGGCGTACGTCCCGGGCGACGAGCGCCGCATCATGCCGCTCATCGATCGCGTCGAGCAGGCGGGCTTCCGCTCGCTGTGGGTCACGGTGGACACCGCGGTGCTGTCGAACCGCGAGAACAACATCCGCGCGGGCTTCTCGACGCCGCTGCGCCCGAGCCTGCGCCTCGCGTGGGATGGCATCACGCACCCGCGCTGGCTCTTCGGCACCGGCCTGCGCACGCTGCTCGCGCACGGCCTGCCGTACTTCGAGAACTCGTTCGCCGAGCGCGGCGCGCCGATCCTGTCGCGCAACGTCGAGCGCGACTTCACCAAGCGCGACCACCTGGACTGGAAGCACCTCGAGGCGGTCCGCGCGCGCTGGAAGGGACCGCTCGTGGTGAAGGGCATCCTGCATCCTGCCGACGCGCGCATCGCCCGGGAGAGCGGCGTGGACGGCATCGTCGTGTCGAACCACGGCGGGCGCCAGCTCGACGGCAGCGTGGCGCCGCTGCGCGTGCTGCCCGCGATCGCGCGCGAGAAGGGCGGCATGGCCGTGATGATCGACAGCGGCATCCGGCGCGGCACCGACGTGCTGAAGGCGATCGCGCTCGGCGCCGACTTCGTCTGGGTGGGCCGGCCGTTCAACTACGCGGCGGCGGTCGCGGGCGAGGCGGGCGTGCGCCTTGCGATCGACATCCTCGCCGCGGAGATCAACCGCGACATGGCGCTGCTCGGCATCAACACGCTCGCCGAGATGACGCCCGACCTGCTGATGCGCGTGTCGGGCTATCGCGGCGAGATGCCGGTCTAGCGTCAGTCCTCGAGGGTGAAGCCGATCTTCACCGTCACCTGCCAGTGCGCGATCTTGCCGCCCTCGATGTGGCCGCGCGTCTCGGTCACTTCGAACCAGTGCATGTTGCGCATCGTCTTGCCCGCCTTGGCGACGGCGTTCTGCACCGCCTCCTCGATCGACTTGGCGGACGAACCGGTGAGCTCGAGGATCTTGTAGACATGGTCGGTCATGGGGTCACCTCCAGGGACTTGGCGCTGGCAATGATCTCATGGGAGCGCAGGCGATCGGCGGGATCGAAGAATTCGGAGGCGAGGATGAGCTCGTCGGCGGCGGTCGCATCGAGGATCTGCTGCAGGCCGTGGGCCACGCGCTCGGGCCCGCCGACGACCATCAGCGCGAGGCGCTCGGCCACCGCCAGGCGCTCGCCCGGGCTCCACAACGATTCCATGTCGCGCACCGGCGGGCGCGTGGGCGTGCGCTCGCCGCGCAGGATGCCGAGCGAGCGCTGAAACATGCTCGTCGCGAGGTATTCCGCGCGCTCGTCGCTCTCCGCGGCGACGATCGGCACGCCGACCATCGTGCGTGGCTTGTCGAGCGCGGCGGACGGGCGGAACTCGCGCCGGTAGATCTCGAGCGCTTCCATGAGGTCGCCGGGCGCGAAGTGCGAGGCGAACGCATAGGGCCGGCCGATCGCCGCGGCGAGGTGCGCGCTGTACAGACTCGAGCCGAGGATCCACACCGGCACGTCGAGCCCGGCGCCCGGAATCGCCTTCACCGCCTGTCCCGGGCTCGCGGGCGCGAAATACGACAGCAACTCGGCGACGTTCGCGTCGAAGTCGGCGCCGCTCGAATGACGACGCAGCGCCCGCATCGTCATCGCATCGGTTCCCGGCGCGCGGCCGAGGCCCAGGTCGATGCGCCCCGGGTGCAGCGACTCGAGCGTGCCGATCTGCTCGGCGACCACGAGCGGCGCATGGTTCGGCAGCATGATGCCGCCCGAACCCACGCGGATCGTGTTGGTGTGATCGAGGATGTGCGCCATCACGACGACCGTTGCCGCGCTCGCCACGCCGTCGAGGTTATGGTGCTCGGCGATCCAGAAGCGCTCGAACCCGAGGCGCTCGACGTGCTGCGCGAGCTCGGTCGATGCGCGGAACGCGTCGGCGATCGTGCCGCCCTGGCGGTAGGGCACGAGATCGAGAACGGACAGCGGCGTTTCGGCGAGGCGCGGCATCGGCTGCTCCAAACGAAAACGGCAGCCCGCGGGCTGCCGTTCGGTGCTCCGGATGACGGAGATCAGGCGATCGGGCGGATCTGCACCGCCTGCTTGCCTTTCGGGCCGTCCTTCACTTCGAACTCGACCTTCTGGTTCTCCTTCAGGGTCTTGAAGCCGTTGCCCTGGATCTCGGAGAAATGGGCGAAGAGATCCTCGCCGCCGCCGTCGGGTTTGATGAAGCCGAAGCCTTTGGCGTCGTTGAACCACTTCACGGTACCGGTGCTCATTGCGTTTCCTTCACGATGAAGATCCTGGAATCCCCCCAGGCACGGGGCCAGCGACAAAAGGAACGCGTTAGGCGGGAACCGAAGGGCGTCGAACGACGTGCCCGAGTTACTGCTTACCGAACCTCCTCACTGCGTAGCCGATTATACGCGCCCATGCGGCAACGCGCGGTACACGGCGAGCGAAAAAAAACGCGGCCGGGTTACGATTGCAGTTCCGTATTTTTTACCGCTTTTTCCCCATGACGCCCTTCGTTTCCCGGCGCGCCGCGCTCGCGGCTCTGCTCACCGTCCTCGCGTTGCCCATCGTCGCCGCACCGGTTCGCGGGGAGCCGCGCGCGATCACCCCCCGCGGCCCCCTCGGCGCGCAGGAGCAGGCGGTGGTGAAGCTCTTCGAGGCGACGGCCCCCTCGGTCGCCTACATCAACACCGAGCGCGTGGACCTGAGCGGCTTCTTCCCGCAGGTGGCGCGCGGGGCGGGCAGCGGCTTCGTGTGGGACGAGCAGGGCCACATCGTCACCAACTATCACGTCGTCGAGGACGCGCGCAGCGTGCGCGTGCAGCTCGACGCGGGCCGCACCTACGCCGCGAAGGTCGTCGGCGTCGCGCCCGACTACGACCTGGCCGTCGTGAAGTTGAGCCAGGTGCCGCGCGGCCTGCGCCCGATTCCGATCGGCACTTCGCGCGACCTGCGCATCGGCCAGTCGGCGTACGCGATCGGCAATCCGTTCGGGCTCACGCGCACGCTCACCTCGGGGATCCTCAGCGCGCTCGACCGGCATCTTCCGACCACCGACGTCCTCGAGCTCTCCGGCGTGATCCAGACCGACGCCGCGATCAACCCGGGCAACTCGGGCGGGCCACTGCTCGACAGTGCGGGACGACTCATCGGCGTGACGAGCGCGATCCGCTCGCCCTCGGGTGGGTCCACCGGCGTCGGGCTCGCCATCCCGGTCGACCTCGTGAACCGCATCGTCCCGCAACTCATCGCGCGCGGCTATGCGTTGCGCCCGAGCATCGGCATCGTGCCCGTCCATCCGGACCTCGTCGCGCAGGCGGGCATCGAGGGCGTGGTGATCGCGCGCGTGCTCCCGCGCTCGCCTGGCGCGCGTGCTGGCCTGCACGCGATGAATGCCGATTCGGGCGAGCTCGGAGACGTCATCGTCGCGGTGAACGGCCACACGGTGGAATCGCTGCCGCAATTCGGCGCCGAGCTCGATCGCGTCGGCATCGACCACGATGCCGAGCTCACGGTGGTCCGTGACGGGCACGAACGGCGCGTGCGGGTGCGCATCGTGGCGGCGGAGCGTTGATCCGGCCGCCGGCAAGGGTCCCTCGCGGTATCGCGGAGTGGATCGCGCGGGGGCTCCAGGTTCAGGTTTCCGCAAGGCTGTCCGCTTAATCTGGCCGGGCTGTCCAACGACAGTCACTAGGTTCGGTGTGCCGTGGTCCTCCCGCGGCACACCTTTTTTTTCGCCCGGGCGCGCCGCCGGGCCCCACTAGAATGGCGCCATGCCGGCCGCCGAGCGTTGGGACATCTTCTGCCGGGTCGTCGACAATTTCGGCGATGTCGGCGTGTCGTGGCGCCTCGCGCGCCAGCTCGCGGCCGAGCACCGCAAGCGCGTGCGCCTGTGGCTCGACGACCTCACCGTGCTCGCGAAGCTGCGGCCCGAGGTCAATCCCGGCTTCAACCTCCAGTACGTCGAGGACGTGGCGGTCGCGCGCCTGCACGCGCCGTTCGAGGTGGGCGGGGTCGCGGATGTGGTCGTCGAGACGTTCGGGTGCGATCCTCCACCCGAGTACGTGCTCGCGATGGCGGAGCAGCCGGTGCGTCCGCGCTGGATCAACCTCGAGTACCTCAGTGCCGAGCAGTGGGTGGAAGGCAGCCACGCGCTGCCCTCGCCGAACCCGCGACTGCCGCTGGTGAAGCACTACTTCTTCCCGGGCTTCACGCCGGGCACCGGCGGCCTGTTGCGCGAGCGCGACCTGCTCGAGCGGCGCGACGCGTTCCAGCGCGACACGGGAGCGCAGACGGCATTCTGGCGCGGTCTCGCGGGGCGCGCGCCGCCCGAGGGCGCGCTCAAGGTGAGCGTGTTCGCCTACACCGGCGCGCCTTTCGACGGCCTCGCACGCAGCCTCGCCGCCTATCCGGGTCCCGTCTGGCTGCTCGCGACCGAAGGCCCCGCCGCGCTCGCGCTCGCCGGCACGCCGCCGGCGCGCAACGCATCGCACGGCGGGTTCGAGATCGTGCGGCTGCCGTTCGTGCCGCAGGATCGCTACGACATGCTGCTCTGGGCCTGCGACGTGAACTTCGTGCGCGGCGAGGATTCGTTCGTGCGCGCGCAGTGGGCCGCGCGGCCGTTCGTGTGGCACATCTATCCGCAGGACGAGGGCGCGCACTGGGTGAAGCTCGCCGCGTTCCTGCAGCGTTACACCGGCGGCCTCGACCGTGCCCACGCCGCGGCGGTGACCGGGCTGTGGGAGGCGTGGAACCGGCGCGAGGACCCCGCCGCGAACCCGCCGCAGACGCCGCCGCTGCGCGAGGCGTGGCCCGCGTTCATCGCCCGGCGCGAGGCGCTCCAGGCCCACGCCGAGGCCTGGTGCCGGAGGCTGGCGGACCAGCGCGACCTCGTCGATCAGCTGGTGGATTTCGCCGACAACGTGCTAAAATAAAAGGCTTTTCAGGCTGCCAGGGAGCGCGCGGACGGCGTGGGAATGGACGGCCAGGCCGCCTCGCAGCCCGCTCGGCCCGCAGGCGGGGGATCGGGCAGCGTCGGCCACTTGATTAATCGGAACGGGCGCCGCATTTGCGATGCGGAGAGCCAGCCACTTACGGAATTTCGGGACTTATGAAGATCGCTCAGGAACTGCGCAGCGGCAACGTGATCATGGTCGGCAAGGACCCCATGGTCGTGCTGAAGGCCGAATACAACAAGGGTGGCCGCAACGCGGCGACCATGAAGCTCAAGCTCAAGAACCTCCTCACCGGCGGCAACACGGAGACCGTGTACAAGGCCGACGAGAAGTTCGAGCTCCTCGTGCTCGAGAAGAAGGAAGTGACGTACTCGTACTACGCCGACCCGATGTACGTCTTCATGGACGGCGAGTACAACCAGATCGACATCGAGAAGGAGAACCTCGGCGACGCCGTGAACTACCTCGAGGACGGTATGAGCGGCGAGGCGGTGTTCTACAACGGCAAGGCGATCTCGTTCGAGCTGCCGACGACCGTCGTGCGCGAGGTCGTCTACACCGAGCCCGCGGTGCGCGGCGACACGTCCGGCAAGGTGCTCAAGCCGGCGAAGCTCGCCACCGGTTTCGAGGTGCAGGTGCCGGCGTTCTGCGCCACCGGCGACAGGATCGAGATCGACACGCGCACGCACGAGTACAAGCGCCGCGTCGCCGCGTAAGTCGCGAGCGCCGCACGCTTCGCGAATCCCCACGGGCCACATGGTCGTGGGGATTTTTCTTTCGCACGCCGCGATCGCGTCGCTGCCGCACGGTGCGTGTATCGCCCGGACGGCCTGTCGCCGATCACTCGAGCTGCTCGGCGACCCGTTCGAGAAGGCTGCCCATGCGCCGATCCCAGCCGTAGTGCGCCTGCCCGTCGTCGAATGACAGGCGGCAGTTCGCGCAGGTCGTCAGTGTCACCTCGGCGCCGGTCGCATCGATCTGCCGCATCTTGATGCGGAAGGCCTCGCGCCGCAGGCCGTCGGCACGGCTGTTCGCGATCACGCCGCCGCCCCCGCCGCAGCAGAAGTTGAGCTCTCCCGACGCTTCCGTCTCGCGCAGCTCGAGGCCGAGCGCGGCGAGCACCCGTCGCGGTGCCTGCACGGCGCCCCCGCGGCGCACGAGCTGGCAGGGATCGTGGAAGGCCGCCGACTTGCCGAGCGGCTTCACGCGCATGCGGCCGCTGGCGATGCACTCGTCGAGGAACTCGGCGATGTGCAGCACGCGGAACGGAAGCGGCCGGCCATAGACGTTCGCGCCCTGCCAGCGCAGCGCCGTATACGCGTGGCCGCACTCCGGCACGACCACGATCGAAGCGGCGCACGCGATCGCTGCCTCGACGAGCTTCAGCGTCGTGTGGCGTTGCCATTCGCGATTGCCGGCGAGCATGCCGAAGTTCGTCGCCTCGTAGCCGCGCGAGGAGATGGTCCACGAATACCCCGACCGTTCCATCACCCTCGCGGTCGCCACGAGCGACAACGGGTACTTCATGATCTCCACGGAAGAGAAGGTCACGAGCACGTCGGCTTGCGGGAGGTCGAGGTGCATGGGGACGTCATGCTCGTCGGCGAGCCAGTCGAGGCGCCCGCGCAGCACCGCGGGCGTGGCGCCGAGGGGACTGCCGTCGCGCTCCGCGCGCTCGCTTGCCGCTCGCAGGTCCTCCGGCACGAGGCCCGCGGCGAAGAGGCCGTGGCGCACCTGCCCGACGAGCGCGGCGATGTCGATGCCCATCGGGCAGGCCGCGGTGCAGCGTCCGCACATCGTGCACGCGTCATAGACGAGCGTTTCCCATTCGCGCAGTTCGTCGAGCGTCGGCTCGCGGCCGAACAGCCGCACGAGCGGGGCGAACGGACCGACCGATCGCCGATACTCGCGGCGCAGCGGCTCGAATTTCCACGCCGGCGTGTATTTCGGCTCGCGCGTCGCGAGGTAGAAATGGCACGCCTCCGCGCACAGCCCGCAATGGATGCACGACTCGAGCGCGAGCGCGGTGCGGCGCCCGAGGTCGTGCGCGAGCTCGTCCATTGCCGAGCGCACCCTCTCGGCATCGGAGCGCGGGTCGGCCCCGGAAGGCGCCGTCTTCGCAACGGTGGGCGCGGATGTGTTCGCAATGTCGTTCACGGCGTCGCTCCCTTGCGTGCGAACGCGGCGCCGGTCGCCGCGCGCGAGAAGAAGACGAGGTAGGCGTGGGCGAGCTTGCCGAAGGGCAGCCACGCGAGCAGCGCCTCGAGCGCGAGCAGGTGGAGGGCCACGACGAGCGGTCGCTCGGGCAACAGTGGGTACGCTGCATCGAGCGGCAGCGTGAGCGCCGCCATCCCGGTGACCATCGGCAGGAACACCAGCAACCAGCTCGCGTAATCGTCGAACGTCGAGAGGAAGCGCCGCACGGGAGACGTGAGCCGTGCCATGAGGGCGTAGAGCAGGCCGACGAAGGTGAGCGCGACGCCCGCCACGAAGAGCGGCTCGGACAGCGCGGGCCAGCTCGCTCCCGTGAGCCGGTGCACGAACGCGATGTGCGGGGTGAAGCCGAAGAAGACGATGGCGAGCCCGACATGGTAGGCGTAGCCGAAGATCGTGCTCGGGAGCGAGCGGGCACGCAGCGCCGCCGGGTGCGCCATGCGCCGGAGGATGCCGCGCAGCGCGCCGTGGTGCGCCGCATCGGCACGCGGTTGCGACAGGTCCGCCGCCGCGGGGCGCAGCGCGATGGCGAGCAGGCGCCAGCCGCTGCCCGCGACGAGGAAGGCCAACGCCAGCGCGAGACCGGGGCCGCGCGCGAACTCGAGGAGCGCTATGGGACACCTCCGGGCCCAGTATCGCGCCCGCTCGCGGTGCCCCGTTGATGCATATCAGCGAAATCGAATATGCCGATGAAGCCGCCGCCTGCGAGCGGCCCTTCCGCGCGGATTTTCGTTTCGGGTAGCATCCCGCGATGGCGCTCAAACGACCGCAGTGGAAATCCGGCACGCTCGTCACTCTCGAGCACGATTCGAAGGTCCTGCGCGGCAACGCGCTCGGCGATCCGCACGTTCGCCGCATCGCGGTATGGCTGCCGCCGCAATACGACGAGGGCGCCACGCGCGGGCGCGGCCGGCGCTTCCCCGTGCTCTACGATCTCGTCGGCTTCATGGGCTCGGGCCTCGCGCACGTCGCATGGAGGAACTTCAGCGAGAACGTGCCCGAGCGCGTCGAGCGGCTGATCCACGAGCGGCGCATGGCGCCGACGATCATGGTGTTCCCCGACTGCTTCACGGCGCTCGGCGGCAACCAGTACGTGAACTCGACCGCGATCGGGCGCTATGCCGACTACCTCACGCGCGAGATCGTGCCCTTCGTCGACCGCGAGTTCCGCACGCTCGCCACGCGCGAGCACCGCGGCTGCTTCGGCAAGTCCTCCGGCGGCTACGGCGCGATCATCCACGGCATGCGCTATCCCGAGACGTGGGGCGCGATCGCCGACCATTCGGGCGATGCCTACTTCGACTTCGTCTACTGGCACGACTGGCCGAACACCCTGAACGAGCTCGCGAAGTACCGCCCGCGCCCGCACAAGGGCCCGCGCTACGACGTGCTCGCGATGGAGAAGCGGGCCGACCGCGGCTTCGACGACGGGCGCGTGCGCCGCTTCCTCGAGGCCGTGTGGAGGAAGCCGAAGCTCGGCATGTCCGAAGGCCACTGCATCATGAACCTCTGCATGGCCGCGACCTACGATCCCGACCCGCGCGCCCCGAACGGCTTCCGGCTGCCGTTCAACCTCGAGACCGGCGAGCTGCTGCCCGAGCGCTGGAAGCGCTGGCAGGCGAACGATCCGGTGAACCTGGTCGGGAAGTACCGCGCGAACCTCAAGACGCTGCGCGGCATCTACCTCGATTGCGGATCGCGCGACCAGTATCACATCCACTACGGCATGCGCATCCTGTCGAAGCGCCTCGCGCGCGCGGGCATCAGGCACGCCTACGAGGAATTCGACGACACGCACTCGGACATCGATTACCGAATGGACGAGTCGTTGCCGTTCCTTTCGCGCGCCCTCAGATAGCCGCAGCGAGACTCGAGCGGCCATCGAGACGTTGGCGAGCCGCTCGAGCGGGCTGCCGACGTGCCCGTGAGTCGCTCACGGCCGGTTGATGGCGATGCCTGCTCGAGCGGCTCGCCCGGCTCGATGGCCGCGACGTGTCTTGTCCGAACGTCCCGATGGCCGCGACATGTCTTGTCCGAACGTCTCGATGGCCGCGACGTGCCTTGCCCGAGCGTCTCGATGGCCGCGACGTCGCCTTGGCGCCTCTTGTGTCCGCTGCGTTCAGGCCTTGCGCCTTGCGCGCTTGCGCCACACCGATGGCGGCTTGCGGAAGACGCGCCGAAAGGCGGCCGAGAACGCGCTCGCCGATTCGTAGCCCGCGTCGCGCGCGATCGCCTGGATGGCGCGCGGCGTGGCGAGCAGCGATTCGGCGGCGAGCTGCAGGCGCCAGCGGGTGAGGAAAGCGAAGATCGGCTCGCCCATCACGTCGCTGAAGCGCTCGGCGAGCGCGCTGCGCGACAGGCCCACCTGGCGGCCGAGGCGCTCGACCGTCCACGGTTCTCCCGGCCGGCCATGCACGAGCGCGAGCGCGCGGCCCACATAGCGGTCGTTCAGTCCGGAGAGCCATCCGCGTCCGCCCGGGGGCAGCGCGTTCACGTGGCGGCGCAACGCCTCGAGCAGCACCAGCTCGGCGAGACGCTCGCGGCGCGCCTCGGCCGCGACCGGCGGCGCGTCGCTGCCCGACAGGTGCAGCCCGAGCGCGCTCGTGAGCCAGTTGAGCGCCGGCGCGCCGAGGACGTCGATCGCGAGCACGGGCGGCAGGCAGGCGAGGAGCGGCTCGGCGAGGTGTTGCTCCCACGCGATGGCGATCGACAGCCACCGCGTGGCGGCGCCCGCGTTTCCGAGGCGCACGGGCACGAGCTCGCCGGCGAGCGGCGCGCGCAGCAGAGCGGACAGCGGCGTGGCGGCTTGATCGAGGTCGCTGCCCACGAGGTGCGCGTCGCCAGCCGCGAGCAGCGCGACGCAACCCGCGGGCAGCGCATGGGACTCGCCCGAGGCGGTGCGCAGCTGGCACTCGCCGTCGAGCACGATGTGGGCGCGGGCGAGCGAGGGCGATGCGGGGACGGAGACGCACCACGGCGCGTGGGCGGTGGCATCGAGGATCAGGTGCGCCGAGAACCGCGCGAGGCGCAGCACCTCCGAAAGCGCGTCCATACGGGGATCGGGGGACAGACGCCGGGGACCGGGGGACAGACCCTTGGTATCGGGACCTGAATGATATTCCAGCGATGCGGGGTCTGTCCCCGGAGCCCGCATCGGCCTGCGCCACGAGGCGCGTTCGCCGCTTCAGTGAAAGTGCGCCGTCTGCGTATCCGCTTCCTCGGGAAGCTCGGCGTGCACGATCTCGGTCTCGGCATTCGCGAACAGCGGCGCGCCGCAATCCTCGCAGTATTCGGGCGTGAAGGTGCCGGTGAGCTTCTTCACCTCGGTGATGCCGGCCTGGTTGAGCTCGGCCATCAGCTCGTCGATCGGGCCCGGCCGCGCCGTCTCGTCCTCGCGCCCGTAGAGCGGCCACACGACGCCGTGCGCGACCTCGCTGTCGCCGGCAAGCGAGAAGGCCACGCGGTACTCGTCGACCCGGTCCTCGCCGAATCCGGCGACCACCGCCTGCAGCTCCGCGGGGCGCACCTTGAGCGCGTTCTCGAGGAAGGCCACCGCGGCGCGGATGCCGAAGGGCCGAACGCGTCGATCCGATTCGCGGCAGTTCACGTAGTACGCATCGGGCAGCAGGCATTCGAACACGCAGCCCTGCAGCAGCTTGCCGATCGTCGGCCGCGCCTGCGCGATCCATTGCTCGAGGCTGCCGGTGCGGCCGGCGTGGCCCGACGCGTCCTCCTGCCAGCGGAAGATCGGCTCGCCGCGCGGCGCGACGGCGCACGCGATGAGGAAGCGCGTGTCGGCGAGCAGGTGCGCGGTCTCGGGCAGGCGGGTGAAGTCGACGTGCGGCGACTCGGTCGCGATCGCCGCCTCGGCCAGCCGCGACGTGAGCCGGCGCAGCTCCGAGAAGTGGCGCGGCAGCTGGTCGATCGAGTAGAGGTACGGCACGAGGGCCACGCGCGCGCCCTGCGAGTGGACGTGCGCCTGCAACTGCACGCGCAGCGCATCCGCGTCGTCGGCGGGAATCGGCCCCGAGGGAATCGCGTACTTCGACCACGCGACGATCGGCGCGGCGACGAGCAACGCCTGCCAGGCGCGGTCGGCCTGCATCGCCACGAGCGACTCCGACTCGTTCTCGACCAGCTCGATCAACGTGTCGTACGCGCCGAGGTTCGTCTGGTACAGATGGTCGAGCGCGCCGTCGATCGGCGCATCGTTGCCGTTGTCGAGCAGGCGCGCGATCACCGAGCACATCTGGCTTTCCCAGAAGCGATCCTCGGTGAGGCTGCCGGACGCGTTGAGGCCCAACGCGAGCGCGATCAGGCGTTCGGCATCGCGGGTGAGACGGGGTGGGGATTTGGCGCGGGTGCGGGCCATGGGGACTCCAGGAGGCCCTCCATTCTAGCGCGACTGATTGGCCCGGGGATGCCCTACAATCGCCTCTTTCCAGAGACCATTCTTGCCGATGGGGCACAAGTTGCCATGAGCGCACCGAGCGACATGACCGCGTTCGTCCGCGCGGTCGAGCTGGGCGGATTCTCCACCGCGGCGCGCGACCTCGGCCTCACTCCCTCGGCGATCTCGAAGCTCGTGACGCGGCTCGAGGACCGGCTCGGCGTGCGGCTGCTGAACCGCACGACGCGCCGCCTCGCGTTGACGCCGGAGGGCGAGGCGTTCTTCCACCGCAGCCAGCGCATCCTCTCGGACATCATCGAGGCGGAGAACGAGGTCGCGAGCTTCCGCTCGCAGCCGCGCGGGCTGCTGCGCGTGAACGTGGGCACCGCCTTCGGCATGCACCAGCTCGCGCCCGCGCTGCCCGATTTCCTCGCGCGCCATCCCGAGGTGAGGGTCGAGCTCACCATCACCGACCGCGTCGTCGACCTCATCGAGGAAGGCGCCGACATCGCGATCCGCCTCGGTGGCCTGGGCGACTCGTCGCTCGTGGCGCGCAAGATCTGCGAACTCGAGCGCGTGATCTGCGCCTCGCCCGCATACCTGCGCCGCCACGGCACGCCGCGCAAGCCCGAGGACCTGCTCGAGCACAACTGCCTGAACGTGGCCTACGCGCCCAACCTGCAACGCTGGCCGTTCGAGACGAAGGAAGGCGTGCGAGCGATCGAGGTCCGCGGCAACGTGAGCGCCAACAATGCCGACACGTTGCTCGAGCTCGCGCTTCTCGGCGTTGGCGTGATCCGGCTCTCGGACGCGATCGTCGGCGCCGCGATCCGCCAGGGAAAGCTCGCGCCGCTGCTCGTCGATTCCCACCACAGCGAGCCGCTGCCGCTGCACGCCGTGTATCCGCAGGGCCGCCACCGCTCGCCGCGCGTGGCCGCGATGGTGCAGTTCCTCGTCGAGCGGTTCGCGGCCGCCCCGTGGCGCAAGGCGGGCTGATGTTCGCCCCGTCGATCGCCTTCATCGACCTCGAGACCACCGGCACGACCCCGACCGCCGATCGCATCACCGAGATCGGCATCGTGCGCGTGGCCGGGGGCGAGCTCGTCGACGAGTGGTCGTCGCTCGTGAATCCGCAGCGCCCGATTCCCGAGGACATCCAGATCCTCACCGGCATCACCAACGCGATGGTGCGCGAAGCGCCGACGTTCGCGCAGCTGCGCCGCGAGGTGCTCGAGCGCCTCGACGGCGCGCTCTTCGTCGCGCACAACGCGCGCTTCGACTACGGCTTCGTGAAGAACGAGTTCCGGCGGCTCGAGGTCGGGTTCACCGCCGACGTGCTCTGCACGGTGCGACTGTCGCGCAAGCTCTACCCGGAGGCGGTCGGACACGGGCTCGATGCGCTCATCGCGCGCCATGGCCTGCAGGATGCGTTCGCGCCGTCGGACGGCGCGCGCACGGGACGGCACTCGGCGCTGGGCGATGCGCGCGCGCTGTGGCGCTTCGTGCAGGCGGTCTACCGCGAGCGTCCGGTCGAGGAGATCGAGGCGGCCGTGCGTCGCCTGCTCCGGATCCCGAGCCTGCCGCCGCAGCTTGCGCCCGACGCGCTCGAAGGCCTTCCCGAGGGCCCCGGCGTGTATCGCTTCTACGGCGTGAACGAGCTGCCCATCTACATCGGCAAGAGCGTGAACCTGCGCGAACGCATCCGCTCGCATTTCTCCGGCGACCATCGCTCGGCGAACGACATCCGCCTTTCCGGCGAGATCCGGCGCATCGAGATCGACGAGACCGCGGGCGAGCTGGGGGCGCTCCTGCGCGAGGCGCGGCTGGTGAAGGAGCTGCTGCCGCTGCACAACTACCGCCTGCGCCGCAAGCTGAACGCGTGCTTCGTGCGCCTGCCCGACCTGCGCTCCGAGCCGCAGGTGCTGGCGACGAAGGACATCGACTGGGCCGCGCGCGACGCCGGCGCGGAGGCGCTCTACGGTCCGTTCGCCACGCGCCAGCACGTGAAGAAGCTGCTCGAGCATCTCGCGGCCGAGCACGGCCTGTGCTGGCGGCAGCTCGGCTGGGAAAAGCGCGGCGGGCCGTGCTTCGCGCGCCAGGTGAAGCGGTGCCGCGGGGCGTGCGTGGGCGAGGAGACGCCGGAGGCCCACAACCTGCGGCTCGCCACGGCGCTCGCCTGCTGGCGCCTGGAGCCGTGGCCCTGGCGCGGCCGCGTGCTCGTGCGCGAGCGCCATCCCGACGGGCGCTTCGAGCACGCGCACGTCTTCGACCGCTGGTGCCACCTCGGCACGGCGCGCGCCGGGGACGAGCTGGCCGATCTCGCGACGACGCGCACGCAGATCGACTTCGACCCCGACATCTACTCGATCCTGCGCGGATACGTGGCGAAGCACCCTTACGCGGTGGTGCCGCTGGCGGAGGTCAGCGAGTGATGCACACAAAAGGCGTTGGAACCACCGATGAACACAGATAAGGCAAAACCAAAATCCAAGGATTCTTGCCCGCATCACTCCCCGACGCGCGCATTCCACAGCCGCTCGCCCGCATCACTCTGCGCCTGTTCCTCCACCTCGGTGCGCGGGTTGTTGAGCGCGCGCGAGACGACGCGCTCGCGCATCTCTTCGGCCGCGTAGGGCTTGATCGCGCTCCACGCCTCGTTCGCGTCGCCCTCGAGCCAGCAGTCGACGTCGCGCTCCTCGAGGATGGCGGGCATGCGGTCGTGCATCGGCGCGACGAAGGGATTGGCCGCCGTGGTGAGGATCGTGAAGGTCTCGAGCGGCCGGCCCTCGGCATCCTTCCAGCATTCCCACAAGCCGGCCAGACCGATGAGGGGACGCTGCGCCACGGTGATCGCGTGCGGCACGCGCCACTTCGCGTCACCGGTCCACTCGTAAAAGCCCGAGGCGGGAACGATGCAGCGCCGGTTCCTGAACGCCTCGCGGAAGGCCGGCTTTTCCTTCACCGTCTCGCTGCGCGCGTTGATCATGCGGTGGCCGACCGAAGGATCCTTGGCCCAGAACGGCACGAGGCCCCAGCGCAGCATCGCGAGCTCGCGCCCGTTTGCGCCGCGCGCGGCACGCACGACCGGCGCCTGCTGCGTGGGCGCGATGTTGAAGCGCCGGCGCACGCGATCGTGCACCGGAACCCGGAAGGTGTAGGCGATGACGTTGCCGTCGGCGTCGAGAAAGTAGCGGCTGCACATCGTGGCGTGGATGAGGAAGCGTGCGGAGGATGGCGGGCGAAGCGCTGTCCGATTCTAGCGCCCTTGAGGTAAGCTTCCGCGCAACGGGAGGGGGCATGAAGATCCTGCAGTCGGTGCTCGCAGTGGTCGGTGCGATCGCGCTCGTGGTCGTGCTGGCCGGCGTCGTGCTTCCCGCCTCGTTCGCGGTCGAGCGTTCCGCACGCATCGCCGCGCCGGCCGAGAAGATCTACGACTACGTGGTCGAGCCGCGCCAGTGGGCGCGCTGGAACAACTGGACGCGCCGCGATCCCGCGATGCACATCATCTATTCCGGCCCGCCGTTCGGCCAGCACGCGAAGTGGGCGTGGGAGAGCGGCAAGGTGGGCAGCGGCAGCATGGAGATCACCCGCGTCGTGCCCAATCGCCTCGTCGAATACAACCTGCACCTCGAGGGCGTGAACCTCAACACCGCCGGTGCCGTACGCCTCGAGCCCGCCGGCGAGGCCACGCGCGTGGTTTGGACGCAGAGCGGCGACGTGGGCGGCAATCCGCTCAAGCATTACATCGCCGTCGCGATGGACCGCATGGTGGGCCCGGACTTCGAGGCCGGGCTCGCCAACCTGAAGGCGCTGGCCGAGCGCGGCGATGGCGATCGCCGCTGAGGCGCTCGCCCGCGACTGCCCGAGCTGCGGCGCGGCGATGCGCCGCGAGGCTTTCGCGCGCCGTGGCGCGGGCACGCTCCAGGTCGAGATCTGTTTCCCGTGCCGCGGACTGTGGCTCGACCCCTACGAGGGCGCGCAGTTCGCGCCCGAAGGCGTGATCGGGCTGTTCCGCGCCATCGCCGACGCGCAGCAAGCCGAGCAGAGGCCGCTCGCGACGGTGATGCACTGCGTCGCATGCCGCACGCCGCTGCAGCTCACGCACGACGTCGAGCGCGCGAGTCCTTTCGTCTACTACCGCTGCCCGGCGGGACACGGCCGCTTCACCCCGTTCGTGCAGTTCCTGCGCGAGAAGCGCTTCGTGCGCTCGCTCACGCCGGTCGAGGTGGAGCGTCTGCGCGCCACCGTCGCGCAGGTGCGATGCTCGAGCTGCGGCGCGCCGATCGACCTCGCCCACGATCCGCAATGTCCCTATTGCGGCGCGCCCATCGCGATCCTCGATCCCGATGCCGTGCATGCCGAGCTCGCGGCGCTGGTGGCCGAGGAGAAGGCGGCGGCGCCCCACCCGCGCATCGAGGAGATCGCGGCCGCCGCATTCCTCCAGCCGACGATTCGGGCCGAACACCAGGGGCTCATCGATTTGCTCGATGCCGGGGTCGGCCGCCTGCTCGCCACCTTCCAGGAGACCCGATGAAGCGCCTCGTCCTCGCGTTCGCCGCCGCGCTCACCGCTTGCGCCACCCCGAGGGAGCCGCCGCCGCGGCCGTTCACGGGTACGGAATGGCAGGTGGTGCACGAGCTGCCCACGCGCGGCGAGCCCGCGTTCGTGCGCTTCGGGGACGGCCGCATGGAAGGCTTCGGCGGATGCAACCGGATCGCCGCACGCTATGTCGAAGACAGCGTGGGTGCGCGTGCCATCGTCGTCGGTCGCATCGAGCGGGGTCGCAAAATATGCGATCGCGCGACGCAGGATGCGGAGGACAGGCTGCTCGACGTGCTGCAGTCGGTGTCGAGCTACGCCATCATCGGCGACGCGCTGTCGATGACCGGTTCGGCGGGAACGCTGCGGTTCCGGGCCGCGCCCGTGGAGAAGAAGCCGTGAGAATGCTGCGGGGATTGCTTTACCTGTGCGCGCTCGGCCTCGGCGCGTGCGCTGCCGTGCCGACGGAAGGGGGCGCTGCGAGCACCGATGCCTCGCTCGCCGGCTCGCGCTGGATCGGCGTGGTCGCGCCCGACACCGATCCGCGCGCGTTGCCCCGCCTCGAGTTCGTGCGCGAAGGGCGGCTCTCGGGCTTCACCGGCTGCAACATGTTCTCCGGCGTGTGGAAGATGGAAGGCGACGCGGTGCGCGTGGGCGCGCTCGCGATGACCAAGCGCCTGTGCCTCGGTCCGGCGGGCGAGATCGAGAAGCGCTTCCTCGCCGCGGTGGGCGAAGGCGCGCGCGGCACGCGCGAAGGCGAGCGCCTCGTCTTCACCGGCGCCTCGGGGGGGCGCTTCGAGTTCAAGGAAGCCGCGGCGACCTAGCCGCGCACGGACACGAGCCGCTTCATCGCCGCATCGGGCGTCTGGTCCACCTCGGCATAGCCGCGCCACGGATCGCCGCGCAGCCGCGCGAGGCGCTCTTCCACGTTCGTGACGTTCCACTGGTCGGCGGACTTCAGCCGCGCGAGCTCGCTCCACCGCACCGGCACCGACACCGCGAGCCCGGGACGCGCGCGCGCCGAGAACGCGGCGATGGTCGTCGCGCCGGTGCCGTTCCTGAGGAAGTCGACGAAGATGCGCCCGACGCGATTCTGCGCGCCCGCCTTCGAGACGAAGAGCCGGGGCAGCGTGCGCGCCATGTGCTGCACCACCGCCTGCGAGAAGTCCTTCACCTCGTCGTAGCCCCATTGCGGCGACGGCTTGAGCGGCACCACCACGTGCAGGCCCTTGCCGCCGCTCGTCTTGAGGAAGCTCTCGAGGCCGAGCAGGTCGAGCATCTTCTTCGTGAGGCTGGTCGCCTCGAGCAGCGTGTCCCACGACACGCCCTCGCCCGGATCCATGTCGAAGATCATGCGGTCGGGCTTGTCGATGAGCTTCGTGGTCGAGTTCCAGGTATGGAACTCGATCACGTTCATCTGCGCGGCGCCGACCAGTGTCTCCGTGCTCGCGACCTCGAGCATCGCCGGATGGCCGGGCCAGTACTCGCGCGGCAGCTGGATGATGCCGGGGATCCTGATCTTCTCGCCGTGCTTCTGGAAGAAATGCTCGCCCTCCACGCCGTACGGGCAGCGCACGAGCGCGATGGGCCGCCCCACGAGGTGCGGCAGCATGTACGGAGCGATGCGCTCGTAGTAGCGCACGAGCTCGAGCTTGGTGATCTGGGACTTCGTGTCGACGATGCGATCGCCGTGCGTCACCTTGATGCCCTCGACCGCCACGCCGCGCTCGCGCTCGGCCGCCCGCGAGAGCGCCCGTCCCTGGCGGCTGCGGCTCGCCACGGGTGTGGGCGGCGAAGCCGCTTCCTCGCGCGTGATCGCCTCCGGGTCCTTGTCGTTGCGCAGCCCGCGGAAGACCGGATGCCGGACGCGTCCGTCTCCCGTCCATTCGGTGAACGCGACCTCGGCCACGAGCCGCGGCTTGACCCAGTGGCCCTTAACGCCGCGCGGCGTCTCGAAGAACGGCGGCTTGCCGGTGGCGAGCGTCGCGAGCCGCGCCTTGAGCCCGTGCAGCATCTCCTCGTCGAACCCGGTGCCCACGCTGCCCGCGTAGCGCAAATGGCCCTCGGCATCGTTCACGCCGAGCAGCAGCGAGCCGAAGCCCGAGCGCGAGCCCTTCGGATCGGTGTAGCCGCACACCACGAACTCCTGGCGCCTGGTGCACTTGAGCTTGATCCACGACACCGAGCGGGTCGACGTGTACTGCGCGTCCGCGCGCTTGCCCACGAGCCCCTCGAGGCCCTGGGCGCACGCGTTCTCGAGCAGCGTCTTCACCGGCGCGTCGAACGTCTCGCTGAAACGCACGTGCACGGACGGACGCTTCTCGAGCAGCCGGGCGAGCAGCGCGCGCCGTTCCACGAGCGGCACGCGGCGCAGGTCGTGGCCCGCGTAGTACGGCAGGTCGAAGACGAAGTACACGATGTCGCGCGTGGAGGATGCGTCGAATGCGCGTTGCAGCGCCTGGAAGTCGGGCAGGCCCTTCGCGTTCAGGACCACGATCTCGCCATCGAGCCACGCGCGATCGAGGCCGAGGCCGCGGATCTCCTGCTTGAGGTTCTTGAGGCGCGCGCTCCAGTCGTTGCCGTTGCGAGTGAACAGCCGCACGTCGTCGCCGTCGATGCGGGTCACGATGCGGTAGCCGTCGAACTTCAGCTCGTAGACCCAGCCGCTGTCGCCGGGCGCCTCGTCGACCAGCGTCGCGAGCTGCGGGAAGAGCGTGAGCGGAAGCTCGGCGGCCTCGGCGCGCGCGGGAAGCGTCTCGGCGTCGTCGTCGCGCTTCGCACGCCGGCGCGACTTGCGCGCGGCCGGCTTCTTCGCCTTCGCCTTGGCGGCGCGCGCGCGCCGCGCCGGCTTCGCGTTCACGCTATCCGGCAGTGCTTCGGTGACGTCGTACTCGGAGGCGGGGCGCGCTTCCTCGTCGTTCTCCTTGATGAGCAGCCACGGCTCCTGGCGCTCGTCCTCGTGGCCGTGCATGCGCACGAGCGTCCAGCGCCCGTGCAGCTTCTCGCCGTGCAGCTCGAACTTGAGCTTGCCGGCCCGATAGCCGGCGCGCGGATCGTCGAGCGGGATCCAGGTGCCGCGGTCCCACACGATCACCGTCCCTGCGCCGTACTGGCCGGGTGGGATGACGCCCTCGAAGCTCGCATAATCGAGGGGATGGTCCTCGACGTGCACGGCCATGCGCCGCACGTGCGGATCGAGGCTCGGCCCCTTGGGCACGGCCCAGCTCTTCAGCGTTCCATCGAGCTCGAGGCGGAAATCGTAGTGCAGGCGCCGCGCCGCGTGCTTCTGGATCACGAACGAGAGCGCCGGCCCGGCGCGCACGACCTCGCCGTGCGGCTCGGGCGTGGCCTTGAAGTCGCGCTTCTTCCAGTACGGTGAAAGGGATCCGGGCACATTGCCTAGACCCCGGGACGGGCGCTCTTGTTCCGCCTAGCGCGCGCGCACCAGCCGGCCGCCCTCGTCGAAGACCTTGTCGCCCACGCGCAACGCCGGGCGCGAGGCGAAACGGAAGGTGCGGCTCGTGCCGTCCTCGAAATGCACGCTCACGGCGAACGCATCCGGATAGGCGAACGTGCCGGACACGGTGCCGCAATTCGCGCACACGCCTTCGCGCGTCGACGCCGGCGGTGCCGTCCGCGCGTGCGGCGGCGGTGTGGCGGCGTGCGGGACTGCCGCCTGCGGCTTGGTTTCCTCTTCGCGCCGGTACACCGGCGTGGACGGTCCCGGCTTGCCATTGGCGGGCTGCCCGTTGGCGGCAGGCGCTTCGGCCGGGGATACGAGAGTCTCTCCGGGCGAGAGCGCCATGCCGGCGCCGGGATGCGCCGCCGGCGCGACGCTCGCCGCCACGGGCATCGTCGCGCGCGGCGCGATCCATCCGAGGGTCGCGGCGATGGCCAGCAGCGCCGCGACCGTCACCGCAACCGCGGCGACCACGACCGAGATCGCCACGACGCGCCAGGGAGCGGGCGGGAAGAAGTCCATGGCGCGTCCTCAGATCTCGATGTGCGTGCCGAGCTCCACCACCCGGTTCGCGGGAATGTGGAAGAAATCGGTCGCGCGCGCGGCGTTGCGCGTCATCCACGCGAACAGGTGGTCGCGCCACAGCGCCATGCCCGGCGAGTCGCTGGTCGGGATCACGGTCTCGTGCGAAAGGAAGAACGAGGTGTCCATCACGTCGAACGCCACGCCGTAACGCATGCGGCACGCGTTCAGGATCTCGTCGATGTTCGGCTGTTCCTTGAACCCGTACCAGGCCTCGAGCTTGTAGAAGCCGTTCACCAGCCGCTCGAACTGCACGCGGTCCTCCGGCGGCACGCTCGGCACGTCGTGCGGGACGATCGTGAGGAACACCGTCTGTTCGTGCAGCACCTTGTTGTGCTTGAGGTTGTGCAGCAGCGCGTGCGGGACGGTGTCCGGGTTGCTCGTCATGAAGATCGCGGTGCCGGACACTTTCTGCGGCGGGTGCGCGGTGAGTCCCTCGAGGAACGGCTTCAACGGGATGCCGTGCTCGGAAAGGCGCTGGAACATGAGCAGCCGCCCGCGCTTCCATGTCATCAGCAGCGTGAACACCGCGCTGCCGATGAGCAGCGGGAACCAGCCGCCGGAGAGGAACTTCATCGCGTTCGACGCGAGGAACACCACGTCGACGCTCAGTGTGGCGCCGATCACCAGGCCGACCGACCACGGCTTCCATTTCCAGATCAGGCGCGCCACGACCATCGCGAGCAGGTTCTCGATCACCATCGTCGCGGCGACCGCGATGCCGTACGCGTTGGCGAGGTTGTCCGAGCTCTGGAAGCCGAGCACGAGCAGGACCACCGCGATGAAGAGCACCCAGTTCACGAACGGCACGTAGATCTGGCCCATCGAGCGCTCGGAGGTGTAGAGCACCTCCAGCCGCGGCACGTATCCCAGCTGGATCGCCTGGCGCGTGACGCTGAACGCGCCCGAAATCACCGCTTGCGAGGCGATCACCGTCGCGCACGTGGCGAGGCCCACCATCGGCAGCAGCGCCCAACCGGGCAGCATGAGGTAGAACGGGTTCAGGATCGCGTCGGGATGGCCGAGCACGTACGCGGCCTGGCCGAAGTAGTCGAGGACGAGCGCGGGGAAGACGAGCGCGAGCCAGGCCACGCGGATCGGGCGCCGGCCGAAGTGGCCCATGTCGGCGTAGAGCGCCTCGCCGCCGGTGAGCGCGAGGAACACCGCACCGAGCACGAAGAAACCGAGCAGCGGGTTGGCGATGAGGAACCGCGCGGCATAGGCGGGGTTGACCGCGAGGAGCACCGAGGGGTTGTTCGCGACCTGCCATCCGCCGAAGCCGGCGAGGGCGGCGAACCAGATCACCATCACCGGGCCGAAGAACGCGCCGACCTTGCCCGTGCCATGGCGCTGGATGAAGAACAGGCCCGCGAGCACGCCGAGGGTCAGGGGGATCACGAAATGCCCGAGCGTGGGCGCGGCCACCGCCACACCCTCGATCGCGGAGAGCACCGAGATCGCCGGGGTGATCATGCTGTCGCCGTAGAACATGGCAGCGCCGAAGATGCCGATGCCGATGATCGTCCAGCGCAGGCGCGGATAGCGGCGCGTCTGGCGCAGCGCGAGCGCGAGGAGGGCGAGGATGCCGCCCTCGCCGTTGTTGTCGGCGCGCATCATCAGCAGCAGGTACTTCAGCGTGATCACCGAGGTCATCGACCACACGATGAGCGACAGGATGCCCATCACGTTGTCGGGGGTGAGCGGGATGCGGTGCTCGGGGCTGAAGGCGGTCTTGAGCGCGTACAGCGGGCTCGTGCCGATGTCGCCGAACACGATGCCGATCGCCCCGAGCACGAGGGCGGCGGCGGCGCCGGTGCCGTGCGCGCCGTCGTGCAGCGTGTTGGTGCGAAGCGTCGTGTCGGTCATCCGGAGCGTGCGTCGCCGCGAGTCGCCCGTGCGCGGTTGGGCGCGGACTATACCCCGCCTTGTTGCGCCGCACAATCACACCGTTCGCGGGCACGGCGCGACCCGCGGGCGGTGCACGAGCGCGAGCCGCGGTCGCGGCCGCGCGGTCAGGCGGCCGGAGGGTCCTTCGCGCGCGTGCGCGCCGCGGCGGTGAAGATGCCGATCCCGAGCAGGATGACGGCGCCGATCATCACGTAGGTCTGCCCGACGCCCAGCACGGTCGCGAGCCACGCGAGCCCTGCGATGAAGACGATGAAGCCGATCAGGTAGAGCAGGAAGGACACGAGCGCCTCCGGGTACGATCGCCAGCACGGCGCTGGCCCTCGTTGGGCGCGCGTGCCGGGATATTTGTTCCGCGCGTTCCCGCCACGCGCGCTATGGGACGATTCCTACGCGCTATTCGCGCCGGTGCGCCGCGCGGTTCTTGTGCACGATCGCCGCGAGGATCAGGCCGTAGGCGACGAGCCGGATCACGTAATAGACGGGCGCCTCCTCGTCGAGCCCCACGGCGAGGAAGAGCCCCATGCGGTTCAGGCCCTCGATCCAGAACGAGAGCGCGAACAGCAGGAAGAAACGGTCGTGCGTCGTGCGCCAGAAGCGGAAGAAGAACAGTCCCACCGCGGCGGAAAAGGCGCCGACCGCGCCGACGAGGATGCCTTCCATCTATTCACTCTCCCAGATGAGGCCGTAGAGCAGCAGCCCGAGCGAGACCGCGCCCACGACGAGGCGCAGCACCGCCAGGCTCATGTCGGGCAGCAGCACGCGATCGACCAGTACGAGTACGTTGTTGAGGGCGAGGCCGATGAAGCACAGCCCGCTCCAGAACAGCAGGCGGAAGCCGTTGCGCCGGTAGCTGCGCAGCAGGAGCAGCGCGCAGATCGCGCACGTGAGGGCGCACAGGACATAGATCAGCGCGCCGAGCATTTCACGGCTCCTTCCGGAACTTGAACGCGTCGGCGAAGCGCCGCGCGACCCGCTCGGTATGCGAGTGAATGAGCTGCGTGATGCCGATGAGGTCGTGCACGTAATGGAAGGCGAGCTGGTCGAGCATGCAGGCGAGCTCGGGGTCGGGCGCGTAACGGCTCGAATCGGCGTCCCCCGGGACCGCCTCGATGATGCGCGCGGCACGCAACTGCTCGACGAGCGCTGCGCCTTCCGTCTCCCCGACGTACAGGCGCTCGGCGACCTTGGCATTGTGGACCGGTTGCCCGTTCAGCGCGCGGAAGATGAGGACCGCCTCGACGAACGGCACGGAAGGGATGCTGGTGAGAATGAAGCGCCGGATCTCGTCCGGGATCGGCTCTCGGGGAGGCATGGCACGGGGAACCGCGGGGAGCGAATATCATAGCATCGTATCGCGATACGATTCAGCCCCGGCGCCAAGGCTTCATGTGGATGTTCATTCCGGCGAGGCGCGGGCGGGCAGGGGCGGCGGCGCGGCGGCCTTGCGCGGACGGCTCACCCCGGCATAATCGCGCCTTTCGGACCGCTCGCGGGTGCCATGAACCTCTACGTCGTGACCGGAACCACGAAGGGCCTCGGGCGCGCGCTCGCCGAACGCATCGCCGCCGACAACGACAACGAGCTGGTCGCGCTCGCTCGCGGGCCCGATGGTCCGATCCCGGGCGGCGCCTGCTTCGGCGTCGATCTCGCCGACGCCGCGGCGCTCGAGCGCGCGTGCGACCGCATCGAGCAGCGCGTGCGTGGCAAGCGTTACGCGAAGGCGGTGCTCATCAACAACGCGGGCGTGGTCGCCCCCGTCGGCCGGCTCGACGGCGTCGACGGCGAGGCGCTCGAGCGCAACCTCGCCGTGAACCTCGTCGCGCCGATGCGCCTCATGGGCCGGTTCCTGCGCATGACGGCGGAGGCGGCGAGCGTGCGCCGGATCATCAACATCTCCTCGGGTGCAGGGCGGCGTCCGATCGCCGGTTGGAGCGCCTACTGCGCGGCGAAGGCCGGTCTCGACATGGCCTCGCGCGTGGTCGCGCTCGAGGCGCAGGCGCACGGCAGCCCGGTGGAGGTGTCGAGCCTCGCCCCCGGCGTCATCGACACCGCCATGCAGGGCGTCGTGCGTGGCGCCCCGGTCGAGTCGTTTCCCGATGTCGAGCGATTCCGCAAGCTCAAGGCCGAAGGCGCGTTGCGCCCGCCCGAGGACGTGGCGGCCGACATCCTGCGTCTCGAAGCGGCCGGCCGCCTCGCGGGCGACGTCGTGAGCGACCTGCGCGAGATGCGCGGCTAGGCGCGGCGCTCAGCGCGCGCGGCGCATGAAGGCGATCCAGAGCGAGGCGAGCGCGATCAGCACGAACCACACGAGCGCCCATTCGGGAATCGTGAGGAACCAGCGCCAGTGCACGACCGAGCAGTCGCCGGTGCCGGAGAAGATCTTCGGCAGCGCCTGCGAGATCGGGAACGTGTTGATCAGCCCCTCGAGGTCCGCTCCGCACGAGGCGACCAGCGGCGGATGGATCTGCAGCCACGACTGGCGCGCGGCCACGCCGCCGCCCGCGATCGCGAGCAGGATCAGCACGCCGGCGTAAGCCTTGAGCGCGGCGCCGCGCGGCCCGTGCAACAGGCCGACGAGCGCGACGATGCCGATGCACACGAAGGCATAACGCTGCAGCACGCACATGGGACACGGTTCCAGGCCCATCTCTTCCTGCAGATAGAGCGCGAATCCGATGAGTGCCGCGCAGACCACGAGCACGGCGGCGAAGTAGGGGCGGGAACGGGACATCCCGCGATTTTCCCACAAGTGGTAGGTTTCGTTGACGTCCCCGTGCCGGAGATCCCATGCCCCTGCGATCGCTCGCCGTCCTCGCCCTCGCCGCCGCGCTCGACGCCGGCGCCGTCGACATCACCGTCCTCAGTGCGGGGGCGGTGAAGGCGCCCTTCGACGGCATCGCCGCCGCCTGGGAGAAAAGCAGCGGCCATCACGTGCGCACGACGTTCGCGCCGGCCGGGGTCCTGCGCGAGAAGCTCGCCGCGGGCGCCAAGCCGGACCTCGTCATCGTGCCCGCCGAAGCGCTCGACGCCCTCGCCGCGAGCGGGGCGATCGATCCGGCGTCGCGGCGCGACCTGGGCACGGTGGGCATCGGCGTGGCGGTGCGCGACGGCGCGCCGCTGCCCGACGTGTCCACGCCCGAGGCGCTGAAGCGCGCCCTGCTCGCGGCGCCTTCCATCACGTACATGGATCCCCAGCGCGGCACGAGCGGGCAGCACGTCGACGAGAAGGTCCTGCCCGCGCTGGGCATCCGCGACGCGGTGCGCGACAAGACCGTGCTGGGCGAGGGCGGGTACATCGCCGAGAAGGTCGCGCGCGGCGAGGTGGCCCTCGTGATCCACCAGATCACCGAGATCCTGCCGGTCTCCGGTGTGGCGCTGGCCGGCCCGCTGCCCGCGCCGCTGCAGAAGCTCACGGTGTACAGCGGCGCCGTCGGCCGGTCCGCGGCCCATGCGGCGGAGGCGCGCGCGCTGCTCGAGGCGCTCGCGGGAACCGAAGGGCGCAAGGCGTTCGCCGCGCGCGGCTTCGGCGCGCCGTGAGCGCCGCGCGCGTTATCATCGGGCTCCCGTTTCCGGTCCGCGGCCATGGCCATTTCCCTGCCGAATCGCCCCACGCTCACGCTCGAGGCCGCGCGCCTCGCCCTCGCCGCCTGCGAGGCGGAAGCGCTGCGCCACGAGTGGCGCGTCGTGATCGCCGTGGTCGATGAAGGCGGCCACGCGATCGTCGTCGCGCGGCTCGACGGCGCGCAATGGTCGAGCATCGAGACCGCCGTGGCGAAGGCGCGCGCGGCAATCGCCTGGAAGCGCCCGACGCGCCTGCTCGAGGAGTCGGTGAACAATGGCCGCACCGCGTTCCTTTCGATCACCAACGGGATGGCCGCGCTGCAGGGCGGCGTGCCCATCGAGGTCGGCGGCACGATGGTCGGCGCGATCGGCGTGTCGGGCGTGAAGGCCTCCGACGACGAGGTCATCGCGCTGGCCGGGGTGAACGCCCTCAAGGCGGCGGTCGGCTAGTAATCCCCCGCCGGGGACGGCAGAATAGCGGTCCCGCGCCGACGCCGCCCGTCGGCGTGCCCAACGACTAGAAAAATGGACCTTTATCGCCTCGGCGTCCTCGACACCCTGCGCGCGTATCGCGAGGGCCGCGCGACCGTTCAGGACTATGTCGCATCGTGCTCGGAGCGCATCGCGGCGCTCGAGCCGCGTGTCCAGGCGTGGGAGTGGTTCGACCCGTCCCGCGCCATGGCCGACGCCGAGGAGCGCGCCGGCGGCATCCTCGCGGACCTGCCGCTGTACGGCATCCCCGTCGGCGTGAAGGACATCATCAACACGCGCGGCATCCCGACCCGCATGGGCTCGCGGATCTTCGCCAATCACGTGCCGACCACCTCGGCGTGGGTCGTGCGGCGCCTCGAGGCGCTGGGCGGCCTGGTGATGGGCAAGACCGTGACGACGGAATTCGCCTATCGCGCGCCGGGCAAGACGCACAACCCGTGGAATCCGGGACATACGCCGGGGGGTTCCTCGAGCGGCTCGGCGGCCGCCGTGGCGGCGGGGTTCGTTCCCGCGGCGATCGGCACGCAGACGCTCGGTTCCGTGATCCGCCCGGCCGCGTTCTGCGGTGTGGTCGGCTACAAGCCCACGCACGGCGCGATCTCGCGCACGGGCGTCTTCCCCTTCGCGCCGACGCTCGACACGGTCGGCGTATTCACGCGCTCGGTCGCCGACGCGGGATGGTTCGCCGCCTGCCTCATGGGCGAGGACGCACGCGACGAAGCGACGCTCGTCGAGGCGGCCGAGAAGCTGCTGCGCGTACCCCTCGAGCCGCTCGCCGCGCCGCCGCGACTCGCGGTGGTGAAGACACCCAAATGGACGTTGGCGAGCGAGGCCCAGCGCACGCAATTCGCCGAATGGGTCGGGCGGCTGCAGGACGCGGGCGCCACGGTTCGCGACGTCGCGCTGCCGCGGATGTTCGACAACGCGTGGGACAACGCGATGACGATCCTCGTGCGCGAGGCGGTGAAGAGCCTTGCATCGGTCGAGTCGCGCCATCGCATCCGGCTCTCGCCGTATCTCATGGACATCCTCGACCGCGGCCGCACCGTGTCGGCGGACGACTATGCGAAGGCGCTCGATCGGCGCGACGACTACCGGCGCTGGCTCGACGGGCTCTTCGACGGCTACGATGCGATCGTGACGATCCCCGCGACGGGCGAGGCGCCCGAAGGCCTCGGCAACACCGGCGACGCGGTCTTCAATTCGCTCTGGACGCAGGCGGGCCTTCCGGCGGTCACGATCCCGGCCGGCCGCGGCCCGCGCGGACTGCCCCTCGGCCTGCAGGTCGTCGGCCGCTATCGCGAGGACGAGCAGGCGTTGCAGGTCGCCGCCTGGTGCGAGGCGACCCTCGCGTTCAGTGCGGGGCTCGCGGGCGGCTGAGCGCCGCGCGCATCTCGAGCGCGCGCGTCGCGTTCACCACGAGCAGGTCGAGCACGCAATAGAACGCACCGGCGGCGAGCGGCGGGTTGGCCGCACGCAGGCCGAGCCACGGCACGTGTGCGCTCCACGACCAGTTGCCGAGCCAGGTGCCGTAGAGCTCCATGGCGAGCGAGAGCGCGAACATCGTCGCGTACAGCCGCCGCGACGACGAGAGCCAAAGGCACGCGAGGAAGAGCCCGTAGAGCAGCGGCCCGAGCGTGTCGTGCCCGCTCCAGGCGAGGCCCGCGACGACGGGCAAGGCGAGTGCCGCGATCGCCCACTCGGCGCCCGCGGGCAGGCGCTGCGCGAGCCGCGTGCCGAGGAAGAAGAGCAGCACGTGCCCCGGCGGAACGAACAACGGGATGTTGCCGAGCCGGTAGCGATACAGGCCCCACACCAGGGAGAGGAACGCCTCGCCGGCGCTCGCGAAGAGCAGGCACGCGAGGAGCGCCCCACGATGTCGTGGCCCGCTGCGCAGCCACAGCAGCGCGCAGAGCGTCCACGCCGCGGCACTCACCGCGGGCTGGCCGTAGCCGCCCGCGAGCTCGTCCACGGGCAGGCCGAGGGTGATGGTGGCGACGATGAGCGCTTCCATCCGCGGATTCTCCCACGGGACGGCGTAGGTGGCGCCCGACCGCGTGCCTCGGGGCGCGCCCACGCGCTTCTCGGACCGCGCCGACTGTCGTCCGGGCGTGCCCTGCGCATATTGGGAGGCAATTCTCAGGAGACCGCCATGAACGTCCGCCTGCTCGCCGCATCACTCGCCGCTTCGCTCGCCGCCGCGTCCACGTTCGCGGCCAACATGCCGGAATCGCCCTCCGCGCGCCTCGCCGCCGATTACGCCCGGTGGGCGGGCGGCCGCGACAACGCACAGGCGCTCGTGCAGGGGCTGCACAGCGGCTCGTCGATCACGCTCGCCACGCGGCGCCCGGATCACACGGTGAGCCTCGCGGGCTTCACTCCGAACGGGCCGATGAGCTACGAGGAGGTGAATCGCGCGCTCGCCAACGCCCGTTCGACGCTCGCCCGCGCCGGGGTCGCCCATCCCGATGCGGAGCAGATCCAGGCCGCGCTGATCGGCGGCGAGATCGCCACGAGGAACGGCTCGCGCCTGCTGCACGGAACGGTCGCGGTACGCGGAGGGAATCCGCAACTCGCCGCACGCTGAAGTTGCTCCTTTCGAGGGTGCGAACACGACCGGCGTTGCGCCGGTCGTGTCATTTTCGGCGCGGATAGTCGCTCCCATCGCCAAGGAGAATCGCGTGAATCGATCATCGTCGTCCGCGTCGTGCGCCGCGCCGGTCGCACGGAGCCGCTGGCCGTGGAAGCTGCCCCTGCTGCTGCTCCTCGCGGGGTGCACGGTGCTCGGCCTGCCCGACGAGGAGTACATCGGCGGCTACTGGTGGGTCAAGGATCCGCAAGCCGCGCAGTGCGGGGACGTGCAATGGAAGCAGGTCGCGCGCGAGCGCATTCCGGGGCTGTGCGGCGACGGCGCCACCGCCGCGCGCGAGAACGTCTCGTGCGCGATCGGCTGCCTCGTCGTCTCGCCGTTCACCGAGGCGCAGGCGCGCTCCATCACGCTCGCCGACGGCGACACGCTCTACCGGCACGAGTCGCGCCACGTGCTCGAGGGCCTGGTGCACCCGGTGCACTGAGCGCGCCAAGCGGCTCGATGCGCGCGGTGCGGCCGAGGTAAAGTCGGCCCCATGACGCGGTTCGGGATCGACCTCGGCGGCACGAAGATCGAGCTCGCGGCGCTCGACGCGACGGGTGCGGTGCGGCATCGCCGGCGCATCGCCACGCCGGCCGGGGATTACGAAGCGACGGTGGAAGCGGTCGGGGGGCTGGTCGACGAAGCCGATCGCTTGCTCGGCACGAAGGGTTCGGTGGGCGTGGCCACGCCCGGCGCGCTCTCGCTCGCGAGCGGGCGCATCAAGAACGCGAACTCCACGTGGCTGAACGGGCGGCCGCTGCGCGAGGATCTCGCGCGCCGGCTCGGACGCGAGGTGCGCCTCGCGAACGATGCCAACTGCTTCGCGCTGTCGGAGGCGATCGATGGCGCCGCGCGCGGTGCCCGCGTCGTGTTCGGGGTGATCCTCGGCACCGGCGTGGGCGGCGGCATCGTCGTCGACGGGCGCGCGCTGCACGGCGCGAACGCGATCGCCGGCGAATGGGGCCACAACCCGCTGCCGCTGCCGACCGAGGACGATCGTCCGTTGCCGCTCTGCTATTGTGGGCGCCGCGCCTGCATCGAGACGTACCTGTCGGGCCCCGGGCTTGCCCAGGACCATGCGCGCGTCACCGGCGAGCGCGCGAGCGCGCAGGCGATCGCGCAGCGCGCGGAGCGGGGCGACGGCGCGTGCGTGGCGACCCTCGACCGCTACGTCGAGCGCCTGGCGCGCGCGCTTGCCGGCGTGATCAACGTGCTCGATCCCGACGTGATCGTGCTCGGCGGCGGGCTTTCCGGGATCGCGCGCCTGTATCGCGACGTGCCGCGGCGTTGGGGTGCCTGCGTGTTCTCGGACGAGGTGCGTACGCGGCTCGTCGCCCCGCATCATGGCGATGCGAGCGGCGTGCGCGGCGCCGCATGGCTGTGGAATGACCCGTAAGGCGCACGTGTTCACGACGACTCACCGCCACATCGCTCGAATCGACGGAGGTTCCATGAAGCCGTTCCTCGCCGCGCTCGCCGGCCTCGCATCGATGCTCGCCCTGGCCGCGCCCGCGCCGCCGCCGCCGCCCGGCCTCGCGGTCGCGACCTTCGCCGGCGGCTGCTTCTGGTGCATGCAGCCGCCCTACGACAACCTGCCCGGCGTCGTGAAGACGATCGCCGGCTACACCGGCGGGTCCAAGGCCGATCCCACGTACGCCGAGGTCTCCTCGGGCCGCACCGGGCACGCCGAATCGGTCGAGGTGATCTACGATCCGAAGAAGGTGAGCTACGAGAAGCTGCTCGAGGTGTACTGGGTGAACGTCGATCCCACGACGAAGGACCGGCAGTTCTGCGACTCGGGCAACCAGTACCGCACCGCCATCTTCTACCACGACGAGGCGCAGAAGAAGGCCGCGGAGGAGTCGATGCGCAAGCTCGAGCAGACCAAGCCGTTCGTGCAACCGATCGTCACGGCGATCGTGAAGGCGGGGCCGTTCTATCCGGCCGAGGACTACCACCAGGACTACTACAAGAAGAACCCGGTGCGCTACCAGCTCTATCGCACCGGCTGCGGCCGCGATGCGCGGCTGCGTGAGCTGTGGGGCGCGCGCGCCGGCGGGCATTGACAACCGGGCAGGAGGCGTCATGGAGATGAAGCGACTGAGCGCCGCGGGCCTCAAGGCCGCCGGCTACGACGAGCGCAGCCGCAAGCTCGTGGTCGAGACGACCCACGGGACGTTCGAGTACGCGAACGTCTCGCCCGAGATCTTCCGGCGCCTCATGAGCTCGCCGACGCCGGCGAGCTACTACCGCGAGCAGATCGAGGAGGAGTTCACCGGGCGCCGCGTGAAGTAGCTACGCCGGCGAGCGCCCGGCCGGCGCCGCCTGCGGCTCGGCCTTCTGCTCCGGCTCGTTCCACGGCGCCTTGCAGCGCACGATGTTCGAGAGTGGCCGCGTGGGATCGGCCGCCTTCATCTCGTCGCTGCAGAAGCACACCTCCGCCCAGCTCCAGTGGCCGCTCATCGACTGGCGCATGACCGGCTCGCACGTGAGGCCGGTCAGGTGATTGCCGGTGCCGAAGGGCCGGGGCGCGATCGGCGGGGGTGCGGGCGGCGCGCTCTCGGGCCTCGGCCCGGGCACGTCGTAGACCGAATCGCAGAGCGGCATCTGCTTGCAGGCGCCTTCGCCGCTGCACATCCATTCCCAGTTGCATCCCGCATGCGCCGGGAGCGCGGCGACGAGCGCCGCGAACGCGAGCACGAGTCTCATGGGCTCCTCCATGTCCAGGCCGCGAGCCGCGCGGCGCGGATGCGGAGCAGTGTGCTCCCGGCGCGCGGCCGCTTCAATCGGCTGTCGCGCCGGCTGCGGCCCGCTGCCACGCGGCCCCGAGCGCGTGCCCCCCGCTTCGGGCGCCGCCCGTGAGCGGGCGCTGGCTTCGGTTGCCGGGCGGCGCTCGCGGTGCAGGCGTGGAACCGGCAAAAGCTTGGGCTAGGTCAAGAAAGGCCTATATCGCGCGCCGCAACATTCAGGCGATGCGTGCCTTCCGTCCCCAGATCACCGCCCCGCAGGTGTTCGCGGCGGTCAGCCTCTTCCTCATCCTCGGCGTGGCCGTGGTGAGCAGCGTCACGCAGTCCGCGTTCTACCGACGCGCGATCGTGCACCGCGAGGCCGCGATCATCCGCGACATGATCGAGGCGATGGTCCTGCACCAGCAGAGCGAAGGGGAGCTGGGGCCCGCGGACCTGCAGGGCGCGCGGGGCGCGCGCGTGCGGCTCGAGCATACGTTCCGGCCGCTCACCAACGTGTTCGGCGAAGCACGGGTGAAGGTCTTCAACCTCGACGGCGAGATCGTCTGGTCGGACAAGCCCGGGCTGATCGGGCGGCGTTTCACGCGCAATCCCGCGGTGCTGCGGCGCGCGCTCGGTGGCGAGGTGGGCGCGGTCTTCGATCCCGTGGAGAGCCTGACCAATCCCGAGGAGGGCCTGCCGCGCAACGAGCTGATCGAGTTCTACGTGCCTTTCTCGCTCACGCGCTCGCCCGATTCGGTCGCGGTGAGCGGCGTTGTCTCGCTCTATCGCTCGCCGCGCGAGCTGAATGCCACGATCGGCGAAGGACGCCTGCTGCTCTGGAGCGTCACCGGCGCCGGCGGGGCGACCATCTTCGTCGCGCTGTATCTGCTCTTCCGCCGCGTCTACTTCGGCAAGCGCCGGCTCGAATCGCAGTTCGCCAAGCTCACCACGGAGCATGCGCGGATCATGCAGATCGAGAAGCTGAGCGCGATGGGCCAGCTCGTGAGCGAGATCGCGCACCAGCTGAACAACCCGCTCGTGGGCGTGCTCAACCTCACGCAGCTCGCCGAGCGCGAGATCGACGACAAGGCGCGCGTGAAGGCGCTGCTCGCCGAGGTGCGCCGCGCCGGCGCCGAATGCCGCGAGTTCGTCCAGCGCATGCTCGTCATCAACAAGGTCGCGCGCTCCGAGGCCCATGCCACCGACGTGACCGCGCTCGCACGGGACACCATCGAATTCTTCCGCCGCAGCCTCGGCTCGAAGCCGGAGATCCGCCTCGACGCGCCGCCCGACCCGATCGCGCTCCATGTCGACCCGGTGCTCGTGCGCAATGCGCTCTTCAACTTGATCCACAACGCCGCGCTCGCCGATCCCGCGGGCACCGTGCGCGTGTCGGTCGCGGACGCGCCGCGCCAGGGTCGCGCCGGCTGCAGCATCGCCGTGTCCGACCGCGGACCGGGCATCGCGCCCGAGGTGCAGAAGAAGCTCTTCACGCCGTTTTTCACCACGCGCCATGGGGGCACGGGGCTCGGCCTGTCCATCGCGCAGCACATCGCCATGCAGCACGGAGGCAGCCTGACCGCCGCGAACAACGCGGACGGCGCCGGCGCGTGCTTCACCGTGTGGCTGCCGGCATAGCGAGGTCCCGATGAAGCCGCGCATCCTGCTCCTGGACGACGACGTTTACACGCGCCAGCTGTTCGCCGGCGTGCTCAAGGCGAGCGACGTGGAGCTGCACACGGCGACCACCTGCGCCGAAGCGCGGCGCCTCTTCCACGCGCACGACTTCAACCTGGTGATCCTCGACCAGCGCCTGCCCGACGGCAACGGCCTCGGCCTCTTCACGGAATTCCGCAACGAGCGCCGCCGCCTGGTCGCGTTGCTCATCACCGGCTTCGCCGAGGTGCGCGATGCGATGCGCGCGGTGCGCGAGGGCCTGTTCGACTATCTCACCAAGCCGTTCGAGGATCTGACCGAGCTCGAGACGGTGATCGGCAAGGCGCTCGAGATGGACCGCGCCTATCGCGAGATCGCGAAGCTGACCGAGACGCTCGGCACGGCGGCGCCTGGCAGCGTGATGATCGCGGCCGCTCCGGCGATGGAAGCGGTGCTCGCGCAGCTGCACCAGGTGGCGCCGCTCGACACGACCGTGCTCATCGAGGGCGAGAGCGGCACCGGCAAGGAGCTGCTTGCCAAGCGCGTGCACGCGTTGAGCCCGCGGGCCTGCGGCCCCTTTCTCGAGGTCAACTGCGGCGCGCTCTCCGAGTCGCTGCTCGAGGCGACGCTGTTCGGCTTCGAGAAGGGCGCCTTCACCAGCGCGGCGAAGACCACGCCCGGCTACTTCGAGGAGGTGAACGGCGGCACGCTGCTGCTCGACGAGATCACCGACATGAGCCCGAAGCTGCAGGCGAGCCTGCTGCGCGTGCTCGAGGAGCGCGCGTTCACGCGCCTGGGCAGCACCGTCTCGCGCCCGACCGACTTCCGCCTGGTGTGCGCGACCAACAAGCCGCTGCTCGCCGAGATGAAGGCGGGACGTTTCCGCGCCGACCTCTATTACCGCATCAACGTGATGGTGCTGCGCGCCGCGCCGCTGCGCGAGCGGCGCGAGGACATCCCGGCGCTCGCCATCTTCTTCCTCGACCACTTCAACCAGAAGTTCCGCAAGTCCGCCGGACCGTTCACGCCCGAGGCGATGGCGGCGCTCGAATCGGCCGACTGGCCGGGCAACGTGCGCGAGCTGCGCCACGCGATCGAGCGCGCCGTCGCGGTGAACGCGGGCGGACCGATCGCGCCGATCGATCTCGGTCTCGCGCCGGCAACCGCCCCGATCGACGACGAGGCCGCGGCCACGCAGCGCCTTCCGCTGCGCGAGGCGCGCGAGCTCTTCGAGCGCGACTACATCGCCAACGTGCTCGCCTCCACGCGCGGCAACGTCTCGGAGGCCGCGCGGCTTTCGGGCATCGCGCGCCAGAACTTCTACAGCTACCTGCAGCGCCTCGGCATCGTCATGAAGTCGTGACGGCTGTCATGGCCGCATGACGCCGCGCCCGCTCGCGCCTGCGCGCCGCTTCCGCTAACCCGCTGTTTCCGCTCGGCGTTCGCCTCGCCGCGGCGATGGCATGGCGCTTGCGATGCCGGATGGCGCCCAATCCGGGCGCATGAACGGCAGGCCGATGCATGCAGGCGATTCTCGTGGCGGCGCTCCTCGCGATGAACGGCGCTTGCATCGCAAGCGACCACGGCGCCGAGATCGCGCGCCAGACGTGCGGGACCTGCCACACCGGGCAGTCCCGGCCACTGAACGAGCTGCGGCTCACCCGCCAGCAGTGGCAGGAGTCGGTGGAGCGGATGGCGCGTTATGGCGCGCGCGTTCCCGACGAGAGCCTGCAGGAGCTGCTCGACTATCTCGCCTGCGCGTACGGGACCGCACGCCCCGGCGCGGGCCCGGCTTCTTCAACACGTGCAACCCCCCAAAGGAGAAACAACGAATGAACCTGCCCTCGAAATCGCGGGCGCGCAGGGCGCTGCTGGTTGCCGCCCTCGGCTGCGTCGCGGAGCTGTTGCTGCTGTTCTCGCCAAGCGCATCGGCGGTGCCGTCGTATTCACGCCGCTACGCCGTCGACTGCAACACCTGCCACACCGTGTGGGGCGATCTGAACGGTGCCGGCATCCAGTTCCGTCTGAGCGGCTATCGCGCCATCGCGGGCCGCGACCTCAAGCCCGTCTCGCCCGATATCCAGATCAGCAAGGGCGTGGCGATCCCCACCACGCTGCCGCTGTCGTTCATCACCGGCGTGGGCCTCGATTACCGCACCGAGAAGCGCGAAGCGTCCGACGGTACCAGCAACACGTCGAAGGCGTCGACGCTCGCGCTCGAGGACGCGAGCATCTTCATGACCTCGCCCATCGGGCGCCACTTCTCGGCCTTCGTCGAGTTCCCGATGTACGAGACGAAGTCCTGGGAGTTCACGCCGACCGGCAAGTTCGAGGCGAACGACACGGCGCGTGGCAGCAGCTTCCGCTTCGAGTCGGAAAAGCCGACATTCGAGGTCGCGAAGTTCTTCTGGAACAACGTGCTCGGCGACGGCCTGCCGCGCGACAGCTTCAACATCGCCGGCGGCATCACGCACCTGCCGCTCGGTTATGCCTCGGGCAAGGTGCGCCTGTCGGTGAACCAGTACCTGATCTACGAGCGTCGGGCGCTCGACTACATCAGCCCGAACAAGGTGAGCGACGTGCTCGGCGAGGCGAACGACTACCTGTTCAAGCTCGGCGAGCCGCAGATCCTCACGGAAGCGTTCGGCATGCTCACGTTCGGCAAGCCGGTGACGGACGTCTCGAAGAAGGAGACCTTCTGGGCCGAGTACCACCTGGGCCTCACCAACGGCAGCAACGACTCGGCGGACAACAACACCGACAAGGACGTGTACGGACGCTGGGTGATGCGCTGGTACGGCCAGTCGCTCGGGTTCTCGGGGATCGTGAGCCGCGATACCTACGACGACAAGCTGCGCGCCGACGCCTCGATCGCGCAAAACCCGGTCGGCATCATGTCCGGTCGCCAGGACGCCAACAAGATGAGTCGCTTCGGCCTCGACAGCACGTGGAGCATGGTGCCCTACGGCGTGCCGCTGTGGGTGCAGAACCAGTACATGTGGAACAAGGAAACGAATCCGACCGGCTTCGGGCGCGAGTTCAAGTGGCGCGGCGGCTTCCACCAGGTCAACTGGCAGCCCGTTCGCAGCACGGTCGTGTACGGTCGCTACGACTACGTGCGCGGCGATCGCTTCAACGACACCGACGTCGTGGTGAACGGCGTGCGCGGCATCACGAGCGTCGAGCCCAAGGAGTGGGACGTGGTGCTCGGAGCACAGCACCTGCTCGACTCGAACATCAAGCTGATCGGCGAGTACCGCCACCATCGCTTCGAGGACGCGGCCGGGATGCCGAACGTTGCGAGGCTGACCGATGACGGCTTCACCATCCGCGTGATGCTCGGATTCTGAGAAGCAACTTGCGGCGGGCGATCCGCGGTGATCGCCCCGCTGCGCGAAAGGAAACATCGATGAGGAATTCCCGTATCCGGATCCTGCTCGTGCCCGCGCTGCTCGCGTTCGCCGCCGGTGCGGCTCGCGCGGCCGACGAGGGCCCCGGCATCTTCGAGAAAGCGTGCGCGGGTTGCCACTCCCCGAGCGGGCTCACCCTCGAGGACCATCACCTCACGCGGCAGGAGTGGAAGGAAAACATCGACCGCATGGTCGAGATGAATCGCATCGATCCGGCGCTCGGCAAGGACGAGTACCAGAAGCTGCTCGACTGGCTCGTGGCCACCCACGGGCCGGGCAAGTCCCCAGCGCCTGGCGAAGCCGCCAAGTAGCGGCCTCCCCGGGCTCGTTCCGGGCCGGCCTCGCCGGCCCGTTTTTCATCGGCGTCAGCGGCCGGGCGGGTTCCGGTCGTCCTTCGGCTCACCCTTGTCGCCGCGCGCGTGCTCGGCGCGTTGCGCCTCGCCGGGCGCCTGGGGCGCGCCACGTTGTGCCTGGGCGGCGCGCTCCTGCGCCTGCTGGGCCGCACGCTGCTGCGCCTCGAGGGCGCGCTGCTGCTCCTGTTGAGCGCGCTGCTGCGCTTGCTGCGCCTCGCGCGCGCGCATCTGTTGCTCCTGCGCCGCGCGCTGCGCCTCCTGCGCCTCCCGTGCCCGCTGCTGCTCCTGCATCGCACGCTGCTGCGCCTGTTGGGCCTCGCGCGCACGCTGCTGCTCCTGGGCGGCGCGCTGCTGCGCTTCGCGGGCCTGCTGCGCCTCGCGCGCGTGTTGCTCCTGCATCGCGCGTTGCTGCGCGGCCTGTTCCTGCTGCTGGCGGGCGCGCTGTTGCTCCTCGATCGCGCGCTGTTGGGCCCTTTGCGCCTCGCGGGCGCGTTGCTGCTGTTGCTGCGCCTCGCGCGCGGAGTTCTCCCGCTGCTGCGCCTCGCGCGCCCGTTGCTGTTCCTCGAGCGCGCGTTGCTGGGCCTGCTGGGCGTCGCGTGCGCGTTGCTGCTGTTGCTGCGCCTCCCGTGCGGAGCTCTCGCGCTGCTGCGCCTCGCGTGCCCGTTGCTGTTCCTCGAGCGCGCGTTGCTGGGCCTGCTGGGCGTCGCGTGCGC
>CAYOGL010000004.1:0-221 GCA_964403515.1 uncultured Burkholderiales bacterium | reverse complement strand
GTTGCTGCTGTTGCTGAGCCTCCCGTGAGGAGCTCTCGCGCTGCTGCGCCTCGCGTGCCCGCTGCTGTTCCTCGAGCGCGCGCTGCTGCGCCTCCTGCGCGCGAGCGTTCGGCGTCGACTCGCGCCCGCGCTCGGCCGGTGCGGCGGGACGCGCCTCGCGTCCGGGCGCCGTGGCGGGTGTCGCGGGCGCGGCGCGGCCCATGCCCGGGGTCGCCGGTGTC
>CAYOGL010000003.1:0-219512 GCA_964403515.1 uncultured Burkholderiales bacterium | reverse complement strand
CGCGGATCGCGGTGATCACGACGTTGGCCCAGAAGAGCGAGCCGTCCTTGCGCACACGCCAGCCTTCGTCCTCGAACACGCCCACGCGCGTGGCCGTCTCGAGCTCGTACCAGGGCCAGCGCTTCTCGATCGCGGCCGGCGGATAGAACACCGAGAAGTGCTTGCCGATGATCTCGTCGGGGCGATAACCCTTCAGGCGCTCGGCGCCCAGGTTCCACGACGCGATGTGTCCGCCCGCGTCCAGCAGGAAGATGGCGTAGTCGCGGACGGTCTCCACCAGCCGGCGGAAAGGCTCATCCAGCCACGAGACGTTGTCGTTGCGTTGGCTCTGGGTCTTGGCGGAGGGGTGCGCTTCGGGCATGCGATAGGTGCTCGGTCTTCGCCGCTCCATTCTTCGAGGCGCGGATCTGCGCCACGCCTTTCCAGTGGGCTTTTGGCCGTGGCGGGGGAACGAAGTTCCGGTCCGCGGCAAAATTCCGGCTGCGGCTGCTGACGCCGGATGCAAAAACTACCGATGGTTCGCAGCGGCCGCGCGTGTTCGCGATGACGCATGGCCCGGCGACCACAAATGATAACGCGTCGTGCGCGCCCGCCCAATTCCGATCGCGGGGCCGGTCAAGCGTTCAGCTTCGCGGCATGCGCGCGGGACAAGCCGCTATACTCGGCCGCGACGGCGCTTCGCAGGCGCCGAAACGCGCGCCCCCGGGTGCGCGGCGCACCGCAGGGAGAAGAAGCATGGCTTGCTGCCACCACTACTACATGATGAGCGAGGGCAACGAGAGCGCCTTCGCGATCGACGTGTCGAGCATCACCTTCGGCCATGGCGTCCTGAAGGAGATCGGCGAGCACGCGCGCGCGCTCGGCATGGTGCGAGTCGCGCTCTTCACGGACAAGACCCTCGCGAAACTGCCCTATGTCGCGCAAGCCCGCGATGCGTTGCGCGCTGCGGGGCTCGATGCGGTCGTGTACGACGAGGTGCTCGTCGAGCCGACGGACCAGTCGTTCCTCGCCGCGGCGCGCTTCGCGAGCGAGGGGCGCTTCGACGGCTACGTCTCGGTCGGCGGCGGCTCCGTCATCGACACGTGCAAGGCCGCGAATCTCTATGCGACGCATCCGGCCGAATTCCTCGACTACGTGAACGCGCCGATCGGCGCGGGGCGCGCGGTGCCCGGGCCGCTCAAGCCGCACATCGCCTGCCCCACCACCTGCGGCACCGGCTCCGAATGCACCGGCATGGCGATCTTCGACCTGCTGTCGATGCACGTGAAGACGGGCATCGCCTCGCGCCGGCTGCGGCCTTCGCTCGCGTTGATCGATCCGACGACGACCTACTCGCTGCCCAAGAACGTGGTGGCCGCGAGCGGCTTCGACGTGCTTTCGCATGCGCTCGAGTCGTACACCGCGCGGCCCTACACGCGCCGCCCCGCGCCCGGGAAGCCCGCGGCGAGACCGATGAGCCAGGGCGCCAATCCCTGGAGCGACCTCGGGTGCGAGGCCGCGCTGAAGCTCCTCGGCCAGTACCTCGAGCGCGGCGTGAACGACGCGAGCGACCACGAGGCGCGCGACAACCTGATGTACGCCGCCACGCTCGCGGGCATCGCGTTCGGCAACTCGGGCGTGCACGTGCCGCACGGGATGGCCTACTCGGTCGCGGGCCTCGTGCGCGAGTTCCATCCCGACGGCTGGCCGGGCAAGGAACCGATCGTGCCGCACGGGATGAGCGTGGTCGTGAATGCGCCCTCGGTGTTCCGCTTCACGGCTTCAGCCTGCCCCGAGCGCCACATCCACGGCGCGGAGTGCCTGGGCGC
Source organism: uncultured Burkholderiales bacterium (assembly GCA_964403515.1). Classification (GTDB taxonomy): domain Bacteria; phylum Pseudomonadota; class Gammaproteobacteria; order Burkholderiales; family Usitatibacteraceae; genus Usitatibacter. The sequence goes on along the minus strand of CAYOGL010000003.1, from coordinate 217,704 downwards.
GGATGTGCGCGGCGCCACGCCCGACGACGCAGGCGAGGTCGTCGCCAAGCAGCTCATCGGCATGATGCGCGCGACCGAGGTACCCAACGGCATCGGCGGCGTGGGCTACGGGCAGGGCGACGTGCCCGCGCTCGCGAAGGGCGCATGGGCGCAGCAACGGCTCCTCACCAACGCGCCGCGCGAGATCACGACGTCGAACCTCGAGGATCTCTACGTCGGAGCGCTCAGCTACTGGTAGATGCGAGAACGCCCGGCGTGATCGTCACGCCGGGCGTCCATCGCCGACACGGTGTCACTGCGGACGCACGTGATCGCGATCGGCCGAGTGCTCCACCGCTTCGCTGTCGGCCTTCGCCGCTTTCTTGGCGTTCTTGTAATTGGCCTTCGCCTCCTTCATGCAGTCGCGACGTTGGTCACCGTGCATCGTCTTGCAATTGGCCTTCGCCGCCTCGTAATCGGCCTTGGCCTGCGTCTTCTCGGCGCGGTATTCGTGATGCTCGGCGCTCGCTCCGAACGCGGACAGCGTCGCACCGCATACCACTGCAGCAGCCAGGCTCCAGATGCGTTTCATGTTTTCGTCTCCCGATGAAGTGGATACCTTCATTGGAGGCGTGAAGCGCCGGCGCGTTTCGGTGCCGATTCCTCTTCCTGGCGCAGGATCCTGCCTACGCCGCTCGAGGCGACGGGAGAAACGGACGAGAGCGGGCGAGGAAGCGTCGGAACGCGAAGTTGCCCTGGAGCCCACGCTGTTCGTTCCCATGAACGGTCGCCAGAACTCGTGGGTTGCAGCCCGCTGCGGTTGGCGGCTTCGCAACCCAGAGGAGACCATTCCATGGCAACGATCCAGGAAATTCTCGAAAGGATCCGGAACGATCCTGGCTTCGAGAAACAGGTGCTCGCGAACCCGAAGCCCGTGCTCACCGATCTGGGAATGGCGGACTCCTCCACGCTGGGAAGCGGCGGTGGCGGCGCGTACAAACCGGTCGGGAGCTGGTGAGCCGCGGGAGACAAGTTCACGGGTCGCGGCTTTCCGGGAGGGAATTGGTCGGGGCGAGAAGATTCGAACTTCCGACCCCCTGCACCCCATGCAGGTGCGCTACCAGGCTGCGCTACGCCCCGACCGAGCCGTGAATTATACCGGTAACGGCGGCATCAGCGCTCGAGCATCTTGAGGATGCTCTTCAGCTCCTTGCGGATGTTGCCGGGGGAGATCGGCTGCGGCACCGACATCGTCTTCGTGCCGGGCAGCGCGTGCGCCGGATCCTCGAGGCGGTTGCGCGCGCCGTTGATGGTGAAGCCGTGCTCGTAGAGCAGCTCGCGGATGCGCCGGATCAGCAGCACCTCGTGATGCTGGTAATAGCGCCGGTTGCCGCGGCGCTTGAGCGGCTTCAACTGCGTGAACTCCTGCTCCCAGTACCGGAGCACGTGCGGCTTCACGCCGCACAGCTCGCTCACCTCGCCAATCGTGAAATAGCGCTTGGCGGGGATGGCCGGAAGGTCAGTCGTCGCCAGGTTCTCCGTGGCCATTGAAAGACTTCTCCACCAGGCTCTTCAGCTTTTGGCTTGCATGGAACGTCACCACGCGGCGCGCCGTGATGGGGATCTCCTCGCCGGTCTTGGGGTTCCGTCCGGGGCGCTGCGGCTTCTTCCTCAGTTGGAAGTTGCCGAACCCCGAGAGTTTCACCATTTCGCCCCTCTCCAGGGCGATCCGGATCTCCTCGAAGAACGACTCGACCATGTCCTTGGCCTCGCGCTTGTTCAGTCCGACCTTCTCGAACATCAGGTCGGCGAGCTCGGCCTTGGTGAGAGTGACCTTGTCTTTCACGTGCGCGGCTGGGCTTTGAATTCTTGGTTGAGCTGCTTCCGGATGGCTGCCATCACCGCCTCCACCTCGGAATCTGTCAAAGTCCTGTCAGTATCCTGCATAACTATCCGTAGGGCAAGGCTTTTTTCGCCGGGCGGCACCCCTTTTCCGCGGTACTCATCGAACACTTCGACCTCCCGGACGAAGGCCGGAACGTGGTCCCGGACGGCCTCCAGGAGACGCGCCGCGGGCACCGTTTCGGCCACGGTGAAGGCGTAATCCCGGCGCACCACGGGCATGCGCGAGACGCCCTGGAAGCGCGGTACCGCGCCCTCCAGCAGCGGTCCGGCGAGCAGCTCGAAGACCACCGGCGCGGCCGGCAGGTCGTATTTCTGCTGTAGCCTGGGGTGGAGCTCGCCGACCACGCCCAGGGGCCGGCCGGCGAGCTTCACGAGCGCGCAGCGGCCCGGATGGCAGGCGGGATGCGCGCCCGCCTCGAACTGCAGCCGATGGCGCCCGGCGAGCGTCTCCACGTCGCCCTTCGCGTCGTAGAAGTCGACCGCCGCGGTGCGCTCGGCCCACTGCTCGGGCCAGCGGCCGCCGAAGGCGAGCCCGGCCATGCGCTCCGGCTGCACGGCGATGTCCGCTTCGGCGCCCTCGAAGCAACGCCCGATCTCGAACAGGCGCACGCGCTCCTCGCCGCGGTTCAGGTTCGCGCGCAGGTTCTGCACGAGCCCGGGGATGAGCGTGGTGCGCATCACGCCCATCGTCGCCGCGAGCGGATTGGCGAGCCGCACCGGCTTCTCGTTGCCCGCGAAATCGCGCTCCCACTCCTCGGACACGAAGCTGTAGTTGATGACCTCCTGGTAGCCGAGGTCGGCGAGCAGGTGGCGCAGGGCGAAGCGGTCGCGCGCGCCCTCGCGCACGGCGAGCATCGGGATCGACGAGCGCGGCGCCTCGGCCGGCACGTGGTCGTAGCCGTGCACGCGCGCGATCTCCTCGACGTAGTCCTCCTCGAGAGCGAGATCGAAGCGCCAGCTGGGCGCCGTCACGGCGATCGCATCTCCTGCCGGCTCCGGCAGGCACGACAGGCGCCGCAGGATCGCGTGCATGTCGTCGTCGGGCAGGTAGTAGCCGAGAAGCTGCCGCACGCGGCCGGGACGCACCACGACGCTCTCGTGCTTCGGCAGCTCGCCGTGGGCCGCGGTGATCGGCCCGGCGCGCCCGCCGCAGATCTCGAGGGCGAGCGCGGTCGCGCGCTCCAACGCGGCGCCCGTCGCGCCGGGATCCACGCCGCGCTCGAAACGGTACGCCGCATCGCTGGTCAGGGCGAGCTCGCGCGTCTTGCCCTGCACCGCCTGGGGCGAGAAGAACGCGGCCTCGAAGAACACGTCGGTGGTCCCCTCGCCCACCATCGAGTCGAAGCCCCCCATCACGCCGGCGAGCGCGACCGGGCCGCTCTCGTCGGTGATGGCGAGGAGCCGCTCGCGCGATTCGATCTCGTCGCCGTTGAGCAACTTGATGCGCTCGCCCGGACGCATGAAGCGCACGTCGATCGTGCCCTCGAGCTTCGCGTGGTCGAACGCGTGCATCGGCTGGCCGCGCTCGAGCATCACGTAGTTGGTGATGTCGACGAGGGGATGGATCGCGCGCAGGCCCGCGCGCTCGAGGCGGCGCGCCATCCACGCGGGCGTCTTCGCGTCCGCATTCATGCCGCGGATCACGCGGCCCAGGTACTGGCCGCACTCGGGCGTCTGCGAGATGCGCACTTCGCGCCGGTCGTGCGCCTCCTCGGCCACGGGTGGCGCGGGCGGCAGGCGCAGGCGCGATCCGGTGATCGCGGCCACGTCGCGCGCGACTCCGAACATGGAGAGGCAATCGCCGCGATTGGGCGTGAGCTTGAGCGTGAGGTAGACGTCGTCCAGACCCAGGATGTCGCGCACGTCGCGGCCCACGGGCGCGTCCGCGTCGAGCACGAGCAGCCCCGAGTGGTCGGACGACAAGCCCAGCTCGCGCCCCGAGCAGAGCATGCCGCTCGATTCCACGCCGCGCAGCTTCGCCTTCTTGATCTCGAAGCTCTTGCCGTCCTCGCCCGGCAGCTTCGCGCCGATCAGCGCGCACGGCACCTTCTGGCCGGCGGCGACGTTGGGCGCACCGCACACGATCTGGAGAATGTGCCCGGTGCCGGCATCGACCTCGGTGATGCGCAGCTTGTCTGCGTTCGGGTGCGGCGCCACGCTCTTCACGTGGGCGACCACGATGCCCGAGAAATCGGCGGCGAGCGGCGTGATCTCCTCCACCTCGAGCCCGCCCATGGTGAGCGCGTGCGCGAGCGCCTCGACCTCCATGTCGATGTCCACGAGCTCCTTCAACCAGCTGACGGAAACCTTCATCGGAATTGCGCGAGGAACTTGAGGTCGTTCTCGAAGAACAGGCGCAGGTCGTTCACGCCGTACTTGAGCATGGCGAGGCGGTCGAGCCCCATGCCGAACGCGAAGCCGGAGTACTTCGCCGGATCGATGCCGCCGTTGCGCAGCACCTCCGGATGCACGACGCCCGCGCCCGCGATCTCGAGGTACGTCACTTCGCCATTCTTGCGCGACCACTCCATGTCGATCTCCACGCCCGGCTCGACGAACGGGAAATACGACGGCCGGAAGCGCAGCGCGATGTCGTCGCGCTCGAAGAAGGCGCGGCAGAACTGCGTGATCGTGCCCTTCAGGTCCGCGAGGCTGATGCCCTCGTCGACCCAGAGGCCCTCGATCTGGTGGAACATCGGCGAGTGCGTCGCATCGTGGTCGTTGCGGTACACGCGCCCGGGGCAGATGATGCGGATCGGCGGCGTGTGCGACTCCATGTAACGGATCTGCACCGGCGAGGTCTGCGTGCGCAGCACGTGATCGGTGCCGGCGATGTAGAACGTGTCCTGCATGCTGCGCGACGGATGGTTCGGGAACATGCGCAGCGCGGTGAAGTTGTACCAGTCGTTCTCGATCTCGGGCCCGTCCGCGACGGCGAAGCCCATCGTCGCGAACAGGCGCTCCACCGTCTCCTGCGCGCGCGTGATGGGATGCAGGCCGCCCGGCTGCTGGCGGCGCCCGGGAAGCGTGACGTCGATCGCCTCGGCCGCGAGGCGCGCGTCGAGCTCGCGGTCGAGGATCGCCTGGCGCCGGGCCTGCACGAGCGCCTCGACGCGCTCCTTCGCCTGGTTGATCGCCGCGCCCGCCTTCGGCCGCTCGTCGGCCGAGAGCTTGCCCAGGCCCTTCAGCAACTCGGTGAGGCTGCCCGCCTTGCCGAGGAAGCGCGCCTTGGCCTGTTCGAGCTCGGCCATGCTGCGCGTGCCGCCGATGGCCGCGCCGGCTTGTTCGATGAGGGTTTCGAGATCTTGCATGAAAAAGAAAGGGGCTCTTGCGAGCCCCTCCGATCGGCTTTACGTCGTGTCAGGCTCCGAGGCTCGCCTTCGCCTGCTCGACGATCCGGCTGAACGCCGGCTTGTCGAACACGGCGAGATCGGCGAGGACCTTGCGGTCCATCTCGATGCCGGCCTTCTTCAGGCCCGCCATGAACTGGCTGTACGTGACGCCCGCTTCGCGAGCGCCGGCATTGATGCGGGTGATCCAGAGCGCGCGGAACTCGCGCTTCTTGTTGCGGCGGTCGCGGTACGCGTACTGCCCCGCCTTCATCACCGCTTCCTTGGCGATGCGATAGACGTTTCCCCGGCGGCCGCGGAAACCCTTGGCGAGCTCGAGGACCTTCTTGTGGCGCGCGCGCGCCGTGACTCCGCGTTTTACGCGTGGCATGGCGGCTCCTTAATTCGCGTAGGGAAGCATCGCCTTCACGTGGCCGAGGTTCGTCTCGTGGACGGCCGCGGTGCCGCGAAGCTGACGCTTGTTCTTGGTGGTGCGCTTGGTGAGGATGTGGCGCTTGCCCGCCGAGTAACGCTTGATCGAGCCGCTGCCGCGGACCCGGAAGCGCTTGGCGGCGCCACTCTTGGTCTTCATCTTGGGCATGATGCCCTCCTTCAGTTGGTGCAGCAGGTGGCGGAACCCTTCCGCGCTTCTCGACCTGAAGACACCTTGTGCTGATGCTGCGCCCTCTCCCCTGGGAGAGGGTTGGGGTGAGGGTGCCATCGTGACCCTCTTCCCGGCCCTCCCCAAGGGGGAGGGAAACTGCGTTCAGTGCTTCTTCTTCGGCGCCAGGATCATCACCATCTGGCGCCCTTCCAGCTTCGGCCACTGCTCGACGATCCCGACCTCCTTGAGGTCGGCCTCGACGCGCTTGAGCAGTTGCACCCCGAGCTCCTGGTGCGCCATCTCGCGGCCACGAAAGCGCAGCGTCACCTTCGTCTTGTCGCCCTCGGTGAGGAAGCGGTTCAGGTTGCGCACCTTGATCTTGTAGTCGCCTTCGTCGGTGCCCGGCCGGAACTTCACTTCCTTGACCTGGATCTGCTTCTGCTTGAGCTTGGCCTCGTGCGCCTTCTTGCTCTCGCGATACTTGAACTTCCCGTAGTCCATCAGCCGGCAGACCGGCGGCTTCGCGGTGGGAGCGATCTCCACGAGATCGATCTCGATCTCCTCGGCCATGCGCATGGCCTCCTCGATCTTCACGATGCCGATCGGCTCGCCTTCCACGCCGACCAGGCGGACTTCAGGCGCGTTGATCTCGCCGTTGATGCGGACTGCTTTGTCCTGAGCTATGCGAAATATCCTCGAAAAATTGACGACACCGGCGCGCGAATCCCGGGCTCGAGCTCGAGCCGCGCACCCCCGGCATTCACTTCCGCGCCGCCACCTCGTCCTTCAGGCGCGCAATAAAGGCCTCGAGCGGCACGGGTGCCAGGTTCTCCCCGGCCCGCGTCCGCGCAGAGACCGTCCTCGCGGCGACTTCCTTGTCCCCAAGAACCAGCTGGTAAGGAAGCTTCTGAATGCTATGTTCCCGAATTTTATACGTTATTTTCTCGTTTCGCAAATCGGTGGCGACCCGGAACCCGGCCGCCTTGAGCGCCGCCGCCACCTCGCGCACATACGACTCCTGGCGGTCGGTGACGTTCATCACCACGACCTGGACGGGGGCGAGCCAGAGCGGCATGGCGCCGGCGTGGTTCTCGATGAGGATGCCGATGAAGCGCTCCATCGAGCCCACGATCGCACGGTGCAGCATCACCGGCGTGCGGCGAGTGTTGTCCTCGGCCACGTATTCGGAATCCAGGCGCCCGGGCATCTGGAAGTCGACCTGCATCGTGCCGACCTGCCACGAGCGGCCGAGCGAATCCTTGAGGTGGTACTCGATCTTCGGCCCGTAGAACGCGCCCTCGCCCGGCAGCTCTTCCCATTGCGTCCCGCAGGCGCGTAGCGCCGCGCGCAGGTCCTCCTCGGCCTTGGTCCATTGCTCGTCGCTGCCGATGCGCTTGTCCGGGCGCAGCGCGAGCTTCACGGTGATGTCCTCGAACCCGAAGTCGGCGTAGACCTTGAACGAGAGCTTGTGGAAGGCCACGCATTCGGCCTCGATCTGCTCCTCGGCGACGAAGATGTGGCCGTCGTCCTGCGTGAAGCCGCGCACGCGCATGAGGCCGTGCAGCGCGCCCGACGGCTCGTTGCGATGGCACGAGCCGAACTCGCCGTAGCGCAGCGGCAGGTCGCGGTAGCTGCGCAGGTCGGAGTTGAAGACCTGCACGTGGCCCGGGCAGTTCATCGGCTTGATGGCGAAGTCGCGCTTCTCCGACTCCGTCGTGAACATGTTGTCCTTGTAGTTCTCCCAGTGCCCGGACTTCTCCCACAGCGAGCGGTCGAGGATCATCGGGCACTTGATCTCGAGGTAGCCGTTGTCCTGGTAGACGCGGCGCATGTACTGCTCGACCTGCTGCCACAGCGCCCAACCCTTCGGGTGCCAGAACACCATGCCGGGCGCCTCGTCCTGCATGTGGAAGAGGTCGAGCTGCTTGGCGAGGCGCCGGTGGTCGCGCTTCTCCGCCTCCTCGAGCATGTGCAGGTAGGCGTCCTGGTCCTCCTTCCTCGCCCACGCGGTGCCGTAGATGCGCTGGAGCATCGCGTTCCTCGAGTCGCCGCGCCAGTACGCGCCCGCGACCTTCATGAGCTTGAAGACCTTGAGCTTGCCGGTCGACGGCACGTGCGGGCCGCGGCACAGGTCGATGAAATCGCCCTCGCGGTAGAGGCTGATCTGCTCGTTCGACGGGATCGAGGCGATGATCTCCGCCTTGTACTTCTCGCCGATCGACTCGAAGAACTTCACCGCGTCGTCGCGCTTCCATTCCTCGCGCCTGACCGGGATGTCCTTCTTCGCGAGTTCGCCCATGCGCTTCTCGATCGCGGCCAGGTCCTCGGGCGTGAAGGGGCGCTTGTACGCGAAGTCGTAGTAGAAGCCGTTGTCGATCACCGGGCCGATGGTGACCTGCGCGTCGGGAAAGAGCTCCTTCACGGCGTATGCGAGCAGGTGCGCGGTCGAGTGCCGGATGAGGTCGACGCCTTCCGGGTCCTTGTCGGTGACGATCGCGAGCCGCGCGTCGCGGTCGATGCAGTGGCCCAGGTCGACCAGCTTGCCGTCGACCTTGCCGCCGAGCGCCGCCTTCGCGAGCCCCGGCCCGATGGACGCGGCGACCTCGCCGACGGTGACCGGTTTGTCGAACGGCCGGACCGATCCATCCGGCAGGGTGATTGCGACCATGTTCTTCCTTGACGGGACAGGGCACATCGGCCGCGAGCGGCCGCGCGTCGTGACCTGTCCCAAAAACAAAAGCGCGGACGAGCCGCGCTTTCATCGAAACGACGATGCAGGGCGGGCCCGCCTACCGAGGCACTCCGGAGGAAGTCGACGTGGGCGGTCTCATAACCGCGGCCCTTTCGCTCGCCGTGAAAGACCCCGCAATCATACCACCCGCGCGGCCTACGCCGCGCGCCGGGCCGCGCTGTCGAGGATCGCCGGCAGCGCGGAGGGGTCGAGCGGCTTCACGAGGTGGTTGTCGAAGCCGGCCTCGAACGACTTGCGCCGATCGGCCTCGGTGCCGTAGCCGCTCAACGCCACGATGTACGCGTCGTTCATCGCGTACTCGCCGCGCATGCGCGAGACGACCTCGTGGCCCGTGAGCCCGGGCAGCCCGATGTCCATGAAGATGACCTCGGGCTTGAACTGCTGGGCCACCTCGAGCGCGGCGTTGCCGTCGTGCGCCTGGCGCGTCTCGTGGCCGAGGATCTGCAGCATCATCGCGAGCGTCTCGGCCGCATCGATGTTGTCGTCGACCACGAGCACGCGGCGCGCGCTGTCGGGGCTCGCGGGACCATCGTTCGCGACCGGCTCCGGCGTGGCGGGGCGGATCTCCACGTCGTGGCGCCCCGCGCGCGGCAGGCGCACCGAGAACGTGCTGCCCCTGCCGAGGCCTTCGCTCTGCGCCTCGACGCTGCCGCCGTGGCGGCGCACCAGGTCCTTCACGAGCGCCAGCCCGATGCCCAGGCCCTTGCGGATGCGCTCGGGCGACTCGTCGACCTGCACGAACAGCTCCCAGACCTGCGAGAGCTTGTCGGGTGCGATGCCGATGCCGTTGTCGCGCACGCGGATCACGATCTCGGAGAGCTCACCTGCGGCGCTCACCTCGATGCGCCCGCCCGCGTCCGTGTACTTCACCGCGTTCAGGATCAGGTTCTCGAGGATCTGCTGCAACCGCACGCGGTCGGCCACGACGTGCAGCGCGTCCTCGGGCAGCGAAACCGTGAGCGTGTGGCGGCCGGCCTCGAGCGGCCCGTGGCACGACTCGAGCGCGTTGCGGATCTCGGCGCACACGTCGAGCGTCTCGCGGCGCAGCTCGATCGCCCCCCGGGTGATGCGCGAGATGTCGAGCAGGTCCTCGACCAGCCGCGTCATCTGCGCCACCTGGCGGTCCATGGTGTGGATGAGGGGATTCAGCTTTCCCGGCTCGAGCGGCTGCGTGCGCAGCATGTGCAGCGCCGAGCGCAGGGGCGCGAGCGGGTTGCGCAGCTCGTGCGAGAGCGTGGCGAGGAACTCGTTCTTGCGACGGTCGGCGTTCTGGATCTCCTCGTACAGCAGGCAGTTCTCGAGCGCGCTCGCGGCCCGCCCGGCGAGGTTGTCGGCGAGCGAGAGGTCCTGCCCCGCGAGATGCCGCGCCGACGGCCCCATGGCGAGCAGCAGCGCGCCGCGCGGCTTGCCGCGCGTGGCGAGCGGGAAGGCGTGGATCTCACCGGGGGGCGCATCGCCCGTGCGCTGGGCGACGAGACGCTCGCACACTTCGTAGCGTCCCTCGCCGATGACCTTCTCCTGCTGGGCGTTCAGCGCCGCCTCGAACGCCGCGCCGTGCGCGCCGAGGTAATGCTCCCAGCCCGCGACGCACGAGTGGCGCCGCGCGCGCTCGGTGCCGTCCTCGTTCACGAGCACGACCGCGCCGAAGTCGGCGAGGAACGGCACGACGAGGCCCGATGCGCCCTTCACGATCGTCTCGATGTCGAGCGAGCTCGCCATCACCTGGGTGGCTTCCGCGAGGAAGCTCGCGCGCCGCTGCGACTCCTCGGCCATGGTGCGCGCGGCCTGCTCCTTGGCGAGCGCGACGCGCTCGTCGGCGCGCTTCTTGAGCTCGGCATTCAGCCGGTGCAGCTGCACCAGCGCGCGCACCTTGCTGCGCAGGATGTTCGGCACCACCGGCGACAGGATGTAGTCGACCGCGCCCAGCGAATAGCCGCGCGCCGTGTGCATCTCGTCGGCGAAGGCGGTGATGAAGATGATCGGCGTATGCGCCGACTTGCGCCGCGAGCGGATGAGCTCGGCGGTCTCCAGCCCGTCCATCCCCGGCATGTTCACGTCGAGGAGGATCACCGCGCAATCGTTGTCGAGGAGCCACCTCAGCGCCTCCTCGCCCGACGAAGCCGTCACGATGTTCTGGTCGAGCTCCTCGAGGATGGTGCGGAACACCACCCGCTTGTCGAGCCGGTCGTCGACGATGAGGATGTTCGAGCGCTCGACCGGCGAGGCGCCGGGCAGCGTTTCCGACATCGAGTCGGCAACCGGGGCTGGGGCGTTCACTTCGTACTCGCTTCTCACCGTTGCAGCCATGCCTTCATCACCGTCAGCAGTTGTTCGCGATCGACCGGCTTGGACAGGTAGTCCCACGCGCCCGCCTCGATGCAGCGCTCGCGGTCGCCCTTCATCGCCTTCGCCGTCACCGCGACGATCGGCAGGTCCTTGCAGCTCGGAATCTTGCGGATCTCCTTCGTGGTCTGCAGGCCGTCCATCTCCGGCATCATGATGTCCATCAGGATGATGTCGATGTTGCCCTTCTGCGCGTGCGCGATCGCCTCGCGCCCGTTGTCCGCCGTCTTGATCTCCATGCCGTAGTCCTCGAGCACGGACGACAGCGCGAAGATGTTGCGGATGTCGTCGTCGACGATCAGGACGCGGCGGCCCGCCAGCGCCTTGGTCGAGCCGTAGATCTCCTCGAGGATCTTGCGCTGCTCGTCGCGCACGTGCGTGGCTTCGATGTGCAGCGCGAGCACGACCTGGTCGAGCAGGCGCTCGAGGGAATGCACGTGGCGCACGCCGGGAATCTGCTCGAGCGCGACGCTGGCCGCGCCGAGCGAGGCGAGCTGGCGTCGGTACGAGATCACCGCGGGCGGCGTGGCATCGCGCTCACGCGCTTCCTCCAGCAGCCCGGCGAGGTCGAGGTCCGGCGTCTCCGGGTTGATGATCGCGCAGTCGAGGTCGGCCTGGCGCAGCAGCTCGGCGCCGCGCGCTCCGTCGGTCGCGCATTCGATCTCCACGCTCTCGAGCCCCGCCAGGTACTCGCGGATCGTGCTGAGGCGCACCGGGTCCGGCTCGACGATGAGCAGCTTGCGCCGCTCGTTCGTCGTGTACTTCCAGATCTCCTCGAGCACGTCATCCACCGCCTTGCGGCTCTGCAGCGGCTTGGCGATGAAGCGGCGCGCGCCCGAATCGAGCGCACGGTCGCGTGCTTCCTCGGTCGAGATCACGTGCACCGGCGTGTGGCGCACCGTGATGTCGTTCTTCAGGCGCGAGAGCACGCGCCAGCCGTCGATGTCCGGCAGGAAGATGTCGAGCAGGATCGCCGACGGGTGGAACTCGTTCACCAGCGAGAGCGCGGTCGTGCCCTGCGTGGTGACGATGCCCTTGAAGCCCTGCTCGCGCGCCGCCTCGAGCAGCACGCGGGCGAAGGCGAGGTCGTTCTCGACGATGAGCACGACGCGGTCGCCCGGGTGGGTCGACTCGCGGTCGTCGTCGGCCTCGTTCACCACCGGCACGGCCGGCGCTTCGGCCGCGCCCTCCGGTGCCGCGAACTCCGCTTCGGCGCCGCGCTCCTGGGCACGGCGCTCGGCCGCCGCGTGACGCGCCGCCTCGATCGCCGCCGTGGCCACCGCGGCCGCGTCGCTCGACTTGCGCGGCAGGCGCGAGCTCGGGAAGACCTGCGGCAGGTAGAGCGAGAAGACGCTGCCCTTGTTCGGCGCGCTCACCAGCCGGATCTCGCCGCGCAGCAGGCGCGAGAGCTCGCGGCTGATCGCCAGCCCCAGGCCCGTGCCGCCGTACTTGCGGCTGGTCGAGCCGTCGGCCTGCTGGAACGCCTCGAAGATGATCTGCTGCTTGTCGGTCGGGATGCCGATGCCGGTGTCCGTCACCGAGAACTCGACCACGTCGTTCGCGCGGTTCAGGTCTTCGTTGTCCGCCGACCAGCCGGCCTCGGCCGGCCGCACCACCAGGCTCACCTCGCCCTTGTGCGTGAACTTGAACGCGTTCGACAGCAGGTTCCTCAGGATCTGCTGCAGGCGCTTGGCGTCGGTGCTGATCGCCTTCGGCAGCCGCGGGTCCATGCGGATCTCGAAGGCGAGGCCCTTGGTCTCCGCGACGTGGCGGAACGTGCGCTCGACGAAGCGCTGCAGCTCGTCCAGGCGCACCTCGCCCACGTCGACGGCCACCGTGCCCGACTCGATCTTCGACAGGTCGAGGATGTCGTTGATGAGCATCAGCAGGTCGTTGCCCGACGAGTGGATCGTGCGCGCGAACTCCACCTGCTTCGGCGACAGGTTGCCCTCGCTGTTGCCGGAGAGCTGGTCGGACAGGATCAGCAGCGAGTTGAGCGGCGTGCGCAGCTCGTGCGACATGTTGGCGAGGAACTCCGACTTGTACTTCGAGGTGAGCGCGAGCTGGCGCGCCTTCTCCTCGAGCGCCTGGCGGGCCTGCTCCACCTCCTGGTTCTTGCGCTCCACCTCCTGGTTCTGGTGCGCCAGCAGCCGCGCCTTCTCCTGCAGCTCCTGGTTCGTGGTCTGCAGCTCTTCCTGGCGGCTCTGCAATTCCTGCGCGAGCGTCTGGGACTGCGTGAGCAGGTCCTCGGTCCGCGTGTTCGCCTCGATCGTGTTGATCACGATGCCGATCGATTCCGTGAGCTGGTCGAGGAACGCCTGGTGCACCTCGCTGAAGCCCTCGAACGAAGCGAGCTCGAGCACGCCCTTCACCTGGCTCTCGAACACCACCGGCAGCACGAGGATGTTGCGCGGCGCGGCGTTGCCGAGGCTCGAGGCGATCTTCAGGTAGTCCGGCGGCGGGTTGTTGATGAGGATCTTGCGTTTCTCGAGGGCGCACTGGCCGACGAGCCCTTCGCCCAGGCCGATGCGCCGGCCGTGCGCGCTCTCGCCGTCGGAGGCGTAGCTCGCCAGCAGCGTCAGGTGCGGGAACTCGTCCCCGCCGGACAGCACGTGGAACTCCGCGTGCTGCGCGCTCACCACGGGCGCGAGCTCCGACAGGATCAGGCGGCCCACCGTGTTCAGGTCCTTCTGGCCCTGCAGCATACGGCTGAACTTGGCGAGGTTCGTCTTCAGCCAGTCCTGCTCGGTATTCTTCTGCGTGGTGTCACGCAGGTTGCGGATCATCTCGTTGATGGTGTCCTTGAGCGCCGCCACCTCGCCCTTCGCCTGCACCGTGATGCTGCGCGTGAGGTCACCCTGCGTCACGGCGGTCGCCACCTCGGCGATCGCGCGCACCTGCGTGGTGAGGTTCTCCGCGAGCTGGTTCACGTTCTCCGTGAGCATCTTCCACGTGCCCGACGCGCCCGGCACCTTCGCCTGGCCGCCCAGCTGGCCCTCGACGCCCACCTCGCGCGCCACCGAGGTCACCTGCTCGGCGAACGTCGCGAGCGTCTCGATCATGCTGTTGATCGTGTCCGCGAGGGCCGCGATCTCGCCCTTCGCCTCCACGGTGAGCTTCTGCTTGAGGTCGCCGTTCGCGACCGCGGTCACCACCTTCGCGATGCCGCGCACCTGGTCGGTGAGGTTGCCGGCCATGGAGTTCACCGAGTCGGTGAGGTCCTTCCACGTGCCGCTCACGCCCTCCACCACCGCCTGGCCGCCGAGCTTGCCTTCCGTGCCCACCTCGCGCGCCACCCGCGTCACCTCCGAGGCGAAGGAGCCGAGCTGGTCCACCATCTTGTTGATCGTCTTCGCGGTGCGCAGGAACTCGCCCTCGAGCGGGCGGCCGTCGACGTCGAGCGCCATGGTCTGCGACAGGTCGCCCTGCGCCACCGCGCCGATCACGCGCGCCGTCTCGCTCGTCGGGTACACGAGGTCGTCGATGAGCGCGTTCACGCAATGCACCGAGTCGCGCCAGAAACCGCGCACGTCGCCCATGTCGACGCGCTGCTTGAGCTTGCCCTCCTTGCCGACCTTCTGCCGCAGCCGTGCGAGCTCCTCGGCCATGCGCGAGTTCAGGTCCATCACCGCGTTGAAGCTCTCGGCGATCTTGCCCTGCAAGCCCGTCCAGTCCAGCGGGAGGCGCACGGCGCTCTCGCCCTGCTTGAGGGCGGTGAGCGCGCCCAGCAGCAGGCGGCCCTCCTCGGCCGACAGCGTCGCTCCCGACGGCGCGGCGGCCGCCTGCTTCACCGGCTTGTCGGCGATCCGGCGGCGCGCGGCGACGGCCGATCCGGTCTCGTTCAGGGTCTTGTCGTTCTGCTTCATGTCAGCGGTGTCCTTCGTGCGTCGTGGCGGCGGCGAGATAACGATCGACCGTCCGCACCTGGTCCTCGATGTTGCCGCGCAATTTCGCGATCGCGCGCTTCAAGCCTTCTTCGTCGAGCTTCCCCGATTCGATGAGATGCAGCCACCCGGCCATCGCCGAAAGCGGCGTGCGCAAATCGTGCGAGAGCTTGCGCATCGCATCGCGCGGAATCGCCGCGGTCGACGATGCGTTCTCCGCAAGCACGCTCGCGATGCGCTCCACGCGTCCCTCGTCCGGCGCCTCGTCGCACACGACGATCGCCTTCGGGCAACGCGCGAGCGGCTCGCGCACCTCGTCCCAGTCGCGGACCTCGATCACCTCGAGCCCTGCGGCCCGCAAAGCGCGAAGGGTCGCGTCGCGACCATTCGCATCCGGTGGCATCTTCAGCATCGTCGTCGTCATCGTTCGGGTATCTCGCATTCCCCTTCGCACGGCGACCACGCGGCGCGCATATTTTTCCGGGGTCGATCGAGTATAGGACGCCGTTCCCGGGATGGAATGTAGGACGAGGCCTACATCCGCGCGTTTTCTTCGCGGGGTGGCTCCGGGGCTACAATGCCGACACGCCGAACGGGCCAAAATGACAAGCGAAACGGAAAAACCGCGCGACCCGGCGGGGACCTCGACCCTGCGCGTCGTGATCGCGGACGACACGCCGACCGTGGCCGAGATGCTCGCCGAGCTCATCGCCGAGCCCGGCCGCATCGAGGTCGCGGGGATGGCCGACTCCGAGGCGAGCACCGTCGAGGCGATCCGTCGCTGGCGCCCCGACGCCGTGGTCCTCGACCTGCAGCTGAAGGGCGGCTCGGGCACGGACGTGATCCGCGCCGTGCGCGCGGACCCGTCGCTGAACGCCATTCGGATCATGGTCACTTCGAACCATACGTCGCCCGAGCTCAAGGCCGCGTGCCTCGGCCTCGGCGCCGACGCCTACTTCGACAAGGTGAAGGAGCTCGAGGCGCTCACGGCGCGGCTCGGCGAGCTCGCCGCCGCGAAGCGCGGGGCGCGCTAGGGCGCGAGCTAGGCCGCCGGCGGCTCGATGCACACGCGGCCGTCGACCACGTGGACCTTGTAGGTGCGCAGCGGGATCATGCACGGCGGCGCCTCCACGCGCCCGGTGGGAATGTGGAACGCGCCGTTGTGGAAGTTGCATTCGACGATCTCGCCGTCGATCTCGCCCTCGGAGAGCGAGCCCGGGCCGTGGGTGCAGGTGTCGTCGGTGACGAAGAAGCGCCCGCCGAGATTGAACACGGCGAGGATGAGCCCGTCGCGCCCGACCTTGAGCGCGCCGCCCTCGGGCACATCGCCCGCGGCGCAGAGCGACAGCAGCGTTTCGGTTCCGGACATTTTCGAAGGAATCCAGCGGGGAAACGGGGGCGCGGGCCCGGGAAATGCGGCGCCCGCGACATTGACCCCATTGTAGCGCGATGCTAACGTGTAGACCACACACAGGAACGCCGTTCTTCATAGAGGAACGCTCGGAACGCCCCCGCGAAGCGAGACCCCACGATGAAAGCCGAACAGAACGAGCTGCTCGTCCGCACCGGCCCCGGCACGCCGATGGGCGAGCTTTTCCGCCGCTACTGGCTGCCCGTGCTGCTGTCCTGGGAGCTGCCGCAGGCCGACTGCCCGCCGGTGCGCGTGAAGTGCCTCGGCGAGCGCATGGTCGCCTTCCGCGACACCGAGGGAAGGCTCGGATTGATCGACGAGTTCTGCGCGCACCGCGGCGTGTCGCTGTGGTTCGGCCGCAACGAGGAATGCGGCTTGCGCTGCCCGTACCACGGCTGGAAGTACGACGTCACGGGCCAATGCATCGACGTGCCCTCGGAGCCCGCCGAAAGCGGCTTCTGCCAGAAGATCCGCCTCAAGTCCTATCCGCTCATGGAGCGCGGCGGCGTCATCTGGGTCTACATGGGCCCGGCCGAGCAGCAGCCGCCCCTGCCCGAATTCGAGTTCGCGACCGTGCCGCCGGAGCAGAGCTACACGTCGAAGCGGCTGCAGGAGTGCAACTGGCTGCAGGCGATGGAAGGCGGCATCGATTCGAGCCACGTCTCGTTCCTGCACAGCGGGCAGCTCAACCACGATCCGCTGTTCAAGGGCGCCAAAGGCAACCAGTACAACATCGGCGACAAGAAGCCGGTGTTCGAGGTGGTCGACAGCGAGGGCGGCCTTTATATCGGGGCGCGACGCAACGCCGAGGACGGGAAGTACTACTGGCGCATCACGCCCTGGGTGATGCCGATGTTCACGATGGTGCCGCCGCGCGGCGACCACCCGATGCACGGCCACTTCTGGGTGCCGATGGACGACGAGACGTGCATGGCGTGGAGCTTCGACTACCACCCGGTGCGCCCGCTCACCGCCGACGAGCGCCAGGCGATGATCGACGGCAAGGGCGTGCACGTGAAGGTCGACAGGAACTTCCGCCCGCTCGCCAACCGCGACAACGACTACCTGATCGACCGCGCCTCGCAGAGGTCGGGCCGCAACTACAGCGGGGTCGAGGGCATCGGCATGCAGGACGCGTCGCTGCAGGAGAGCATGGGGCCGATCCAGGACCGCACCAAGGAGAACCTGGTCTCGACCGACAACGGGATCATCATGGCGCGCCACAAGCTCATGCGCGCGGCGAAGGAGCTCGCCGCCAGGGGCACGCTGCCCCCGGGCCGCGATCCCGTCCACCAGAAGGTGCGCTCGGTCGCCGTGGTGCTGCCTTCGGGCACGCCGTTCAAGGAAGGCGCCGGCGAGGCGCTGCGCGCGCGCGCGGGCGTCGCCCAGACCTCCGTGTGACGCGCACCCCTCATCCCTGACCGGCGCGGCCCCGGCCGCGCCCTTTCATTTGTGGAAGGAACGACGTTGGAAAAGGTGCTGGCCGCGGTGCGAACCGGTCCGAGCAGGACGGAGATCCGGGAGTTCCCCATGCCCGAGATCGCCGAGGACGCGGCGCTGCTCAAGGTGGAGGTGGGCGGCATCTGCGGCACCGACGTGAAGCTGTACAAGACGCCGCCCTCGGACGAGCCGGTGATCATGGGCCACGAGAACATCGGCGTCATCGCGAAGGCCGGCCGCGAATTCACGCGGCGCAAGGGCTTCAAGGAAGGCGACCTCGTCTTCGTCGAGCACTACGTGATGTGCGGCAAGTGCGAGTGGTGCCACAAGGGGCAGTACCGGCATTGCGAGAACACGGACTGGCGCAACAACCCGGAGGCGATCCGCTACGGCTACACGTCCGCGCGGCGCGCCCCGCACCTCTTCGGCGGCTTCGCGCAGTACATGTACCTGCCGTGGAACGCGGTCGTGCACCACGTGCCGAAGGGCGTCTCGCCCGAGCTCGCGGGCCTCGTCACGCCGATGGCGAACGGCGTCGAATGGTCGCTCATGGACGGCGGCGTGGGTTACGACTCCACGGTGCTCATCCAGGGCCCGGGCCAGCAGGGCCTGTCGCAGACGGTGATCTGCAAGCAGGCGGGCGCCTCGCTCATCATCGTGACCGGCACGTCGAAGGACGCCGCGCGCCTGAAGGTCGCGAAGGAGCTCGGTGCGGACCACGTGATCGACGTGAACCGGGAAGACCCGCTCGAGCGCATCCGCGCGATCACGGGCGGCAAGGGCGTGGACGTGGTGCTCGACTGCACGGCGGGCGCGGGCACGATGCCCGTGCTGCTCGGCATCGAGGCGTTGAAGCGCAAGGCCGGCACGATGGTGGTGCAGGGCGAGTTCGCCGAGTTCCCCAACTTCCCGATCGGCAAGATGACGGTGAAGGCGATCACGCTCAAGAGCGCGCGCGGCCATAGCTACGAGGCGTGCGAGCTCGCGCTCGCGCAGCTCGCGTCGAAGCGCTTCCCGCTCGAGAAGATCACGACGCATCGCTTCGGCCTGGACCAGGTGGACACCGCGATCAAGTCCGTGGGCGGCCAGGGCGTGCCCGACGTGATCCACGCCTCGCTCATGCCGTGGCTGTGAGGAGCGCCTGGGGCGTGGGCATCTGGAGCGATCCCGCCGGCGCCGCGCCCTTCCCGGCCGCGCGGCGCGGGTTCGCCCGCGTCGAGGCGCTCGACCGCATCGCCGACTGGACGCGCACGCGCTTCGGCCTCGCCCGCGAGGACACGGTGATCGTGCGCGAGGCGCGGCCCACGCTTCCCGGCTTCCCGCCGCGCGAGACGCACGTCGCGTTCTGGACCGCCGACGGGACCCCGCACCGCTTCCGCGTCTTCAAGCCCGTCGAGGGAGTCGGCGAGGGCGACATCCCGCCCGCGTGGCTGCGCGAATCGCTCACCGCGGTGAGCTTCGACTGCGACTGCTGCTGAACCAGACCGAGGACCGCGATGGCCGAGATGAAGCTGAAGACCGTCACCCGCACGCAGGGCAACAACCAGGCGCTCAAGGACGGGACGGTCAGGCCGCGCACCTTCGCGTTCGACTTCGTCGAGGTCGACCCGCTCATCGACGCGTTCCGCCGCATGGTGCGCGGGCTCGAGTTCGACATCTCGGAGCTCGCGCTGACCACCTACATCACCGCGCGCGAGCACGGCAAGCGCTTCACGGCGCTGCCCATCTTCCTCGTGCGCGCCTTCCACCACGGCGCCATCGTCGTGAACACCAAGGCGGGCATCCGCACGCCCAGGGACCTCGAGGGCAAGCGCGTGGGCGTGGCGCGCGGCTATACCGTCACGACCGGCGTATGGGCGCGCAGCGTGCTGCAGCACGAGCACGGCGTCGACCTGAAGAAGATCACGTGGGTGCTTTCCGGCGACGAGCACGTGGCCGAGTTCCGGCCGCCCGCGAACGTCGTGCCGCTCGAGAAGGGCCGCAAGATGGCCGACCTCGTGATCTCCGGCGAGCTGCCCGCCGCGATCAACGTGGAGATCGACCATCCGGACGTGAAGCCGCTCATCGCGGACGCGCGCGAGGCCGGATTCGAGGCGCTGCGCAAGCACGGCCACTACCCGATCAACCACACGGTGGTCGTGAAGGACGAGCTCCTCGCCGCGCATCCCGGCCTCGCGGAGGACGTCTTCGACGCCTTCGCCGAATCGAAGCGCCGGTACGTGGAGAAGCTGCGCGCCGGCAGGATCGAGAGCCCGACGAAGGTCGACGAGATGCACCGCCGGGTGATGGAGATCACGGGCCGCGATCCCCTGCCCTACGGCATCGAGCCGAACCGCCACGTGCTCGAGGAGCTGGTCTCCTCGGCGCGCGAGCAGGGAATCCTCACGCGGCCGGTCACACCCGAGGAATTGTTCGCTCCCGCCACGCTGAAACTGGTGGGATGATGTTCCGCAGCAGGGAGGACAAAGGGGAACTCTCCAACGCCACGAGGAGGAAGCGCCATGAGCGTCCAGGAAGTGACTCGCAAGCCGCAGGTCGCGAAGAAGCCGCAGGTGGCCATCATGAACGCCGTCCACGACCTGCCGGTGCTGGTCGCGCGCGACGAGGGATTCTTCAGGGACGAAGGGCTCGACATCGATTTCGTGACCACGCCCGGCATGGCGCAGGTGACGACCAAGCACTTCGTGAAGTTCGACTCGATCTTCGACCGCCCGCTCGACTCGGTCTACAACCAGGGCGGGATCGACCAGTACCGCATGTGCGAGTGGGGCATCATGAAGCGCGCGGTGGAGGCCAACACCGAGCACCTGCGCCCGCGCAAGATCGTGGCGCTGGGCGCGGCGATGTCCTCCTTCGCCATCGTCGTGCGCCCCGACTCGCCCTACTACGAGCCGGAGATGCTGAAGAACGTGCCGATCGCGGTCACGCCGAACAACGGCTCGCACTTCACGACGCTCAAGATCATGGAAGGCTTCCTGCAGAAGCAGCACGTGAAGACGACGACCGCGGGCTCGATGCCCAAGCGCATCGACGCGCTGCGCGAGGGCAAGGTGCAGGCGGTGAGCCTCATGGAGCCGTGGATCAGCTACGCGCAGAAGCTCGGCCTGCGCATCCTGGTCGAATCGCACTCGACGCGCGCCGAGGCGGCGGGCGACGACATGGACGCGGACACGCTGAAGAAGATGTTCCGCGCGCAGGCCCGCGCCTGCGAGGTGCTCGCGAAGGATCCGCGCCCGTACGTGAAGTACCTGGTCGCCGAGACCGGCGGCCTGCTGCAGGAGAGCGAGTTCCAGACCTGGCGCCTGCTCAACGCGCCGCCGCAGCCGTACACGCGCGAGCGCTGGGACGATACCTACACCTGGACGGTCGGCTGGAACATGACCGTGCCGGGCGCGACCTACGAGAACACGGTGGACAACCGCGCATGGGAGTAGTGGAGCGGGTGACCGTCCCGCAGCTTCAGCGCATGAAGCCCGCGGGACGCAAGATCGTCGGCGTCGTGGCGTGGGATTTCCAGGTCGCCAGGATCGCCGACCGCGCCGGGGTCGACCTCGTGTCCGTCGGCGATTCGGTCGGCATGAACCTCTGGGGCCGCACGGATCCCGACGACATGACGCTCGACGAGATGATCCTCGTTTGCCAGGCGGTGCGCCGGGGTGTCGAGCGCGCGCTGGTGAGCTGCGATTTCCCGGCGGGGGTGCTGGAGCAGGGGCCGCGCGCGGCGCTCGCCGCGGCCCATCGCGTCGTGCAGGAAGGCGGGGCCGACATGGTGAAGCTCGACGGCGCGGCGGAGTTTCCCGATGCGACGCGGGCGATCGTCGAGGCCGGCATCCCGGTGTTCGCGCAGATGGGCATCACGCAGGGCAACGCCGCGCGGTACGGCATCGAGCACGCGAAGCTGCTGGGAGGCGCGATCGAGGTGCCCGAGTCCATGGCCGGCCGGCTCGTCGACGAAGCCCGGGCGCTCGAGGGGCTCGGCTGCGCGATGATCGACTTCACGAGCTCCGGGCCGCTCGCCGGCCCGCGGGTCACGCAAGCGGTCTCCATTCCCGTTCTCGGCGGGCTCGGCGGCGGCCCCTGGCTCGACGGCCGCATGCGCATGGCGCACGCCGCCATCGGGTATGCCGCGGCCGCGATCGATTCGAAGCCGGATACCTACGCGAACGTCGCGCAGGTCACGCTCGACGCGTTGTCCGCCTTCGCCGAGGACGTGCGCAACGGCCGCCAGATCCGGGGCGGCATCAAGGTGAAGCGCTGATGGCGACCGTCGCGATCGGCGGCATCGCCACGCGCTACGAGGTCGTGGGCTCGGGACCGCCGCTCCTCATGTACGCGCCCGGCGGCTTCGATGCGACGGTGGAGAAGTGGTCCTCGCTCGGCGTGTATGCGCGCGTGAAGCTGCTCGACCATCTGCCGAAGCATTACACCTGCGTGATGTTCGACCGGCGCGAATGCGGGCAGTCGGGCGGGCGCGTCGAGCGCGTGACCTGGCGCGATTACGCCGCCCAGGGACGCGGCCTTCTCGACCACCTCGGCGTCGATCGCGCGCACCTCATGGGCGGATGCATGGGCGTCTCGCCCGTGCTCGCCTTCGGCGTCGCGCATCCCGAGCGCGTGCTCTCGATGGTCCTGTGGTGGCCCGTGGGCGGCGCGAAGTACCGCATCAAGGGGCAGCAGCGCTTCGCCGAGCATCTCGCGTTCGTGCAGCAACAGGGGCTCGCGCAAGTCGTCGCGCTCGTGCGCAAGGAGGGCAAGAGCTTCGGCGCCGACCCGCGGGCAGGTCCGTGGGCGGCCCCGATCAAGGCGGATGCGGCGTTCGCCGAGTCGTTCGCGCGCCAGGACGTCGAGGCCTACAAGCTCGCGGTCACCGGCATGGCGCGCACGCTGCTCGATCGCGACACGGCGCCGGGCGCCGAGCCCGAGGATTTGATGCGGCTCACGATTCCCGCGTTCATCGTGCCCGGCCATGACGAATCGCACGCCACGTCGGCCGCGCGCTACCTCGAGGAATGCCTGCCGCGTGCAGAATACTGGGACGTGCCGGTCACCGGCCAGACCGAGGAGAACGCGCCCGCGCGCGTCCTCGCGTTCCTCGGCGGATCTTCGAAAAACGGCTACGCGGCTTCGAAAGGCGCCTGACGCATGATCATCGACATCCACGGCCACTACACCACCGAGCCGGCCGCCCTGCACGCGTTCCGCGACAAGCAGCTCGCGGCGCTCGCCGACCCGGCGCGCAAGCCGAATCCGAAGGACCTCGCCATCAGCGACGAGCAGCTGGTGAAGAGCGTCGAGCCGCAGCTCAAGTTCCAGCAGGAGCGCGGCACCGACCTCACGATCTTCTCGCCGCGCGCCTCGGGCATGGCCCACCACATCGGCACCGAAGCGGTGAGCCAGCAGTGGACGCGCTTGTCGAACGACCTCATCCACCGCATCTGCACGCTGCTCCCCGACAACTTCGCCGCCGTGGGCCCTTTGCCGCAGCATCCGGGCGCGCCGGTCGAGAACTGCATCCCCGAGCTCGAGCGCATGGTGAAGGAGCTGGGCTTCGTCGGCGTGAACCTGAACCCCGATCCGTCCGGCGGCCTGTGGAACGGCCCTCCCCTCCACGACCGCTACTGGTATCCGCTCTACGAGAAGCTTTGCGAGCTCGACGTGCCGGCGATGATCCACGTCTCGTCGTCGTGCAACCCGAACTTCCACTTCACCGGCGCGCATTACCTCAACGCGGACACGACCGCCTTCATGCAGATGGTGCAGAAGAACGTGTTCGAGGAGTTTCCCGGGCTGCGCTTCGTGATCCCGCACGGCGGCGGCGCGGTCCCCTTCCACTGGGGACGCTATCGCGGCTTCGCGGTGGACATGAAGAAGCCGGAGCTGATCGACACGCTCATGAAGAACGTGTTCTTCGACACCTGCGTCTACCACCTGCCCGGCATGGAGCTCCTCGCGAAGGTCGTACCCACGGACAACATCCTCTTCGCTTCGGAGATGATCGGCGCGGTGAAGGGGATCGACCCCAAGACCGGCCACCATTTCGACGACACCAAGCGCTACATCGACCAATTGAAGGCCCTCACGGACGAGGACCGCTACAGGATCTTCGAGGGCAATGCGCGCCGCGTCTATCCGCGCCTGGATGCGCAGCTCACGCGCCGCGGCAAGGCCGCGCGCCGCGCCACCGCGCCCGCCTGAAGCCGCGAAGCACCGCTTTCGAACGAAGGAAAACAAATGAACGACATCGCGACCCCTCCCCTTTCCGACATCCGCCGCGACTTCGAGCGCGTCGACGCCGACACCGTGCGCAAGGCCTCGGGCTTCGCCGCGTCGATCCTCGCCGACGTGGCCGGCCGCCGCGGCACGATGCACGGCCGCATCCGGCCGCTCGCCCCCGCGATGCGCATGGCCGGTCCCGCCTTCACCATCGAGGTGCGCCCCGGCGACAACCTCATGATCCACGCCGCCATCACCATGGCGAAGCCGGGCGACGTGCTGGTGATCGACGGCAAGGGCGACCTGTCGTGCGCGTTGATGGGCATGCTCATGCTCTCCGCGTGCAGGAAGGTGGGACTCGCCGGCGTGGTGATCGACGGCGCGGTGCGCGACACCGAGGAGCTGCGCGCGCTCGGCTTGCCCGTGTTCGCCGCGGGCGCGAACCCGAACGGCCCGACCAAGTTCATCCCGGGACGCATCAACTGGCCGATCTCGTGCGGCGGGATGGCGGTGCGGCCCGGCGACCTCATCGTCGGCGACGCCGACGGCGTGCTCGTGCTCGAGCGCGAGAAGGCGCCCACGCTGCTGGAGGCCGCGGCGAAGAAGGTGTCCGAGGAGAAGACGCGCATCTCCGACATCGAGGCGGGCCGCAACCTGAAGCCCAGGTGGCTCGACGGCGCGCTGCGCGCGGCGGGCGTGCTCAAGGATGGCGAGACGCTCTGAGCGCACGCCGCCAAAGCGACATGAACGAACAGGACGCCATGGGCCGCTCCGCCCGCCCCGCCTTCGGATTGCCCGGACGCATCGAGGCGCCGAACTCGCGCCCGCGCACGCTCGCGATCGTGGGCCTCGGCACCGGCGGGGCGCGCATCGCGCGCGGCATCTGCGCCGAAGAAGCGCAAGTCGACGTGCACGTGCTCGCGAAGAGCGCGGCCGGCGATCCGCTCGCGGCGATCCAGGCGGGCGGCGGCGACCTGCAGCGCGATCTCGTGCGCGCCGACATGATCTTCCTCGTCGCCTGCCGCGGCGACGACGTGTCGCTCGCGAGCGTGGTCGCGCGCATCGCCCACGGACGCAACCATCCGGTCACCGCGATCTACGTGGTGCCGCCCGAGACGCAGCTCGCCGAGGGCGAGGACGAGACGCTGCGCACGCTGCGCGCGTCCGTCGAGATGCTGGTGATCGCGAGCGACGAGAGCTACGTGCCGGCGATGATCGCCGCGCTGGGCTAGTTCCAGGAGGACACCGCATGAACGACATGGCGCGACCCGATTCGATCGATCCCCCGTACGTCTACCCCGGCTACAAGAGCACCGAGCACCGCGCGCCACGCGAGCCGCTCGTCGCGCTCGCGGCGGGCGCGTTCGACGTGCCGGGACCGTTCGTGCCGCAGGGCTTCGTGAGGAGCGGCGACAACGACCTCACGATCCACGGAAGATCGGCGCCGCTCGGCGAGAAGATGATCGTCGCCGGGCGCCTCACCGACGCGGACGGCCGCCCGGTGCGCCGCTCGCTGGTCGAGATCTGGCAGGCGAACGCCTCGGGTCGCTATGCGCATCCCGGCGACCAGCACGAGGCGCCCCTCGACCCCAACTTCCTCGGCGGCGGGCGCACGTTCACCGACGACGACGGCTGGTACCGCTTCGTGACCGTGAAGCCCGGCTCGTATCCGTGGCGCAACCATCCGTACGCTTGGCGGCCGCAGCACATCCACTTCTCGCTGCTCGGCAACGCGCCCGTGCAGCGCCTGATCACGCAGATGTACTTCCCGGGCGACCCGCTGCTCGCGATCGATCCGATCTTCAACAGCGTTGCCGATGCCGAGGCGCGCAATCGCATGGTCTCGACGCTGCACCTGGAGACCGGCATCGAGGGCATCGCGCTCGGCTACCGTTTCGACATCGTGCTCGCGGGCGCGAGGTCGACGCCGCTGGGGATGTGACCATGGCGCAACGCACACCGCAGCAGACCATCGGCCCCTTCTTCCACGAGGCGCTGCGCTGGCAGGACGGCGCGAGCGTGACGTTCGCGGCAGGCGCGCCGCGCATCCGGATCTCCGGGCGCATCATCGACGGCGCGGGCGATCCGGTGGCCGATGCGCTCGTGGAGACGTGGCAACGCGCGCCCGACGGGAACACGCCCGCGGGCGCTTCGGGCGGTTCGAACCCGCACGGCTTCGCGCGCCTCGAGACGGACCCGGACGGGGCTTACCGCATCGAGACCGCGATGCCCGGCGGCGCGGTGCCGTTCATCGACTTCATGCTGCATGCACGCGGGCTGCTCAAGCCGCTGCGCACACGCGTGTATCTCGCCTCCGAGGCGCAGGTCCGCGCCGATCCCGCGCTCGCGGCGATCGCCGATTCCCCACGCGTGCGCACGCTCATCGCACGCGACGAGGGCGGCGGGCGGTGGCGCTGGGACATCCGCCTGCAGGGCGAGGGCGAGACGGTCTTCTTCGCGGCCTGAGCGCGATGGCCGCGAGCCTCACCTCCCGCACGCTCGCCCGCCCCGCCTTCGAATCCGCCTTCGAGCCGCCCGCGTTCCTCGCGGCGATGCTCGCGTTCGAGGCGGCGCTGGCCGAGGCGCAGGCGGCCGAAGGGCTCATCCCCGCGCGTTCCGCCGAGGCGATCAGGCTCGCCACGGGCGGCGTGAAGATCGACGTCGACGCGCTCGTGGCCGAGGGCAAGCGCAACGCCACGCTGGTCGTGCCGTTCGTGAAGTTCCTGAAGGCGGAGGTGAAGCGCGTCGATGCGGACGCGGTCGCGCACGTGCATTTCGGCACCACCACCCAGGACGTGCTCGACACGGCCATGGCGCTGTGCCTCAAGCCCTGCCTCGAGGAAGCGGACCGCACGCTCGAGGCCACGGTGCGCTCGCTCGCGCGACTCGCGCGCGAGCATCGCGCGACACCGATGGCCGGGCGCACGCTCATGCAATCGGCGATCCCGATCACGGCGGGGCTGAAGATCGCGCGCTGGGCGCACGCGCTCGCGCACGACCGCGACCGCCTCGCGGAGGCGACCGAGGCCGGGCTCGCGGTGCAGCTCGGCGGTCCCGTCGGCGCGCTCGAGGCGTTCCGCGGCCGGGGGGCGGCCGTGCGCCACCGCGTCGCGCTCGTGTTGGGTCTCGCCGATGCGCCCGCGTGGCACGCGCATCGCAGCGCGTGGATCGACCTGCTCGACCGCGTGGGGCTCGTGGTGCTCACCTCGGGCAAGATCGCGCGCGACGTCTCGCTCCTCATGCAGCCGGAAGTGGGCGAGATGCGCGAGCAGCCGGCGCAGGAAGGCGTGGGCGGCTCGAGCGCGATGCCGCACAAGCGCAATCCCGTCGGTTGCGTGCACGCGCTCGCCGCGGCCACGCGCATTCCGGGCCTGCTCGCCACGCTCCACGCCGCATCCGTCGCGGAGCACGAGCGCGCGCTCGGCGGCTGGCAGGCCGAGCTCGAGATCGTTCCCGACATCGCCGGCGCGCTCGGCCGCGCCCTCGATTTCCTCGACACCATCGGGAATTTCCTGATCGTCGATCCCGCGCGCATGGGGCAGAATCTCGCCGCGTGCGGACCGTCGTCCGGCAGCCCGCGAGAGGCGGCCGACGAGCTGCTCGCGAGGCTCGCGCCCTATCTGACCTGAGGGAGGCAAGCGCCATGGGCCGCAAGGCTTACGAACGGGGATTGCGCACGCGCCGCGAGGTGCTCGGGAACGAATGGGTCGACCGCGCGCTCGCAGCCGCGACGCCGTTCAATGCGGACTTCCAGCAGATGATCACGCAATACGCCTGGGACGGCATCTGGAACCGCAAGGGACTCGAGCGCGACGTGCGCCGCATGCTCGTGCTCGCGATGACCATCGCGCTCGGCCGCTGGGACGAGTTCCGCCTGCACGTGCGCGCGGCCCTCGAGTCCGGCGATCTCGGCCAGGACGAGCTGCGCGAGGTGCTGCTGCAATCGGCGATCTATTGCGGCGTGCCCGCGGCCAACCACGGCTTCAAGGAGGCGCGCGAGGTGATCGAGGCGGTGGGTACCGAGCGCGCGCCGGGGAAGGCGAAGGCGCCGGCGGCGAAGAAGGCGGCGCGCAAGCCCGGGGCGAAGCGCAAGGCGCGGGCCGCGCGAGCGCGATGAGCGCGGTGAAGCTCTTCTGCGCCGACAGCGGCGGGGCGGGAGCAGCGGTCGTGCTCGCGCACACGATCGGCTGCGACCACCGCATGTGGGAACACCTCGCCGCGCGCCTGGCGCCGCGCCACCGCGTGCTCGCGTTCGACGCGCGCGGCCACGGCCGCAGTCCTGTCGCGCCGCGACCCTATGGCCTCGCCGACCTGGCCGACGACGCGGCGCGCCTGCTCGACCGCCTCGGCATCGAGCGCGCGCACTGGGTCGGGCTGTCCATGGGCGGCATGGTCGGACAGGCTTTCGCCCTCGCCTATCCCGAGCGCCTCGGCAAGCTCGTGCTCGCGAACACCACCAGCTCCTACGGGCCGGAGGGCCGCTCCAACTGGCAGGCGCGCATCCGCATGGTCGAGCAGGGCGGGCTCGCGGCGATCCGCGATATGGTCGCGGCGCGATATTTCTCCGAGGCGTTCCGCTTGAAGAATCGCGCCGTCGTCGAGAAGGTGATGGCGCGGTTCGTCGAGACGCCGGGCCAGGGGTACCTCGGCTGCTGCGACGCGATCGCCGAGCTCGATCTGCTCGAGCAGTTGCCGCGCATCGCGGCGCCGACCCTCGTGATCGCGGGCGAGCTCGATGCCGGCACCCCACCCGCGATGTCCCAGGCGATCGCCGAGCGCATCCCGGGCGCGCGCCTCGCGGTCATTCCCGGCGCGGCGCACCTTTCCGCGGTCGAGAATCCCGAGGCGTTCGCCGCCGAGGTGGAGCGCTTCCTCGCCGGCTAGCGGCGCACGCGCCGGACGCGGGATCGGAGCATTACTGCTGCTTCGCCGCCTCGGCGAGCTGCTTCAAGGTGAAGAGATAGCTCGCGCTTTCGAGCGGCTTGTGGCACGCGAGGCATTCGGCCTGGTTCACGCCCGCGCGCGGCTGCTTCGCCGGCGTGAAGACCGCGTAGTTCCAGTCGCCGTTGCGCAGCATGTCCGGGATCGACGCGCCCCAGCCCTCGCCGCGCGACATCGCCGTGTAGCCGCGGATCTGGTCGGGCACGAAGTAGCCGTCGGCGCCCATGAGCGGCTTGCCGTCGGGCCCGGCCTTCGCCGAGTACACCTCGGCGAAGAGGATCGCGCCGTCGGGCAGCTCCTTGCCGTCGCGCGCGGCCGCGAGCGCGACCGGGTTCGCGTAGAAGTAGCGCACCTCGGAGCGTTCGGGGAAGTTCATGGTGACGTAGCGGCGGAAGCTGCCCTGGTAGCCCTCGGGAAACGCGACGTGCGTGCGCGCCACGTTGGGCAGCAGGTCCGATTTCGCGCCCGCGGGCGCGCCCGGGAGCGAGGCGAAATACGCGGCGACGTTCGCCATGTCCTGGGGCGCGAGCTGGGCGGCGATCGGGTTCATCAGCGGCGCCTTGCGCGTGCCCGCCTTGAGCGCCTTCAGTTGCGCCTCGATGTAGCCCGCGCGCTGGCCGGCGAGGTTGGGAATGGCGTCGCTCACGCTCACGCCGTTCGCGCCGTGGCACGCCGCGCACACCGCCTGCACCTTCGCCTTGCCCGCCTCGATGTCGGCGGCGGCCAATGCGATCGACGGCGCGGCCAGCGCGGCCGCGAGCACGATGGACTTTTTCATGGGGCCTCCCGTGGGTGGTTCGCGCACGGGGGCAACACCGCGGAGCGTCCGGTTATTCCGCGGGGATCCGGCGAGCGGGCGCGGGGCGCGCCCGCGCCACTCAGTGCTTGCTGCCGCGGTGGCTGCGCTTGCCGCCCTTGCGGCTTCCCGCCTTGCCCGAGTTGGCGATCTTGGCCGCCCGCGTCTTCGACATGCCCTTGCGCTTGAGCGCCTTGTACTTGCTCTTGTCCTTGATCGATTTGCCAGCCATGGTCTCCTCCGTTCGGGTGCGCCTGCGCCGCACGGCTCCCGTGCAGGGCAAGTCGCCGATCGGACCAGGGCATTGCGCGCGCGTTCCCGGCGATGGTCCGGGCAGCGTTCCCTGCGGAAAGAAGATCGCGCGAACGCGTGAAGCGCGCCTGGCTCGCTCGAACCAGCGCGCGGCGCGCTCAGAGGACGCCGGGAATCCAGCGCTTCACGCGCCGGCAGTAATCGCGATAGGGATCGCCGAAGCGCTGCGCGAGGCGCTCCTCGTCTTCCTTCACCCGCGCATCGAACCAGAATGCGTGGAAGACGAAGACGGCCGCGGCGATCCACGAGCCGACGATGAGCGCGATGCCGGCGAGGAAGATGAGATGGCCGAGATACATCGGGTTGCGCACCCAGCCGTAGATGCCGTCGCTCACGATGCGCTCGGGCGGCACGGAGATGCCGGGCCCGCCCCCGCCCTCGCGCGTGCGGAAGACCCCGACGAGCTTGTACTGCAGGTAACCCCACGCGAGCAGCGGCAGCGCCCACGCGTGCAGCGCCGGCGCGCCCCGCTGCAGCAGCGCCTCGACGCCGTAGAGCGCGATCGGCCAGACGATGAAGGTGCGGTTCGAGGTGCTCGCGAACCAGCGCCGCATGCGCTTGGCCGCCCTCACGCCGCGGGCTTCTCCTTCTCCGTCGGCATCGCGAGGATGAAGAGGTTGGCCACGATGATCGTGAAGGCGAGGAACCAGAACGTGGCGGTGAGGCCCCAGCGGTCCGCGATCATGCCGCCGAGCAGCGGCGCCACCGACGAGCCGAGCGATTGCGCGCCGAAGAGGATGCCGATGCTCGTGCCGCCCATGTTCTTCGGCGTGGTCTCGAGCAGCCACGCCTGCAGCACCGGGCGGATGGCATAGAGGAAGAACCCGAGCACGGCGATGAACGCGATGAAGGCGGGCGACTGGCCGGCGAGCGCCATGAACGCGAGCACCACCGCCACCGTCGCCATGCTCGCGATCATCACCTTGCGCCGGCCCATGCGGTCGGAGAGATGCCCGGCGATGGGCGCGGCCGCGAAGCCGG
Organism: uncultured Burkholderiales bacterium; assembly: GCA_964403515.1. Lineage (GTDB taxonomy): Bacteria > Pseudomonadota > Gammaproteobacteria > Burkholderiales > Usitatibacteraceae > Usitatibacter. Next base: position 186,814 of record CAYOGL010000003.1, on the reverse strand, counting down.
CGGCCTCGAGCGCGAACATGCCGACCCCGACCCAGAACGGCGAGAAGCCCATCTTGTAGGCGAGGTAGACCGGCAGGAACGTGAGCAGCGCGTTCTGCGTCATCGAGCGGAAGGCCGAGCTCGTCGTGAGCACGATGAGCGCGCGGTTGCGGAAGAGCGCCGGGATGCCGCGGAAGTAATCGCCGAGGCTCTGCCGCTCTTCGTCCTCGCGCCGCGGCTTCGCCTTGCCGCCCAGACGGATGGTCCCGAGGAAGACGAGCAGCAGGATCGACATGACGATGCCCGGGACCACGTTGATCACCACGACCTTGCGCCACGCCTGGTCCACCGAGTGGGCGGTGAGATACGTGAGGAGCGCTCCGATCACGATCGGCGCGATCGCGCCGCCCACGTTGCCGCCCATGCCGTGCAACGAGAGCACGAGCCCCTTGCGCTCCGGGAAGCGCTTGGCGAGCGTCGGGATCGCGGTCGGATGCCACAGGCTGTTGCCGAAGCCGACCAGCATCACGCACAGGAGCAGCATGAGATAGCCGTGGGTGAAGCCCATGAGCAGGTAGGGAAAGCCCACCCAGAACAGCGAGAGCGCCATCAGCACGCCCTTGCGCCCGACGGTATCGACGATGATGCCGCCCGGAACGTTGGCCACCGCGCCCGCGATGTACTGGCAGGTCATGATGAGGCCGATCTGGCTGTAGGAAAGGCCCAGCTCCTTGCCGATGAGCGGGAGCAGCAGGTAGAAGGTCGCCGGATACCAGTGCGTCAGGGCGTGGCCGAACGTGATGAGCCACATCTCCCGGAATGAGCGTCCCGGCGCTTTGCCCGAGGCGGGCAGGGTCGTCGCGTTCATGGGTTGCCTTTCCTCCGGCCGCTCAGTGGGCCCTCTTCAGCACGATCTCATCGTACAGCCTGCTCCACTTCTGGTCCTCGTCCAGGCTGCGGATGGGGTCCGTCTGGATGATCTTCACGCCCGAGAGCGGCGACTTCACGTGCACGTTGGTGGGCACGTAATCGAGCTTCGCCATCGCCTCCTGGCCCTCCGGCCCGAGCAGGTACTCGTAGAACAGCAACGCGGCGTTCGGGTGCTTCGCGTGCGCGGCCACCCCGATCGCGTTGGACCGCGCCACCGCCGGCTCGATCACCGTCCAGTCGACCGGCGCGCCCTTGCGCTTCGCCTGCTCGGGCATGTAGTTGTATACCGTGAGCGCCATGGCGATCTCCCCGGAGATCACGGCGTTGTCGAGCAGCGTGTGGCCGTGGCGCGGCGAGATGCCGTTCTTCGCCACCAGCTCGCGGAAGAAGTCGAGGCCCTTCGGCTCCCCGCCCATGATCTGCACGACCTCCGCGAACCAGTCGTCGTCCTTCGCCTCGATGCCGAGCTTTCCCTTCCACCTCGGATCGAGCAGGTCCGCGTACTTCTTCGGCAGCTCCTGCTTCTTCACCAGGTTGGTGTTGTACGCCTGCACCCACACCGAAAGGATCGTCGCCGCCCACATGCGGTGCCTCGGGACGGAGCCGGGCCGCAGGTCCTTCTGCACGGGCGAGGCGATCGGCGCGAGGATCTTCTCGCGGGCGAGCGCCTCCATCTCGGGCGAGCCGTAGTGGATCGCATCGACGTCGTACTTGTGCGCGCGGGCCTCGGTCACGGTGCGCTGCAGGACCTTGTCGGTGCCGGCACGCCAGATGTTCACCTGGATGCCGTACCTCTTCTCGAACGGATCGACGATGGGCCTGAGGTCGCGCTCGGCGATCGTCGTGTAGAAGGTGAGCGCGCCCTCCTTCTTCGCCGCCGCGACGATGCGGTCCATGCGGTCCGGGCCCTGGTAGTCGAAGAGCGGCGCATCGGCCATCGCCGCGCCCACCGAGACGGCGGCGGCGAGCGCGGCGACCATCCTCGCGAACGCTTTCATCGTCTCAGTCCGGATGGTTCAGGTTCTCCTCGAAGTGGCGCGGCACGAAGCCGCGTCCCTCGGGGGTGGGCTCGGTCGGGCGCGGGATCACGCTCTTCTGGAACAGCAGGTTCATGAACATGATCATCGGCTTCGGCTTGAGGACCAGCGCGCGCGCCGGCTTCACCGGGTCGGCGTTGAAGTGCTGGTGCACGCAGTTCATGTGCACGATCGCCACGTCGCCCGCCGCCCAGTCGTAGCGGATGCCGTCGTGGATCTCGTAGCCCTTGCCGTCGAGGATGTAGAACGCCGCCTCGTTCACGTGGCCGTGCTTCTGGGTGCGCCCGCCCGGCGCGTACTCCTCGAGGTGGATGTGGAGGACCTGCGTGAGGCCGTCCGCCGGCTCGATGAAGTGCTTGCTGAACGATTGCGGCCCGTCGTTGAAGAGCAGGTCCCTGCCACGGATGACGCGCGGCATGTCGCGCAGCCGCTTGAGCTCCTCCTTGAGGCTGTACTGGCCCTGCACGCCGCGCACGAACACGCGGTCGCGCTTGCTGCTGTAGTGCGATTCCTTGCCCATGGCGGCCTCTCAGCGGCTCTTGCCGGGGAAGAGCTTCATGTAGAGCTTCTCCCAGTGGTCGTAGTGGTCGAGCACCTGCGCCACGTCGACGAAGCGCATGGGCAGCTTGTTGAGCGGGTTGTCGACCTTCCTGTTGGTGGTCGGGAAGTCGCGCCTGGCGAGGATCTCCTGGCCCTCGGGGCTGATCTCGAAGTCGTAGAAGAGCAGCGCCGCGTGCGGGTGCGGCGCCTTCGCCGCCACGCCGACGCCGTTCGGCCGCGCGATCGCCGGGCCGATCGAGAACCAGTCGATCGGCGCGCCGTTGCGGCGGAATTGCTCGGCCTTGTAGTTGTAGACCGTGAGCGTGAGCGGGATCTCGCCGGAGACCACGAGCTGCGCGAGCAGCGTGTGGCCCTTGCGCACCGAGATGCCGTTGGTGTTCACGATGTCGGTGAAGACCTTCACGCACTTGTCCTCGCCCAGCTCCCCGCACACCGTGGCGAGCCAGTCGAGGTCCGACTGCTCGATGCCGAGCTTGCCCTTCCACTTGGGATTCACGAGGTCGTCCCAGGTCTTCGGCAGGTCGGCCTTCTTCACGAGCCCCGTGTTGTACGCCTGCACGAACACGTTCAGGCGCGTGCCGACCCACTGGTGGTGCGGACGGATCGCCTCGGGGATCAGGTCCTTCAGGAAGGGAGAGCTCACCGGGGCCAGGACCTTCTCGCGGCTGAGCGACTCCATCTCGGGGCCGTTCGTCTCGGCCACGTCCATGGTGTTCCGGTTGGCCCGCGCCTCCTGCACGCCACGCTGCAGCACGTTCTCGCTCGAGGCGCGCCACATCACGACCTTGATGCCGTATTTCTTTTCGAACGCCTCGGCCACGGCACCGATGTCCTTGGCCTGCGCCGAGGTGTAGACCAGCAGCTGCCCCTCCTTCTTCGCGGCGTCGAGCAGCTTCGCGTCACGGTCGGGCTTGTCGTAGGCGGCCATCTCGGCAAGCGTCGCGCCGAGTTGCGCGGCGGCGGGCAGCCCGGCCGTGACCGCGGCGAGCGCGGCGAGGGCCAGGAAAAGGCGTCGCTTCATGTTTCGGGTTCCTCGAACGCGTCGTGCATGTTTCGCTCTCCAGCGGCGATCCTCTGCGGGATCCGGAAAAAAGAGCGGGCGCGCGAGGCGCCCGTCGAATCGGCCTGCTCTCCCCCCGGCGCCCCCCGGGGCGCCGTACCCCTGCGCGCTCAGAAGCTGTGGTTCAGCCCGAGCGCGTACTGCGTGATGTCCTCGCCCACGGACGGGGTCTGCAGCTCCTCGTTGTTGTAGCGCGCGGAGAAGCCGTTGCGCAGCAGCGCCCCGATCAGGTACAGGTACGTCTGGCGCGAGAAGTAGTACGCCGCGCCGGCGTTGACCTGGTAGCCGTCCAGCCCGTCGGTCGTGCACGTCGCGTTCAGGCGCGAGCACGTGCCCTTGTCCGAGTGGATGTACTCGAGCATCGTGCGCCAGGCGTTGCTCCAGCGCGCGTCCCACGCCACCTCGTACGCATTGTTCTTGTACGACTGGAACCGGCCGGTGATGTAGGGGTTCTCGTCGTACTGCTTGCGCGTGTAGTTGGCCATGATCCGCTGCCCGCGCGCGAACTGCCAGATGCCCTCGACTTGCCAGGCCTTGTCCTTCGAACGCACGTTCTGGTCGGCGAAGTTCGACATCGCCGTCGGGACGTTGCGCGAGCCGCCGAAGAGGTCCCAGTGCTGCTCGAAGCCGGTCGACACCGTGAACGGTCCGCCCTTCCAGCGCAGGCCCGCCGACCACACGTGCGGATGGCGCTGGAACGTGTCGGCCTCGTCGGTCGAGTACTGCACCGCCGCGTCGAGGCCGGCGATGCGCGGCGTCTCGTACATGATCGCGTTCTGGCGGCGCAGGTGGAAGCTCGAGGCGGCGTTCGTGCCGAAGCCGGTCTTGCGCAGCACGTTGCTGGTCGAGACGAAGTTGCCGCTCGAGATGCCGAGGAACGCGATCTCGTCGCCGTAGCGCTTGAACGGCGTGTCCATGCGGCCGAGCTTGATGGTGCCGAACTGCCGCTGGTCGAGGCCGACGAACGAGTCGCGCGTGGCGAACTTCGAATCGTTCGAATCGACGTGGAATTCGGACTCGAGCTGGAAGATGGCGCGCAGGCTGTGGCTCAGCATCTCCTGCCCGCGCAGGCCGAAGCGCGAATTGCTCGACGAGACCTCGGTGCGATCGATGATGCTGTTCTGTCCGGTCGGCGCGGCGGCGAGGGTGGCGACGGGCGTTCCGGCCGCGGTCGCCCCGGTGCCATGCGGCCGCAGGATCTCGGGATACACCTTGCCGTAAAGCTCGACGATGTTGGCGTCGCTCCACTGCTCGGCCGCGAGGCTCATGCCGGGGGCCACCGCGAGCGCGATCGCGGTCACTAGGATCCTTCTGTGCATCCTCTTCTTCTCCTCTCGTCCGCTGGTTATTAGGAAAGATTTTCGCGGGGGCGGAGTTCCTCTATGAGGAACGCATGTCTTTGGGGTGGAACGCGCACCGACAGCGTATCGGCCATCGCAGTGCACGTCAAGGAAGACGCGCCCCGACTGTCTCGCGCACGCCACAAAAAGAAGACGGGCGCACGAGGCGCCCGTCCGAGCGGAATTTCTTTCCGGCGCGCTCAGCGCCGCATCGCGATCAGAAGCTGTGGTTCAGGCCCAGCGCGTACTGCGTGATGTCCTCGCCGACCGACGGCGACTGCAGGTCGGAGTTGTTGTAGCGCGCGGAGAAGCCGTTGCGCAGCAGCGCCCCGATCAGGAACATGTAGGTGCGGCGCGAGAAGTAGTAGGAAACGCCCGCGTTCACCTGGTAGCCGTCCAGCCCGTCGGTCGTGCACGCCGCGTTCAGGCGCGAGCAGCTGCCCTTGTCGGCGTGGATGTACTCGAGCATCGTGCGCCACGCGCTGCTCCAGCGCGCGTCCCACGCCACCTCGTACGAATTGTTCTTGTACGACTGGAACCGGCCGGTGATGTAGGGGTTCTCGTTGTACTGCTTGCGCGTGTAGTTGGCCATGATCCGCTGGCCGCGCGCGAACTGCCAGATGCCCTCGACTTCCCAGGCCTTGTCCTTCGAACGCACGTTCTGGTCGGCGAAGTTCGACATCGCCGCCGGCGCGTTGCGCGAGCCGCCGAAGAGGTCCCAGTGCTGCTCGAACCCGGCGCTCACGTGGAACGGGCCGCCCTTCCACTCGACGCCCGCCGACCACACGTGCGGGTGGCGCTGCGACGTGTCGGCCTCGTCGGTCGAGTACTGAACCGCGCCGTGCACGCCGGCGTAGGTGGGCGATTCGTACTGGATCGCGTTCTGGCGACGCAGGTGGAAGCTCGAGGCCGAGTTCGTGCCGAAGCCGGTCTTGCGCAGCACGTTGCTGGTCGAGACGAAGTTGCCGCTCGAGATGCCGAGGAACGCGATCTCGTCGCCGTAGCGCTTGAACGGCGTGTCCATGCGGCCGAGCTTGATGGTGCCGAACTGTTTCTGGTCGAGGCCGACGAAGGAATCGCGCTGCGCGAACGCGGTGTCGTTCGAATCGAGGTGGAACTCGGTCTCGAGCTGGAAGACGGCCTTCAGGTTCGGGCCGAGGCTTTCCTGGCCGCGCACGCCGAAGCGCGAGTTGCTCGACTGCACCTCGGTGCGCTCGACGATGTTGCCGTGGCCGGTCGGCGCGGCGGCGAGCGTGGAGACGGTCGTACCGGCGGGCGTCGGGTCGCTCCCGTGGGGGCGCACGATCTCGGGGTAGACCTTTCCGTAAAGCTCGACGACGTCGCCCGAGGCGGCCTCGTTACCGTCCTCGTCCGCGAACGCCACGGCCGGAAGCGCGAGCGCGGCACTCACGGCGATCACCAGGATCTTCTTCTGCATTCCTTGCTCTCCTCCAGTCAGGGGCGGTTCCTCTATGAGGAACAACTGTTTTTCGAGCGGAACGTGCGAGCCGGACGAAGCGTAAAGGCCGCTCCGTGAGGCCGTCAAGAAAAAAGCAACATTTCCATGTGCAAGAACGCAACAGTTACGCGGCCTGGGACACTTTGGGCGGAAGCTCGGCAGCCTCGGCCCGGTACGCCTCCTCCATGCGCGACTTGAGGCCGTGCTTGGCGAGCGCATCGGCGAACATCTGCCGGATCTCGGGCGACTCGTCGGCGTAGTCGATCTGGTCGCCGCCGAGGCGCTTGCTGATCCACGCCTTCGGCACGCCCTGGGCGTTGCGGATCGCCACGCCCTCCTGCTTGAACGCGAGATAGCGCGCCGGCGCCGTGCCGGTATTGAAGTGCTGGTGGAACCACATGTTGGGCGGCGTGATGAGGGTGCCCTCGCGCCAGTCGTAGCGCTTGGGCTTCTCGCCCTCCGGCCACATCAGGCTGAAGCCCTCGCCGCTCATCACGATCACGTACGCGCCGGGGCCGTGCGCGTGGGCCTTCTTGTACGTGCCCACGGGGAACTGCGAGATGTGGCTGTTCATCGAGCCCTTGGCCATGTTGAAGCGGATGTGGCCGCCGCCCGCGCCGCGTTCCTTGGCCGCGATGAGCGGCAGGTTGATCGCATCGGCCACGAAGTTGGTGTCGAGCAGCAGGCCCTTCTGCTCGCCCTTGTTGGCGAAGTAGTCGGGCTCGCCGCTGAAGCGGTCGCGGAAGTCGTACTTCGTGCCGAAGACGAACTCGAGGTCGCCGAAGGCGTTGATGATCCCCGGCGCGTTGGTCACCGACACGAAGCGCGCTGCGTCCCTGCCCGAGGTGTTGAAGTGCTGGTGCGTGGTGTTGAGCGGGATCGCGAAGATCGCGCCGGCCTTCCACTCGAACGTGAGCTTCGCGCCGGCATCGTTCGACACCGTGGTCGAGCCGCGCCCGTCGAGGACGTAGATCATCTCCTCGAACACGTGGCGCCACGGGGCGAGCTGCCCGCCCGGCGGGATCTCGCACACGTACGCGCTGTTCGACGTGCGCGAGGCGTCGTGGTCGAGGAACACGCCCTTGCCGCCGCGCGCGGCCCACGGCTTGAGGTCCACCGCGTGCAGGTTCGGCTGGTAGATGGCGCTCTGGATCTCGAGCCCCTCGGATTTCACCCAGCGCGTGTACGGGGTCTCCTTCTCGGTAGCGAACTTCTTCGCCATCTCGTCGGACACCATCGCGCTCTTCATTTCATTCGTCATTGCCATTCCAATGCAGATAAGAAAGCAGAACGCAGATGAACACAGATGAAGCGCAGATGAACGCAGAAAACCAAGAAGGCTTGAGGGTGGTCGGAGCGGTTGCATGCACCACGCGTATTGCCTGCCCCTGTCTCACTCTCAATGAAATTGCCTTTTTGCGTTCATCCGCGCTTCATCTGCGTTCATCTGCGTTCATCGCTTGAGTCAAGCGGGCACCTTGAACTTGCCGGTGAGGAACTGCTCGACGAGCTCGGGGGTGACCTTGACGCCGGGACGGTACTCGGGCGCGTCCTCGAGCTGCTCGAGGTCGTTCAGCCCCGCATGCTTGAAGATGCGGTTCACGGCGGAGATGAGGCGCACCGGCCGCTCCGGGTCCGCGTTGAAGTGCTGGCTCGCGGTGTTCGGCGGCACGTAGATCACGTCGCCCGCCTCCCACTCGAAGCGCTTGACCTCCTTCTGCGGCGTCCAGTGGTAGGTGTCGGTGATCTCCACGTCGTAGTCGACGTGCAGGTCGTAGCCGCGGCCCTCGAGCACGTACAGGCACTCCTCGGCGAGCTGCCGGTGCCTGCCGGAGCAGCTGCCGGGCGGAATGATCAGCATGTAGGCGTCGACCGTCTCCATGCGCGTGTTCATCGCCTCGTTCATCAGGTGCTTCAACAGGCCGTGGCGCGACAGCTCCCACGGCATGTCCTCCGGATGCACGATCTTCTTGCGCTTGGCGTTGCGCGCGGGAGCGCTCGCCGCGTCGTCGAGCAACGCCTGGTACAGCGCCTGGTTCGCCGTGCCCTTCTTCCAGGATTTCGATTCACCCCATGCCATCTCGAGACTCCTAATTTCCGTGGTTGTAGTCGTCTTCCAGCATGCGCGCCTGGTAGCCCTCGCCCGCCTTGTTGGCCGGCTCCGTGGGCCGCGGCTCGACCATCTTCTGGAAGAGCATGTTCATGAACATGTACATCGGCTTCGACTTGATCACGAGCGCGCGCGCGGGCTTCGTCTCGCTCGCGTTGAAGTGCTGGTGCACGCAGTTGTTGTGGACGATCGCGATGTCGCCCGCCTTCCAGTCGTAGCGGATGCCGTCGTGGATCTCGTAGCCCTCCCCGTCGAGGATGTAGAACGCCGCCTCGTTCACGTGGCCGTGCTTCTGGCTCTTGCCGCCCGGCGCGTATTCCTCGAGGTGCAGGTGGAAGGTCTGCGTGATGCCGTCCTTCGGCTCGACGTAGTGGCGGCTGAAGGTCTGCGGGCCGTCCGTGAACCTGATCTCGCGGCCCTTGCGCACGCGCGGCATGTCGCGCAGGCGCTTCAGCTCCTCCTTGAGGCTGTACTGGCCCTGGATGCCGCGCACGAACACGCGGTCCTTCTTGCTGTGGTAGTGCGACTCGTTGCCCACGGCCTCGGCGGGCGAGGAGACCTCGGGGCTCTTTGAAACGGGTGTGTCCATGGCATGCCTCCGGTTGCGTTCACGCGTTGCGGGTCATCGCGACGGCGCCGCGAAGACCGATTCGTAGAGCTTCGACCAGCGCGCCATCCCGTCGAGGATCAGGACGGGATCGACGATGTGCAGCGTGTCGAGGGGAATGGGCCCCTTCAGCTGGCGGCTCGTCGTCACGAAGCCGCGCCGGGCGAGGATCTGCTGGCCCTCCGCGCCGATCATGAAGTCGTAGTAGAGCAGCGCCGCGCGCGGATGGGGCGCGTGGCGCGCGAGCCCGAGCCCGTTGGCGCGCGCGACCGCCGGCGGGATCAGGAACCAGTCGAGGGGCGCGCCCTTGCGCTTCACCTGCTCGGCGGTGAAGTTGTAGACGGTGAGCGCGAGCGGGACCTCGCCCGAGGCGACGAGGTTGGTGAGCAGCGTGTGCCCCGTTCGCACCGAGATGCCGTCCTTCGCGACGATCTCGCGGAAGAGCTCCACGCCCTGCTTCTCGCCGAGCGCCTGCACCACGGTGGCGAACCAGTCCTCGTCGGAGGCCTCGATGCCGAGCTTGCCTTTCCACTTGGGGTCGAGCAGGTCGGCATAGCTCTTCGGCAACGCGGACTGGTCGACGAGCTTCGGGTTGTACGCCTGCACGAACACGTTCAGGCGCGAGGCGACCCATTCGCGGTGCGCGGGGATGGCGGCGGGGACCAGGTTCGCCTGCTCCGGCGAGCGCACCGCCTGCAGCAGCCCTTCGCGATGCAGCGATTCGAGGGGAGGCGCGTTGGTCTCGACGATGTCGACGTCGTGCCGGCCGGCGCGTCCCTCGGCCAGCACGCGCTGCAGCACCTTCTCCGAGGACGCGCGCCACATGCGCACCTTGATGCCGTACTTCGTTTCGAACGCGCCGTTGATCGCCGCCATGTCGGCGAGCGTGAGCGAGGTATAGAGGTCGAGCTCGCCTTCCTTGCGCGCGCCGGCGACGAGCTTCTCCTGCCGGTCGGCGCCCTCGTACGTCGCGAGCGCGGCCACCGCCGGATCGGCCGAAGGCGCGGCCGAATGCGCGAGCGGCAGGACCGCGGCCGCGGCGAGGCTGGCGAGGAGCGCGCGCCGCTTCATCGCCCGTATTTCTCCAGGTCGTAGCGCCGCGGCTTCAACGCCCGGCAGATCTCGCGCACCAGGCCCGACTGCGGCAGCGCGAGGCCCACGTCGTTCGCCATCTCGGCCACGATCGCCATGTCGTCCTCGGCCCACGCCATGGTCTGCGTGCCCCACTTCTCGAGCGCGTCGTTCATCGCGCTGCTCTTCAGCAGCGACTTGCGCAGGCGCTCCGGGTCGAGGCCGTGGCGCTGCGCGAGCGCGAGCGCCTCGTGGTTCGCGACCAGGCACGCCCACAGCACGAGGTTGTTCGCGGCCTTCGCGACCTGCGCGCTGCCGACCTCGCCGGTGGGCTCGATGTCGGCGGCGAAGGCGCCGAGCACCGGTCGCAGCCGCTCGACCAGCGCGGGCTCGCCGCCCACGAAGCACAGCAGCCGCCCTTCGTCGGCCGCCTTGCCGCCGCGGCACATCGTCGCGTCGACCACGTGCAATCCGCGCGGGGCGTGCTCGGCTGCGAGCGCCTGCATCGTCTTCGGATGCACCGTGCTCAGCACGGCGAAGATCGCGCCCCGGCGCGCGGCGGAAGTGACCCGCGCATCGGCGAGCAACGCGCGCAGCTCGCGGTCGTAGCCCACGCACACGAGCACGATATCGGAAGCGGCGACGAGCGCCGCCGCATCCGCGGCCCATTTCGCGCCGAGCCCCTCGACGCTCGCGCGCTTGCTCGCGTCGAGGTCGTGCACGTGCGTCTCGAAGCCCTTGCGCGCGAGGTGGCCGATGATGGGCCGGCCCATGCGGCCCGCGCCGATCACGCCCACGCTGGGACGAGCGGCGCTCATGCGGCGGCCTCGAGGTTCGCGCCCGGCGCGGCGTGGGCCGCCAGCGCCTGCTCGAGCGACAGCGTGCGTGGCGCGACGAAGGCGACCGCGCGCGCGCGCTGCGAGGCGGCATCGAGCCCGGGAATGTCGCGACCCTCGGCATTCGCGGCCGCGGCCTTCAGCAGGCGGTTGCGCGTCATGATGATGCCGTTGTCCGTCGAGACGAGGTGCTCGCGCGCGCGATCCTCGATCGCGCCCATGCTCTCCTGCACCGCCGCGTCCTGCACGCCGATGCCGAAGACGCCGGTGAAGCTGCGGCGCTCGCGCTGCGCGTCGCGATCGATGAGGTAGTCGTTGCGCTTGTTCGCCTCGGGAAGGAACGTCCCGGGGACGAGCGGCACGTGGATGCCGCGGCCCGCGTCGGCGGCCTCGAGCTCCTCGCCGGTGAGCGCGCGGCGCGGATGGTAGTCGATGCTGAAGATCCAGCAGCTCTCGTCGTCCCGCGGCACGAAGGCGTGGCCGCCGCACGGGTTGTCGCCGTAGGGCGGGAAGAGGTTGAAGCACGGCATGAGGAACTGCGTGACGCGCCAGAAGTAGCGGTCGTCGCCCACGTTGCGGCGCGTCGCGACGTGCAGGCCGCCGGGCGAGAGCGACGGCAGGAACACCGGGCGCGGATCGGCCTGCATCATCGCGGCGCTCTCCGGATCGCGCTTGAGCAGCGGATCGTCGCCCACCGAATAGCGATGCAGGAAGGTCGAGTGGATCGAATCGAGGCCGCCTTCCAGCGCCTGCAGCCAGTTGCATTCCTGCAGCCGCTTGCTCACGTGGCGTTGCTGCGGCGGCATCGCGGTCCATTCGTACGCGGGCTCGGCGGGCATGGACGCGGCGGGCCCGAGATACGCCCACACGACGCCGCCGCGCTCGACGACGGGATAGCTCTTCAGCTTGATCTTCCGGCAGAAGCCGCTCGCCTCGGGCTCCGACGGCACCTCGACGCACTGGCCGGTCACGTCGTACTTCCATCCGTGATACGGGCAGCGCAGGCCGTGCTCCTCGTTGCGGCCGAACCAGAGCGAGACGCCGCGATGGGCGCAGAACTCGTCGATCAGCCCGATGTTCCCGCCCGTGTCGCGGAAGGCGACCAGGCGCTCGGAGAGCAACCGCACGCGCACCGGCGCACCGTCCGGCTCGGGCAGCTCCGAGGCGAGCAGGCACGGCAGCCAGTAGCGGCGCAGCAACTCGCCCATCGCCGTGCCGGGTCCCGTGCGCACCAGCCGTTCGTTCTCTTCGCGCGTCGTCATCGGTTCGTCAGCGCTTCCGGGTGAGGGTGTCGACGAGCGCGGGCCGGCCCGACTTCACCTTCGCGATCGCACGCTTCAACGCAGCCGCGACCTGCTTCGGATCGTCGATCGGGCCCTCGCCGTACCAGCCCATCGAGCGCGCGAGCCGGCCGAAGTCCGGCGCCGGGTCGTCCATGTCCATGCCGATGTGAGCGCGCTCGACCGGCGTGGCGCGCAGCTTGGCCATGCGGATCTGGTGCTCCCAGTCGTTGTAGTAGGCGCGGTTGTTGTACATCACGACGAGCATCGGGATGCGATGCTTCGCGGCGACCCACAAGGCGCCCGCGTCGAACATGAGGTCGCCGTCGGGCTGCAGGTCGACGACGAGGCGCTTGTGGTCGCGATGGGCGAGCGCGACACCGAGCGAGATGCCGAGCTGCGTGGAGGTGCCGAGCGACTTGCCGGGATGGCGGTACGGGCGCTCGAAGTCCCAGAGCTTGCGCGTCCAGTCCTCGAGCGTGTTCGCGGTGAGCACCCAGTCGTGATCCTTGACCGCGTTCCACACCTCGCTTGCGAGCCTCGGCAGCGTGATCGGCTTCGCATCCCAGTCCTCGCGCGCCTGCGCTTCCCAGCGCTTCCAGCGCTCCCGGGTGCGCGCCGCGACCGCCGCGCTCCTCGCCTTCACCTTCGCCGCGAGCCTGCGATCCTTCGCGATGCGCGCTCGCAGCAGCTCGGTGAGCATCGGGATGGCGAGCGTCGTGTCGGCCATCACGCGCAGGTCCGCATGGTTCATGCGCTGGTAGTCGAGCGCCCAGCTCGAGAGCTCGAGGTCGCCGAAGCCGATCTCGATCCACTTGGCGCCCGCGGGGACGACGGAGGTGCGCGTGCGCGTCGTGCTCGCGAGCTCCGTGGTCGGCTTCTCCCAGTCGCGCGCGTCGAGGCACAGGACCAGGTCGGCCGCGCGGAATTCGTCCTTCGTGCCGCTCACGTTCAGCGGATGGCGGGTCGGGAAGTTCAACCGGCTGTTCGTGTCGTACACGGGGATGCCGGCCGTTTCCGCGAGCTCGACGAGCGCATCGAACGCCTCGTGATCGCGCCCCGTGTACTCCGCGATGACGACCGGGTGCTCGGCCGCCGCGACGAGATCGGCGGCTTGCGCGAGCGCGGCCGGATCGGGTCCGAGGCGCGAGGGCACCTTCACCGCGCCCGGCGGCGGCAGGGCGACGTCGTGTTCGAGCTTCTGCTCCTGCAGCCACGCGTCGTAGATCATGTACACCGGCCCCTGGGGCTGGGTCATCATCACGCCGTAGGCGCGCGCGAACGACTCGGGCACGCCGTCGATCGTGTGCGGCTGGTAATCCCACTTCGTGTACTGGCGCACGGCCTCGCCCTGCCCCTGCGCGGTATGGATCCAGTCGATGCGCGGGCGGCGCCTGGTCTCGTCCATCGGGCCGGTCGCGCCGACGATGAACACGGGCGCGCGGTCGATGTAGGCGTAGTAGATCGCCATGTTCGCGTGCAGCAGCCCGACGAGGTTGTGCACGATCGCGACCATCGGCTTGCCGCTCGCCTTCGCGTAGCCGTGCGCGAGCTGCACCGCCGTCTCCTCGTGCTGGCAAAGCATCATCGTGGGGCGGTTGCCGCCGTAGTTCACGATGGAGTCGTGCAGCCCGCGGTAGCTCGCGCCGGGATTGAGCGCGGCGTGCGGCAGGTCGTACATGTGCAGCAGGTCGACGATGACGTCGGAGGCCCAGCGGGTGTGCGAACCCTGGGCGCGTGCGCGGCCATCCCCGGAAGGCGCCGCGTACTTCGTCGCGCGCGTGGCGGTCTTCACCGTGCGCTTCGAAGATCGCGTGGTCGTCTCGGTGCGGGTGCCGGCGCTCTTCTTCATGGCCTCAGGCGGCTTTCAACGCCACGCACTTCTCCGGATCGAGACGCACGAAGATCGGATGGCCGACCGGCGTGCGCAGCGACGGATGGCGGCGCGACAGCAGCGTGCGCGTGCCGAGCTTCACCTGGAAGTCGACGCATTCGCCGAGGAAGACCTTCTGGTCGACCTTGCCCTCGCGCACGTTCGGGCCCTCGGGCTTCGCCTCGGCGAGGTCGACGTCCTCGGGCCGCACCGACAGCAGCACCTTCTCGGAGGCGCCGAGCGCCTCGGTCGCGAGCACCGTGAGGTCGCCGATCTCGGTGCGCACGCGGTAGTGGTTATCGCCGCCGTCCGGGCCGAGCACGTCGCCCTCGAGGAAGTTGGTGCTGCCCACGAAGTCGGCCACGAACGGGTTGCACGGCCGCTCGTAGATGTCGCGCGGGCTGCCGATCTGGCGGATGCGGCCCTCGCTCATCACCGCGATCTCGTGGGAGAGCGCGAGCGCCTCGCTCTGGTCGTGGGTCACGTAGATCGTGGTGATGCGCAGCTCGCGCTGCAGGCGCTTCAGCTCGAAGCGCATCTTCTCGCGCAACTTGGCGTCGAGGTTGGAGAGCGGCTCGTCGAGCAGCAGCAGCTCCGGCTCCATCACCAGCGCGCGCGCGAGGGCGAGGCGCTGCTGCTGTCCGCCGGAGAGCTTGGTCGCCTCGCGCTCGGCGAGATGGTCGAGCTGGCAGGCGTTGAGCACGCGCATCACCTTGTCGCGCACCTGGTCGCGCGTGTGCTTCTTCGCGCCGACCTGCAGCGGGAACGCGGCGTTCTGGTAGACCGTCATGTGCGGCCAGATCGCGTACGACTGGAACACCATGCCGAAGCCGCGGCGGTTGGGCGCGACGAAGATGCCCTTGCCGGCCGAGAACACGACGCGGTCCTTCACGGCGATCTCGCCCAAGCGCGCCTTCTCGAGGCCCGCGATCGAGCGCAGGGTCGTGGTCTTGCCGCAGCCGCTCGGGCCGAGCAACGTGAAGAGCTTGCCCTCGGGGACGGTGAAGGTGACGTCCTGCGCCGCCTTCACGATCTCGCCCTGCTCGTTCGGATACTCCGTGTACAGCCCCTCGACTCTCAGCACCTTCTCCTCCTCCTGTCCGCTATGCGGAACTCATGAGGGCTACCGCGTCAAAGCGAAGGAACCACAGATGAACACGGATGGTCGTCATGAGCGGTCCGGCCAGTGGCTCACGCGAGCGGGTAGTGTCGTGCGCGCGTTCACCGCGTCGCTCGAGCTCTCAACACTCATCTGTGTTCATCCGTGTTCATCTGTGGTTCCAAGGCCTTTTGCCTGCGTGACTCCTCTCACTCCTTGACGCCGAACTTCTTCCCGATCCATTGCGCCGCCATGACGATGAAGAAGAGCGCGAGGATGAACATCACCCCGAGCGCGGAGAGCTCGACGTACTGCCCGTTCTCCCACAGCTCCCAGATCACCACCGAGACCACCTCGGTGCCCGGGCTGTAGAGCAGGATCGAGCTCGACAGCTCGCGGATCGAGAGGATCAGCACGTAGATGAAGCCCGCCACCAGGCCCGGCTTCAGCAGCGGCAGCACGATGCGCCAGAACATCGTCGCCCACGACGCGCCGCTCATCGCCGCCGACTCCTCGAGCTCCTTGTGGATCTGCAGCATCGAGGTCATGTTGTAGCGCAGCCCGTACGGCATGAAGCGCGTGACGTAGGCGAGGTACAGGATCCACATCGTCCCGTAGACGCCGATGTCCACGTTCAGGTAGAAGATCATGATCGCGAGCCCGAGCACGAGCCCCGGGAACACCAGCGGGAGCGAGGCGACGTTGTCGAGCACCCAGCGCCCGGGCAGCTTCGTCTTCACCACGATCCAGCAGATCACCGAGGTGACGAGCATGATCGTCACCGCGCTCGCGAGTCCCAGCACCAGCGTGTTCCACACCGCGCTGATGAGGCTCGGGTAGGTGAGGATGAAGCGGTAGGGATCGAGCGTGAGGTTGTGCAGCGCCTTCCACGACGGCACCGTGTAGAACTTCTGGAACGACGACCACAGCAGCACCGCGAAGGGCAGCACGACGATCAGCAGGAAGTAGCCGATGAAGATCGACGCGGTGAGGTAGCGCCACCTGCCGAGGTCGATCTGGCGCGGGCGGAAGCCCTTGCCGGTCATCGTCGCGTACTTCGAGCCGTGGCCCGCGAGCCGCGATTGCAGGTAGACGCCGATGCTCGTGATGACGAGCAGCGTCACGGCGTAGGACGAGGCGAGCCCGACCTGGCTCGGATAGCGGTGCACCGCCTCGTAGATCGACGAGGTGAAGACCTGGATGCCCACGGGCAGCCCGAGGAGCGCCGGCACCTCGAACGACTCGATCGCGCGCACGAACAGGATGAGGAGTGTCGCGAACATCGCCGGCCACGACAGCCGCAGCGTGATGCGCCAGGCCACCTGCAGCATGTTCGCCCCGCTCATCATCGCCGACTCCTCGAGCGACGGGTCCATGGCACGGAAGGCGGCCGACATCAGCAGGAACGCCATCGGCGAGTAGTGCAGGCCGTCGACCCAGATCATGCCCGCGAGCGAGTAGATGTCGAAGACGTGGTGATCGAGCCCCAACAGGTCCTTGAGGACGAGGTTGACGATGCCGATCTTGGGGCTCGCGAGCAGGATCCACGCGACCGTGAACAGGATGCTCGGGATGATGAGCGGGATGATCGACAGCCCGTAGAACAGGCGCTTGAACGGCGTGTTCGTGCGCTCGTTCATCCACGCGAGCCCCGCGCCGACCACGAACGACAGGCTCGAGGTGCCGATCGCATACGCGACCGAGTTGCGGAAGAGCGTCCACGTCTCGCTGCTGCCGTACGCCTCGACGTAGTTGCCCCAGGTGAATTTCGCCGCCTGCTCCGCCGTCTGCGGCGTCATGAAGCTCTGCCACAGCAGGAAGATGAGCGGGATGAGCGCGAGGTAGAGCGTGAACAGCACGCACACGCCGATCAGCACCCAGCCCCAGTCGAAACGCCGCCGCTCGGGCGCGTGGGCGAGGCTGGCGATGGCCGTTCCTTTATCTAGAACGTCGGTCTGCATAGGGGCACGGACGACTGTAGCATGCGGTTCCCGGCGGCGCGCGCGCTATCGGCGCAGCTTCGCTTGGTGGTAGTCCCAGACCTTGCGCAGCAGGTGCGGCTTGCGCAGGTTCGCGCCGATCGTGGCGACTTCGTCGGCGTTGAGGGCGTACGGCGTGCCGAGCGCGCGCGCGAGGTACTGGCGGCGCGCCGTCTCCTCGAGGTAGATCGCGAGCACGAACGCCTCGATGATGTCGGCGCCGGCCGTGACCGCGCCGTGCGAGCGCAGCATGATCACGCGCGCATCGCCCAGGGCGGCGGCGAGCTCCTCGGCGAGCGGCTTCTTGTTGATCGACGCGGTCTTGTCGAAGAGGTGGATCGGCCCCATCACCGCGGCCTGCATCGTCACGGGCTCGACGCGCTGCCCGGTCATGCTGAAGAGCGTCGACCACACCGGATGCGTGTGCGCGACCGCGTTCACGTCGGGACGGCGGCGATAGATCTCGGTGTGGATGTGGAATTCCATCGGCGGCACGACCTCGCCCTCGACCGGGCGCCCGTCCATGTCGATCGCGATGATGTCGTCGGCGGTGAGCGCGCTGCGCACCGAGGCGCCGGCGTTGATCAGCACGAGCTCGGTGCCGGGGATGCGGCAGCTCATGTGGCCGTTGAAGTCGATCACCTCCGCGCCCTCGAGCATGGACAAAGCGTCGGCCAGCTGCTGGCGCAGCTCGCGGGTCGCGGCCTGCGGGGCGCGCGTCGAAGCCTGCGGGGAAGCACTCATGGATGCGCCTCCTTCGGATGATGGTGATGGTGGCCCGCGCCGTGGGCGTGCGAATGCCCGTGGGCGTGGTCGTGGTCGTGCGCGTGTCCGTGGCCGCGGGCGAGCGCCGGGCCGCGCGGGTCCTCGCTGAACACGAGCGACTTGATGGTGACCGGCACCGTGAACGACGGCATGCGCACGCGTCCGAGGTCGACGTAGTCGAAGTCCCAGAGCGAGATGCCGTCGAGCACCAGCACCTCGGAAGCCACGCCCCACTCTTCCTTGAGCAATGCGCCGAGCGAATGCGCGACGTCGCCGTCGAGCACGAGGAAGAGCGGCCTGGATTCGAGCAGCGTCATCGGCAGCGCCTCCACGATGCCGCGGGCGAGCGCGGCGAGCCGGGCATAAGCGGGCGGCCCGTGCCAGCGGAACGCGAGCGCGACCTCCGCCTCGCCTTCGACCCGGTCGAACGCCTCGAAGTGCCGGCGGATCGCCTGCGTGACGCGCGCCGCGTCGATGTCGCCTTCGAGCGTCACGTCGGGCTGGAGCACCTGCAGGTTCTTGCGCGGCAAGAGCGCCGCGGGATTCGAGACGTACACCGTGTTGCCCGAGAGCTGCACGCTGTATTCGGAGGCGCCGATCGCGGTGGCGCGGATGCATTCGCCCGCGGGCAGCAGCGGAAACGCGAGCGCCCCCGCCTCGAGGCGGCGGCGGATCGCGTGGCCCAGGCGCCGGCCGAGGTCGCCGAAGTCGCGTTCCTCGCGCCCGTAGACGTATTCGCCCACGCCGCCCGAGAACATGACGCCCGCGATGCCGGCGACCGGCTCGAGCGGCTGCGTGAGCCACAGCGCGTCGATCGGCGCGGGCGTGGGCGTCACGGTGAGCGCCTTCACGATCGCATCGGCCATCCACTCGGTCACGCGCGTGATTTCTGCTTCGGTCGCATTGCGACCCAATTCCCACTCGACGCCCGCGTTCTTCGCGAGCTCGCGGCCGGCGGGATCGAGGCGCGTGATGAGAAGCTCACCCTCGAACACCGCGAGCCTTCCTCCCATATGAATCGCCGCCGTGTGCACCACTCTTCCGTTCTCCACCAGCGCGAGCTTCGTGGTGCCGCCGCCGATGTCCACGTTCAGCACCGGCTCGGCGCGGTCATGGGAGGCCTTCGCGGCGCCCGAGCCGTAGGCCGCGAGCAGCGACTCCATGTGGTGGCCGGCGGTGGCGCAGACGAACTCGCCGCCCATCTCGGCGAGCACGTCCGCGATGGCCTTCGCGTTGTCGCGCCGCAGCGCCTCGCCGGTGAGGATCACGGCGCCCGTGTCGATGTTGTCGGGATGGATGCCCGCCGCCGTGTAGGCGGCATCCACGATGTCGCCCACCGCGCGCTCGTCGATGCGCTCCTCGCTCTGGTAGGGCGTGAGCGCGACCGGCGACTGGTGCAGCGTCTCGCGCTTCACCACGTAGTAGCGGCTGGTGAGGTCCTCGGCGAGCCGGCGCATGTAGACGCGCGAGAAGATCACCTGGGTGCCGGACGATCCGATGTCGATGCCGACGGAGACGAGCTGGATGTGGTCCTGCTGCCAGAGCGCGTCGTGCTCGGGGTCGTACTCGCCGAAGTCGTCGTGGTCGTGATCGTGGTCGTAGTCGCCCTCGGCGTGCGAATGCGTTCCGTCGACCCCCATCATGTGGTCGAGGAGGCTGTGCTTCTTCGCTCCGATCGGCTCGGCCATCTCAGATCACGAAGCTTTCCATCGTCTCGGGCGCGAAGAGCTGCTCGGGCTCGAGGCGTTGCTTCGACAGGCCCTGCTCGTGGTGGTAGCGCAGGAACGTCGCGAGCGTGTCGCGGTTGGGCTTGAAGCCGTAAGACCAGAAGTCGTCGCCCATCAACGCGCGCGCGTCCTCGACGTGCTTGGTGAGCCAGGGCAGCTGCACCTTGAGCGCGGCGGTCACGTACAGGTCCTCGTAGCACTCGCGCTGCGCCTGCACGAATGCCTTGTACAAGGACATCGCGACCCAGGGATGCTCCTCGTAGAGCGACCTCCGGATCACGACGGTGTGCATGATGGGGAAGATGCGCGTCTTCCTCCAGTACGCCTGCTCCACTTCCATGTAGTTCTCGAACAGGCGCCGCACCGGTCCCGCGCCGCCGGCCCTGTACGTCGAGGGCATGCGCGCGGTGTAGAGCGCGTCGATGCCGCCGTCACGCAGCAGCGCCGCAAGCGTTTCGCTCTCGCCGATGGGGCGCAGCCTGATGTTGGGCGGCAGGTCGAGCTTGAGCTTCTCGGGGCGGCCCGGCGACTCCTCGCCGCCCGTGCAGTACGTGACGGAATCGACCGGCACGCCGTACTCGTCCTGCAGGATGCCGCGGATCCACACCGGCGCGGTCATCTGGTACTCGGGGTTGCCGACCTTCTTTCCGATCAGGTCCTTCGGCTCGCGGATCCCGGCATTCGCGTTCACGTAGATGCACGAATGGCGGAAGAAGCGCGAGGGGAAGACCGGGATCGCGATGAACGGCTTGTCGGGCCTGAACAGCGACACCGTGTACGACGAGAGCGACATCTCCGCCGCGTCGAACTCCTGGTGCCGCAGCATGCGGAAGAACGTCTCCTCCACGGGCATGCTCAGGTAGTTCAGGTCGATGCCGTCGGGCTGCACGCGCCCTTCGAGCAGCGCGCGCGTGCGGTCGTAGTTCCAGCATCCCAGGGCGACGCGCAGGCGGGACATCGGGTCTCCGGATCAGTAGAAGCTGTCGAAGTGGATCTGCCCGTACGGGACCTTGCATTCCGCGAGCATCTTCTGCACCGCCTCGGCCATCGCGGGCGGGCCGGCGAAATAGATCTCGAGCGCCGGCAGGCGATCGCCGAGCACGCGCCGCACGTGCTCGTGCACGAAGCCGGTCGGCCCGTTCCATGCGCCGTCGGCCTCGGGCATCGAGACCACGCTCTCGAAGGTGAGGCGCTCGCCGTAGCCCGGAAGCTCGCGCAGGTCCGCCTCGCCGCACAGGTCGCGAGCCGTGCGTGCGCCGTAGAACACGTGGATGCGCCGCCCGTCGAGCCTGGGCTCGCGCACCGCCCCGCGCGCGATCGACAGCATCGGGGCGAGCCCGGAGCCGCCGCCGATGCACACGATGTCGCGCGGGCTCGAGTCGCGCAGGTACGCGATCCCGTAGGGGCCGTCGAGCGTGATCTCGGAGCCGACGACCACATCGTCGAAGAGCGCGTGCGTGCCGGTGCCGCCCGGAACGCGGCGCACGATGAAGCGCCATTCGCCCGCGTCGTTCTCGATGTTCGCCATCGAGTAGGTGCGCGGCGCCTTGAGCCCTGGCAGGTAGAAGAGCGCGTACTGCCCGGGCAGGAATCCGGGAGCGCCCACGGTCGCGAAGCGGAACTCGCGCATGTCGTGGGTGAGATCGCGCCAGCCCGCGAGCCGCGCGGAGAACTTGACCGGCGCATGGGCGGGCACGGCCTCGGCATCGAGCCGCGCCTTGATCGTGCAGTCGGAGAGCGGATGGGCCTGGCAGGCGAGGATGCGCTTCTTCGCGCGATCGCGTTCCGTGAGTCCCGGCGCATCGGGACGCAGCGACTCGACGTCGCCCGCGACGAGCTCGACCTTGCACGTGCCGCACGAGCCGGTGTTGCATTCGTACGGCAGCCCCAGACCGGCGCGCAGCGCGCCGCGCAGGAGCGTGTCGTCCTCGGCGCACCCGTACTCGGGCCCGCCGGCGATGCACACGCGCCGCATCACTCCACCATCATCGCGTTCGCGAACGCGGGCAGGTAGCCCATGCGGCGCGAGACCGCGTCGGCGGAAGCGACCACCGAGGGAATCGTCGACTGCACGGTCTTCTTCGTCATGCGCTGCACGGGCGCGGCCACGCTGATCGCGGCCACCACGCGCCCCGAGTGGTCGCGGATGGGTGCCGCCACGCAGCGCAGGCCCACTTCCATCTCCTCGTCGTCGATCGCGTAGCCGCGCGTGCGGATCGCGCCGAGCTCCGCGCGCAGGGCGTCGGGATCGGTGACCGTGTTGGCGGTGTGGCGCTCGAGCCCGTGCTCGATCACGGCCTGCACCACGTCGGGCGGCTGGAACGCGAGCAGCACCTTGCCGACGCTCGTGCAATGCGCGGGCGCGCGCGTGCCGAGGGTCGACGAGGTGCGCACCGCCTGGCGGCTCTCGCGGATGCGGATGTAGAGCACGCTCAGGTGGTCGAGGATGGCGAGCTGGATCGTCTCGCCGGTGGCCTCGGCGAGCGCGTGGATCTCGGACTGCGCCGCGGGCGCGACCTCCATCTTCCGGCGCACCAGCGTGCCCAGCTCGAAGAGCGCGAGGCCGAGGCGGTACTTCCCGGTCTCCTTGTTCTGCTCGAGCATGTTGTACTCGACGAGCGTGGACGCGAGGCGGTGCACCGTGCTCTTGGCGAGCCCGAGGCGCGTGGCGAGCGCGCTGATGCCCATCTCGTATTCGTGCTCCGAGAACGCCTGGGTGAGGCGGATGGCGTTGGCGACCGACGAGAGCCGCATCCGCTTCGGCTTGGGTTTCTTCACGCGTTCCATGGGGCTGTCCGTGTGAGGCGAAGCGCGACCGCGTACGCCGCGGCCACGGTGGCGACCACCGCGAGCCCGATGACCACGCCCCACGATGCCAGGCTCTGGTCGAGCGCGGGCATGAAGCGGCGGGCCACGGCGAGCGCGGCGATGAGGAAGGCGAGCAGCGCGATCACGAAGCTCATCACGCGCGAGGCGGCGGCGGCGCGGCGGTCGGCCCGGGTGACGAGATGGCTCACCCACAGGCCGTTCAGCGCGTCGGTGGCCATCATGCCGGCGGTGAACACGAGGCCGAGCATTGCGGCGAAGATCCAGCCCGCCAGCCGCGATCCCGTGAGCGAGAAGAGCACCGCCTGGCTGATCGTGTCGAACGAGATCGCGAAGGCGGCGCCGACCGCGGCGATGAGCACCGGGTGCTCGGCGCGCGTGAGGCGCTCGAAGACGCGGCTGCGCAACCCGACCGGGCGGACCATCGCGTCGGCAGGCGTGCGCAGCACCGCGGCGAGGTTCGCGCTGCCGAGCAGCGCGAGGAACGCGATCGAGACCCACGTGCCGGTCTCCTCGAGCCAGGCGGGCGCATGCCAGTCGATCGCGATGGTCGCCACCGCGATCGCGACGGCGGTCACGACCACGCCATGGCCGGCGGAGAAGAGCAGCCCCGACCAGCGCGAGAGCAGCGGACGGCGCCCGGCGTTGAAGCGCGTGAGCCCGTCGATCGCCGCGAGGTGGTCGGCATCGAGCCCGTGCTTCAGGCCGAGGAGGAAGACGACCGCGACGAGCGCGAGCCAGTGGGTGGGTAGCGCGGGCATGCTATCTCGCGAGGAAGAGGCCGTTCCAGATCTTCTCCCACTTGTCCGACTCGTCGAGGACGGCGGCGGGATCGACCAGGATGTAGTCGAAGTTGTTCAGGTTGCTCTTCACCCTGGTGCTCGCCGGCGCGCGGCCCATCGAGTCGAGCAGCTGCTGGCCCTCGGGGGAGAGCACGAAGTCCTCGAAGAGCGCCGCGGCGGCCGCGTGCGGCGCGGCCTTGGCCACGCCGATGCCCTGCGCGCGCGCGACGACGGGCTGCACCGGCACGTAGTCGATCGGCGCGCCCTTGCGCCTGGCCGAGAGCACGTTGCCGTTGTAGAGCGTGAGGCCGACCGGGACCTCGCCGGCGGCGACGAGCTTGGCGAGCAGGATGTGGCCCTTGCGCAGGCTCGGCTGCAGGGTGGCGAGCTTGCGGAAGAAGTCCATGCCCTTCGCCTCGCCCCAATGCTTCACGAGCGCCGCCATCCACTCCTCGTCGGTCGCCTCGATGCCGATGCGCCCCTTCCACCTCGGGTCGAGGAAGCCCTCGTAGGTCGCGGGAATCTCGGAGCGCTGCACCTTCTGCGTGTTGTAGCCGACGACGAAGAAGTCGAAGCGGTCGGGCAGCCACAGCTGGTGCGCCTGCACGGCCTTGGGCGGCAGGTCTCCGACATAGGGCGAAGCCACGCGCGCGAAGAGCTTCTCGCGGGCGATGCTCTCCATCTCCGGCCCGTTGGTCTCGACGACGTCGACCGAGTTGCGGTGCGCGCGGCCCTCGGTCACCACGCGTTGCAGCACGTTCGAGGAGAGCGCGCGCCACAGGTCGACCTTCACGCCGTACTTCTTCGTGAACGCCTCGGCGAGCGGCTTCGATTCGGTCGGCGCGAGCGAGGTATAGAGGACGAGCGAGCCCTCCTTCTTCGCCTGCCCCGCCAGCCGCGCCTCGCGATCGGGACCGCGGTACGAGAAAAGCTCGTCGCCCTTCAGCGGCCCCTGCGCGGCGGCGCCGAGCGCGAGGGACGTGAGCAGTGCCGCTGCGGTGCGCAGACCAGGCATGGGGAGGGGGGCCTCAAATTGACCGTTCCGGAGATTCTATGTTTAACTGCGGCACGCGGCAACAAATTGGAACGTCGTTCCTTATACGAGAACGGCGTTGCCGCGCCTCCCTCGCCCGCTTTCCCGCTCGCCATGTCGACCAAGACGCAGACCACCACCACGCATTACCACATCCAGAAAAAGCGCCGCAAGGAATTCCTCGAGGACTGGCGCAACTACCGCCAGACCGTGATCCGCAAGGAGGATGTGAAGCTCGAGAAGACCGCGCGCGGCCTGCGCACCGGCGTCTACATGGGCTGGGACGGCGATCGCCCGACGCGCTGCCTGGATGCGCTCGTGCACGAGATCGACCCGGGCGTGACGACGACCATCCACCGCCATTCGTGGGACGCGATCCTGTTCATGGTCGAGGGCAGCGGCTGGACCGAGGTCGACGGCGTGCGCTACGACTGGAAGGCGTGGGACGCGATCCACATTCCCGCGTGGAGCTGGCACCGCCACGGCAACGACAGCGGCGAGGTCGCGCGCTACATGAGCTACTCCTCGGAGCCGACGCTGTGGACGCTCGGCATGAGCGTGATCGAGGACCGCGGCCACGAGGAGTTCGCGGACCTGCCGCCGAAGCCGGTGTGCTCGCCCGGCATGAGCGGCGACGATCCGTACGCGCGGCGGCTGCGCCGCATCGCGCAGGAGACCCGCAAGCGCCGCTCGGGACGCATCCACACGCCGTACGACGAGCAGGAGCTGCTCGTCACGCCGCGCGGCACCCGCACCAAGTTCCTGAACGACCGCGCGATCGGCAACGAGGCCTCGGGCCTCACGCAGGTGATGATCCAGTTCGCGCCGGGCAAGACCCAGTCGCTGCACCGCCATCCCGGCGAGGCATGGCTCTACGTGGTCGAGGGCTACGGCCACTCGTTCCTCGGCACCGCGCCCGACAAGGGCCAGCACCACAAATGGAAGAAGGGCGACCTCATCGTCGTCGACCACTTCCTCTGGCACCAGCACTTCAACGACGATCCCACGAACCAGTGCCGGCTCGTGCGCATCCACATGTTCGACTCGATCCTCGAGACGATGCGCGCGCTGATGGACCCGATCGTGCTCTTCGAGGAGGCCGAGGACACGCTCGTGTCGATGCAGGAGCTGTCGCAGATCGAGTGGCCCGACGACAAGCGGCCGGGCGAACGCTGAACGGCAAGGAGCGCCGAGGAGATCGCGATGGACAGGGCCCGAACTGCGTTGCCGCCGGGCGTGCTCTCGATGCACGTCCTGCCCGCGGAGCACCACGACCGGGACTGGGACGCGATCATCTGCGCGCGCGAGGTGAAGGAGCGGCTGCTCGCCCAGGCGCTGCTCGTCCTGCAGCACGGGCGCAAGCTCTCGATGCTCTCGGGGCTGCCGCACGGGCTCATCGTGCTCGCGGGCCCGCCGGGCACGGGAAAGACCACCATGGCGCGCGGCGTGGCGCAGGTGGCGGCGCTCGCGCTCGCGCGCGAAGGCGCGACCACGCTCCTCGAGATCAACCCGCACGCGTTCCCGAGCGACATGCTGGGCGAGAGCCAGCGCAACGTCACGCGGCTCCTCACCGAGACGATTCCCGAGGTGGCCGCGCGCCGGCCGTTCACCGTCGTGCTGATCGACGAGGTGGAGAGCTTCGCCGTGCGCCGCTCGGCCGCCTCGTTCGAGGCGAACCCGGTCGACGTGCACCGCGCCACCGACGCTGTGCTGCTCGGCATCGACGAGGTGGCGAAGAAGCTGCCGTCGGTGCTCTTCGTGTGCACCACGAACTTCCTCGATGCGGTCGACGAGGCGTTCCTGTCGCGCGCCGACCTCGTGATGCATTTCACGCTGCCCGATGCGATCACCATCGCGGCGATCCTCGAGAACGCGATCGGCGAGCTCGCCGTGCAGTGGCCGGCGCTCGTGCCGCTCGCGCGCGACCGTGGGCGCATCGCCGAGCTCGCGAAGCTCTGCGAGGGCTGGGACGGCCGGCGCATCCGCAAGCTCGTGCTCGCCGCGCTCGCGCAGCGCCTCGAGGTCGCGCGCGATCCGTCGCAGCTCGCGTGGGACGACTTCTTCCGCGCCGCGCGCAAGCAGGGCGGCGTCGAGCAGGCGGGCACGCTCGCGCTGACCGCGCGCGAGATGTTCCCCGACGTGCCGAAGGAGCTGATGCACGACCATGATCACGGCCATGCCCCGAAGGGGACCCCGCATGATCACGGCCACGGCCCGGGCCGGCACGAGCATTCCCATCCGCACCCGCATCCCACCCACACGCACCAACACGACGACGATGATCCATCGCACTCGTAGAGCGTTCTTCGCGGCGTTCGCCGCGCTCGTCCTCGGAATTCCTGCGTTGGCGGGCGCCGAGACGTTTCCGGACAAGCCGATCAGGATCATCGTGCCCTACGCGCCCGGCGGCGGGGCGGACCTGCTCGCGCGCCTCGTGGGCCAGCAACTCTCGGAGCGCCTCAAGCAATCGGTCATCGTCGAGAACCACGGCGGGGGCAGCAACACCATCGGCATGGGCCTCGTGCAGCGCTCCGATGCCGACGGCTACACACTGGGGCTGGCGACGCCGGTGTTCGTCGTCGCCCCGCTCGGCATGCGCAAGAAGCCCTACGATCCGCTCAAGGACTTCGAGCCGGTCGCGATGATCGGCTTCACGCCGCTCGTGCTGGTGGTGCACCCGAGCGTGCCCGCGCACGACTTGAAGGAGTTCATCGCGCTCGGCAAGAAGAAACCCGGCTCGCTCAACTTCGCCTCGCTCGGCTCGTTCACGACGCAGGGCCTGGCCGCGACGCTCTTCGACCAGATGGCGGGCATCGACGCGGTCGAGGTGCCGTACAAGGGCAGCGCCCCGGGCGTGAGCGACCTGCTCGCGGGCAACGTGCAGTTCATGTTCAACGCGCTGACCTCGATGGTCGGCCACGTGAGGAGCGGCAAGCTGCGCGGCCTCGGCGTGTCGAGCGCGAAGCCCTCGCCCGAGCTGCCGGAGGTCCCGGCCATCAAGGACACCGTGCCCGGCTACGAGGTCACGACCTGGTATTCGTTGGTGGCGCCGAAGGGCACGCCGAAGGAGGCGATCGACGTGCTCAACCGCGAGGTGAACGCGATCGTGAAGCAGCCCGACATCCAGAAGAAGCTGCGCGACCGCGGCGTCGAGGCCGATCCCATGAGCGTGGACGACCTCGGCAAGTTCTACGCTTCGGAGTTCGCCAAGTGGGCGAAGGTGGCCCGCGAGGCGAAGCTGAAGCCGCAATAGGCGCTCGGCGCCCGCGGCGCGCTACAACAGGTCGAACATCCACGACGCCTTCGCGAAAACTTCGACCTGGTCGTGCCGTACACCTTGCGCCGGAATGCGGTCGCGGCTCGCGGTCGCGCCGACGTAGAACGTGCGCGAGATCCCCTGCCGGTAGCCGTACACGAGCGACAGGGTCTCGGTCGTCTCGAGCGGCGCCACCGGCACGGCGAAGAGCGAGGGGGCGCGGCGCACGCCGGTCGCCTGCCAGATGACGCGCAGCGTGTCGCGCGCGCTGAAGTGCCAGAAGGCGAGCAGCTGCTGCGCGCGCTGGCCGATTATGCGGCTCGAGCCTTCCACCGGCTCGCGGGAATCCACGAAGTCGTCGCTCAGCTGGTACTCGAGCTCGAGGCGCTCGTGCGGGCGCAGGTTCAGCTGCACGATCTGGACCGCGCCCTTGCCGATGCGGTTGTTCGCGACATCGAGGCGGTCGCCGTACGCGATCTCGTAGTGGATCTTCGACAGCCACGGGAACGGGTTGCTCTCGATGCCGACGGACACCTGGTCGCGCTTGCGCGGCCGGCCTTCGGGCACGACCGCGACCTTGCTGTTCGGGCGCGCCTCGATCCAGCCGGTAGTGGCGCGCGGCAGGCTGTAGCGCACGCCCAGGTAGTGCTCCTCGTACACCACGCCGCCGGCGGTCGCGACGCGCCGCTCGAGGTTCGCGTACGGCGTGATGTCGTTGAAGCCCCAGACCTCGAGGAACTTGCGCGACGTCTCGCTGCGCAGCTTGCGGTAGCCGTTCTGCACGATGAAGCCGTTGTCGGCGCGGAACGCGTCGCCCACGTCCTCGTAGTCGAGGTACTGGTCCCACTCGCGCCCGTGATAGAGCCAGTCGGCGAGCGCGGCATGGCTCGCTTCGAGCGGTCCCTTGCGCAGCGTGCCGTCGATCCCCGGCTGCGCGGTGGTCCACGAGCCGAGCGCCTGCGCGCGCAAACGGTGCTCGGTGGTCGGGAACCACACCACGTCGGGTCCCGCCACGCGGTTGTACGAGCCGTCGTCGAGCGTGCGGTCGGTGAAGAGCCCGCCGAAGGTCGCGCCATCGCGCTGCCATCGGCCGCGCGCGAACGTGGCCACGGACTTGGAATCCTGCGCCGCGAAACCGGTGGTGTAGCTGTTCGGCAGCAGCACGAGGCCGCCGCCGTCGTCGCGCGCGACCATCACCGTGCCGTCGAAGCCCTCGGCGCGCCGCGTCGCCCGCGCGCCCCACGCCGGGTCGGTCACCGACCGCGTGTAGAGCGCCTGCAACGGTGACTGGAAGATGTCGGCGCCCTCGAGGAAGAACGGGCGC
This sequence comes from uncultured Burkholderiales bacterium, assembly GCA_964403515.1. Lineage (GTDB taxonomy): Bacteria > Pseudomonadota > Gammaproteobacteria > Burkholderiales > Usitatibacteraceae > Usitatibacter. The sequence goes on along the minus strand of CAYOGL010000003.1, from coordinate 157,880 downwards.
TTCTCGGGATAGAAGAGCGCGAACTGGGTGTTGCCCGCGAGCTGCGGCGTGTCGAGCTCGACCTGCGAGAAGTCGGGATTGATCGTCGCATCGACGACCACGTCCGCGCGCGGCCGCCACTTGAGGTCGAGGCTCGGCACGAGCTCGCCCTGCCGATGCGCCGGCTCGCCCGCGTCGCGCGTCGACGTCGTGCGCACCGTCGCGTTCGGGGTGGCCTGCAGGTGCGCGGAGGATGGCAGCTCGTCCAGCCCGGTGAGCGGCTCGTTCAGGCACAGGAAGCACGTCTGCTCGCGCGGCAGCTTGCTCGAGGCCGAGCGGTAGAGCTGCTCGCGCGGCCGGTCGCGCACGACGAGCACGCTCCACTCGCGCGACGGCGGATCGGTGTAGCGCAGCGACGAGAACGGGATGCGGAATTCCGCCGTCCACCCGCCCTCGAAGCGGCCGGTCGCCACCTCGAAATCGAAGTCCGGCGAGAAATCCGCGTTGGCCGTGTCCTCGTTGTAGAGCCCGTCGCCGATCGAGCCGCGCGGGTTCACGCGGAAGAAGTGCGCGAACTTGCGGTTGCCGACGGGATCGACGAAGAGCTCGATCATGTCCTGGTCGGCGAGCACGTTGTCGCGCCGCGCGAACGGCTCGCGCAGCCGGGAGGGGTCCGGATCGTAGGCGCGCACCGCCACGTAGAGCGCCTCGCGGTCGTACGCGAATCGCGCCTCGGTGCGCACCAGGGCGGGCACGTCGGCGATCGGCGCGATCTCCCAGAAGCGGTCGAGCACCGGCGCGCGAGCCCACGCCGGCTCGTCGAGGCGGCCGTCGATGCGGATCTTCTCGCTGGCGGCGAGGTGGAGGACTTCGATCGCAGCCGCGGGCAGCCAGGTCCCCGCGAGCAGGGCCGCGATCGCGCCCCGCCATCGCTTGTTCTTCATGTCGTCGAGCTCGTGGACGGTGCGCGCACTCTAGGAGGCCCGCGTGACGGCGTCCAGCCGGCGCGCGACGAAACGCGGAAATATGGGGGTGAAATGCGCCCGCGGGGCGTTGCCTATAATCCGGCGATGGCCTCCGAGACGCTCGACCCGCGCCGCACCTGCCTGCTCGTCTTCGACCTGCTCGAAGGCCACGTGAACCGCGACACCGCGAGCCGGGGGCGCTTCGCGCCGGTGATCGCGAACGCGGCGCGGCTGCTTGCGGTGGCACGGGCGCGCGGGGCGATGGTCGCCTACGCCCACGCCGACCACCGCGCCGAGCGCGCGACGAGCGCGCGCACGCTGCGCGACACCGACAACCGGCTGCGCCCGATCGACCCCGCGGACCCGCGCGCGCACGAGCCGCTGCTCACCGCCGGGCCGGCGACACGCATCGTCGCAGCGCTCGCACCGCGCGAGGACGAGTTCCTCGTGCCCAAGCATCGGTGGAGCGCGTTCCACGGCACCTATCTCGATACCGCGCTGCGCACGCGCGGCGCGGACACGATCGTCCTGGTCGGCGGCTCGACCGACGTCGGCATCGCCGCGACCGCGTTCGCCGCGCGCGACCTCGACTACAACCTCGTGATCGTCTCCGATGCGTGCACGTCGCCCGAACGCGATAACCACGAGCAGCTCATGCGCCGGGTCTTCCCGCGCATGGCGCGCGTGCGCACCACGGACCAGGTGATCGCGATGCTCGGCGGGTAGGACACCGCGAAATCCGCCGCCACGCCGCAGCGGCTGTGGCAAGCTACCCGCTCGGCACAACGGGGGGAGGAGCGATGAATCTGGGCGTGGACCAAGTGCGGGCCGCCGTGCTCGCCATCGACCTGCATCGCGGCCACCTCGATCCGAGTGTCGCGACCATGCCGCTCACGGCCGACAAGGCGGCGCGGGTGGTCGCGGCCAACCGCCGGTTCTTCGACCGCTGCCGGGCGGCGCGCGTGCCGATCTTCCACATGCTCACGCAGTACCGCGACGTCGAGGAGATCCGCGCCAATCCGTTCTGGCGCACGCTCGCGGAGAACCCGAACAACCCGCGGCGCAACGCGATGACCCACAACCTCGCGGGCATGCCGGGCGTGACGGTGATGGCCGAGGTGCTGCGCGCGAGCGACCACGTGGTCGACACGAAGAAGCGCTACGACTGCTTCGTCGCCACCGACCTCGACTTCACGCTGCGGGCGCACGGCATCAACACGCTCTTCGTGACCGGCGTGAACACCAACAGCTGCGTGCTCGCCACCGCGACCGCCGCCTGCTCGCGCGACTACGCGGTCGTCGTGGTCGAGGATTGCGTCGACACCATGGACACGCCCGCCCTGCACGAGGCGGCGCTCGCATGCATCCGCACCGCGTTCGGGTTCGTGATGAGGTCCGACGACATCTGCGCGACGCTGCTCGCGCGCGCGGAGAGCGCCGTCGCATGACGCTCGCGGTGATCCAGGCGCTGAACGGGATCACCTTCGCGGCCCTGCTCTTCCTCGTCGCGAGCGGCTTCACGCTGATCTTCGGGCTCATGCGCATCGTGAACCTCGCCCACGGCGCGCTCTACCTGATGGGCGGCTACGTGGCGCTCTCGGTCGCGTCGAAGTCGGCGAGCTTCGCGCTCGCGATCGCCGCGGCGGCCGTGGCGATCGCGCTCGCCGGCTTCCTCATCGACCGCTTCCTGCTCGGGTTCGTGAAGGGCTTCGAGCTGCGCCAGGTGCTCCTCACGCTCGGCATCGCGCTCTTCATGAACGACCTCGCCCTCGTCATCTGGGGCGGCGACACCTTCACGGTGCCGATGCCCGACGCGCTGCGCGGCGCCGTGAGGCTCGGCGGCGTCACGTATCCCCGCTATCGGCTCTTCGTGCTCGCGGTCGGCGTCGTGGTCTTCGTGCTGCTTTGGCTCACCGTGAACCGCACGCGATTGGGCGCGCTCATCCGCGCCGGCGTGGACGATGCCGAGACGGTGGAAGCGATCGGCATCGACATCAAGCGCGTGTTCGTGGCGACGTTCATGCTCGGCGCCGCGCTCGCGGGGGTGGGCGGCGCGCTCGGGGGCGCGTTCCTCTCGCTCTATCCGACGGCCGACTCGGAGATCCTCGTCTTCAGCCTCGCCGTGGTCATCATCGGCGGACGCGGGAGCCTCTGGGGCGCGGCGGTGGGAAGCCTCTTCGTCGCGATGCTCGCGACCTACGGGCAGGTCTGGTTTCCCGAGCTCGCCTACTTCGTGATCTTCGGCCCGATGGCGCTGCTGCTCGCGTTCCGGCCGCTCGGGCTCTTCGGACGCGCGGCATGAGCGCTTCCGGCCGCTTCACCGCGATGCTCGCCCTGCTCGCCGTGCTCGCCGCGGTGCCGTTCGTGTTCCCCGGCTATCCGACCACGATCGCCACCGAGATGCTGATCTTCGCCACGCTCGCCATGTCGATCGACATCCTCGCGGGCTTCGCCGGGCGCACGCCGCTCTGCCACGGCGCGATCTTCGGCGTGGCCACCTACGTGGTCCTCTACTACGTCACGGTCGCGAACGGCAACGTCTGGGTCGGCGTGGCGCTCGGCGTGGCGGCGGCCACCGTGACCGCGATGATCTTCGCCGTGCTCGCCGTGCGCACCTCGGGCGTGTACTTCCTGCTGCTCACGCTCGCCCTCGGCATGATCGTGTGGGGCGTTTGCCTGCGCTGGACCTCGGTCACCGGCGGCGAGAACGGCATCCGCGGCTCGGTGCGTCCAGCGTGGCTCGCGGGACCGACACCGCTCTATTTCTTCATCCTCGCCGCGACGAGCGCGATGACCGCGGCCATGTGGCGCTTCGTGCGCTCGCCCTTCGGCCTCACGCTCGCGGGCATCCGCGAGAGCGAGACCCGCATGCGCGCGCTGGGCTACGACGTGCCGCTGCACCTGTTCATCGGCTTCACCGTCTCGGGCTTCTTCGCGGGGCTGGCGGGCGCGCTCTACGCCTTCTTCAACAGCTTCGTGAGCCCGTCGACGGTCGGGCTCGCGCAATCGGTCGAGGGGTTGCTGATGGCGATCGTGGGCGGCGTGGGCACGCTCTTCGGCGGGCTCGCGGGCTCGGCGATCATCATCGCGCTCGAGAACCTCGTCTCCGCGTACACCGAGCGCTGGATGATGGCGCTCGGCTTGCTGTTCGTCTTCACCATGATCTTCGCACCGGCGGGGCTGCTCGGACGCGTGAACGCGCTCATCGCGCGCCGCGGCAAGCCCACGTAGCTCGACAACCACGAGGAGGCTCGCATGGATCGTCGCAACTTCATCAAGGCCACCGGCACGGCGGCCATCGCCGCGTCGGCTCCCGCGTATCTCACCGGCGCGCGCGCCGAGGCGGGTCCGATCCGCATCGGCGTGCTCGCCCCGCTCACCGGCGTCGTGGCTTCCGGCGGCAAGGAGATGGTCGAGGCGTTCAACTTCTACTGGGAGCAGCACGGCAAGAAGCTCGCCGGACGCGACGTGCAGGTCACGGTCGAGGACGACGCGTCGAACCCGGACACGGCGCTGCAGAAGGCGCGGCGGCTGGTCGAGCAGGGCAACGTGCACATGCTGATCGGCGACCTGCTCGCGAACACCGGGCTCGCGGTGGCCGAGTACGTGAAGGGCAACGGCGTGCCCTACTTCATCCCGATCATCGCCGCGGACGACCTCACGCAGCGCCACCGCATCCCGAACGTCGTGCGCATCGCGGGCTACGCGGCGAGCCAGAACCCGCGGCCGCTCGCCGACTGGCTCTACAAGAAGAAGAACATCCGCAAGGTCGTGACGGTGTCGCAGGACTACACCTTCGGCCACGAGCAGTGCGGCGGCTTCGTGCAGACGTTCTCGGAGCTCGGCGGCAAGGTGCTCGCGCAGTACTGGCACCCGCTCAACACCCAGGACTTCAGCCCGTACCTCGCGCAGATCCAGGGCGCGAAGCCGGACATCGTGTACGCGATGGAGACCGGCGCGGACGGCAACCGCTTCATCCAGCAGTACGCCAACTTCGGGCTGAAGGGCCAGATCCCGCTCTCCGGCTCGATGAACCTCACCGACCAGTCGATCATCCGCACGCTCGGCTCCGAGAGCGAGGGCATCCTTTCGGCCGCGCACTTCTGCGAGGGCAGCGACGCGCCCGCCACGAAGAAGTTCGTCGCCGACTACGAGAAGGCGTTCAACCACCTGCCCTCGCTCTACGGCTTCTCGATGTACTCGGGCGCCATGTGGCTCGCGCACGCGATCGACGCGGTGAAGGGCAACGTCGAGGATCGCGCGCAATTCCTCGGCGCGGTGAGGAAGGTCGTGCTCACCGACTCTCCGCTCGGCCGCCCGGTGCGCCTCGACGACTACGGCGAGCCCATCTACGACGTGTTCATCCGCGAGGTGAAGCGGCGCCCCGACGGCAAGTACTGGAACGTGCCGCTCGAGGTCTACCCGAACGTGTCGCAGTTCTGGCACTACAAGCCCGAGGAGTACATGAAGCAGCCGCCCTACTCGCGCACCTTCCAGGGGATCAAGGGCTGAGCGCGCGGTGAGCGAGGCGACGCTGCGCCTCGAGGACGTGCGCGTCGCCTTCGGGGCGCTCGCCGCGGTCGACGGCGTCTCGCTCGCGGTCGCGCACGGCGAGCGGCGCGCGATCATCGGCCCCAACGGCGCCGGCAAGACCACGCTCTTCAACGCGATCGCGGGCGAGCAGCGCGTGAGCGCCGGGCGCGTGTGGCTCGAGGGGCACGACGTGACGCGGCTGAACACCGCGCGGCGCGCGCGCCGCGGCCTCGGGCGCACGTTCCAGATCACGACGCTCTTCGGCGGCCTCGCCGTCGAGGACAACCTGCGGCTCGCGTTGCGCGGGCGCTCGCGGCGCAAGCTCTCGCTCTTTGGCTCGCCGCGCTCAACCGCGGCCGAGACCGACGGCGTCGAACGCGCGCTCGCCGCGAGCGGCCTGTCCGCGCGGCGGGCCACGCCGGTGCGCGAGCTCTCCCACGGCGAGCAGCGCCAGCTCGAGCTGCAGCTCGCGCTCGCCTCCGCGCCGCGCCTGCTGCTGCTCGACGAGCCGGCCGCCGGTCTTTCGCCCGCGGAGCGCGTGACCATGGCGCGTCTCATCCGCGAGCTGCCGCGCGACCTCACGCTGGTCATCATCGAGCACGACATGGATCTCGCCCTCGGCCTCGTCGACCGCGTCACGTGCCTCTACAACGGGCAGGTGCTGTGCGAGGGCGATCCCGAGTCGATCCGCGCCGATGCGCGCGTGCAGGAGGTCTACCTGGGCAAGCCGCGCGATGCTTGAGGTCGCCGACCTGCACGCCTACTACGGGCAGGCGAAGGTCCTCGATGGCGTGTCGCTCGCGGTGCAGGCGGGCGAAGTGGTCGCGCTCCTCGGCCGCAACGGCATGGGCAAGACCAGCCTCATCCGCAGCCTCATGCAGCTCGCGCAGCCGCGCGTGCGCCAGGGCAGCGTCCGCTTCCTCGGCGAGGAGCTCGTCGGCACGGCGCCCCATCGCATCGCGCGACGACATATCGGGTACGTGCCGCAGGGACGGCGCCTCTTCGCCTCGCTCACCGTGGCCGAGCACCTTTCGATCGTCCCGGGGCCGCACGGGCCGTGGAGCGCCGGGCGCATCTACGAGCTCTTCCCGCGGCTCGCCGAGCGACGCTCCCATCGCGCGAGCCAGCTCTCGGGCGGCGAACGCCAGATGCTCGCGGTGGCCCGCGCGCTCATGCTCGACCCGAAGCTGCTGCTCATGGACGAGCCGTCCGAGGGACTGTCGCCCGTCATGGTGCAGCACCTCGAGGAGATCGTGCGCGGACTCAAGTCGCGCGGCATCGCGGTCCTGCTCGTGGAGCAGAACCTCTACAGCGCGCTCGCGAACGCCGACACCGTCTACATCCTCGAGAACGGCCGCATCGTGCATCGCGGTGCGCCCGGCGCGCTGCGCGGGGACGCGGCGGCGCTGCAGCGCTTCCTCGGCGTGAACTGAAGGGACGTTCTCCCTCGCCCTTGCGGGAGGGCCGGGGAGAGGGTCCGCTTTGGAGAAGGTCGACTGTCTCTTTATCGGCCAGAAGCGGACGTCGCGCAGATTTTGACGCGGCTCCCCGAAAGGGGCCAACATCGCGTCATGTGCCGCCCATCTCTCCAGCGAGGCAAGAGCGATGTCCTTATCCAAAGTGGAACCACGAGGCTCTATGCGCTCCGAACACTTACAGATCGCTTCGCGAGACGGCGGCAAATTCGATTGCTATGCCGCTCTGCCATCCGGGCGGATGGACAGCCCCGCCATCGTGCTCGCATCGGCGATCTTTGGGGTCGATGCGGATATCCGTGGCATGGCGGACGTCTTCGCATCGAAAGGATTTCTCGCCCTTGCACCGAACCTTTTCTGGCGTGACGGGACTGGGCCCTTGCCCATCGACGACGAACGGGCCGCGAAACGCTCGCAACCGCGACTGGAAAAGATCGCGACTGGCGAGAGGGATCTGCACGACGTGCGCACCTGGCTCGAGACGCAGCACGGCTTCAATGGCCGTGCCGCGATCATCGGCTTCTGCTATGGCGGACCCTACGCCATCATCGGGCCGCGGCGATTGGGCTACGACGCCGGTATCTCGTGCCATGGCACCCAGATGCTCGACTACGTGAGCGAGCTCGAAGGCCTGACCAAGCCGATCTGCTTTATTTGGGGCGATGCCGACAGCCGTGCACCCGCCCCCGTCCTGGACGCCTATCGCCAAGCGGCAACGCGGATGAGCAACGTGGAGGTGCACATCTTTTCCGGCGTCAAACACGGCTACATGATGCGCGGCATCAGCCATGCGTTCGACGCGCACGCATACGAGTTTTCGATGGCGAAGGCGACGGCCGTGCTTGAACGGCTGAGGCGGGACGAAGTCACTCAACCCATCGAGACTGGGTAGGTTCCCAAATTGGCCCCTTGACGTCCGCTTCGGTTCGAAATCTGCAGTCGTTCGCGTGGTCAGCGGCGCCTCGCATCGAGCCGCAGGCCCGCTTCAGAGATGTGTCTGCAGGCCGACGTAGAAGATGTTCGAGCCGCCGTCTCCGAACGTCCTGCCGGCCGAAAAGAGCACGTTCATCGAGCGCGTGAGGCCAAGGACGCCGCCAAGGTTGAAGCCGCGCGTGCTGCCCGCGTCCTGCGCCGTCGACGTCTCGTGGAATATTTCGCCGCCGAGCTGCAGTCCGTCGTGGATCTCGCGCAGCACGGTGAGCCCGGTGAAGAGCGAGTTCCTTGCGCCGGAGCCATTGTTGATGCGGTAACCCGCGCCGCCGTAGGTCGTCCATTTGCCCGCCTCGTACTGTGCCCAAATCGGCAGGAGCACGCCGTGCGTGCCGCGGTCGGGCCCCAGGCGACGCGCGCCCGTCGCCAACCGGTACATCGGATAGATGCCCAGCATGAGCGTGGAACCGGCAGCGGTCCGGCGATCGAGGAAGCGGTACTTGATGCCGATCTCGGTGTCGTCGATGCCCTGCACGGTGGTACCGTCGACACGGTTGATCGTATAGAGCGGCAACGCGTGCAGCTGCACGTTCTCGGTCGGACCGTAGTTGATGTCGACGTTCGGGAAGCCGATCGAATACGCGCTTCCTCGCCACGACCCGGCCGCGGCGGTGTTGATCTCCCAATGGTGCAGCCCGACGGGCTCGGGATCGTCGGTCACGAACGGCGGGCCGGCCCAGGCCGGCGCACCGAAGCCGAGAAGCGCAAAGAGGAGCAGCGGCGCACGGCACGAGCCCGCCCGCGATGCGACCACACGTGCCGTCATGTGGCTTCCCGCAGGCGTTCGGCTCGCTGCGGAAAGATGAAGACGCATGCGATGAGAATGGCCGCGATCACCGCGGAGGCCGCGTACCGGCTGAGCGCCATTCCGCCGTGCGAGTGGGGCTTGTCGAGGAAGTCGCCGAGCGTCGCGCCCAGTGGCCGCGTGAGCACGAACGCTGCCCAGAAAAGGAGCGCATGCGAGATCCTGGTGTAGAAGTAGGCAAGCGCCACGATCACGAGCCCGGCGCCGAAGACCGCCGCCGCGCCGAGGTATCCGAGGCCCGACGTATCCGCCATCCAGTCGCCGAGCGCGGTGCCGAGGGTCTGGGAGAACAGGATCGTCACCCAGTAGAAGATCTCGGCCTTGCGCGAGTTGATGTCGTTGATGGCGATGGAACCGAGCGTCAGGCGCCACGCGACGAGCGTCGCGATGACGAGCGCGAGGAGGATCGACGATCCTCCCGTGTAGCCGATGCCGAGCGAGCGGTCGAGGAAGTCCGCGACCGTGGTCCCCAGCGTGGTCGTCGCGACGATGACCGCCCAGAACAGGAGCGGATGGAATTTTCTCGCGTGGATCTGGGCCGCGATCACCGCCACGAAGAGCGCGGCGAAGATCGCGCTGCCCGTGAGGTAGCCGAGGTTCATCGACATGGTCACCGAGTCGCCGCCGGTCTCGCCGAGCGTGGTCGCGAAGATCTTCATGACCCAGAAGAGCAGCGTGACCTCGGGCACCTTCGCGAACGCGGTCCGGACGTGGGATCGATCCACCATGGGTCTCCTCGAAAGAATTTGGGACCGCCGATCCCGGCAGGCGGTTCAACCCGGCCCCGCAAATGGAGGTGGCGCTGTCGGTAGCGCATCGGGGCCGCGAGACCGCCTGACATCAGTCGCACGCTATTCCGCATGCGGGAACACCATTCCATTTTTTCCGTAAGCCGCGCCGATCCCGATACAATCCCCTGAGGCGTGGCCCACGACCGCGCCGCGACGAGGAGGAGGCTCGATGAGGAAGCCGGCAACGCTCGTGGGCGCGCTCGCGCTCTCGGCCTGGGCGGCGCTTTCGACGGTGCGCGCGCAGGACGCGGACATCACGGCGCTGTCGCAGCGCACGGGACCGGAGCGCGAGGCGCAGCTCGCCCAGGCCGCGCGCAAGGAAGGCCGGGTCAACCTGTACAGCTCGCTGGTCCCCAAGGATCTGGTCACGCTCGCGAGCGCCTTCGAGAAGAAGTACGGCGTGAAGGTCGTGTACTGGCGCGCGGGCTCGGAGAAGGTGCTGCAGCGGGCCGTCACCGAGGCGCGCGCGGGACGGCGCGAGGCCGACGTCATCGAGACCAACGGCCCGGAGCTCGAGGCGCTCGCCGAGGAGAAGGTGATCGCGCCCGCGACATCGGCCCACGAGAAGGACCTGATGCCCGCGGCGCTGCGACCCGACAAGCGCTGGACCGGGCTGCGCCTGAACCTCTTCGTGCAGGCGTACAACACGAACCTCGTGAAGAAGGAAGACCTGCCGAAGACCTACCAGGACCTGCTCGACCCGAAATGGAAGGGCAAGCTCGCGATGGAAGCGCAGGACCTCGACTGGTTCGCGGCGGTGGTGACCGGCATGGGCGAGCAGAAGGGCCTCGACTTCTTCCGCAAGCTCGTCGCGACCAACGGCATCGAGCTGCGCAAGGGGCACACGCTGCTCGCGGGGCTGGTGGCCGCGGGCGAGATCCCGCTCACCCTCACGCTCTACAACCACAACGCCGAGAAGCTGCAGCGCAACGGCGCGCCGATCCAGTGGTTCACGATCGAGCCCGCGTACGCGCGCGTGAACGGCATCGCGGTGACGAAGGCAGCTCCCCATCCGCACGCCGCCCTCCTCTTCTTCGACTTCATGCTCGGCCCCGAAGGCCAGAAGATCCTGCAGAAGGCCGAGTACATCCCGGTGAACCTCAAGGTCGACGACGCGCGCCGGCGCCCGAACCTGCGCTTCATCGATCCCGCGCTCACGGTGCACGAGGAGGCGAAGTGGAACAAGTTGTACGACGAGATCATCACGAGGCAGGGGAAGTGACGATGAGTGCAAGTGCGCGGACCCCCTCCCTGACTCTCCCCCAAGGGGGAGGGAGACATTCGCTTGACCTCCCGCTCGCCTCGCTGGCCCCCGGCGTGCCGCAGCCGCTGCCCGGGTTCGAATATCCGGCGCCGCGGCATCCCGCATATCTGCGACAGGAGCGCACGAGCGACATCGAGCAGCTCATGCCGCTCGCGCGCGCCCACCTCGCGCGGCGCTACGGGCGCTCGGCGTTGGGCGACATCCGCGAGAACGACCACCTGCTCATCATCACGTTCCCGCACCAGAACGACCTGGTGTTCGAGGCGATCAAGCGGGCGCTGCTCGAGCGCGGCGTGGCGAAGGTCGATCGCATCAACACCGTCGACCTCGGCATGGAGAAGATCGAGTACAGCGCGGCCGACGGTTGGCGCGAGATCACCGACCGCTTGCCGCCGATGATCGAGAGCGGCGTGGAGTTCAACGTCGCGGCCGCCGCGTTGAAGCGCTTCCTCGAGGACCGGCCCGGCTACACCGGCATCTACGCGGGCGAAGCGGGCCGCTCCCACTGGCGCCGCGCCGCGGGCAAGAAGATCCGCAACAACTGGGTCTACGCGACCTACGAGGACTTCATCTCGCGCGCCAACGGCTATCCCGACGAGATCTGGCGCCTGGTGGACTGGAAGCTCGTGCAGTCGTTCCGCAACGCCGCGGCCGTGCGCATCACGAGCCCCGAGGGCACCGACATCGGCTGGAAGGTGACGCCGCAGCAGGCGGAGCTGTGGCCCAAGGGCGCGTACATCTCGGGCCACATCCTCGGCTCGACGATCCAGGGCATCCGCTTCGGCCACCCGGTCGAGACCTTCCTCGAGGAAGCGAAGATCCTGATGCCCACGCTGAACGGCGTGATCGGCGGCACGAGCAACCACACCGGCTACTACCCGCACATCCAGGTGCACGTCGAGCGCGGGATGATCACGAAGATCGAGGGCGGCGGGAAATACGGCGAACTGTGGCGCGAGGTGGTCGAGCGCTACAAGGACGTGCAGTACCCGGGTTTCCCGTACAAGGGCTGGGCCTACTTCAACGACGCCTCGATCGGCACGAACCCCAAGAGCTACCGGCAGATCGAGACGCTGTGGAAGTACAACGACTCGTGGACCAACCTGCCCGAGCGCGCGCAGGCGGGCGTGATCCACTTCGGCTTCGGCGCCGAGCACTGGGACCAGACGTTCCTCACCTACTGCAAGCAGAACAAGCTGCCGACGATGCACTTTCCGCACGTGCACAACGTGTTCGCGACCTACGAGATCCAGCACCGCGAGACCGGCGAGTGGGTGAAGCTGATCGACAAGGGGCGCCTGGCGATGCTCGACGATCCCGAGGTCGTGCGCCTGGCGAACGTGCTCGGCGACTCTCACCTGCTCGAGTACGACTGGATCCCGGCGCTCCCGGGCATCAACTATCCCGGCGATTACCACAAGGACTACGCGCACGATCCGGTCGCGTGGATCCGGCGCGAGCAGGAAGGCGAGTTCGCGCGGCCATGAACCTGCCCGACATCCATACGGCCGCCGAGGAATACCTCGTCGAGCGCGAGCCGTTCTACCTGCCGGTGGGCGACGAGGTGGCGCTCTTCGAGGCCGCGTTCGCGCAGCGCATTCCCGTGCTCCTCAAGGGACCGACCGGCTGCGGCAAGACGCGCTTCGTCGAGTACATGTCGTGGAAGCTGGGCCGAGGCGCCACGCCCGCCCGCCACCTGCCGCTCGTCACCATCAGCTGCCACGAGGACCTCACGGCGACCGACCTGGTGGGGCGCTACCTGCTGTCCGCGCAGGGCACCGAGTGGCTCGACGGACCGCTCACGCGCGCGGTGCGCGGCGGCGGCATCTGCTATCTCGACGAGGTGGTCGAGGCACGCAAGGACACCATCGTCGTGATCCACTCGCTCACCGACCACCGGCGCCTGCTGCCGCTCGAGAAGCGCGGCGAGGTGCTGCAGGCGCATCCCGACTTCTTCCTCGTGGTCTCGTACAACCCGGGCTACCAGTCGACGTTGAAGGACCTGAAGCACAGCACGCGGCAGCGCTTCATGGCCATCGACTTCACCTACCCGCCCCAGGCGCTCGAGACCCGCATCATCGAACGCGAGTCGGGCGTGGACGCGAAGCTCGCGGCCTCGATCGCGCAGCTCGGTGCGGAGGTGCGGCGCCTCGACCAGCAGAACCTGCTCGAAGGCCCGAGCACGCGCCTGCTCGTGCACGCCGCTCGACTCGTGGCGCACGGCGTCGACCCGCGGCGCGCGTGCGAGGTGGCGATCGTCGATGCGATGACCGACGACGAGTTGCTCGCCGCGGGCGTGCGGCAGGTGGTGAGCGCGATCTTCAGGTAGCCCGCCCGCGTCGTGAACCGCTACGTCCCGTCGCAGTTCGGCTCGAAGGCGCTCTTCGCGAAGAGCCCGCTCGTGCGCGGCGACGGCGACCGCGGCGACAACGACCATCGCCATCCCGGGCGCACGCTCGAGTCGGTCGCGCCCGTGCTCGGGCTCTACTACCGCGCGCTCTCCGGGCGCAACGCCGCGATCCTTCCCGACGGCAGCGAGCGCGATCCCGAGCGCTACCCCGACACGCACACGACGATCCGCCTGCCCGCGCGCATCGTGCGCTTCCCTCTCGGCCCGGCGAACTTCGACTGGTACAAGGTCGCGCTCACGCACCGCGCGGCGCACTATGCGGCGGGCACGTTCGCCTTCCGCTTCGAGCGCGAGGCGCGCTGCTTCCCGCGGCTTCGCCCCGCGGCCTCGGCCCTGCACCGCGAGCCGCAGACCTCCGACCTCGAGCTCTTCTTCTCGGTCTTCGCGCTGAGGCAGCTCGCGATCGACGTGTTCTCGGTGCTCGAGGCGCTGCGCATCGACGAGTGGGCGAAGCGCCGCTATCCGGGGCTCGCGAAGCGCTACGAGGCGGTGCAGCGCAACGCCCTGCACGAGCGCGCGGAATACCTCGCCAAGAGAAGCCCGCGCGATGCGCTCGCCGAGGTGCTGATCCAGGCGAGTCTCGGGGCGCGCGACGTGCGGCCGCTGCCCGCGCTGCTGCACGAGCCGGCGCGCCGCGTGCTCGCGATCTGCGAGGCGATCGCGCGCGAAGGCGCCACCGTCGAGGACTGCGCCGAAGCGACGTTGCGCGTGTACTCGATGATCGCGCGGCTGCCGAATCTCGCGGCGGATTACGGGCCGGCGGAGAAGATGGATTTGGTGGGGAAAGGAGTCGCAGGACGCTCACCCCGGCCCCCTCCCTTGGGAAAGGGTTGGGGTGAGGGCGAATATCCCACCCAGTGGCCCGAGCCCGAGCGCAACCGCCTCGAGGGCGACGAGGTCATGCACACGCTCTTCGAGCCGGTGGCCTACCGCGACAAGCTCGGCTCGCGCATCACGCTCTACAAGCCGGCGGGGCCGCTCGACCAGCAGGCGATCTATCGCTTCACGGATGCGGCCACGCGCGAGGATCGCGGCGCGCCCGCGGTGCCGTCCTCCGATGCCGATACGCGCCCGGAGCCGCCGCCCGAGCCGATGGAGCACGACCATCACGACCACTTCCTCGGCGACGAGGCCGCGCACGAATCGGGCGAGCTGCACTCGCACGAGCGCCAGTCGTTCATCTATCCCGAGTGGGACCACGTCGCCCAATCGTACAAACGGGCGTGGTGCCGCGTGCGCGAGACACGCCTCGATCCGGGCACCAGCGCGCGCTTCTTCGACGAGACGCTGCGCGCCTACGGCGGCCTCGTGCCCGGCGTGCGGCGCGAGCTCGAGCGCGTGGCGTACGAGGGGCTGCGCCGTGTGCATCGCCTGCCGCACGGCGAGGAGATCGACCTCGACGCGGCGATCGAGCGGCGCGTCGATGCGCTCGCCGGCCTCGCGCCCGACGACAACGTGTACGTCGCCCGCCAGCCGCAGGCCCGCGACGTCACGCTCGCCGTGCTCGTCGACGTGAGCTCGTCGACCGCCGAGCACGTGGACGATGCGCCGCCCGGGCCGATGGCCGCGGCGCTCGCGCGCGTGCACGGCCGCGCCTACCGCACGATCCTCGACGTCGAGAAGGAGGCGCTCGTGCTCCTCATGGCCGCGCTCGAGCGCATCGGCGACACCTACGGCATCTATTGCTTCTCCGGCACGGGCCGCGAGGACACGAGGTTCCAGGTGCTCAAGGACCTCGACGAGCCGCTCTCGGACACCGTGGCCACGCGCTTCGAGAAGGTGCGCGCGGTGCACACGACGCGCATGGGCGCGGCGATCCGCCACGCGGCGAGGAAGCTGCGCGGCCACGAATCGAAGACGAAGGTCCTCCTGCTGCTGTCCGACGGCCGTCCCTTCGACATCGACTACGGCCAGCAGTACGGCGACGGGGCCGAGGTGGCCTACGCGCAGAACGACACGCGCCAGGCGCTCCTCGAGGCACAGCGCCTCGGCATCCGGCCGTTCGTGCTCACCGTCGACGCGCACGGCAACGACTACCTGCGCGAGATGTGCGACGGCATCGGCTACGAGGCGCTCGCGGACGTGGCCGAGCTGCCGCTACGCCTGGTCGGCCTGTACAAGGCGCTCACGGCATGAAGGGCGACGGGGCACGGCTGGCCGCCCTGCTGCGCATCGTCGCGCGCGGACTGGCGCCCGCTTTCGGCGGCGTGACTCTCGTCCTCGTGCTGCTCATCGCCGCGCTCCAGGTCGCCTCGCGGCACGCGCTCAAGGACTACGTCGAGGACCAGCTCGCCCGCGTGCCGTGGGACATCTCGGTCTACCAGGGCAGCGACTTCGGCAGCGCGGGCGCGATGCGCGAGGCGATCGCGCGCGTCGACGGCGTCACGCAGGTCGAGGACCTCTACTTCCTGCGCGCGATGGTGCCCACGACCACCGTGGGCTACGTCGACGGCGAGCCGCTGCGCACGCCGTGGATGTCGCTGCTCTCGGCCTCGACGCCGCGGCTGCTGCCGCCGGGGCTGCGGCCGCACGCGGGCGGCGCCGTGCTCGTGCTCGTCGGATCGCAGGCGCAGATGGGCGAGGCGTTCGCGCGCCTGCAGGCAAAGCGCGAGTACGCGTTGAAGAGCGAGCGGCCGCACCACGACCCGGTCACCGTCTTTCGCGTGCCGATCGAGCGCGTGGTGCGCCTCGAGCGCTCGGAGATCAACCGCTGGTTCATGGAGCAGACGAGCTCGCCCACGCTGGTGCCGGAGCTCGGCGTGATCCTCGCGATGGGACCTGCGCCCGCGATGAGCGCGGCCTTCGACGCCGTCTCGCGCGGCCTCGCACTCGAGCACGAGCATGAGCACGAGCAGGCGCCCAGGCTCGGCGTGATGGACGACGCGCACGGCGATTCCGGCCAGTACTTCCCCGACATCATCCACCTCGCGCGCCTCGATCGCGCGCGCCTGGTCGATGGCTGGCAGCCCGATGCGAGCCTCGCGCGGCTGCACGCGGTGGGCGCGGCGGTGCGCGCGGCCGCGCAGCAGGTCGCTTTCCGCGTGGGCATGGACGAGAACGCCGGCGTGCTGCTCGACCACATGGCGCGCACCGCCCGCGAGGTCGGCCTCATCAGCCTGCTCGCCGCGCTGCCGCTCGCCTGGATGGCGTGGGTGCTCATGGCGAATCTCGCCACGTTGTTGCTGCTGAACGCGCGGCGCACCTGGGGATTGCTGCGGCTGCGTGGCACGCCGGCGCGGCTCATCGCGCGCACGGTACTGCTCGCGATCGCGGTCGCCGCCGCCCTCGGCGCGGCGCTCGGCGCCTGCCTCGGCGTGGAGCTCGCCTATGCGGCATACACCGGCGCGTTCGCATGGCGCGCCGCGTGGGCCGTGGTGGATGCGCGATTCCTCGCGGCCGCCGCCGTGCTCGGCGTGGCGATCGCGCTCTGGGTGAGCCGGCGGCTCGTGCGCTTCGCGCTCGAGGTCGCCCCGCTCGAGGCGGCCGCACGCGTCGCGCGCTCCGAGGTGGTCCACGCACGCATTCCCTTCGGCATTCCGGGCGCGATCATGCTCGCGATCGGCTCGCTCAAGGTCGCGCAATGGGTCGCGGCCGGCGCGGGCTACCCGGTCGAAGTCCCGCCCGCATGGCGCGGCATCGATCGCGTGCTCGACTTCGCCGCCTACCCGTTCCTCGTCTACGGCGTGACCGCGCTGCTCGCGAGCCGCACCCGCGTGCTCGCCGCGCTGCTGCGGCCGCTCGCGCGGGGCTTCGGCGGCGCGATGGCCGGGCTGTCGCTGCGCCACTTCGCGGCCCGGCCCCATCGCGCCGCGGCGGTGATGCTCGTGGTCTCCCTCGCCGCGAGCCTGTGCCTGTATCCGACGGTGCTCACCTCCGTGTTCGACGACAAGATCGAGCGCGCGGCCGAGGTGCAGCTCGCCAACGCGCTGCAGGTGACGCTCAACACGCCCGACCTGCTCGAGGCCGGGGCACCGCCGCGCGGGCGCTTCTCGGAGCGCTATCCCGCGGTGCGCGCCGCGGCCGCACGCCTGGTGCAGCGGCTCGAGGCGTTGCCCGAGGTCCGCTCGGTCGGATTCGTGGCCGAGGGGCTCGTCGATGGCCTGTACGTGCAGGGCCAGGGCTTCAACAGCACGCCCGTGTACCTGGTCGACGCGCCCGCCGATTACCTCGCGCGCTTCTATCACGAGGACCCGCTCGCGGCCGACGGCCGGTTCGAGGCCGCGGTGCGGCGGCTCGCGACCGGTGCCGTGTTGCCGTCGCTCGCCCTCTCGAGCCGCTTCGTGAAGGCCGACGCGACGATGCCGATCGGGCGCGACACCGACGGCGAGATGGCGCACGCGTCCGTGGCCGGTGCCCTGCGACTCTTCCCCGGCGCGCCGCCCGCGAGCGTGACCGCGCGCGAGAGCTTCTCGACCACGCGCGTGGACTATCTCAACTATCTCTTCGACGAGCGCGCCTATCTCGTCGCCGACGCGCACTCGCCCGCGCTCGCCGGGCTCGACGTGCTGATCCCGCGCATCGTGTTCAGCATCCGCCCGCGCGACGGCATCGACGGCGAGCGATTGCGCGGCGCGGTGCTGGCCGCCCTGCCCGCGCGCGCGCTCGACGTGCGCACCCTCGACGACGAGGTCGAGCGGCTCGGCAGCGACATGTACGTCTTCCTCGCGCGCCAGAACGTGCGCATCTATTTGCTGGGCGGCCTCGTCATGGCGTTCATCGGCATGGTCGCCGTCGCGCTCGCCAACTTCGCCGAGGATCGCCGCAGCCTCGCGCTGCTGCGCGTGCGCGGCGCGCGACGGCGCGACGTGCTGCGCTTCCTGAGCGCGGGACTCACGGCGCCCGCGCTCGCCGGCATCCTGCTCGGCGCGCCGATCGCGTTCGTCGTCGGCTACGGCATCACGCACGTGATCTGGCGGCTGCGCAGCCTGAAGACCGCCGTCCTCTACCTGCCCGCGCACCTCGCGCTGTCGGGCCGCACCGCGGCGCTCGCGGCCGTGCTCGTCGCGGGCGTCCTCGTCATGGTGGCCGCGATCGGGCGCTGGGTCTTCGCGCGCACCGCGCGAGCGAGCCTCACGGAGCATTGATGGCGAGTTCGAACCCGCGCGTCACGCTGCGCGACCTCGCCAAGCGCTACACCGCCGGCGACGAGGAGGTCGCCGCGTTGAAGGGCGTGAGCTGCACCTTCGAGCCGGGAGCGAGCGCCGCGCTCATGGGCCCGAGCGGCTGCGGCAAGACGAGCCTGCTCAACCTCATCGCGGGCATCGACCGGCCTTCCGCCGGCACGCTGCACGTCGACGGCACCGACGTGGGCGCCCTCGACGAGCGCGCGCTCGAGCATTACCGGCTCACGCAGGTCGGCTACATCTTCCAGTTCTTCAACCTGGTACCGAGCCTCACGGCCGCGGAGAACCTCGAGCTGCCGATGCTCATGGCCGGCGTCACGGCCCGGCGGCGGCACGAGCGGGCGCGCGAGCTGCTCGAAGGCGTGGGCCTCGCGCACAAGGCGGCGAAGCGCCCGGACGAGCTCTCGGGCGGCGAGCAGCAGCGCGTCGCCGTGTGCGTGGCGCTCGTGAACGATCCGCCGCTCATCCTCGCCGACGAGCCGACCGGCAACCTCGACAGCGCCAACGGCGCGCGCGTGAGCGAGCTGCTCGTCGGCCTCGCGCGCTCGGGCAAGACGGTCATCGTGTCCACCCACGACCCGAACGTGGCCGCGCGCTTCGCGTGCGTGCACCAGATGCTCGACGGCCGCATCGTGAATTCCACCTCGAAGGAGACCTCGCCATGAACGCAGCGCTCGCGCGCGTGCTCGTCGTCGTTCCCCTGCTCGCCCTGCCCGCAACCGCGCCGCACGCGCAGAAGGCCGAGGCGGCGAGCCCGGGGACGCAGTTCGCGCCGTGGGACCCGGCGAAGATCGGCGAGCGGCGCAAGGCGTACGGATTCGTCGGCCCGGGTCCCAGGGCGAAGTATCCCGAGCCGCGCTTCCCCGACTATCTGAAGAAGCCGGCGAGCGCGGACCAGATCCTGCCGCTCGCGCGCGCCGCGGTCACGCAGATCGGCGGGCGCGTGCCGCTCGGGTTGGCGAACGCCGCCGACACGGTGCTCATCGTCGTGCCGTGGCACGCGGACCCGGTCGTGCAGGAGGCGATGGTGCGCGCCTACGCCGAGCGCAAGGTGCACGCGATCGTGAAGTACGAGCACGACCTCGCCGGCGTGGCGAAGGCGGACATCGCGGCGGTCGCCAGGGCCGAGCGCCTGATGCAGATCGGCGACGGCCAGCAGGAGCTCAACTTCTTCTTCGAGGTGACCGGCCAGGTGCCCGATCCCGAGAAGGGCCGCCAGTGGCTGAAGGAGCGCAATCCCGCGCTCTATGCCGCGACGTGGCCCGCGCCCAAATACGCCGAGCCGCGGCTCGCGAAGCTCTCGGCCGAATACCAGAAGCGCGTCGACGCGGGGCTGGTGAAGTTCATGGACGAGCACTCCGAGGTCTCGAAGGTGTTCATGGGACTGGGCGCGCGCAACAAGACGCGCCGGCGTCTCGCCAGGTACGCGGACAAGTTCTACGGCAACTACACGTACCTCGACCATTACGACATCGCGAGCCAGGTGCCGTCGTTCCCCGGCGACGTGTGGCGCCTGCTCGAGACCAAGGCGATCGAGCCGCTCGCCTACGTCGACCGCATCGAGGTGAGCGATCCCGAGGGCACCGCGATCGCGGCCGACCTCGCGCCGAAGGTCGCCGAGACGTGGGCGAAGGGCGTCTACCAGCAGGGCCACCTCTACATGTTCCCCGCGCAGGCGACCGGGCGCTGGCCCTACTCGCTCGTGAAGTACCCGGCGTACGACGACCGCAAGGGATGGCTCGCGCCGATCCTGCTCGACGTGACCGGCGTGATCGCCTCGACCAACAGCCACCGCGCCACGCACCCGCGCATGGAGGTCTACCTCGAGAAGGGCAAGGTCGTGCGCGTGGTCGGCGGCGGCTGGTACGGCGAGGGCTTCCGCACGTTGCTCGACTATCCCGGCACGCAGGACCTCACGTGGCCGTTCTTCGATCGCAAGGGCTACTGGTACCTCTACGAAGCGGGCACCGGCACGAACCCCAAGTACTTCAAGCATCCGGGCGAGATCCTCGCGCCGGTCTCGCCCCACGAGCTGCTCGACGGCGGCAACCTCTCCGAGCGCAACGTCTCGGGCGTGATCCACTGGGCGGTGGGCACCGAGAGCCAGCACGGGCCGGAGCATCCGGGCGCGATCTCGCCGAAGACGCTCGAGTTCGGCAAGAAGTACAACGTGCCGATGGGCCACTCGATGCACCAGCACAACACGATGCCCACGTACCAGGTGAGAATCCGCGACACCGGGCAGTGGCAGACGATCATCGAGCACGGCCACCTCGCCTCGCTCGACGATCCCGAGGTGCGGGCGCTGGCCGCGCGTTACGGCGATCCCGACAAGCTGCTGCGCAAGGACTTCGTGCATCCGCTTCCCGGCATCAACATCCCGGGCGATTACAACGACTACGCGCGCAACCCGGGCGAGTACTGGAAGCGCTGGGCGCGCGACATCGAGTCGGGCAAGAGCCCGTACCTGAAGCCATGAGGGAGCCGGCCATGCGCGCAAGGGAACGACGCCATCTCCGCATGCTGCTGGTCGCGGCCGTGCTCGCCGCGCTGCCCGCGGCCGCGCAGAAAGCGCCCGCGAAGGATGCGCCCGGTTTCCCCGACGCGCCGGGCAAGGACGTCCTCGTCGCGAAGTGCTTCCAGTGCCACGGCCCGAGCATGTGGATGGCACAGCGCCAGGATCGCCGCGCGTGGGAGAGCACGCTCTACCGCATGGTGGGCCGCGGCGCGCTGTGGACGCCCGAGGAAATCGAAGCGATGGCCGACTACCTCGGCAATGTCTACGGGAGGAAGCCGCAATGAGGGAGCTCGTCGCCCGCTATCTCTCGCAGTCGATCTCGCGCCGCACGTTCCTGAAGGGGCTCACCACCGCGGGCATCTCGGCCACCGCGGCGCGCTCGATCCTCGACTCGCTCGTGCCGGTCGCGCACGCGCAGGCCGCGGGCGGTGCGGCGATCGAGGGCATCAAGGTCGTCGAGGGCACCGGCGGCGAGTGCTTCGCCGAGCAGCTCGTCGCCTCGGGCGTGAAGTACGTGTTCGGCAACTCGGCGAGCGAGGACGCGCATTTCTACGAGGCGCTCGTCGATCGCCCGCAGCTCGAGTACATCCTCACGCCGCACGAGGGACCCGGCGCGGCGATGGCGGCCGGTTACGTGAAGGCCTCCGGCGAGCCGGCGATCTGCATGCAGGCCGCGGTCGTGGGACTCGCGAACGCGATCGGGCAGATGTTCAACGCCTACAAGGAGCAGACGCCGCTCGTCTTCTACAGCTATCGCACGGACCAGACCGGACGCGCGGGACGCGACGGCTTCGAGGAGGTCGCCAACCAGGAAGCGATCGTCGCGCCGCTCACCAAGTACGCGTGGCTCGCGCGCAGCACGGACATGATCCCCGAGAGCGTACGCCGCGCGTTCAAGGCCGCGTGGACGCCGCCCTGCGGTCCCGCGTACGTCTCGTGGCATTCGGACCTGAACGACCAGCGCGCGCGCGCCGAGGTGATCGTGCAGTCGAAGGTCGATCCGAACATGCGCGTGCGGCCCGATCCCGGCGCGGTGCAGCGCGCGGCGAAGCTGCTGGTCGAGGCGAAGATGCCGCTCATGATCGTGGGCGACGAGCTCACGAAGGCGAAGGCGGTCGGCAAGGCGCGCAAGCTCGCGGAGCTGCTCGGCATGCCGGTCACCCAGGCACGCTCGGTGCACGCGAACTTCGCGCAGTCCCATCCGCTCTGGGTCGGCGACCTTCCCGCGGGGCGCATCGCGAGCCTCGACTATCCGAAGCGGCCCGACGTCGTGATCAACGTCGGCAACAAGCTGCAGCACGCGAGCCCGAGCCTCATGATCGGCCACGGCGTGAAGCTGATCGACCTGCGCATCGACAGCTGGAGCATGGGCAACGTGATCCCGGTCGAGGTGCCGCTCGTGGCCGACGTGGCCTACGGGCTCGACGACCTCACCGCCGCGGTCGAGCAGCTCGTGACGCCCGCGCTGAAGCAGGCGTTCGCCGCGCGGGCGCAGGACGTGCGCGCGTTCGGCACCCGGGCGCGCCGGCTGCGCGCGCTCGTCACGAAGAACCCCGACTGGGACCGCGCGCCGATGCTCGCCGACCGCGTCACGTGGGAAGTCGCGCAATTCGCCGATCGCGACGCGATCATCGTGCACGAGGCGGGCAGCGTGAGCCCGCACAGCTTCGGCTTCGATCCGGAAGGCGGTCGAGAGCTCTTCTTCTACATCGGTGCGCACCTCGGCTCGGGCACGGGCACGGCCGCCGGGGTGAAGCTCGCGCGGCCGAAGCGCCAGGTCATCTGCCTCACCGGCGACGGCTCGTTCATCTTCGGGCCGACGGCGCTCTGGAACATGGCGCGCCTCGAGCTGCCGGTCATCACCGTCGTCTACAACAACCATGCTTACGGCGGGCCGCACAGCCGCGTGATCGAGAAGGTGCCCGACGGGCGCATGGTCGCGACCGGCCACTTCGTGCACGACTACCTCGGCAAGCCCGACATGAACATGGCGTGGATCGCGAAGGGCTTCGGCGTCGAGGCCGAGGTCGCGCATTCGCCGGCGGAGCTGAAGGCCGCGCTCGCCCGCGCGCGCCGCGCCACGATGGAAGGCAAGCCCTATCTCATCGATGCGCAGGTCGCCCGCGTGGGCGTCGCATGGGCGGACGAGCCGTGGACGCCTTCGGTCAAGGTCGTCTGAACGGCCCGCCCCGCACCGGCCCCACGAACCTGCGAATTTCGATAGTCCCGCGCGCGCGATCGAGCGCCCGGGCCGCTTTCTCCCTTATCATGCCGGCTCGAACCAGCGAAAAAGGGAGCGCACGTGAACAAGAAATGGCTCGGGCCCTGCGGCCTCGCGATGGCGGTGATCTCCGGGTGCGCGATGCCCGACATGCAGGCGGGTGTGCCGCGCGAGGAGCCGGTGTACGTGACCGGAAGCAACATCGCGCGGCGCCAGGCGGTCGCGCCCGCGGGGGACGTGACCACGATGAGCGGCCAGGACTTCGAGCGCCTGCGCATCCCGCAGATGCCCATGCCCGCGCCCGGCGGCGGTCACTGATCGAGTCCCGCGGGACGACGCTCGCGCGCCGTCCCGCAGGCGGCCTCAGGCCGCGACCTTGGCCGAGGCCAGCGCGTGCACGTCGGCGGCCTTGAGCGGCTTGCCGGGCGTTACGCGCGCGCCTGGCACGGCGATATTGCGCGCGCGCGGCACTCTGCGTTTCCCGCGTTTACCGACGGTGGCCGCGCGCGCTCAGGCGCAGGCGGACTCGTGCTCGAGCTCGTATTGTCCCGAGTAGTGGTGCCAGAGCCAGCCGATGAAGCGGCCGCAGCCGTGCTCGCAATCGCGCAGCTCGCCGACCCACCAGTTGGGGCCGCCGCTCGCCATCGGCGGCAGCAGCCGCGGCTCGGGCATCGTGCACTCGTGGCAGCGGATCGGCTTGATGCGGTCGAAGGCGCTGGCGAGGAGGGCATGCAGCTCGTGCGATGCGATCCTGCGTTTGGTTCGTTCCATGGCGCGCAGATTAGTGGAACGCAGCGGTCGTTCCAGTGATCGCCTTCACAGCCGCGGTTACGTCCGCAACGGCCCGCGCACGAGCGGTCGCGCGGCGGTGACGAACGGCCGCGGTCGTGCGCGCGCACGCTCGGCTCCACAGGATCAAGCGCGCGGCTCCCGGATGTGCGGGCTAGCGAGCCAGCGAAGCGCGAGCGTGCCGAGGCAGCGCATGCCGAGCTTCATGCAGTCCTCGTCGAGGAACATGCGCGGGCTGTGGTTCGGCGCGGCCATGCCCGGGTCGCGGTCCGGCGGCGTGGAGCCGAGGCGCAGGAACAATCCCGGCACCACCTTCTGGTAGAACGAGAAATCCTCGGCCCCGCAGAGCTTGTCGACCACGCCCACGTTCTCGCGCCCCGCGACCTGCTCGAGCAGGGGCACGGCCCACTGCGTGAGCGCCGCGTCGTTCACGACCACGTCGTAGCCGCGGCCGATGCGCACCTGCGCCTGCGCTCCCCCTGCGGCGGCGATCATCTCGGCGATGCGCCGCACGTGCTCGTGGACCTGCGCGCGCTGGCCCTCGTCGAACGTGCGGATCGTCCCTTCGAGCTCGACGGCATCGGGGATGATGTTCTTGCGAACGCCGCCGCGGAAGACGCCGACCGACACGACCGACGGCTCGTGCGTGATGTCGAGCCGGCGCGAGACGATGGTCTGGAGCGCGCCCACGATCTGCGCGCCGGCCACGATCGGGTCGACGCCGCGCCACGGCTGCGCGGCGTGCGTCTGGCTGCCGCGCACGAAGATGCGGAAATCGTCCGAGGATGCCATCAACGGTCCGCTGCGGTAACCGATCTTGCCGGTGTGCATGCCCGGCGTCGCGTGCAGCCCGAAGATCGCGCCGACCGCCGGAGCCTCGAGGCACCGCTCCTCGATCATCAGGCGCGCGCCGCCCGCCTCGCCCTGCGGCGGTCCCTCCTCCGCGGGCTGGAAGATGAGCTTCACCGTTCCGCGCACGAACGGCCGCAGCTCGGCGAGCAACTCCGCGACTCCCATGAGGATCGCCGTATGCGCATCGTGCCCGCATGCGTGCATCACGCCGCATTGCATGCCGTTCCACTCCGTCTTCACGCGGCTGCGGAACGGCACGTCGACCTCTTCCTCGACGGGCAGCGCATCCATGTCGGCGCGCAGCGCGACCGTGGGACCGGCAGCCTCCCCCGCGAGCAAGCCCACCACGCCCGTATGGGCCACGCCCTCGCGCACCTCGAGCCCAAGACGGCGCAGATGGGCGGCGACGACGCCGGCCGTCCGCCGCTCGCGGTTGCCGAGCTCGGGATGGGCGTGGATGTCGCGCCGCCACGCGACGACCTTCGCGTGCAACCGGTCGGCGATCGCATCGACCTGCGCGTGCAGCTCGACCGGTGCGCTCGTCTTGTCCGCGGCGAGGGTGTCTTGGCTCATGTGGGAAGGTCTCCTTCAGTGCCTAGGGCGCCTGCGCGCGGATCGTCGCGTCGTACAGGCGCGTCCAGCGATCATAGTCCACGATGATCGCGGCGGGATCGATGAACACCGGATGCAGCCGCTCGATCTGCGCGGCGTTGCTGCGGCTCGAGACCACCTGGTTCATCTTCGCCATCAGCGCCTGGCCGTCGCTCAGCATGTATTCGTAGAAGAGCAGCGCGGCGTTCGGATGCGGCGCGTGCGCCGCGATGCCGATCGCGTCGGTGGCGGCGATGGTGGGTGGGAGCGCGATCCAGTCGATCGGCGCGCCGGCGCGCTTCGATTGCTCGGGCAGGTAGCTGTAGATCGCGAGCACGAACGGCATTTCGCCCGCGACGACGAGGTTGTCGACGAGCGCGTTGCCGAGGCGCACCGAGAGCCCGTTCGTCGCCGCGAGCTTGCGGAAGAACGCGAGGCCCTTGTCCTCGCCCATCGCGTGCACGATGGTGTAGAACCACTCCAGCGCCTTGCCCTCGGCGCCGAGGCGCCCCTTCCAGCGCGGGTCGAGCAGGTCCTGCCACGTACGCGGCAGCTCCTCGCGCTTCACCTTCTGCGTGTTGTACGCCTGCACGAAGAGGTACACGCGCGGCCCGGCCCATTCGTGGTGCGGCGCGACCGCCTCCGGGATGAGCGTGGCGAACCACGGCGAGTCGACGCGCTCGAGCAGCTTCTCGCGGTGCAGCGCCTCCATCTCGGGCGACGGGTTGTGGATCACGTCGACGTCGTGGCGCCCGCTGCGCGCTTCCGTGATCGTGCGCTGCAGCACCTTGTTCTTGCCCGAACGCCACACGTTCACGTGGATGCCGTAGCGGCGCTCGAAGTCGGCGACGAGGCGCAGCAGGTCCTTCTCCGCCATCGACGAGTAGAGCGTGAGCGTGCCTTCGCGCTTCGCCGCCGCGGCGATCGCGGCGGTGCGCTCGGGCGACGATTGGGCGTGGGCCGCGAGCGCCATGCAAAGCGCGACGATCGCGCCCGCGAGGCGCGTGGCGAGCCGCATCGCGCTACGCCTTCAGCGTGGCGAGCACGGATTCGCGTGTGAGCGGGATGCGGCGCAGCGGCGCGCCGATCGCATCGTGCAGCGCGTTGGCGATGGCGGCACCCACCGGGCGCGTCGTCGGCTCGCCGGCGCCGTACGACTTGCTCCCGGGATGGTTGCCGAGCATCACGATGTCGACCGCGTCGGGCACTTCCGTCATGTCGATGATCGGGTACGTGATCCAGTCGACCGAGCGCACGCGCGTCGGATCGAACGCGACCGCCTCGTGCATCGCGCGGCTCATCGCCTGCATGAGGTTCGCCTCGATGGTGCCGCGCACGCTCAACGGATTCACCATGAAGCCGCAGTCGTGCGCAACGGTGAAGCGGCGCACGCGGTAGCGGCCGCTCGCCGGATCGACGGCGACCTCGGCCACCACGGCGACGACCGTGCCGTGGCGCGGCGCGTAGGCTAGCCCGTGACCGACGAGCAGTGCGCCTTCCCGCATGCGGCGCGGCTTCGTATGCGGCTGCCATCCGGCTTGCCGCGCGGCCGCCTCGACCACGGCCTTCTCGCGCGGCTCCTGCAGGTAGCGCAGGCGCCACGCCACGGGATCGACCCCCGTGGCGTAGGCGACCTCGTCGGCGAACGATTCGGAAGCGAAGCACGTCTGCGGGCCGTTCGGGTCGCGGAAATGCGCGGTGCGCAGCGGCGTGCCGAGCGATCGCTCCCACGGCAGCAGGTAGCTCACCTTGCGCTTGGCCGCGAAGCCGTAGCTCTCGTCGGCGAAGTAGTGCTCGTCCTGGCTCTTCGGCTTGTAGCCGCCGATCAGCTGGCCGGCGAGCGAGTCGCCGGGCACATCGGTGTCGGAGGGGCGCAGCCGCCCGGAGAATCCGCGCGCTTCGCAGTCCCACGCCGTGATGTTGCCGCTCGCATCGAGGCCGGCGCGCAGCCGCAGCACGGCCGGCGGGCCCTTCGGATCCCATTGCGTGCCGTCGGCGCGCATGTACTGCACGCGCACGGGCCGCCCCACGGCCTGCGAGAGGATCGCCGCGTCGAAGGCGCAATCGTCCGCGTCGTTCATGCCGTACGAGCCGGGATACGGGACCCACACGACGCGTACCTTCTCGATCGGCAACTCGAGGATCGCGGCGATGCCCTTGCGCAGCGGATAGGGCTTCTGTCCGCCCGCCCACACCACCGCCCCGCCCTCGCGCACGTCCGCGACCGCGCAGCCGGGTCCCATCGACGCATGCGACTGGAATGGATATTCGTAGCGCGCCTCGATGCGCTGCGTGGCGGAAGCGAGCGCGCGGTCGACGTCGCCGCGCACATCGTCCTGCTTCGTCGACTGCGGCATCGCGTGCGCCAGGTGCTCGTAGAGGGCGTCGTAGCTTTCCCAGTAGATCGGCTGCCCGCCCGACCACTCGACCTTCAGGTTGCGCGCCGCCTCGATCGCCTGGTCCTCGCGCTCGCACACGACGGCGAGGAATTCGCCCTTGCGCACCACGCGCACCAGCCCCGGCAGCCGGGGATTCGCGTCGATGCGCACGATCTTCGCGTGCGCCTCGGGCGGCCGGATGACGCGCGCGTGGAGCATGCCGGGAACGCGCACGTCCGCCACGTAGCGATAGGCGGCGCTCATTTTCGCGGGAATGTCCACGCGCGGCACGGGCTTGCCGACGATGCGATAGGCCTTGGGATCCTTCGCGCGTGCCTGTTTGTCGATCTTCACGTCGAAGCGCTTGTCGCCGATCAGCTCGCCGTAGCCGACGCGCTTGGCCGGGTCGCCCTTCGCGAACACGATGCCGTCGCGCACGTCGAGGCCGTCCGCGGGAACGCCCAGGCGCTGCGATGCGAGCGCGAGGAGCGTGGCGCGTCCCTGCGCGGCGGCCGCGCGCAGCGCCGGCGCGCCGGTGAGGATGCCGTTCGATCCGCCGGTGCCGCGCATGTCGGGCGTGGTCGCCGTATCTCCCATCACGATCGTCACGCGCTCGAGCGGCACGTCGAGCTCCTCGGCGACGATCTGCGTGAACGCGGTGCCGATGCCCATGCCCGCCTCGATCTTGCCCATGCACGCGGTCACGCTGCCGTCGGCGGCGACCTGCAGCCACGTGTCGAGCGAAGCCATGTCGAGCTTCGCCGGCCAGCTCGCACCGGGCGCGATCGACTCGCCGCCCGTGCGGCTCGTCGCGCAGCCGGGCAGCGCGAACGAGACCAGCAGCGCGCCGCCGCCCTTGAGGAATTCGCGCCGCGTGAGGCCGCGCGCGGTGACGGTGTCGTCGAGCGCCATGGCTACGCCTCCCGCTTCGAGGCGAGCCGCGAGGCGGCGAGCTTCACCGCGCGCAGGATCGCCAGGTGCGTGCCGCAGCGGCACTTGAGGCCCGAGAGGGCCTGGCGGATGTCGGCCTCGCTCGCGTGCGGCTGACGCTCGAGCAGCGCCGCGGCGGTCATGACCCAGCCGTTGATGCAGTAGCCGCATTGCGCCGCCTGCTCGTCGACGAACGCCTGCTGCACGACGCTCAACGTGCCGCCCTTCGCGAGGCCCTCGAGCGTCGTGACCTTCGCGCCCGCGGCCGAGGACACCGGCGTCGCGCACGAGCGGATCGCGATGCCGTCGAGGTGCACGGTGCACGCGCCGCATTGCGCGAGGCCGCACCCGAACTTCGGGCCGACGAGGCCGAGGTCGTTGCGCAGCACGTAGAGGAGCGGCGTGTCGGGCTCCACCGTCACCGATTCGCGCCGGCCGTTCACCACCATCTCGAGGGTCTTCGCCATGCTTCCGTTTTACTCCAAAACGGCGGCGACAGAACAGCGTTCCGCATCGCGGGAAGTCCCTGCGAGCCTGGGGATTTACAGGCTTCCCGAGAGCGGGGTTCGACGCCCTCCCTGGCCCTCCTCCAGGTGGGACGGAACAGTTCGCGCGAGGACGCCCAGCGCGTCGGCATCGAGCGCGTGGCCGATCACGACGACGGCGCTCGTCGTGCCCGCCGGCCATTCACGCAGCGTGCGCACCGGCTGCAGCGAGCCGGGAAGCGCCTGGATCACCGCGGGACCGCGGCGGCCTTGCACCGCGAGCAGCCCCTTCACGCGCACGACGTCGGCGCCATGCGCATCGAGGAAGGCCGCGAGGCGCACGCAGAAACCGGAGAGCTCGACGGGTCCTGCGAAGCGCAGCGTGTGCGCGCGAAGCGCATCGTGCGCGCGCTCCGCGCCGGCGCCCTCGAGCGCCGCGCGCATGTGGCGCAGCGCCCGGCCCGGCGCGATCGCCGCCGCATCCCACACCTCGCGTGCATCGCAGGCGCCAAGGGCGCAGCCGAAGATCGCGGCGTCCGGGTTGAGGGCGGCGACCTCCGCGCGCAATTGCGCGACGGCCCGATCGTCGGCCACGTCGATGCGCGTCACCACGATCGCATCGGCCGCGAGGACCTGCGCGCGCGCCTCGCCTCGCGTGGCGAGCCAGCGCATGCCGTGCAACGCATCGACGACCGCGACGACGCCGTGCAAGGCGAAATGGTCGCGCAGGGAAGCGATCGCATCGACGAGCGCCGCGGGGTCGGCCGTGCCGCTCGCCTCGATCACGACGCGGCCGATCGCACGCCCGCGATCGTGGCGATCGAGCGCGAGCGCGCCGAGCTCGGAGACGAGCGCCGCGCGCGCCGTGCAGCATGCGCAGCCGCCGGCGATCGCGCGCGCGGGACGCGCACCGCCGAGCAGCGCCGCATCGACCGGGATCGCGCCCGGCTCGTTGGCGAGGACGGCGGCATCGGCGAACTCGGGATCGGCGAGCCAGCGAGCGAGGAGCGTCGTGCGTCCCGCGCCCACGAAACCGGTCAGGAGCAACAGCGGCAGGGCTTCGAGCGTCACACCCTCACCACAACGCCTCGCCGCGCTCGACGCGCGCGGCCATCTCGCGCTGGAAGTCGGGCGGCCCGAAGCCGAAGCGCTCGCCCGCCTGCTCGTAGAAGAACGGCCGGCCGGTGCGCACGCTGAAGTCGCGCATCCACGCGATCAGCGGCTCGTCGGGATCGCGCCCCGCCGAGCGCAGCACGTACGCGGGCCGCCCGTGCCAACGCAGCGTGATGATCATCACGCCGAGCCTGTCGGGCCGGAACGGCTCGGGAAAGGGACTGCCCGCCTCGCGCCACGCGCAGTTGAACTTGCGGCACGGATCCTCGGGACGGCGCTCGTAGATGGTGCAGCAGTGGTCGCCGCGAAAATGGCACGGGACGCCGGGCTTCATCGCGTGGCCCTCGATCACGCCGGCCACCCAGCCGTCGCAGCACGCGGTGCATCCGCCGCATTCACGCGCGGGCGCCGCGGCGATCGGCACGACGGCGCCGTGGCACTTCTTGTACTTCCTCCCGCTGCCGCAGGGGCACGGGTCGTTGCGCCCGACAGGCATGGAACACGCGCGTTGGCGAGAGAGCGTTCAGTATACTCGGCGGCATCACCCGAACGGCGTTCCTCACGCGCGAACGAGCGGTCTTGGCGATCTACCTGGCGGTCCTCCTCACGTTCCTGCAGGGCATGAGCATGCGCGGCGCGAAGATGCTCGTGTCGCTCGCGGCGCTGAACGAGGGCGCCTCCTCGTTCGAGGTGGGCCTCATCGGCGCGATGTTCCCGCTGCTGCCGCTCGTGCTCGCGGTGTACGCGGGCAAGGTCTCCGATCGCGTCGGCGTGCGCGGCCCGCTGATGGCCGGCGGAATCGTGATCGCGGCGGGCATCCTCGTGCCGCTCGCCTGGCGCGGCATCCCGGGGCTCGTCGCGGCGGCGATCTGCGTGGGCTTAGGCCACATCTTCTACCAGGTCTCGGCGCAGAACCTGATCGGCTCGATCGGCGGCCCCGAGGATCGCACGCGCAACTTCGCCACCTTCTCGCTCTCGCAATCGCTGTCGGCCTTCGCCGGTCCGCTCGTCACCGGCTTCTCCATCGACGGGCTCGGCTTCGGCCCGTCGTTCGCCGTGCTCGCCGCGATCGCCGCGCTCCCGGCCGCGATCCTCCTCGCGTGGCCCTCGATCGCGCCGCCCGGCGCCGCGCGCGAGAGTCCCGAATCGCACGGCGGCACGCGCGACCTGCTGCGCCGCGCTCCGCTGCGCCGCGCGATCGTGATGAGCGGCGTCGCACTCACGGGCATCGAGCTCTTCACGTTCTATTTCCCGGTCTACGGGCGCGCGATCGGGCTCACCGCCTCGGCGATCGGCATGGTGATGGCGAGCTATGCGGTCGCGGCCTTCATCGTGCGCATCGGCGTGCGCGGTGCCGCCATGCGCCTCGGCGAGCTGGGCGTGCTCACCGTCTCGCTGTTCATGGCGGGCGCGACCTACCTCGTGGTGCCGATGGTCTCCCACGCGGCCGTGCTCGCGCTCGTCGCGTTCCTGCTCGGGCTGGGGCTGGGATCCGCGCAACCGCTCACGATCATGCTCACCTACACGCACGCGCCGCGCGGGCGCTCGGGCGAAGCGCTCGGCATGCGGCTCACGGTGAACAAGCTCACGCAGATCGCGGTGCCGGTCGTGTTCGGCGGGCTCGGTTCCGCGTTCGGGCTGCTGCCGGTATTCTGGGCGAACGGCGCGTTCCTGCTCGCGGGCGGCTTCCTCTCGCTCGCCGAGCGGCGCCACGCGTCGCCGCGCCCGCACGCCATCGTCACCACGGAACGACAGGAGGAGGCATGAAGAAGGGGATCGCGATGCTCGTGCTCGCCATGGGGGCCGGCGTCGCGTGCGCCGCGGCTCCCGCCGGCGACGCCGCGCGCGGCCGGAAGCTCTTCATGGCGGACATGTGCTACACCTGCCACGGCAGCGGCGGCGAGGGCGGGCGCTACGGGCCGAAGCTCGCGCCGCACCCGTTCCCGTGGGAAGGGTTCGAGCGCCAGGTGCGCCATCCGCGCAAGTCCATGCCGCGCTACAGCGAGCAGTACTACAGCGACCAGGACCTCGCCGACATCTATGCGTACATCACCTCGATTCCCGCGGGACACGCGCCGAAGGACATCCCGCTCCTCGCGCGGTGATGCGATGAAGGCGCTCGCGGCGCTCGGATTCGCGCTCTCGGCCGGCGCATGGGCACAGCAGGTCGCGCTGCCCGAGGGACCGGGCAAGGCGATCGTCGAGAAGTCGTGCACGCAGTGCCACGGGCTCGCCACGGTCGCGCGCGGCGGCAACACGCGCGAGGGCTGGAGCAACACCGTGCACATGATGATCAACGTGGGCGCCCGGGTCGCGCCGGGCGAGGTGGAGCCGCTCGTCGACTATCTCGCGCGCGCGTTCCCGCCGCGCGCGCATCCCGCGCCGGCGGTGCTCTCGGGTGGCGTGCAGGTGGCGATCCACGAGTGGCCGGTGCCCACGCCCGGCTCGCGCCCGCACGACCCGCTCCTCGCCCACGACGGCATGCTCTGGTACACGGGACAGTTCGCGAACGTGCTCGGCCGCCTCGACCCGAAGAGCGGGCAGTTCCGCGAGTTCAGGCTGAAGACCGCCGAGTCCGGGCCGCACGGGCTCGCCGAGGATCGCGACGGGCGCATCTGGTTCACCGCGAACTTCAAGGGCTACATCGGGCGCCTCGACCCGAAGAGCGGCGAGATCCGCGAGTACCCGATGCCCGATCCCGCCGCGCGCGATCCCCACACGCTCGTCTTCGATCACGAGGGGATCGTGTGGTTTACGGTGCAGTCGGGCAACTTCGTCGGCCGCCTCGATCCCGCGAGCGGCACGGTGAAGCTCGTGCCCTCGCCCACGCCGCGTTCGCGTCCCTATGGCATCGCGATCGACTCGCAGGGCGCGCCGTGGTTCGTCGAGTTCGGCGCGAACAAGGTCGGCCGCATCGATCCGCGCACGCTCGCGATCCGCGAGTTCGCGCTGCCCGACGCGCACGCGCGGCCGCGGCGCATCGCGATCACCGCCGACGACGCGATCTGGTACACGGACTACGCGCGCGGCTACCTCGGGCGCCTCGACCCGGTGAGCGGCCAGGTGCGCGAATGGCCCTCGCCGGGCGGTCGCGACTCGCAGCCTTACGGCATCGCGGCGAAGGACGGCGTGCTCTGGTACAGCGAGTCGGGTGTCTCGCCGAACACGCTCGTGCGCTTCGATCCGAGGGACGCGAAGTTCCAGACCTGGCCCATTCCCTCGGGCGGCGGGGTCGTGCGCAACATGATGTTCGGCCCGCGCGGCGATCTCGCGCTGGCCGAAAGCGGCGTGAACCGCGTGGCGCTGGTGGAGAAGCGCTGAGACCCTAGACCTGGCGCGCGCGCTGGTGCCCGCGCCACGCGGAGATCTTCGCCGCGACCTTGCGCTTCGCGTCGCGTGCCGCGCCTTTCATCCTGTGCGCATCGGAAACGACGGCACGCTTGACCTTGCGCGCGTCGCCCGCGATCGCATGCCCCGCCTTGTGCGCGTCGGTCGCGACGGCATGGCGCACCTTGCGTGCGGCGCGCTTCACGGCGTGCGCATCGGCGACGGCATGGCGGTGCACCGCGTGCGAGGCCCGCTTCACCTTCGTCTTGATCGCGGTGAGCACGGCGACCGGCGCGCGGGCCCGCGGCGCGCGCGCGCTCGCGGCAACTACCGGGGCAGCGCAGATGAGCGTGGCGGCGACGAGGCCGATCGTGAGGCGGGTGAGTCGCAAGGCGGTGGCTCCGGAAAGAGGACGAGACGAGAGTCTAACCGTGGCCGCCCACGAGCGAGAGCTCGTTCGGGAACAAGCAGAATCCCGGATCGCCGCTGTCGGCCTCGAACGACAACCACGCGAAGCCCCAGCGATCGAGGTCGAGGATGCGCCGGCGCTGGTCGACGAGCGCGCGCAGCCGCACCTGCCCGTCGTCGGCCAGCCCGCTCGCGCACGACTCAACGCTGAGGATGGTGACGAGATCGCCGACCTTCAGGGGCTCGCCGCGCCGGTCGACCGGCGGCAGCGGCAGGCCGGTGGGCAGCTCGTGGGCAGCGGCGTCTTTCGTGGACATCGGTGGTGCACCCGGCAATAAATTCCGATGCGCCATTCTGGCCACATTGCCGCCGCATGCGCAACGACTTGCCAACGCGACTGGGGGCGGAGTTATGATGGCGGCATCGGGGTCCGGCAGATCCCCGGCGGCCGCGAGGCCTAGACGGTGTCCCGTCCAAATCTGCGGCCTACTCACGGGCACACGCCATGGACACCGTCGACGATCGTTCCCTTCCCTCCGCAACGCCCGCCTACTCGCTGTGGCAGCTGGTGCGCTACATGCTGCGCCTGGGCGCGCTCGGCTTCGGCGGACCCGTCGCGCTCGCCGGCTACATGCATCGCGACCTCGTCGACGAGCGCCACTGGATCTCGGAAGCCGACTACAAGGAAGGACTGGCGCTCGCGCAGCTCATGCCCGGCCCGCTCGCCGCGCAGCTCGCGATGTACCTGGGCTACGTGCACTTCCGCATCGTCGGGGCCACGCTCGTGGGCTTCGCCTTCGTGCTGCCGTCCTTCCTCATGGTGGTCGCGCTCGGCTGGGCGTACGTGCGCTTCGGCGGGCTCACGTGGATGCAGGCGGTGTTCTACGGCGTCGGCGCCGCGGTGATCGGCATCATCGCGATGAGCGCCTACAAGCTCACGACCAAGAGCATCCGCAAGGACAAGCTGCTGTGGGCGATCTATCTCGTGGTGGGCGCCGTCACCGTGGTCACCGAGAGCGAGATCGCGTGGCTCTTCCTCGCCGCCGGCGTGCTCGTGTGGCTGTGGCGCGCGCCGCCGCGCTGGCTGCAGCGCACGCAGGTGAGCGTCGTGCTCGGCGCGCAGGTCGCCACGGGAACGAGCATCGCCTCGAGCCTCGACTGGCCGATCCTCGCGCAGATCGCGGTGTTCTTCGCGAAGGCGGGCGCCTTCGTGTTCGGGTCGGGGCTCGCGATCGTGCCGTTCCTCTACGGCGGCGTGGTGACCGAGAACCACTGGCTGAACGACCGCCAGTTCGTCGACGCGGTGGCGGTCGCGATGATCACGCCCGGACCGGTCGTGATCACCGTGGGCTTCATCGGCTATCTCGTCGCGGGACTGGCCGGCGCGTGCGTGGCCGCGTTGGCCACGTTCCTGCCGTGCTACCTCTTCACGATCATCCCGGCGCCCTACTTCAAGAAGTACGGCAAGCTGCCCGCGCTCATCGCCTTCGTCGACGGCGTGACGGCCGCCGCGATCGGCGCGATCTCGGGCGCGGTCATCGTGCTCGCGCGCCGCTCGATCGTGGACATTCCCACCGCCGTGCTCGCGCTGCTCACGCTGCTGCTCCTGTGGAAGTTCAAGAAGCTGCAGGAGCCGGTGATCGTGGGCGGCGCGGCGCTCATCGGGCTCGCCGCCTATCCCCTGCTGCACGCCTGAGCCATCCCGGCTCGAGGAGGATCCCATGACGATGCCATCGCAAGCCGCGCGCGTTTCCGTCGAGGAGCTGCGCGCCCAGCTGGCCGGGGCGCGCGCGCCGATCGTGATCGACGTGCGCCGCACGCCGGCGTTCCTGGAGTCGCCGCAGCTCGTCACGGGCGCGTTGCGGCGCGAACCGGAGCACGTGGACGCGTGGAAGCGCACGCTGCCCGCCGGCGACGCGTTCGTCGTCTATTGCGTGCACGGCGGCGAGGTGAGCCAGGGCGTCGCCGCCGCGCTCGCGGCGAACGGCCGCACCGCGCGCTATCTCGAGGGCGGCATCGCGGCGTGGATCGCCGCGGGCGGCGCCACGGACGCCAAGCCGCGCAACGCATCGACGCGCTGGGTGACGCGCGAGCGGCCGAAGATCGACCGCATCGCGTGCCCGTGGCTCATCGCGCGCTTCGTCGATGCGCAGGCCGAGTTCGTCTACGTGCCCGCGCCCGACGTGCTCACGGCAGCGCGCGAGCGCGATGCGATCCCCTACGACGTGCCCGACGTGCACTTCTCCCACGAGGGCGAGCGCTGCAGCTTCGACGCGTTCGTGAAGCACTACCGCTTGCGCGATCCCGCGCTCGGCGAGCTCGCGCTCATCGTGCGCGGCGCCGACACCGCGCGGCTCGAGCTCGCGCCCCAGGCGCCCGGGCTCGCCGCGCTTTCGCTCGGGTTGTCGCGCAACTTCGCGGACGACCACGCGATGCTCGCCCACGGCATGGTGATGTACGACGCGCTCTACACGTGGTGCCGCGAGGGCAAGGACGAGGTGCACACCTGGAACCCGAAGGCGTACGGAGCGCCGGTCGCGGCCGAGGCGGCGTGACGATGTGGCGGTGGCTCGCGGCCGCCGCGGCGATGGCGTGCGCGACCTCGGCCTTCGCGGCCACGGGCGGCGCGCTCGAGCTCGTCGCGACGATCGCGCTCGCGAACGTGAAGGGCCGCATCGACCACTTCTCCGCCGATCCCGCGCACCACACGATCTACGTCGCCGCGCTCGGCAACGACACGGTCGAGGCGATCGACACCGAAGCGCGCCAGGCGCGCACCGTGCGCGGCTTCGGCGAGCCGCAGGGCGTGCTCCACCTTCCCGAGGGCAAGCGCCTCTACGTCGCCAACGGATCGGCCGATCGCCTCGACATCCTCGACGCCGCCACGCTCTCGGTGGTGAAGCGCATCGACGGGCTCGACGACGCGGACAACGTGCGCTACGACGCGCAGGCGCGGCAGGTCGTGGTCGGTTACGGCAACGGCGCGCTGCGGTTCGTCGATCCGGCGAGCGGCGACTCGTCGGGCGAGATCAAGCTGCCGGGCCATCCCGAGTCGTTCCAGCTCGAGCGTCGCGGCCCGCGCCTCTTCGTGAACGTGCCTTCGGCGCACCGCGTGGTGGTGGTCGACCGCGCCCGCCGCACGGTGGTCGCGCAATGGCCCACGCCCGAGGCGGGCGGCAATTTCCCGATGGCGCTCGACGAGGACGGCCGGCGGCTCTTCGTCGGCGCGCGCTCGCCCGCGGCGCTCCTCGTCTACGACATCGATTCGGGCAACGTCGTCGGGCGCTTGTCCATCGGCGGCGACACCGACGACCTCTACTTCGATGCGCAGCGCAAGCGGGTCTATGCGATCTGCGGCGAAGGACGCGTCGACGTGATCCGCCAGGAGACGCCCGATCGCTACGTGCGCGAGTCTTCCGTCGAGACGGCGCCGCGCGCGCGCACCGGCCTCTTCGTGCCCGAGGAAAGCCGGCTCTACGTGGCCGCCCCCGCCCGGGGAAGCTCGCCCGCGCGCATCCTGGTCTATCGCGTGCCCTAGCGCGCGCTCATCCCTTCGCGCTCTTCACGTGCGCGAGCGCCTGCTCGAGGCCGGCGAGGATCGCCGAGGTCTCGCCGTGCGCCCAGAAGTGCAGGAAGAAGAGGCGCGGCGTCTCCGTGAGCATGTGGTTGTGCAGCGCCGTCACCTCGATGCCGTTCGCGCGCAGCGCCTTCACCACCGGGTTCACCTCGTCGGCGGTGAGGACGAAATCGCCCGTCGTCGCGCACTGCCCCGCGCCGGCCGCCTGGAAGTTGATGCCGGTGGCCACGCCCATCGCGGGCGGCACGTCCATGCCCGCCTCGCGGATCTTCTCCGCGCGTGGAATGCTCACCTGGTAGACGCCGCCGCTCGCCTTGCCCTTGTGGCCGAGCGCGCGATCGATGGCGGCCGTGTCGAGGTCCGGTTTTTCGTCGCCGCCGGCGGCCTTCGCCTCGCCGAGCGGCGTGGCGCTTTGCGCGAGCGCCTCGTGCAGGGCGGACGCGAGCTTCGCCGGTTCGCCGTGGCCCATCACGTGCAGGTACATCGTGAACGGCTGGTTGCGCAGGAGATGGTTGTGCAGCGCCGTGATCTCGATGCCCGCTTCCCCGAGCTTCTTCATCACGGCATTGACCTCGGTGTCGAGAAGCACGAGGTCGCCCATCACGGCGCCACGGCCGCCGCGATCGGTGAAGGCGAGCCAGCCGCCCAACGCGAGCGCGGGCTTGATCGCCACGCCGTCGAGCGTGACCTTCAGGTCGCTGCGCGCGAGGCCGACGCGATAGACGCCGCCCGGCATGGCGGTTCCCGATTTGCCGAGGGCTTGCGCGACCGCCTGCATCCACTCGGCTTCGGCGGCCGCGGCGGGAAACGCGAGAACGAGGAACAGCGCGACGAAGCGCAGGAGGAAGGCGCGTGCCATGGAACGATCCTTTCGTGGCAAGCGCATGGCGAAGCGCGCAAGGAGCCGGAAGCAATTTCCGGCGAACGGGTCCCCTGACGGCGCCGCGTCATGCTTGACCGCAGATTTGGACGGGACACTGTCTGGGCCGAAGGCCGCCGGGGATCCGCGTGAGAACCCGATGCGACTTCGACCGCCGCGCGCGCCCGGTGTTCGGGCGCGGAGTGCTCAGACGCCCTGGCAGACCACGTCGACCAACGCCGGCGTGCCGCCTTTCACCACGTCGACCGCGCGGCGGAACGCGGGGCCGAGCTGTGCCGGATCCTCGATCGGTCCCTCGGCCCACACGCCGAGGCCCTGCGCGAGCTTCGCGTAGTCGATGAACGGATCGCGCAGCGTCGTGCCGAGCCACGCCGTGTCCGGGCGGCGATCGTGCATCCCCGCCATGTGCTGCACGTGCATCGTCTCGTGGTGATACGCGCGGTTGTTGAACATCACGAACAGGATCGGGATGCGATGGTGCGCGGCGGTCCACAGCACGCCGGGCGAGTACATGAGGTCGCCGTCGGGCTGGAACGTGACCGTGAGCAGGCCCTTCGCCTTGTTCGCGAGCGCCACGCCGACCGAGCCCGGGGCGCAATAGCCCACGCCCTGCGCACCCGAGCCGCCGAGCGCCTGGTGGTATTCGGTGATCGTCCACAGCTCCCGCGGCGCGTTGATGCGGTCGCTCACGGCGAGCGACCACGGCTCGTTGCGGATCACGGCCCACAGCTCCATCGCCATGCGCGGGGTGGTGATGGGGCTGAGGTCCCAGCCGAGCGCGGCGGCTTCGCGCGCGCGCTCGATGCCCTTGTCGTGCGCCTGCTTCCACTTCGCGCCGCGCTGCGCGAACGCGCGCTTGCGCTCGTCGGTGAGCAACCGCCGCACCTCGTCGGTGAGCGCGGGCAGGCTCGACTGCGCATCGCCGTTGATCGCGAGATCGGCGGGCAGGTAGCGCTGGAAATCCTGGTAGTTCGAATGCAGGAAGACGTCCTGCATCGAGATGTTGATCACGCGCGTGTCCCGGGGCGCGAGGCGCGTGAGCTTCTTCGACGGATCGTCCACGGTGTAGAGGACGCCGAACGGATCGGCGACCTCGAGCATGAGCACGACATCCGCCTCGCGCACGATCGAATGCGCGCCCAGCTGGTGCAGCGGGTGCGTGTTCGGGAAGTTCATGCGCCCGCCGAGATCCACGACGGGCGCCTGCAGCGCCTCGGCGAGCGCGATGAGGAGCGCGATCCCCTCGGGCGTGCGCGCGCAGCGGTCGGCGACGATCATCGGGTTCTTCGCCTCGACCAGCCACTTCGCCGCCTCGG
Source organism: uncultured Burkholderiales bacterium (assembly GCA_964403515.1). Lineage (GTDB taxonomy): Bacteria > Pseudomonadota > Gammaproteobacteria > Burkholderiales > Usitatibacteraceae > Usitatibacter. The sequence continues at coordinate 118,160 of CAYOGL010000003.1, read as the reverse complement.
CGAGCGCGGCACGATCGCCCTGCGCGGGGATCGAACGGGCGAGCCTCGGAATCGAGAGGTCGCGCTCGCGGATCCCCTCCTCCTGCAGGTCCATGTCCGCCGTGATCATCACCGGCTCCATCGGCGGCGTGGTCGCGATCTTGTACGCGTGCACGGTGGACTCGGCGAAATGCTGCAGCGACGCGGGATAGTCGTCCCACTTCACGAAGTCGCGCACGAGCAGCGCCGGATCCTGCACCGAGTGGCACCACTCCGTGCCCGGTCGGCGCTTGGCCGCATCGGAGCCATTGCCCGCGAAGAGCATGATCGGCACGCGGTCGACCCACGCGTTGTAGAGCGCCATCGAGCCGTGCTGCAGCCCCACCGTGCCGTGCACGATCACGCCCATGGGCTTGCCCGCGGCCTTCGAGTAGCCGTGCGCGAGCGCGATCGCCGCCTCCTCGTGCGTGCAGGTGAGGAGCTCCGGCCTGGTGTTGCCGCCGTAGTTGATGAGCGACTCGTGCACGCTGCGGAAGCTCGACCCGGGGTTCGTCGACATGTAGTCGAGGCCGAGCGTCTTGATCACGTCGACCATGAAGTCGGAGCCGGGGCGCGCGACCACGAGATCGTGCGCGCCTTCGCTGGCGGGCGCCGCCTTCGTGTCCTTCGGATCCTTCGCGGCGTTCGCCGCCTCGCCCGCCGCGCTCGCCGCCGCCGTGACCGACGCCGCCGCGACCCCCGCGCTCGCCGCCGCCGTCTTCAGGAAAGTGCGCCGGTCGACCCCGCTCTTCTTGTCCTCCTCGGCCACCTCGTTGCCCTCCGCGCGTGTCGCAATTTGCTGCGGGAAAGTCTAACATCGGGTCTCGAACCAGGAACGCCGTTCCACATCGAAGAATCCCGATGACGACGAAGATCATCCCGCTCGCCGACGCGGTGCGCCGGCACGTGCGCGACGGCCACACCCTCGCGCTCGAAGGCTTCACCCACCTCATCCCGTTCGCGGCCGCGCACGAGATCATCCGCCAGCGCCGCACCGAGCTCACGCTCGTGCGCATGACGCCCGACATCGTGTACGACCAGATGATCGGCATGGGGTGTGCCGCCGCGCTGCAGTTCTCGTGGGGCGGCAATCCCGGCGTGGGCTCGATCCACCGCTTCCGCGACGCGATCGAGAACGGCTGGCCGCATCCGCTCGCGATCCAGGAGCACAGCCACGCCGACATGGCGGGACGCTACCAGGCGGGCGCCTCGGGGCTGCCCTTCTCGGTGCTGCGCGGCTACGTCGGCAGCGATTTGCCGAAGCACAACCCGAACATCCGCACGATCGCGTGTCCCTTCACCGGCGAGAAGCTCGCGGCCACGCCGGCGATCAATCCCGACGTGACGATCGTCCACGCGCAACGCGCCGATCGCCAGGGCAACGTGATGATCCACGGCATCGTCGGCATCCAGAAGGAAGCGGTGCTCGCCGCGAAGGCCGCGATCGTGACCGTCGAGGAGATCGTCGACGACCTCGAGGCGCCGATGAACGCGTGCCTGCTGCCGCACTGGGTGATCGCCGCCGTGTGCGTCGTGCCCCAGGGCGCGCATCCGAGCTACGCGCACGGCTACTACGGCCGCGACAATGCGTTCTGCAAGGCGTGGGACGCGGTCTCGCGCGACCGCGATTCATTCCGCGCCTGGATGGACCAGCACGTGCTCGGCACGAAGGACCACGCCGAGTTCCTGCGCTCGATCGGCGTGGCGCCGCTGGCGAAGAAGGAGGCCGCCCATGCCTGATACGGCGAACGCCGCGTACACCGCGACCGAGCTCATGACGATCGAGGCGGCGCGGCGCCTGAAGAACGGCACCGTGTGCTTCGTGGGCATCGGCATGCCGTCGGCCGCGGCGAACCTCGCGCGCCTCACGCACGCGCCGGAAGTCGTGCTCATCTACGAGTCGGGCACGATCGGGGCGAAGCCCGACGTGCTGCCGCTGTCCATCGGCGACGGCGAGCTCGCGGAGCACGCGGACACCGTGGTGTCGATTCCCGAGATCTTCCGCTACTGGCTGCAGGGCGGGCGCGTGGACGTGGGCTTCCTCGGCGCCGCGCAGGTCGACCGCTTCGGCAACATCAACAGCACCGTGATCGGCGACTATGCGAAGCCGAAGACGCGGCTGCCCGGCGCGGGCGGCGCGCCCGAGATCGCGTCCAACGCGAAGGAGACGTGGATCATCATCAGGCAGAGCAAGCGCACGTTCGTGCCGAAGCTCGACTTCATGACCTCGGCGGGCCATCTCGAGGGCGGCGACGCGCGTGCGAAAGCGGGCGCCCGCGGGAAGGGACCGACCGCGGTCATCACCGATCTCGGCGTGCTGGCACCCGATCCGGTCACGCGCGAGCTCACGCTCGTCGCGCTGCATCCCGGCATCAGCGTCGAGCAGGCGAAGGCCGCGACGGGGTGGGAGCTGCGGGTGGCGGATAATGTCGGCCGCACCGCCGCACCGACCGCGCAGGAGCTCGCGACGCTGCGCGACCTGCAGGAACGCACCGCGCGCGCCCACGGGACGCTCGCGAACGAATAGGGAGACCGGAACCGCCATGAGCGAAGCCTTCCTCTGCGATGCGATCCGCACGCCCTTCGGGCGCCACGCGGGCGCGCTCGCGCCTGTGCGCACCGACGACCTCGCCGCGATCCCGATGGCCGAGCTCGTGCGCCGCAATCCGAAGGTCGACTGGGCGGCGTTGGACGACGTGATCTACGGCTGCGCGAACCAGGCCGGCGAGGACAACCGCAACGTCGCGCGCATGGCGCTGCTGCTCGCGGGCCTGCCCGTCGACGTGCCCGGCGCGACCGTGAACCGGCTCTGCGGCTCGGGCATGGAGGCGATCGGGCAGCTCGCGCGCGCGATCCGCGCCGGCGATTCCGCGATCGGGATCGCGGGCGGTGTGGAGAGCATGACGCGCGCGCCGTTCGTGATGCCCAAGGCGGAGAGCCCGTACTCGCGCTCGAACGCGGTGTACGACACGACGATCGGCTGGCGCTTCGTGAACGCGAAGATGAAGGCGAAGTACGGCGTCGACCAGATGCCCGAGACGGCCGAGAACGTCGCGGAGGATTTCAGGATCTCGCGCCAGGACCAGGACGCGTTCGCGCTGCGCTCGCAGCAACGCGCGGCGGCGGCGCAGAAGAGCGGGGCGCTCGCCGAGGAGATCGTGCCGGTCACGATACCGCAGCGGAAAGGCGATCCGCGTGGTCGCGCAGCGCCGGGCGAGTCGATAATCGTCGCGAAGGACGAGCATCCGCGCGAGACCTCGATGGAGGCGCTCGCGAAGCTCAAGCCGATCGTGAAGGAGAACGGCACGGTCACCGCCGGCAATGCGTCGGGCGTGAACGACGGCAGCTGCGCGGTGCTCGTCGCGAGCGAGGCGGCGGCCAAGAAATACGGTCTCACCCCGCGCGCGCGCATCCTCGGCATGGCGAGCGCCGGCGTGCCGCCGCGCATCATGGGCTTCGGTCCCGCGCCCGCATCGAAGAAGCTGCTCGCGCGCCTCGGCCTGCCGATCGCGAAGATGGACGTGCTGGAGCTGAACGAGGCGTTCGCCGCGCAGGTGCTCGCGGCCTTGCGCGACCTCGGCGTGCCCGACGATGCGCCGCATGTGAACCCGAACGGCGGCGCCATCGCGCTCGGCCATCCGCTCGGCGCTTCCGGCGCGCGGCTGGTCACCACCGCGATGTATCAGCTCGCGCGCACGCACGGCCGCTACGCGCTCTGCACGATGTGCATCGGCGTGGGCCAGGGCATCGCGCTCGCCCTCGAGCGGGTCTGAGAAGCGCCCCCCTCCCCAGCCCCGAAGTGCCTCCTCTGCCCTGGGAGAGGGTCGGAGTGAGGGTCAGAAGAGGCCGGGCTGCTCGCCCGGATAGACCAGCGTCGAATCGGGACCGGGCCGCGCCGCGGGCGTGAGGCTCGCCGGCTCGGGAATCTCGCTCGAGACGATGTGGAATACCGCTTCGCCGGAGGCGAGCAGGTAGTCCGTGATGATCCGCCGGTGGCAGCGCCACCACACCGACTCCGCGCACATTATCGCGACCGGCTCGGCGTCACCCCACGCCAGCAGCTCGTCGAGGCCGTGGCGGAAGGCGTCGCTCATCGCGTAGTCGGCGTAGTTGTGGAAGCTCGCGTTCTCCCAGTACCCGTTCACGTCGGGCGGCACGTCGCTCGCGCGGCCGCGCAATCCGCCGAGCGCGGCGATATGGCGATAGGCGATGCCGAGCGGGGCGAGCGCACCCGGGAGCGTGTCCTTGTTGTACTGGGGATTGGTGCGCGAGCGCGGGACGGTGCGCACGTCGGCCAGGCGCTTCACGCCGTTCGCTTGCAACAGCGCGGCCAGCTCCTCGAGCGGACGCGTCGAATGCCCGATGGTGAAGAACGGCTCGGCCATGTCCGTGGGAGCGGCCGGCCGGGCGAAAGTGCGGGGACGCTACGCGCTTTCGCGCACCGCGCCGTCCTCGTCGTTGGTCCTGGCGAGGATGCGCGACAGGCGGATGTTGGCGTGGGCGAAGAAGGCGGCGAGGCGGTTCACGAGCGCGCCCGCCTCGGAGTCCTCGCTCACGTGATGGCGGACGAGGTCGAAGGCATACGCCGCGAGGTCGGCGGCGTCGACGAGCTTGCGCGGGCGGCAATCGGGGGGAAGCTGCGCGAACTCGCGGGAGTCGAGCGTCGCCAGGTAGTCGCGCGCGGCCCCGAGGACTTCCTCCTCGGTCTCGCAGGCGTCGACCCGGGCGGGCCAGCTCAGGCTGGCCATCGAGGGCTTCCGCGGGAACGGCTGGACGGACATGCTTTCACCACCAATCGCGATCTTGTACGCACTTTGCCTCCCCGTTATCGCACAGTCTGTCGGGTGACCGAGGGCGCGTCTGTAGGAGATGTCCGACTCGAACGCATTTCCTCATGGGGGAACGGGGGAATTGCATCGCGGCGCGACCGATCAGGCCGGTGCCGCCGCCGCGGACCGGGACCGCCGCTCGATCGCCTCGTGGCGTGCGAGCACGCCGCGCGCGCGCTCGACCACGGGGAGATCGACCATCCTGCCGTCGACCTGGATCGCCCCCTGGTTGCCGCCCGCCGCGGCCTCGAACGCATCCACCACGCGCCGCGCCTTCTCCACCTCCTCGGCCGAGGGACGGAATTCCTCGTTGAGGACCGCGATCTGCGAGGGATGGATCACGGGCGAGCCCACGAAGCCCAGGCGGCGCGAGCGCCGCACCGTGTTGCGGAAGGCCTCGAGGTCCTTGTAGTCGGCGACCGTGCCGACGAATCCGAGCGGCAGCACGCCGGCCGCGCGGGCCGCGAACACGATCTGCTGCTTCGGGTACAGCAGCCCTTCGGCCTCGGGCACCATGCCCGCGGCGAGGGCGAAATCTTCCGATCCCAGCGTGATCGCGACGATGCGCGGATGCGAGGCGGCGATCTCGTGCACGCGGAAGAAGGCCGTCACGGTCTCGATCATCGCGACGATGCGCGTGTGCCCGCGCGGGAGCCCCCGCTCGGCCTCGAGCTCGTCGAGCACCTCGGCGACCAGGTGCACGTGCCCGGGGCTCTCGGTCTTGGGCAGCATGATGGCGCAGATGCCCCGGCTCACCACGGCCTCCAGATCGCGCAGGCACAGGCGCCACGGCCGGTTCACCCGCACCAGCACGTCCGCACCCGAGCGCGCGACCCGCGGAGCCGCCGCCACCACGAGCGTACGGGCCTGCTCCTTGTCCTTCGGCAGGATGCTGTCCTCGAGGTCGAGGATGATCGCGTCGGCACCGCGCTTGTGCGCGCCCTCGACGAATTTCTCCACGTTCACGGGCACGAACATCATCGAGCGCCAGATCGGAGCCGACTGCTTCTCGTCCATTCGTTTCTCCTGGGCCGGGTGCGCGGGCGGCGCGGTCAGATGACCTTGCGCTGCGCGAGCGCGCTGCGCGCCGAATCGTCCACGCCGATGCGCGCGAGCATCTCCGCCGTGTGCTCGCCGAGCTGCGGCGCGGGCCGGCGCAGCGCCCCGGGCGAGACCGACAGCCTCGGCACCACGTTGTGCATCGCCACGCTGCCGACGTCCAGGTCGGGCATCTCGACCACGATCTCGCGGGCTTGCACGTGCGGGTCCGCCATGAACTGCTCGACGTCGTAGACGGGTGCCGCGGTGATCTCGTGCTTCTCGAAGAACGCGATGCATTCCTCGAGCGTGTGCCGGGCGACGAACTCGCGCACCGGCGCCTCGGCCTCGTCGGCATGGGCGACGCGATCGGCGTTGGTGCGGAAGCGCGGGTCCTCGAGCATCTTCTCCACGCCGAGCGCGCGGTAGAGGCGCTCGACCATCACCTGCATCGACGCGGACATCGAGATCCACTTGCCGTCGCTCGTGCGAAAGACGTTCCTCGGGCAGACGATGTTCGAGCGGCTGCCGGTGCGCGGCTCGATGGCGCCGGTGAGCTTGAACGCGGCCGCATCGGGCCCGAGGATCGAGAACAGCGGGTCGAGCAGCGGCAGGTCGATCACCTGCCCCACGCCGGTGTTGTCGCGGTGGCGCAGCGCGGTCATCACCGCGAAGGCGCCGTAGAGCCCCGCGATCATGTCGGCGAGCGCGAGCGGCGGCAGCACCGGCTCGCGGTCCCCGAAGCCGTTCTTCGAGGCGAAGCCCGACATGCCCTCGACCAGCGTGCCGAAGCCGGGACGGAACCGGTACGGGCCATCCTGCCCCCAGCCCGAGATGCGCACGACGACGAGGCCCTTGCGGCGCGCGTGCAACACGTCGGGAGCGAGGCCCATCTTCTCGAGCGTGCCCGGGCGGAAGTTCTCGACCAGCACGTCGGCGCGCTCGACCAGCTTCAGCAGCAGCGCCTTGCCCTCGTCGCTGCGCAGGTTGAGCGTGACGCTCTTCTTGTTGCGCGCGTACACCTTCCAGTACGGGCTCACGCCGGCCACCAGCCAGTCGCGCAGCGGGTCGCCCTTGCCCGGGTCCTCGATCTTGACGACTTCCGCGCCGAAGTCGGCGAGCTGCAGGGTGAGCATGTTGCCCGCGACGAGGCGGGTGAGGTCGAGGACGAGGAGCCCGTCGAGGGGACCCTTCGCGCCCGGTTCGAACGCTTTCATGAGAGGTCGCTGCCTTGTGCCGGAAAAAGGACGCAGCTCGCTTCCGGGATCTCCACCCAGATCGCGCCGTTCCCGAATGTCTTGTCCGATTCGACGCGCACGGTCCTGCCGCCGAGATCCGCATGATAAAGCGTGCGCGCGCCGAGGTAGCTGCGGCCGGTGATGTCCGCCTGGACGAAGTTGCCCTCCCCGGCGGGGCGCGCGCCGTGCAACGCGAGCCGTTCGGGGCGCAATGCGACGAGGACCGCGTCGCCGTCGCGGAACGAATTGCCGGAGAGCGCGGTGAGCCGCTGGCCGCCGGGCAACGCCACCGTCACGCGCCCGCCCTCGGGGCGGCCCGCCACGCGGGCGTCGAGGAAGTTGCTGCTGCCGATGAAGTCGGCGACGAAGGGATCGGCGGGGCGATCGTAGATCTCCTGCGGCGTGCCGAGCTGGCTCACGCGGCCCTTGTTCATGACCGCGATGCGATCGGAGAGCGCGAGGGCCTCCGACTGGTCGTGCGTGACGTACACCGTCGTGAGCCCGACCTGGCGCGTGACCTGGGAGAGCCAGACGCGCGAGCGCTCGCGCAGCCGCGCATCGAGGTTCGACAGCGGCTCGTCGAGGAGCAGCACGCGCGGCCGGTACACGAGCGTGCGCGCGAGCGCGACGCGCTGCTGCTGGCCGCCGGAGAGCTGGTGCGGAAAGCGGTCGGCGAAATCGCCCATCTCGACGAGCTCCAGCGCTTCCATCACGCGCTTGCGCCGCTCGGCCGCCGGCACCTTGCGCAGCTTGAGCGAGAACTCGCAGTTGGCGAACACCGTCATGTGCGGCCACAGGGCGTACGACTGGAACACGAGCCCGCAATTGCGCTGCTCGGGATGGAGGTTCCTGCCGCTCGCCGCGTCGAAGAACACCTCGCCGCCCACGCTCACGCGCCCCGAATGCGGCACGTCGAGGCCGGCCAACGCCGCGAGCGTCGTCGACTTGCCGCAGCCGCTCGGCCCGAGCAGCGTCACGAACTCGCCGTCGGCGATCGTGAGGTCGAGCTCGTCCACCGCGGTCACGTCGCCGTAGCGGCACGTGAGCTTCTCGATCACCACCTCAGCCATAGACCTTCACCCCGAAGAGCATGCGCACGCCGTACACGAACACGAAAGTGAGCAGCACCTGCAGCATCGCGAGCGCCGCCACCGGCCCCGCGTCGCCCTGGATCCAGAACGAGAGCAAGGTCGTTCCGATCACCTCGCTGCCCGGCGCGAACAGGAATACCGCCGTGGCGTAGTCCTTGAAGAAGCAGATGAAGAGCACCGCGAAGGCGGAGAAGAGCGCGGGCTTGAGCAAGCGCAGCGGCACCGCCCACGACGTGGTCCACCAGTCCGCGCCCGCCACGCGCGCGGCGCGATCGAGCTCGGGGCTGATCTGCAGCAGCGCGGGCGAGACCGCGCCGAGCCCCGTCGGGAGGTAGCGCATGGTGAACGCGATCACGAGGATGGCGATGGTGTTGTGCAGGATGCCGAGCGGCGGGAACATGATCATCGCCCACAGGAAGCCGAGGCCCACCACCAGGCCCGGGATCGCGCGCGGATAGAGCGCGATGAACTCGAGCGCGCGCGCATGCCGGAATGGGGAGCGCTGCGTCACGATCGCGACCAGAGCCACGAGGGCCGTGGCGAGCGCCCCGCCGAAGAGCGAGATGCCCATCGAGTTCCAGATCGAGCGCACGTACGCCTCGTGCGAGACGATCATCTTCAGGTGCTCGGCGGTCCACAGCTGCGAGATCGGCACGAGCGGCGTGAGGAAGCTCGTCACGGCGCGCAGCGCGAGGCCCACGAGCGGCGCGAGGACGCCGAGCAGCACGTACAGGATCAGCACGGCGGCGAGCGGCCAACGCAGCCACCCGAGCGGGAAGCGGCGCGGGCGCGTCGCCTTGCCCTTCACGGTGATGAAGCGGCCGATGTTCGTGAGCAGCTTGCCCTGCAGCCACACGAGCAGCGTGATCATCGCGAGCAGCGCGACGGCGGCCGCACCGACCAGCCCGTAGTCGGGCGAAGACGCGCCGATGCCCTCGTCGTACAGGAACGTGGAGAGGAAATGGATGCCGACCGGGCCGCCGAAGATGAGCGGCACCGACAGCAGCTCGAGCGCGAGGGTGAAGTTGAGGATCGCGCTGTAGACGAGCGCGGGGCGCATGAGCGGGACGGTGATCGCCCACAGCGTGCGCAGCGATCCCGCGCCCGAGATGCGCGCGGCGTCCTCGAGCGCGGCGTCGGCCATGCGCGTCGAGTTCAGGCAATACAGGAACGTGACCGGCGCCTCGCAGATCGCGGCGACCACCGCCATGCCGCCGATGCTGTAGAGGTTCCACGGCACGCCGCCCGTGGCCGACTGCATGGCGAGCGTCACGTACCCCGACGGGCCGTACATGATCGAGAAGCCGAACGCCATCACGAGCTGCGACAGGTAGAGCGGCCACAGCAGCAGCTCGCCGATCAGGCGTGCGCCCGGCACGTCGGTGCGCCCGATCGCGATCGCGGTGCCCGCCCCGATCAGCAACGCGACCGCGGTGGTGAGCACGGCGAAGACGAGCGAGTTCCACACCGCGTCGCGCACCGCGTGGCTCGTGAGGAGCCGCACGTAGTTCTGCGCGCCGAAGGCGCCGATGCCGTCGTAGAGCGGCCGGCCCATGAGCGACTGCACCAGCACCGGCACGAGCGGGGCGAGCACCAGGACCGCGGTGAAGACGGCGATCGCCCACTGCAGGACCGCGCCGCGGTCCAGCCGCCGCGCCGGGGCGAGCGCGACGGCGGGAGCTGCGTTTCTCATCGAGCCCCGGGCGTCACATCCCGAACGCTTTCTTCCAGCGCGCCTGCACGACCGGCGCTTCCTTCAGGCTCGCCTCGTCGTAGTCGACGCGCACGAGCTTGTCCTCGCCGCCGACCTCCTGGGCGATGCCGTGGTACGTCGCGCGCGGCACCTCGTTCGCCTGCACGTCCTCGCGATAGGGCGTGAGGCCGCCCTTGCCGAACCCGACCTGCCCGTCATGCGACAGGATGTAGTCGACCATGAGCTTCGCGCAGTTCACGTTGGTCGAGCCCTTCGGGATCGCCATGCCGCGCAGCACGATCGGCGTGCCGTCGGCCGGATAGGCCCAGCCGAGGATCTTGGCGCGCGCGGGGTCGTTCAGCTTGGGGAAAAGCACGATGCCGGAGACGAAGTAGCCGACCGCATACTCGCCGGCCGTGATCTTCTCGACCATCGGGCCGGCGGAGCGCTCGGGACGCGCGACCTTGCCGAGCTTCTCGATCTTCGCCCACGCCGGCTCGCCGTACTTCTTCGTGTACGCCCAGTTGATCGCCAGGCCGAACGCTTCCACGCCCGCGTTGTACGTCGTCACCTTGTTCTTGAACATCGCGGGATTGGCCTCGGTGAACTTGACGAGCTCCACGAGGCTCTTCGGCCGCATGTTCTCGGGCACGAGCGCCTTGTTGTACACGAGCACCATCGGGTCGGCGGAGACCGTGTAGAGGCCCTTGCGGATCACGCTCCACTTCGGCACGTGCGCCATCTCGGGCGAGTCGTACTCGAGGATCTCGCCCTTGGCCGCGAACTGCAGCCACTTGTCGACGGCGCCGTTGATCAGCAGGTCGCCGGTCTGCGAGTGCGACGCGCGCTCCGAGTAGTAGCGCTCCATCACCTCGGAGCTGCCGAGGTCGAGCGTCTGCACCTGGATCCACGGATAGAGCTTGTGGAAGCCGTCGATCACCGGCTTCCAGTTGTACTCGGCCATGATCGAGTAGACGACGAGCTTGTTCTCCTTCTTCGAGCCCTCGACGATCTGCGAGTACGACTTCGGATAATAGGATGGCAGAGCCTGGGCGCTCGCGGCGGGGGCGCCCGCGAGCGTCATGGCGAAAACGGTCGTGGCCGCGGCGACCGACCGCAGCCCGGGAATGGGACGCATGGTATTTCCTCCTGATGGCCTGTCTGTTGTCGGAGCACGGCGCGCGCGCTCCGCTTCTTCGCCCGCTGCGCGGGACGACGAGAGCGTATCAGAAACCGCGCGCCCGATCGCGCGACGCAGCTTGATTGCGATCACCGCTTGTACACCCTCGCGGCCCGCGTGCATGGATGGCGCGCCCGGACCGCTTCCCCGGCTCGGGGCCGATGCCGGCGAGCCGGGCGCACGGGCGCCAGCGGCAATCCTGCGCCTTTTGGCGTGCGCCGGAAACAGGCCGAACGTCCGCACCAGGACCGCACGCCCGCGCGCATCGCGCACCACGAAGCGGCGTGACCTCACGGTGGAGCCCACGAGCGGCGAGCCTTTGCACGAGAGGGCGATCGCTCGCGCGATGGCACGTCGATTGCATCGACCGTCGCGCCCTCCGTGCGGCGAAAGGACCGGCGATGACGCCCCAGGACATCCGCCTCGTGCAGCGCAGCTGGAAGGCGCTGCAGCCGCTCGCCGGCGCGGTCGCGGCCGTCTTCTACGAGCGCCTCTTCGAGCTCGACCCGCCGCTGCGCGCGCTCTTCCGCGGCGACATGGACGGGCAGCGCCGCAAGCTCGTCGCGATGATCACCGCGGCCGTGAGCACGCTCGGCGACATGGACACGCTCGGCCCCGAGCTGCGCGAGCTCGGGCGCCGGCATGCGGGCTATGGCGTGAGCGAGCGCGATTACGAGACGGCCGGCGCGGCGCTGCTGTGGAGCCTCGAGCGGGGGCTGGCCGCCGACTTCACCCCGCCGGTGCAGCGCGCGTGGGCCGCCGTCTTCTCGACGCTCGCGCGGATGATGAGGGACGCGGCGCGGCAACCGGTGATGGAAAGGCTCGCCGAAAACATCGACCGACGCGGACCGGGCGGCGATGAACGCCGCTGAGCGTCCCTCGCGCCGGCGCGCGAAAAGTCGCAAACTCGCGGCATGTCCTTCGACGCCCGTCCCTACCTGAAGGAGCTCGCGCGCGGCGCCGACAGCGCACGGCCGCTGTCGCGGGAGCTCGCGCGCGAGGTGTTCGCGGCGATGTTCGAGGACCGGGTCGCGCCCGCCGCGCTCGGCGCGATCCTGGTCGCGCTGCGCATCAACGGCGAGACCGTCGCCGAGATCGCCGGGATGATGGACGCGCTCGCCCCGCACGTGCGCCCGATGGCGCTGCCGTCCGGGGGCGCGCGCCCCCTCATGCTCGGCAGCTACAACGGCGCGCGCAAGCTCGCGAACCTGGTGCCGCTGCTCGCGCTGCGCCTCGCGCGCGAAGGCATCCCGGTGATCGTTCACGGCACGCACCAGGAGCCCACGCGCACCGGCACCTTCGAGATTCTCGCCGCGCTCGGCCACGCGCCCGTCGCCTCCCTCGATGAAGCGCAGGCGCGGCTCGCCGCGGGCGGTCCCGCGCCGGTGCCGCTCGCGCTGCTCTCCCCCGCGCTCGCGCGCATGCTCGACATGCGCCAGCAACTCGGCGTGCGCAACAGCGGCCACACGCTCGCGAAGCTGCTGCTGCCCGCCGGGCGCGGCCCCGCCGAAGTCTGCCGCCTCATCTCCGTCACGCACCCCGAGTTCATGCAGCTCATGCACGATTACCTCGCCGCCGAGCGCGCCGAGGCGCTGCTCATGCGCGGAGTCGAAGGCGAGCCGGTCGTGCGGCTGCACGCGCCCCAGCCGATCGAGGTCTTCAGCGCCGACGCCGGGCCGCGCTCGCACGAGCTCGAAGGCGAGGCCGACTATCCGCTTCCGGCGCGTGACGCGCAGGCGACGGCGCAGTGGACGCGCGACGTGCTCGAAGGAAAGGTCGCGGCGCCCGTGGCCCTCGAGCAGCAGGTGCGACTCGTCGCGGCGCGCTGCCGTGCGCGGCACACCGACGACGCGATCAGTCGCTCATGACCCCCGCGATGGAGGATGCACCATGACGCAAACGACCTCTCGCGCCCACGCGGCGCCGCTTCGCTCGAGCCGCAAGGATGCCGCGCTGCGCAAGGCGCGCGTCTGCTACGACCACCTCGCCGGCGAGCTCGGCGTCGACCTGTTCGCCGCGTTCGAGAAGCGCGGCTGGCTCCGGCGCGAGGCGAGCGTCCTTCGCCTCACGCCCGAGGGCGAGCGCTTCTGCGCCGGCTTCGGCATCGACGTGTCGCGGCTCACCGCGCGCCGGCCGCTCTGCCGGGCCTGCCTCGACGGCACCGAGCGGCGCGATCACCTCGCGGGGCAGCTCGGCACGGCGCTCCTCGAACGCTGCTTCGAGCTCGGCTGGGCCAAGCGCCGCGCGGGCACGCGCATCGTCGATTTCACCGACCTCGGCGAACGCGAGTTCCGCAAGCGGTTCGATCAGGAGCGGCGTGTGCGTGGCACGCGCGCGCTTGCCGTTAGCGGTCCCAGGGACGGTAGAGCGGGTGCGGGCGGCCGATCGAGCGACGGAAATACGGCCCGGGACGTGCGACCACGATGAGGGGCCGCGCCTCGGCGTCGAGCCGCGCGGCCTCGAGCTCGGCCTGGGCGATGCGCTCGCGCGCGATCCGCTCGTCGCGCGCGATGCGCTCGGCCGACTCGATCTCGGCGCGGCGCAGCAGGCGCGCGTCCAATGCCGCCTCGCGGCGCAGCAGGCGCTCGCGCTCCGCGACGTTCGGCTCCGGAAACGAGAGGCTCATGGCGCGACTCTCGCCGCCGCCCGCGCACGGCGTCTCCTGGTACGTCACGCCGCCCTGCCGCGAGGTGCACCGGTAGATCTCGGACGCCGCGGACGCGGTGCACGCGAGCACGAGGAGCAGGACCAGGGGAATGCGCACGCTCATACGGGACCGGACGTTCACGCCTGGCGAAAGTCTACGCCTTCCGCAATTCGATCGACAGCGGGACCGCAGCGCGCGCCCGGTCGCGCCGCGCGTTCTAACCCGCGCCTTCCTCGTCCACCGGAACCGCGTCCGCGACGCTCTCCTCGGCGAGCACCTCGTCGACGGTCGAGGCCGAGCCGCGCTTCGGCACGACGTAGGAGACGATCGCCGAGACGATCCACAGCGCGCAGCCGACGAACGCCACCGCGCCGTAGCCGCGATCGGCGGGCAACGCGGCACCCGGCGCCGTGTGCATCTCGAGGATCGTCGCGCTGAGCGCGCTTCCGGTGGAATAGCCGACGTAGCGCAGCACCTGGTTGAAGCTCATCGCGCTGCCGGTCTCGTGCGCCGGCACCGAGTGCACGATGAGCCCGGGCATCGCGGCGAACGTGCAGCCCACGCCGAGGCCCGCGATGGTCATCGTGGCGACGATGTGCGGCATCGAGGAGCGCGCGAGCGCGAACTCGAGCATCGCGAACACGAAGACCAGGCAGCCGATCGGCAGCACGAGGACCGGGGTGAGGCGGCGCGCGATGAAGGCCGCCACGCGGCTCGACACGATGCTCGCCATGGAGAACGGCAGCAGCACGAGCCCGGCCACCACCACCGAGGCGCCGAAGCCGTAGCCGGCGGCGGGCGGCGTCTGCACGAAGCGCACGATCGTCGCGAGCAGCAGGTACATGCCGATCCCGGCCAGCACCGCGGTCGCATCGGCCGCGAGCACCGATTCGTTGCGCACGAGGCGCAGCTCGACCAGCGGATGCGGCGTGCGCAGCTCGTGCCACACCCACGCGATCGCGAGCGCGATCGAGAGCGGGAAGAGCGTGAGCGTGCGCGCGGACGTCCAGCCCCATTGCCCGCCTCGGCTCAGCGCGAGCAACAGGACGGAGAGCGCCGCCGCGAGCAGCACCGCGCCGAGGAGGTCCAGCCGGGGGGCCTCGCGCGCGCGGGATCGGGGCAGCACGATCGCGGCGGAGACGAGCGCGGCTGCGCTCACCAGCGCGCCGAACCAGAACGCGCCCGCGAGCCCGAGCGTGTCGGCGACGAGGCCGGTGAGCGGATAGCCGAGGCCGACGCCCGCGATGGTCGTGATCGAGAGCAACGCCACCGTCGAGCGCAGCCGCTCGCCCGCGAGCACGTCGCGCGCGACCGCCATTGCGAGCGGCGTGAGCCCCATGCCGGTGCCCTGCAGCGCGCGCCCGAGCAGGAGCGTCTTGAATCCGAGCGGAAGCGCGGCGAGCACGTTGCCGATCGTGATGCCGGCGAGCGAGGCGAGGATCACCGCGCGCCGGTGCGGCCCGTCGCCCAGCCGCCCCATGGTCGGCGTGGCGAGCGCGCCGACGAGCAACGTGATGGTGAGCGACCATTGCGCATCCGGGAGCGACACGCGGTGCGCCGCGGCGATGGTCGGGATCATCGGCGCGCCGAGGCTGCTCACGATCGCGACGACCATGCCGAGGAACACGAGGGTGGGCACGAGCGCGCGCGAGGGCGCTGGCGGCGCATGGCGTGCGGTCTTCGCGCGCACCGCTAGAACCGCATGCCGATCGTGAATCGCCACAGGTCCAGCGGCGAGAAATTGCTCTTCGGGTCGCAGGCCACCACGACGAAGAGGCGCGGCCAGTCGTAGCTCGCCGTGAAGCCCCAGCGCCGGACCTTCGAGCCGTCGTCCAGGGTGCCGGTCTTGTAGAGCGCGTCGAGCGTCAGGCGATTGCGCCGCGCCACGTCCTCGCGCCAGGTGAAGTGCACGTGGCGCCGGTCCGGATGCTCGCGGTTGTCCCGCACGAGCTGCACGCTCGCGTAGTGGCCGGACTTCTTGTCGTCGTATCCCGCCTGCACCGTGTACGAATCGTTCGGGTCGAAGTTGAGGTTGTAGTACGGATGCAGGTTCGTGCGGCCGAACGCCGCCGCGACGAACCACGGATCCCCGGCTTGCGCCTGGATCGAGCCGCCGAGGAATCCGCCGCTCGCCACCTGCGCCGAAGGCGTGATTGTCACATGCTCGCCGTAGTCCTTCTGCCAGCCGGCGCGCCATTGGTCCACGTCCCGCGCGGGAAAGCGGAAGTATCCGATCCACGCATCGCCGACGGAGGAAGCGTTGCGAAGGTTCACGTCGAACGCGTTGCCGGCGTCGGGATAGCGATAGGCGCCGGCGCTCAGCTTCCACGCCGGCGGCTCGTCGAGCGGAACCTGCGGCTCGGCCTCCTGCGCGCGGGCGCCGCATGCGCCGAGCGCGACGATGAGCGGAAATGCGCGGTGCGGGATCAAGGCGAAAGCGCTCGCGGCGGAATGCTTGAGAGCCGCGCCCGTTCATATAGTTCGAGGCGAGCGCGCGCAGCCACACCTGCATGGCGCTCACCACGAAGAGTCAGCGCACTACACTTCTCGCGACGGTCGTGGCGTCACCGCGCCGGAATGCGTCGGCGCCGGGACAAAAGAACGAACGGGGCCGGCGCACGATCGCCGGCCCCGCCCTTGTCCATCGAGCCGCTGGAACGTTCCTAGAGCGCCGGGATCGGCGCGCGACCGGCGCGCGTGCCTGCGGCGGGCGGTGCCTGCGGCTGGGCGATCGGCATGATCTCGAGGTTGCGGAACTGCACGCGCGAGCCGGGATGGTGGTTCTGCAATCCGATGTAGCCCTGCAAGCGCCGGTCCGCATTCGTGAGCCGGCTCACCAGCTGCCCGTTCAACGTCACCGCGATCTCGCGACCCTGCGCGCGGATCTCGTAGAGGTTCCACTGGCCCACGGGCTTCGAGGCGAGCGTCGAAGCCTTCGCGAGCGTGTAGATCGAGCCCGTGATGTGCAGCATGTCGCCGAACGTCGGCGGGTTGGTGTCCGGATTCTTGCCCGTGTCGTCGATCTGGACCTCGTAGCCCTCGTTCACCGCCGGCTGCCAGTCGGTGGCGGGATTCGCGTCCCCGAGCGGCGGCACGCGCAGGAACACGCCCGAGTTGTCGCCGCGCGCGGAGGCGCGCCATTCGAGCCGCAACACGAAGTCGGAGAACTGCTCCTCGGTGAACCACAGCAGGCCGATGCCGTCCACCGATTCAAGGATGCCGCCGCCGAGCTCGATGAAGGATCCCGAGCCCGCCATCTTCCATCCGCGCAGGCCGCCGTTGCCGAGGCGGCGGAATCCGTCCGCGAGCGGCGCCTTGGCATCGAGCACCGCCTCCACCGTGCGGCGCGCGAGCGTGAGCGCGGTGAGCGAAGGATTGGCCGAGCCGAGCGTGGGAAAGACCGCGGGCCCTACCGCGTACGCGTTCGCGATGTGGTGGAAGCGCCCGTGCAGGTCCGTGACGGAGCTCGACGGATCGCTGCCCATCCACAGCGTGCCCGCCTCGTGGTGCGTCGTGCCGAGGCCGTCGCGCACCTTGTTGGCCGGATCGTTGCGATCGTTGCTCGCGCTCTTCGGCGGCGGCTCGGCGTGCCACGCGGCGCCCGGCGCGTTCAGGCTGCCGTCCCGGTTGTAGAAGTACTCGATCTTGTCCGGCGTGCCGGCGATGCGCTGCGCGAGCTCGAGTGCGGCGCCGTCCATCGCGTCCCAGAGCGCGGCCTCGGCACCCGAGGTCGCGAGGTTCACCCACGCCCGCCGCGCCGCGAACGGATCCGCCTGGTCGCTCAGGTCGATCCAGCTCGGCGCCTGGCCGTTCACCTTCGCGACCGAGGCGTCGGTCTGGCCCTTCATCTCCCCGATGCCGCGCAGCGTGACGACGATCCAGTCGCCGCCCTGCGCGGCGAGCATGCGGTCGAGCAGGTCGATGTCGGGCACCATCCCGAACATGTACGTCTCCGGGTTCGAGCCCATCACGCATGCCGCGGTGACCTGGAGGTGATAGCGCCCCGCGCCCGTCGAGCCGCGCACGAGCAGGGCGGCGGCCTCGAGGCGCTGCGGCAGCCCCGGGTCGAACGCCGAGCGGTGGATGCGCACCGTCGTGTTGCTGCGCAGGTGCGCCATGAGGTTGTGTCCCATGGCGGGCGTGGGAAACGACTCGAGCGCGAGCCGCGTCGACTCGATGGTGCCCGCGGCGAGCACCACCGCGCACGCCGGATCGATCGGCAGCGTCTTCTGCACGCCGTTCACGTACGCGGTGATGCCGCTGACCGCGCCGTTCGCGGTCTCGAGGCGCACGACGTTCACGCGCGGCACGAGGAAGAGCCGCCGGCGCCAGTCCTCGACCGCGGTGTCCTCGCGGATCGCCTCGGCGAGGATGGGCACGCTGCTGTACTTGTCGAAGCTGAAGAGTCCCGAGGCGGGCGCGGCGGCCTGGACTGCGAGCGGCGCGTCCTCGATCGCGTCCACGGTGGCCACGCGCGGCGCGGCGGCCTGGAATCTCGCGCGCAACGCCTCGAAGAGCGGTCCGGTGATGTAGTCGGTCTTGTCGAAGACGCCGGTCTCGCGCTCGGTGGCCTCGTAGCTCGCGCGCAGGTAGGCCGCGACGTCCGCGGGCCACGCCGCGAGGTCGGCATCCGTGAGGCGCGGAGACCAGCCGCCCCAATACAAGGAGCGGCCACCGATGCAGTACGCGAGCCCCGGGAACGCGACGTCGCTGCGCCACGGCCAGCCCCACACGCGCTCGTGCACGCGATCGCCGAGCGGCGGATCCTGCGCGTTCAGCGCGACGGCGCGCGCGCCCGGCACGTTCAGCCCGATGCGCGGCAGGTTCTGCACGTGCTGCGAGACGAGGAAGCGGCCGGCGTCGAGCACGAGCACGCGCAGGTTGGAGTCGCGGTACATCTTCTCGGCGAAGTACGCGCCGAACATGCCCGCGCCGATCACGACCACGTCGGGCGCGAGGCCGCCGTTGGACACCGCCTCGTCCCAGGTGCTGCAGATGTACCTCCCCAGCACGTCGATCGAGAACGTCGTCTCCTGCACGTCCGTCGTCACATCGGCTTCGCGAAGCTCACGGATCATGGCGGCCTCCTGGGGAAGAAGCGTGGGGAAGACCAGCCTACGCCGGTTAACGCGGGTTATGCGCGAATATTTTCGAGGGCCGGCAGCCGCTTAAGTCGCGGTAATTCTTACCGCCCCGTGCTGGCACGGCGAGCGTGTCGCGCGCCGCTAGTGGCCGTCGGTGCCGTACTCCACGCGCTCGGAGGTCTTGCTGACGACGGTGCGGTCCGGCCCGAACGTCACCGAGAATTCCGACAGGTAACCCCAGCTGTCGACGAAGCGGTAGATCCACGCGTAGTTCCCGGAGCGGAACCGCATCGTGTCCCCGGGCGGTCCGATCCTGCGCAGGATCGCGTCCTCGGACATGCCCTCGCCGATGGCGCGGAAATGCGCGTCGTCGAGGACCTGGTCGACCGAGCGCACGCGGCCGTCGGTCGCGACATGGACCGCGAACGTCTCGGTGCCGAGCGGGCCGCGCGGATAGACCAGCTCGCGGCCGCCCGCCTCGGGAAATTCCAGGGCCGGGCGGCCCAGCGTCGCGCGCACCTGCTCGTCGGTCGCCGCGCCCGGTCGCGGCCCCGGGCCGAGCGATGCGCAGGCGCCCACGACGAGCGCGAGCGCGACCGGCGAAAGAAGCAGGCCGGCGAGGTCTCGAAGCGCGGATCTCATCCCGGCGTGAACAGCGCCCGGGCACGGACATTCCCGCCCTGCGCCGCCGCGAGCGCCGCTAGGCGAGGGACTGGCTGACGCTTCCGGTCCCGTTCGCGCTCGAGGCCGCCGCGCGCGGCACGTCGTGCGCGCCCAGCTCGCGCAACGCGAGCGCGAGGCGCTGCGGATCGACCGGCTTGGTGAGGTGCCGGTCGAACCCCGAGGCCTCGGCCTTGCGCACGTCGTCGACCTGGCCGTAGCCCGACATCGCGATGAGCTTGATGCCGTCGCCGAGCTGGCGGCGGATCTCGACCGCGAGATCGTAGCCGTTCATGTGCGGCAGGCCGATGTCGAGCAGTCCCACCTCCGGGCGCCGCTCGAGGATCAGCGCGAGCCCCTCGGCGCCGTCGCGCGCGCTGATGACGTCGTGCCCCTCGAGGTGCAGCAGCGTCTCGAGGATCTCGCGCGCGTCGTCCTGGTCCTCCACGACGACGATCGACAACGGCCCGTCGGCCAGCGCTTCGCCGCGCGGGGTCACGCTCGCGCGCGCATCGAGCGGCAGCCGGATCGTGAAGCGCGCGCCCTTGCCGACGCCGTCGCTGTGGGCGTGGATCGTTCCGCCGTGGGACGTGACGATGCGCTCGGCGATCGTGAGCCCGAGCCCGAGCCCGCCCTCGGTGCGGGCGAGCCCCTGTCGCGACTGGCTGAACATGCCGAAGATGTTGGTGAGGTCCTCGGTGCGGATGCCGCGGCCCTCGTCGCGCACGACGATCTGCGCGACGTCGCCGTCGCTCTCGCAGCTCAGTTGCACGCGGCGGCCTTCGGGCGTGTAGCGCAGCGCGTTGTGCAGCACGTTGGTGATGACCTGCGTGAGGCGCGTGGCATCGCCGAACATCGGCAGCGCGTACTCCATGCCCTCGGTGACGAGCGTGACGCCTTTCTCGTGGAACGCGGGCGCGAGCGCATCGGCCGCGGCGCGCGCGACCTCGCTCACGTCGAGCGGCAGCCGCTCGAGCTGCAGCTTGCCGTGGATGATGCGCGACACGTCGAGCAGGTCGTCGACCAGGCGGATCATCTGGCGCGTCTGGCGGCGCATCACGATCTCGGAGCGGCGGCGATGGGTCTCGTCCACGTTGTCCGAGTCGATGATCCGCAGCGCCGCGTTGATCGCGTGCAGCGGCGTGCGCAGCTCGTGGGACACCATCGCGAGGAACTGCTCGCGCATGCGCGAGGCTTCGGCGAGCTCGCGCTCGGCCTGGCGCCGCTCGGAGACGTCGCGCATCACCCAGCGGGAGCCCACGACGCGTCCCGCGTGGTCGAGGATCGCGGTCGCGCTCAGGGTCACGTCGAGCGGCGGCTCGCTGCGGCGCTTGACCTGCAGCGCCACGTCGTTCACCGGCTTGCCGTCCCGCAGCCGCGCGAGGCAATTGCGCGCGACCTCCTGCGCCTCGGCGGGATACAGGTCGAGCGCGTGCATGTGCCGCCCCTGCTCGCGCGAGAACCCGGTCACGCGCAGGAACGTCTCGTTGAACTCCATGATGCGGTCGGTCGGGATCTCGATCGACAGGTACATGTCGGGCGCGTTGTTGTAGAGGTCCTCGTAGCGCCGCTCGCTCTCGCGGATGCGCCGCTCGAGGCCCTTCTGCTCGCGGATGTCGCGGTCGATGGTGGCGATGCCCGCCACGACGCCCATGGCGTCGCGCACCTGCGACATCGTGTTCGCGATGTCGAGGACCTGCCCGTTCTTGGCCACGCGCACGGCGGGCGAATTGATCACGTCCTCGCCCTCGGCCACCCTGCGCAGCAGCTGCTGCATGGCCGGGCGCTCGGCCTCGGGCACGAGGATCTCGATGTTGCGCCCGGTCACCTCGAGCGCGCCGTAGCCGTAGAGGCGCGCCGCGGCATCGTTCCAGGTGAGGATCGTGCCCTCGAGCGAAAGGCCGATGATCGCGTCGCCGACCGAGTCGACGATCGACGAGAGCTGGCGCGCGCGCACCTTCGCCGCGGCGAGCGCGGTCGCGTCGGTGAGCGTCACCACGACGCCCTGGATGTCGCCGCCGATGCGGTAGGGCAGCAGGCGCACGAAATACCAGTGGCCGTCGCGGCTGCTCACTTCCTTCTCGACGCGCGGGCCGCCGTCGCGCACCGACTTCACGTCGGCCATGAGCGACGGGTACATGAGCTGGTGGTTGAAGCTCTCGAGCAGGCGCCCCACGTCGTGCTCGACCAGCCCGAAGATGCCGCTCGCGCGCGGCGTGTACTTGCGGATCTTGAGGTCGCGGTCGAGGTAGATCGTCGCGACGTCGATGCTCTCGAGCAGGTGGCTGATGTCGCGGTTGAGCTCGGTGAGCTCCGCGATCTTGAGCTGGTGCTCGGCGTTCACGGTGTGCAGCTCCTCGTTCACGCTGTGGAGCTCCTCGTTCACGCTCTGCAGCTCCTCGTTGGCGGCGACCAGCTCCTCGTTCGTCGCCTGCAGCTCCTCGTTGCTCGCCTCGAGCTCCTCCACCGTCGACTGCAGGCTGTGCCGCGCCTGCGACAGCTCGGCCTCGAGATCGGTGAGCCGGCTGCCGTCCGTGATCTCCTGCGCGCGCGGCGCCTCGACCTCCTCGGCCCGCTCGTTCGAGAGCGAGAGCAGGTAAGCGGGGCCGCTGTTGCGCACGAGAAGGCGTTCGGCGGTGAGCGTGAAGCTCGACTGCGTGCCGTCCGGGCGCGTCCACACGATGTCCGAGTAGGCGATCGGGCCGGGCTCGCGCTGGGCGCGGGCGAGCGCGGCCGCGAGCGGCGCCCGCACGGTGGGCGGCAGCATGTCGAGGAAATCGGAGCTGGGGCGCCGCGCGGCGACCTGCAGCAGCTTCTCCGCGCCGTTGTACGAGTCGATGAGCGTGCGCTGCTCGCTCACCAGGAACGCGGCGGGCATGAAGCGGTCGAGCAGCGCGTCGTAGAGCGGCAGCAGCTTGTTCTCGCCGCGGCCCGGCTCGACCGGCCCCAGCCCGCGCCGGCCGGCGCGCACGCCGACCTCCGGCCGGTGCATGGCGCGCGAATGCACGCGCTTGCGGAAGATCTTCCCGGTCTCGTTCACCACGTCGAAGTGCGGCGCCATCTCGCCCAGCGTCTCGCTCGAGCCGAGGAAGAGGATCGCGCCGACGCGCAGCCCGTACGACAGGCTCGCGAGCGCGCGGCGTTGCGCCTGCGGCCCGAGGTAGATGAGCATGTTGCGGCAGCTCACGAGGTCGAGGTTGGTGAACGGGGTGTCGGTCAGCACGTCGTGCTCCGTGAAGACCAGCCGGTGGCGCAGCTCGGAGGAGACCTGGTAATGGCCGTCGGCGCGGCGCGTGAAGTACCGGGCGAGCCGCTCCTCGCTCACGTCCTTCATGCGATCGGGCGCGTAGACGCCCGCGCTCGCGATCTTGAGCGCCCCGGTGTGCACGTCGGTGGCGAAGACCTTGAACAGCCGGCTGCTGCCCGCCCGCCGGATCGCCTCGTCGAAGAGCATCGCGAGCGAGTACGCCTCCTCGCCGGTCGCGCAGCCCGCGACCCACACGCGCAGCTCGCGCGCCGGCTCGACCGGGCTGCGCACCATCGCGTCGACCTCGCTTTCGAGCGCGGCGAACCAGGTCGCGTCGCGGAAGAACGCCGTGACCCCGATCAGCAGGTCGAACTGAAGGGCGCTCAGCTCGGCGCCATCCTTCTCGAGCAGGCGCGCGTACGACTCGATGTCGGGGGCGCTGCTCATGCGTGCCCGGCGCAGGACGCGGCGATAGATGGTGCTGCGCTTGTAGTCGTCGAAATTCGCGGTGAGGCGCTCCTTCATGAGCGCGATGATCGCCTCGATCGCCTGGGCCTCGTCGCCGGCGGGCATCTCGCCGCTGCTCACGTGGTCGACGAGCGCGCGCGCGAGCCCGTCGGCGCCGAGCACCGCGTCGACGATGCCGGTGTCGATCGCCGCGAGCGGCATGCCGTCGAAGGCCGCGAGCTGCGGATCCTCCACGAGCACGAGCCCGCCCTCGGCGTGCACGCGGCGCACCCCGCGCGAGCCGTCGGAGCCGCTGCCCGAGAGGATCACCGCGATCGAGCGCGGGCCGTGCTGCTCGGCGAGCGAATTGAGGAAGCGGTCGATCGGGAACGCGAGCGCGCGCTCCGGATCGCGATCGAAGATCGCGAAGCGGTTGCCGCGCAGCTCGAGCTCCTTGCCGGGCGAGAGCAGGTAGACGTGGTCCGGGAGCAGCGCCTGGCCGTCGATCGCATCGGAGACCGGCAGGCGCGTGAAGCGGCCGAGCAGCTCCTCCATGAGGCTGCGGTGGTCGGCCGACAGGTGCTGCACCACGACGTAGGCGACGCCCGAGTCGACGGGCACCGCGCGGAAGAACCGCTCCAGCGACTCGAGGCCGCCGGCGGACGCGCCGATCCCCGCGACGAATTTGAGCTCTTGCGCTTGTTCCATGCGTTTCCCCATTGCCCGCAGATCAAGTCGTCGTTGTTCGCTCGGCGGGCGCCCCCCGCACGGGGAACGGAGACCGGGGGCAAGCCGCGCCGTGGCGACATGATCCGATGCCCGGTTGCCGGCAGCTGTAGGGACGCTACGACGCGTTCTGGCAGCCGGCGCCCGCTCGTGCTGTCAGCGGCTTTCCGGACGCGTGTAGGAATTTTCGGACAACGCGGCGAGCGCGTGCCGCACGTCAAAACGGGCGTGCCTTTCGGCACGATGCCGCCGCCTTGCGATCTAACAAACGCAACGGGAGCTGCAGATGAACGCGCTGGTGCGCTACGGGGTGGCGATCGCCGCATGCCTCACCGCGGCCTTTGTGCGATGGGCGCTCGAGCCCGTCATGGGCACGGTCCCGCCGTACATCACGTTCTACCTCGCCGTCGCGATCGCCGCGTCGATCGGCGGCTTCGGGCCGGGGCTCGTGACGACGCTCCTCGGCTGGGTCATGGCCGTCCTCGTGGCGCGGTTCGGACACGCGGGCATCGCCCTCGATTCGCCGGCGGAGCACGTGCGCATGGCGATCTACATCGCGAGCGGCGTTGCGACCAGCCTCATCGGCCACGCGATGCATCGCGCGCGCCGCACCGCGCACGACGAAGCGGAGCGCTTGCGCCTCACCACCGAGCAGCTGCACGTGGCCAACCAGCGGCTCGAGCAGGAGCACCGGAACAAGAACCGCTTCCTCGCGATGCTCTCCCACGAGCTGCGCAACCCGCTGCAGCCGATCACCTACGGCCTGCACATGCTCAAGCGCGGGCCGGTCGACGAGGAGCTGGTGCGGCGCACCTGCTCGATCGTCGAGCGGCAGGTGGCGCAGATGAACCGGCTCGTGAACGACCTGCTCGACATCTCGCGCATCTCGCGCGACGAGCTCGTCCTGCACCGCGAGCCGGTCGACCTCGCGGCGCTCGTGAGGCGCGTGACCGAGGACCACCGCCCGTTCTTCGAGGCGCGCGCGATCCGGCTGTCGTGCCACGCGCCCGATGCGCCGGTGACGATCGACGCCGACCCTTCGCGCCTGTCCCAGGCGCTCGGCAACCTGCTGCACAACGCGTCGAAGTTCACGCCGCGCGGCGGCGAGACCGCGGTCACGCTCGAGCGCAGCGGCCCGCTCGCCACGATCCGCGTGTGCGACACGGGCCCGGGCATCGAGCCGGGCCTCGCGCCCCGCGTCTTCGAGCCGTTCGTGCACGGCGCGGAGGATCGGCGCCGTCCGCAGACCGGGCTGGGCCTCGGCCTCGCGCTCGTGCGCCGCCTCGTGGAGCTGCACGGCGGCAACATCCGGCTCGCCCCGCGCGCCGAGGGTCGCGGCGCGGAGTTCGTGATCACGCTGCCGTTGAGCTCCGCGGCGGCGCGCTCCGGGGAAGGATCGGCTCCGCGCGCCGCGACGGGATGAGCGAGCGCGCGAAACCGCGCACCAGCCGCTCAGGCGTTTTCCACGTCCTGCAGCGCCGGGGGACGCCAGCGCGCGAGCCGGCGCTCGACGAGCGTCATCGCGGACTCCGCCGCGAGCGCGACCACCATGATGACGACGATCGCCGCGTACATGCCGCCCGCGTCGAAGGTGCCCTTCGCGATGTTGATGAGCAGGCCGATGCCGTGGCGCGATCCGACGAACTCGCCCACGATGGCGCCGACGATCGCGAAACCGAAGCTCACGTGCAGCGAGGCGAAGATCCAGCTCATCGCCGAGGGGATCACCACGGTGCGCGTGAGCTGCCATCCGCGCGCCCCGAGGATCTGCGCGTTCGCGAGCAGGTTGCGATCGGCCTCGCGCACGCCCTGGAACGCGTTCGAGAACACGACGAAGAACACCATCACGAACGCGAGCGCCACCTTCGAGCCGAGCCCGAGACCGAACAGCATGATGAAGATCGGCGCGAGCACCACGCGCGGGATGGAGTTGAAGACCTTGATGTAGATCGAGAACACGTCGGCGAGCACGCGGTCGCGCCCGAGCGCGATGCCCGCGATCACGCCCGCGATGGCGCCGGTGAAGAAGCCGATCAGCGCCTCCTCCATCGTCACCCAGAGGTGGTACCACAACGGCCCCTCGGACGTGCCCTCGGTCATCCACGTCCAGAGCCGGTCGGCCACGTCGCTCGGCTTGGAGAAGAAGAACTCGTCGATCCAGTGCTGGCGCGCGGCGAGCTCCCAGCCGCCGAGGGCCAGCACGAGGATCGCCATGCGCCAGAAGTGGACCTTGCGCACGTGGCGCACGCGCAAGCGCGCCGCGGCCGCCTCGACTTCGGAATCGCTCGGCACGTGCATCGGCGCCTGCGCCGACATCGGGATCTCGCTCACGACGCCACCTCCGCCACCCTCGCCTCGTCGCGCGAGGCGCCGCGCAGCACCTCGGCGCGCAGGTCCTCCCAGATGGTGCGCGAGATCTCGAGGAACCGCGCATCGAAGCGGATCTCGCTCGCCACGCGCGGCCGCGGGATGTCGACGCTGTAGACCGACTTCACCGTCGCCGGGCTCGCGGTCAGCACGCACACCTTGTCGGCGAGCGCGATCGCCTCCTCGAGGTCGTGCGTCACGAACACCACGCACGCGCCCGACGCGCCCCAGAGCTGCAGCAGCTCGTCGTGCATGAGCACGCGGGTCTGCACGTCGAGCGCGGAGAACGGCTCGTCCATGAGCAGGATGCGCGGCTCGTTGATGAAGGTCTGCGCGAGCGACACGCGCTTGCGCATGCCGCCCGAGAGCTGGTGCGGATACTTGTTCTCGTGGCCCGAGAGGTTCACGCGCGCGAGCCACTCGCTGGCCTTCGCGTAGGCCTTGTCCTTCTGCATGCCGCGGTAGAGCGGGCCGGCGACCACGTTGTCGACCACGCTGCGCCACGGGAACAGCGCATCGGTCTGGAAGACGAAGCCGATCGAGGGATCGATGCCCTTCACCGGTTGCCCCCACACGCGCACCTGGCCGCCGGAAGGCTGCACCAGCCCCGTGATCAGGTTCAGCGTCGTGGACTTGCCGCAGCCGGTGGGACCGACCACGGCGACGAACTCGCCGGGCATCACGCGCAGGTTGAACTCGCGCATCGCCGTCATCGACCGCCCGTCGGGCGAGACGAAGCGCCGCGTCACGTTCACCAGCTCGATCGCGGGTCCGGCCTGCTTCGGGTCACCCATGGCCGACGCTCCTCAGCGCGCGTTCTTCACGAACTCGCTGGTGTACGTCTTCGCGAGGTCGATGTTGCGGCCCTTCACGTTCTTCGAGAACGTACCGAGGACCTTGAGCACCGTCTCGGGCCCGCCCGCGGGCATCACGCCGTCCGGCGTGAACATCGCCTTGCTGCCCTCGAGCGCCTTGATGTAGCCGGCCTTGTCGCCGACGTAGAAGTCGGCCGGCATCTTCTCGGCGATCTCGGCGGCGTTGTGCGCCTGGATGTAGCGCAGCGTCTTCACGAACGCGTTGGCGAGCTTCTGCACCGTGGGCTTGTTCTTCTCGACCCACTGGTTCTCCATGTAGAGCGAGGCGGCCGGATAGGTCCCGCCGAGCACCGCCTTCGTGCCCTCGGCGCTGCGCATGTCGACCAGCACGCGCGCCTCGCCGGTCTTGAGCAGGCGCGTGATCGTGGGCTCGGTCGTCATGCCCGCCTGGATCTTGTCCTGCTGCATCGCCGCGATGAACGTCGCTCCGGCGCCCACGGGCACGGAGGTGAACTGGCCGAGCGGCACCCCGCCCTTCACCATCAGGAACTGCGTGAGGAAGTTGGTGGACGAGCCCAGGCCCGTGACCCCGAGGTTCTTGTCGCGCAGGTCGGCCATGGTCTTCACCTGCGGGTACTTGTTCGAGACGAGCTCCACCTCGCCCGGCGCATGGGAGAGCTGCACCACCGACTCGATGTTCTTGCCCTTCGACTGCAGGTCGATGCAGTGGTCGTAGAAGCCGACCACGGCCTGCACGGCGCCCGCGAGCAGCTCGTTCTCCGCGTCGACGCCGGCCGATTCGTTCAGCAGGGTGACGTCGAGGCCTTCGTCCTTGAAGTAGCCGAGCCGCTCGGCGAGCTTCGCCGGCAGGTAGATGATCTTCTCGTAGCCGCCGACCATGATGGTGACCTTGTCGGCGGCGCGCGCGACCGCGCTCGTCGCGCACAGCGCGGCGCAGATCAGGGAGGCGGCGAATGCGTGGCTCGTCTTCATGTCGTTCCTCGAGTGACTGGACCCGGGAACGACTCTAGGGGACGACGATGAAAGCAACCTGTCGGCTGCCTGAAAGCGGATTCAGGCGGCGGGCCGGACCACCGAAAGGACGCACTGGCGCGGCAGGGTGTAGAGCCGGCCGGGCACGACGCCGTCGAGCATGAGGTCCGGCCAGGACTGCGCCTCGACCACCGAGCAGACGACGGCGCCGTCGTCGAGGACCGCGCTCACGGTGCAATAGAACCAGGTCCCGTCGGCCACGCGTGCCATGCGCACGAGGTCGCCCGCGGCGACCGCGCTCGTGGCCTCGGCGCGCCGCAGGCGGCGCGCCACCGCTTCGTCTTGCACTGCATCATTCGGACCCATTCATCCGACTGTAGCGCGATTGCTGCACCGCGACAAACGAGATGTTTTCAGGCGTCGGCGGAAAGGCCCGGCATCATGCCCGCCACTCATGCGACGAAGCGGCACGCCGAGGCGGGCGTGCGGGTGTCCATGCTGCGCCCGCGGTTGAGATGGTCGTCGATCTCGGCGGCGCAGCCCAGCAGGCGCGGGTACAGGAACATCGTGAACGCGGCGCCCTCGGCGACCGGCGCGCCGTAGCGCCCGTCCCGCAGCCCGCGCCACAGCATCTTCAGCAGCAACGAGGCGATGACCGCGTCGATGTTCACGCAATAGACGTTGCGCGAGACGCCTTCCTCGAAGAGCTTGCGCACGAGCGCGCGGTAGTACTCGTGGAAGACGTTGTACTCGCCGCGCCGCTCGAAGAGCTCGTGCACGTACGCCTCGCGCGGATCGACGTTGACCGGCTTGTCCTTGAAGACCGGATGGTTCACGCCGGGGATCTTGCGCGTCTCCCCGCCCTCGCCCTTGCGCCGCGACTTGTACGTCGCGTAGTCGGCCACGCGCCGCGCGGCGAGCGCCCCGAGGTCGAGCCCGTGCCGCGCATCTCCCGGATCGGCGAGCGCCGCCTCGGCGAACGACTCGAGCAGGAACGCGATGCCCTCGTAGCCGTTGCCGCCGTGGGTGTAGCCGCTGTGGGTCAGGAACCCGATCACGCATTTGTTCAGCTGCACGCGGGACGGATCGTCCGGGCCGTCGGCGGAGACCGCGCCCTTCGCGCCCTGCGCCGAGATCGCGCCCGGACCGTTGCTGAGCAGCAGGCCCGCGAGCGCCTCGAACGCGAACAGGTCGCCGGGCTGCGGCCGCTCGCCGAGCAGCGCGGCGAAGGCGACCTCGCCGAGGCGCCAGCCCTGCAGCAGCTCGTCGATCGCCACCCCGCGGAATGCGGCCGGCCCGTGCGCCGCGGCCGGGGCGGAAGCGCCGATGCACGCGCCGACGATCTTCAGCCACCACGGCAGGCTCTCGGCGGTCAGGCGCGAGATGCGCTTGCGCATGAGCGGGCCCCAGGCGAGCGAGCACGCGATGGCCGCGAGCACGGCATCGCGGGTCGGGAATCCCGGTTGCGCGCGCAGGAAGCGCACGAACGCCGAGTCGACGCCGTGCGCGTCGATGGCGCGCAGCATCGCCTGCGCGAGCTCGTCGGGCGCCGCGGACATGAAGAGCGTGCCGTCGCCGCTCCATGCCGGGACGGACGCGGGCGGAACGTCGAAGGCGTTGCGCAGGGCCGCCTGCGCGAACACGTCGATCATCGCCGCCGTCGCGCGCCGCGCCGCCGCCTGGCAGGCCGGACCGAGGATGCTCGCGGCGGCGGCCATCACGGTGTTGGGCGAGTTGCCCGCCTCGCGCGCGGCCTGCGCCGCCTGCAGCATCGGCGAGCCGTGCAGCGGCACGTGCGCCGTCACCGCGACGTGCATCAGCATGCGATCGCGCGCGCCGCCCGGCTCGTGCAGCAACGCGAGGCAGGCGTTCGCCTCGAGGGGCAGCTGCGCCGCCTCGAGCACGCTGTATCCGAAGAGGCTCGTCACCTGCGTCTTCGCGTCCATGGACGAGGCGCCCGAGGCATCCTTGAGCGGCTCGCGCGGGAGGACCGCGCCGATGCGCCGGTCGAGCGCGTCGATCTGCTCCGCATACGGCGCGGCCGCGCGCACCACGGGCAGGTCGATCGCGGGCGGCAGCGCGAGCCCGGCGTTGGACGCGAACCAGGGCTTGAGCTCCGTGCTGCCCTCGGGAGGAAAATCGGGGCGCACGCCGTTGGCGCGCATCACGTCGGTCATCGCCTGCGCGATGTGCGCGATGTTGGTCACGATCGCGCCGCGCGCCGAGAACACGGGATCGTCCGGCCTGTAGATCCGGTCCACGCCGAGCTTCTGCATGAACCAGCGTTCCTTCGCCGCCGCGTCGTCGGCGCCGCCGGCGAGCGCGCCCGCGTGTCCCACGGCGCGCGTGAGCCGGCTCTTCCAGCGCCCGACGATGCAGGCGACGACCGGCTTGGTGAATTCCGCGTCGAGCTCGTAGTAGCCGCCCGGCTCGACGTAGAGCACCGCGGCCTTGCTGCGCGCGTCGTTGGCGAGCGCGAACGCGAACTCGGGCGCGGCGTAATGGATGTACACGTCCTTGCCGCTCGACACGAGCGTCGTGGTGCCCCATCCGGCCAGGCGCAGGTATTGCGCGATCGTCGTGGTGAAGCCGCCGGAGTTCGACAGGATCGCGATCGAGCCCTTGCGCAGCGTGTCCCCGGGACGGTCGCCGCCGAGGGCGCCGCCGATGCGCACCTGGTTCCACGCGTCGGCCACGCCGAGGCAGTTGGCGCCGAAGATGTCGATGCCGTTCTGCTGACCCATGGCGCGGATCTCGCGCGCATCGTGGACCGCGATCTTCTCGGTGATGATGAAGACCTTCTCCAGGTCCGGGTTCACGCGGATCAGCTCGGCCACGCCGTCGCGCGCGGCGGCCGGCGGAAGGTACACGACTCCGCAGTTGAAGCGATGGCCGTCCGAAAGCCCTTCGAGCACGTTGTTGTAGACGGGCACGTCGCCGAGCTCGGTGGGCAGCGCCTGGCCGCGGCGCCCGGGCGAAGTGCCGAACGCGACGTTGCCGCCGGACCACGCATGGCCCACGGGCGTCACCTCGCTCGACTCGCCGCCGAGGATGTTCAGCACGCACACCCGGTCCTCGCGCCGCGCCACGTGCGCGAGCGAGGCGATGCCCACGTAGTACTTGAAGGGCGCTATCCCGGGCTTGTGCATGGCCGCCCTAGCTCGCCTCCGCCGGCGCGCGGGCGGCCGCTGCGGCAGGGGCAGGCGCTGCGTGAATCTCCGGCGCGATCGATTTCGACAGCGACGCGGCCACGCGCTCGCGACCGCCCGTCTTCATCCACGCGTTCACGCGGCGCGCGTAGTCGACCACCTCGCTCATGGCCGAGTCGAAGCCGAACAGGCGATAGGGAAGCCCGAGCGCCTCGCACGTGTCGCGCAGCGCCCCCATTCCGCGCACGAGGCTCGGCCCGCCGCGGCCGGCGACGACGAACAGCGGCGTGGGCCCGTGGCGCGAGAAGTGCTCGCGCAGCGCGTCGGCCATCGCGCGGAACGTCTCGTAGATGTCGGTGTTGTTCGACTTGCCGCCGATGATGAAGAGCACGTTCGCCTGCGGCAGCCAGTGGCGGAAGCAGATCGACGCCACCGCCTTCATCTTGGCGTACGGCGGGTTGCCGCCGAAGTCGGAGGAGATGATCGCGTCGTCGCCGAGCATCTCGGTCACGAGCGAGTTGGCGCCGCCGCCGAACGTGGGCGCGAGGATCGTGCCGCGCTCGTTGATCACGTACACGTCGCTCTGGCCCTGGTGCGTGCGCAGCTGGTTGATCTCCTGCTCGAAGTCGGAGAAGTCGGCGGCGAAGAGGTGCGCGGGCAGCTCCAGGCGTTGCCAGCGCGGATCGTCGCGGTCGAAGCCGCACTTGAAGTCGCAGGCCACCGGCAGCAGGCGCCCCTTCTCCTCGCGCATGCGGATCGGGTTGAGCTCGAGGGTGGTCATGCCGAAGTCGTGGAACAGCTCCCACAGGCGCGGCAGATTCTGCACCAGCGGCGAGATGATCTCGCGCGGCGCGTCGAGGGCCGTGAGCGCGTTGGCCACGACGAACGCCTTGAGCCCGGTGAGGGGATCGAACGGCACGCGCGCGACCTCGGCGGGATCGAGCTCCTCGATGTCCATGCCGCCGCGATGGGTGAGCGTCAGGGTGGGCGCGCGGAAACGGGTCGAGTCGCTGATCGAGAAGTACACCTCGTGCTGCGCCGGCACCGCCGCCTCGAACGTGACCCCGTTCGCCTTCGCGCGGATCGGTCCGACCTGGTGCTCGGCGAAATAGAGGCGCTCCTTCTCGGCGAGCGCCGTGCGCAGGTCGCTCGCGCGTCCCACGAGCCCCGCCTTGCCCTTCTTGCCCACGCCGCCCTTGAACACGGGCTTCACGAAGATCGAGCCGTGGCGGTCGATGAGGCTCTTGACCTGCGCCTCGCTCGCGTCGGGACCGAGCACTTCGGGCGCGGGGAACCCGGCGAAGCGCAGCAGCTGCGCGCCGTGGAGCATGCCGGTGAGTTCCATGCGCCCTCCGTTTCGCGGGCCGCGTCGCGGTCAGCGCGCCGGGACGACCTCGTAGCGCAGCACACCCGCCTTCGTCGCGCCCTTGCCCGCCACCGCCACATACAGGCGATGCAGCTCGGGCACGAGGATCGCGGTCTTCGCACCCTTGTCCGACGGGACGCGCGCGATCTCCTCGTAGCGATCGGCGCCGTCCTGCCGGATCACGGATACGTAGTCATCGCCCGCGAGATAGATGCGGTGGTTGGCGTGATCGACCACGAGCTCGTTGGTGCGCTGCGGCGCCTCGATGCTCGCGACGGTGCGACCGGTGTCGGTGTCGAGGACCACGAGCTTGAACGGCTTGCGCGTGACCACGAAGAGGCGCTTGTGCTCCTCGTCCAGGCCCATGGGCGCGTTGTTGTGGCCCTCGCGCACCGGCCACGTCGCGAGCACCTTGCGCGTGCCCTTGTCGACCACGGCGACGTAGTCCTTGCCGGTGACGTTGATGAACGCCCGCGAGCCGTTCTGCTCGATCGCGATGTCCTCGGTGAAGTCGGTGTCGAAGCGGACCTCGCCCTTCGGGCGCCCGGTCATGGGATCGACCACCGCGACCGTCGTGTCGGGCAGCTTACGCCCGGCGTTCTTGCCGCCGGTGACGATCCACACCTCGCGCGTCGACGGGTCGTAGCGCATCGTGTCGGCGCCCGGCGTGAGCCTGATCGTGCCGACGACCTCGAGCGTGCGCCCGTCGAGCACCTTGGTCATGCCCTCGCCGCTGTTCGAGACGATGAGGCGGTTCTTCTCCGGCATGAAGAGGATCGCGTGCGGCTCCTCGAGCCCGGCCACGGTGCGCAGGTGCTTGCCGCTCCTCAGGTCGAACACCTCGAGCGTGCCCTTGTCCTCGCCGGCGAGGAAGAGGCGGTTGCCTTTCACGTCGGCGGCGAAGTGGTCGAAGTCGCCCTCGAAGCCCGGGACGTCGGTGCGGCCGAGGAGCTGCAGCGGCGGCGCGGCGAGCGCGAGCACGGGCACCACAGCGGCGGCGAGCGCGAGGATGGAAGCGATGCGGGGAAGCGGACTCTTCATGGGTGGCGGTTCTCGGGTCTCAGGGATCGAGCTCGGCGAGGGCATCGGCCGAGGCAATGCGTTTCTGGATCTCGTCGCGCAGCGCGAGCGCGTGGGCGAGGAGCGCCTTGGTGTCGTCACCCGCGCGGTACGGGTAACCGACGTTCATCGTTCCGACGAGGCGCCCGCCCGCATCGCGCAGCTGCACGTCGACGCCGAAGCGCTTGCCGCCGCCGCGCGGGCCGCTCGCCGGCTCCTCGCTCTGGAACACCTTGAGGTCGTCGGCGTCCGCGGGCTTGCCGTGGCGGCCGAACGTCGATCCGAGCAGGAGGATGCCGTCCTCGCCCTTCACCGGGCCACGCAACGCGATCACGGTGACGTCGGCGTGGCGGGCGAGCGCCTCGTCGACGAGCTTCTGCGCGTGCGTCTTCGTCGTGGCGGCGGGAACGAACGGGTACTTGTCGAGCAGGCTCGCGGTGTCGAGGATGTGGCGCGCGAGATCGTCGCGGATCTTGGTCGCACGCCGCTCGAGCGCGGACTTCGGCTCGCCCGCGTGGTATTTCCACACCAGGCCGAGCGCCCCGATGGTCGTGCGCGACGCATCGTGGAGCGGCAGCTCCACCTCGAAGCGCCGCCCGCCGTGGGCCACCTCGAGGTTCGGCTTGCCGGTGTCGATCACCCGCTGGTCGTCGGCGTCCGCGGGCTTGCCGATGCGGCCGATGTTCGAGGCGATGATCACGTTCTGCGGCGCGCCCGGCGGGGTCACGTGCATGACGACGACGAGCAGCGCGCGATCGCTCGCGACCGTCCGGTCGACGAGCTCCTGCGCATACGTCTTGAGCGGGATGTCGGCCGCGTGCGCGAGGCCCGCGGCGGCGGCGAAGATGGCGATGAGCAGGCGTGGGTTCATGGCGCTTTCCTCCGATGTCGTCAGGCGGCCTGCCGCGCGGCCGCGCGTTCGGCGCGCGGCACGCGACGCCGCAGCCAGCTGCGGATGCCCGTGTAGCCGAGCACGGGCACGGCCAGCACGCCCGCGAAGAGCACCAGCTGGCCGAAGAGGCCGCCGATGTAGCCCATGTGCATCGACTTGAGCCACCGATAAGCGCGCGTTCCCGCGCTCGCCGCGGCGTACGGCGCGAAGCCCACGACCCGCGCGGTGTGCGCGTCGAGATACACCAGCGTGGCGGCGTTCGGATGGGGCGCATCGCGCTCGATCACGGTGGCCTCGACCGCGTCGCCCGGCTTCTTCGGCAGGAGCAGCGTGATGTCGCGCGCGCCGGGCACGGTCGCGAGCGTGCGCTCGAGAAGCCGCTCGAGCGGCGCGAGCGTCGTCGACGCACCCGTGGAATGCGGCTTCGGCGCGGGCGGCGCCGAGCCGGTCACCGCGTACACCGCCGCGTTCGCCCAGCCGAAGACGAACGTGAGCGATGCGAGCGCCGTGGCGAGGATGACCAGCGCGGCGTAGATGCCGTAGGTGCGATGCAGGTTGATCTCGAAGGCCGCGCCCTTCAGGCGCCAGCGCAGCTTCCACGCGCTCTTCCACTGGCGCCGCGTCGCGGGCCACCACACCGCGATGCCGCCGCCCACCATGACGAGCGCGAGCACGAGGCTCGACGTGCCGGCGACGGTCTCCGAGACGTCCGTGTCCTTGAAGAAGCGCAGGCGATGCAGGTACTCGATCGTGCCGAACACGCCGCCCCAGCGATCCTGCGTCCCGAGCACGCGCCCGGAGCACGGATCGAGGTACACGCCCAGATCTTCGGTGTAGCGCACCACCGTCGCACCGAAACCGGCGTTCGCGAGCTCCACCTGGCGGATGGTCCGGCCGCCATGGGCTTCGCGCGCGCGCTCGGCGAGCGTGTCGAGCGGAATGCGCGACGTGCACGTGTCCACCTCGTGCAGCGCGCGATCGATGCGCGGCTCGAGCTGCGGCCGGAACACCATGCCGAGTCCGGTGAGCACGACCATCACCACGAGCAGCCCCGCGGTGAGGCCGGTCCAGCGATGGACGGTGAGGACGATCTCGCGCATCGGCTTCATTCGATTCGGGCGCAGGTTGCGGTTCTCACGCACGTTATCGGCCGGCCCTGAATCCACCGTGAACCGGTTCTGAATATCCGTTCAGGAACGCGGCGCTTCCAGGAACGCGCGTGGCGGTGTACGGTCCGAATCGCATTGCCCGCTGCCGGAGTCGAACCATGAACCGCTTTCGCATCCCCGCGCTCCTCGCAGCGCTCGCCCTCGCCGCCGGGAACGTGCATGCCGGCGTCACGGTGGAATACGGCAACCCCGATCGCTTCAAGGACGCGGGCGACCGCAGTACCGATCCGGTGAAGGTGATGAAGGCGCTCGCCGACCACCTGAAGCAGCTCGGCGATCGCTACCTCGCGCCGGGCACCGAGGTGCACATCGAGGTGCTCGATCTCGATCGCGCGGGCCGCCCGCGCATGAACCTGCCGACCGAGATCCGCATCATGACCGGGCGCGCCGATCCGCCCTGCATCGACATGCGCTACACCGTGACGGCGCAGGGCCGCACCGGCGAGCCGCGCCAGGAGCACGTGTGCGACCTCGATTACCTGCGGCCGCTCGTGCCGGGCGGGATCGAGAACGACCCGCTCGTCTACGAGAAGCGCATGCTCGACGAGTGGTTCCAGAAGCGTTTCGGCGGCACGCGGCACTGAGGCCCCGCGGCGGGCTCAGAGCAGGATCTGCACGCCGAGGTACACCAGCACGTGGCGCCGATCCTCGGCGTTGCCGAGCTCGCGCCCGACCGCGCCCAGCAGCGTGAGGCCTTCGCGCAGCGTCACGCGCGTGCCGATGTTGAGCAACGTCTGGTGCGCGTGCGACGACCACGTCTCGTGCGCCTCGAACAGGCACTCGACGCGCTCGCTGCACCTGGGCGCCACGATGCCGCCGAGCGCCCATTCGCCGGGCCGGTTGTGCACGAAGTTGCGGCCGGCCTCGGCGTCGAGGCCCACGCCGCCGATCTCGGCGGCGACCTCGACCGGCAGGAAGAACTCGTTGTCGGGCGAGGTGATGCCGCGATGCGCCGAGGACGGCAGCGGGTTCCACGTGTACTGCGGATAGGTCGACATCGAGAAGCCGGCGTTCTCGCGATCGACGAAGCGCCATTTCACGCCGGCCTGCGCGGCGCCCAGGCCGCTCTTCCAGCGATCGTCGCCATCGCGCGAGAACGCCCACGGCACGTCGAGCTTGAGCTGGACGTGGCCGCCCCAGCCGTAGTTGATGTCCGCATCGGGCAGCGCGAGGTCCTGCCGCTCGTGCGTGCGTGCGTAGATGCCGGCGAGATTGATCTCCCAACGGCCGTCGGCCGGCGTCTCGGGATCGTCGGTCACGAGCGGCGGGCCGCCCTGCGCCGCCGCGATCGCGGGCACGAGGGCGGCGGCCAGGACGAGCCCGGCGAGGCGCTTCTTCATCGTTCGGGTCTTCCTGGGTTTGTCCGGGGAATGCGCAACGAGCCTATTCGCCGAGCTTGCGCAGCTGCTCGCGCACGACTTCCGCGGTGAGCGGAAGGTACTTGCCGTCCTGCACGACGGCCGCCTGTCCTTCCTGGCTCAGGACATAGCGCAGGAACTCGCGCACCTTCGGGTCCATCGCGGCTCCCGGCTTCACGCTCACGAAGAAGTACTGCTCGGTGAAGAGCGGATAGGTGCGGTTCTGCACGTTCTCGAGCGTGTGCGGCACGCAGTCGTGCGTGTTGCCCGGCGCCACCGCGATGCGCTTCACGTGCGCGCGCTCGCCGCGGAAGCGGTTGTAGCCGATGGCATACCTGTCGCGCCCCACGTGGTCGGTGATCTGGTCCGCCTCGATGTAGCGCGAGCCGTCGGGGTTCACGATGTTGCCGTACGCCTGCAGCTTCTCGTTCCACTTGTCGCTGCCCTTGAGCACCTTGTCCGAGAAGTCGCTCGCCGTGTTGTAGCGCACGCTGAAGCCGTACACGTCGATCGGCTTGTCGGCCCACTCGCCGGTGAGGCCGAGTTGCCCCCAGGTGCGGATGTTGCGCTCAGGCCCGCGCGCCCAGTCGGTGCGCCAGTTGGTGCCCGCCCAGCCGCCGGCGCGCTCCGAGCCGAAGACGCCGTCGAGCTGCTCCATGTTGATGCAGGCGATCGGGTTGTCCTCGTTCACCAGGATCGCGAGCGAGTTCTCCCATCCACCGACGTCGTACGATCCGGTGACCGCGGTGATCTCGGTGGGATCGAAGCTCTTCACGCGCTCGTAGGCGAGCAGGTCGTAGAAGCTCGGGCGATGGCCCATGACGAGGTCCGCCTGGTCGTAGTAGAGCGCGGCGAACGCGAGCGCGGAGGTGGGCAGGTAGTACGACAGGCGGATGCCCGGCTGGTACTTCGCGAAACCCTGCTGCCACAGCTCGCCCAGCAGACCGTCCGAAAGATAGTTGTTGCCGTGCAGGCGCACCCAGCCGGTGAGGATCTGCTTCGGCCGGTAATGCGGCAGTCCCGAAAGGTCGAACTTCGTCGTGTAGTGCGCCGCGCGCCCGCGCTGGTAGATCACGCCGGCGCGATCGGCCTGCGCGCGCAGGGCCTTCTGCGTGTCCTCCGATTGCGTCTGCGCCAGCGCGCTCGCGGCGAGCGTCGCGGCGACGAGGGCCATTCCTGCGGCACGTCGATTCATCGGCTTTCCTTTCGTTGGTCGCCACGTTGCGCCCGCCGCCTGAACGCAGCCTTTATCCATCCTGAATTCCAAAAAAAAAAGAGGCCTCTTGCGGAGGCCTCAACCCTGGGGACGCGCCGAGGAGGAGAACGATTGCGCGCCCCGCTTCAGTCGAGCTTCCTGCGCTCTTCCTCGACCACCTGCGGCATGAGCGGGATGAACACGCGTTCCTTGGCCACCACGTCCTGGCCCTCGCGGCTCAGCACGAGCCGGAGGAACTCGCGCACCTTCGGCGCGAGCGGCTCGCCCGGCTTGCGGTTCACGTAGATGTAGATGTAGCGGCTCATCGGGTACTCGTGCTTGTACACGGTCTCGACGGTCGGCGCGTAGCACGGGCCGCCCTCGGTGGCCGAGACCTTGAGCACCTTCACGTTCGGCGTGACGTTGGCCATCAGCGCATAGGTGAGGCCTTCGGGATGCTGCTGCATGTCCTCGGCCGCGACGGTGAAGGCGTGGGTGAAGCCCTTGCCCTTCACGAACTGGATGCCGTCCTTGTACTCGCCGTCTTCCATGATCACACGCTTGAAGTACTGCTCGATGCCGTTCACGGGCTTGAGCCCGTAGAGCTTGATGGGCCGGCTCGCCCACTCGCCCGTGGCGCCGACGTCGCCCCACGTGCGCACCTCCTTGTAGCCGTGCTTGCGCGTCTTCGAATAGACGGCGTCGAGCTGCGCCACCGACAGGCAATCGATCGGGTTGTTGCGGTCGACGAGGATCACGGTCGTGGCGGTCTTGCCGAGCGAGCCGACGCTGCCCGTCGCGACCTTGATCTCCAGCGGCTCGTAGCCGAACTTGTCGACGAAGGCCTTGCGCTCGGCGGGGAAGATCTCGCGCGCCACCGGGGCGATATCGCCCTTGTCGGACACCAGCCCCGGCATGCCCGCGCCCGAGGCGCGCATGTCCATCGTGAGCGAGAGCTTCGGGTACTGCTCGCGGTAGATCTTCATCCACCCGAGGGTGATCTCGTCCATGGTGTCGGCGCCGACGATGTTGAGCTCTTCCTCGGGCTTGCTCGCCACCGGTCCCGGGTTCCACGCCGGCATCGACGGGTCGACCTGCAGGTCGTGCTCGGGCGCGGCGTACTTGAGGGCGTGGGCCGACGCGGCGGCGAGCGCGAGGAGCGTGGCGGCGGCGAGGGCGAGCGGCGCTTTCATGGACGGTCTCCTGGGCGAAGAGGGCTGCCTGCAAGCGTAGGGCCGCCCGCTGAACGCAAGCTTTACGTTTTCTGAATGCCCGTTAAGCGTTGCGCGCTCATCGCAGCCGCGCGCGCTCCGCGGCTGCCTCCTCCGCGGCGAGGGGAATGTAGCGCTGGGGCGTGGCGGCCACGGCCTCCTGGCCCTCGCGCGACAGGACGAGGCGCAGGAAGTCGCGCACGAGCGGCGTGAGCGGCGCTCGGGCATAGATCACCAGGTAGCGATCGAGCGGATAGCGGCCCGCGCGCAGCGTGGCCTCGGCCGGCATGACGGCAGGCTCACCGGCGCGGCGCGCGACCGGGACGATGCGCACGCCCTCCGACCCGCGCATCGCCGCGGCGAACCCGACGGCATCGCGGTCGGCCGCGATCTCGCGCACGACCTGCACCGACTGCGCGAAGCGTCGCATGCGTGCGGCGAACGCGCGGCCGTGCATCGCCGCGGCGCCGAACTCCAATGCCAGCGGGGCTGCGTCCTTCAGACCCGCGATCGACACGGTGCGCTTCGACCATTCGCCGGGCAGGCCGAGTTCGCCCCAGGTCCTCACATCGCCCGCGAACAGGCGCGCCGCCTGCTCGAGCGTGAGCGACACGAGCGGGTTGTCGCGATGCACGAAGATGGCGAGCGGCCCGCTCAGCGCCTTCGGATCGAGCGACGCA
Organism: uncultured Burkholderiales bacterium; assembly: GCA_964403515.1. Lineage (GTDB taxonomy): Bacteria > Pseudomonadota > Gammaproteobacteria > Burkholderiales > Usitatibacteraceae > Usitatibacter. Next base: position 78,008 of record CAYOGL010000003.1, on the reverse strand, counting down.
TGCGCCACGCGGAAGAACATCGGATCGGCGCCGACCGAGCGGCGATAGGCGTCGAGCTGCGCCGGCGTGAAGAGCGCGCCCATCGGCGCGAGCACGCAATTGCCGCTGGCGAGCGCCGCGGGCGCGAACCGCGTGCCGGGCAGGTCGAGCTCGATGCGCAGGCCGGGGTGCGCGGCCTCGAAGCGGCGCGCGAGCGGCGCGAGCATCTCGCGCATGTCGTTGTATCCCACCACCCTCGCCGCGGCGGCGGGCACCTCGAAGGCTTGCGGCCGGTAGGGCGGCAGCCCGCGCTCCACGCCGGCCGCGTGCGCGGCGAGCCCCAGGAGCGGGCCGGCGAGAAGCGCGGCGAGGCGCATCCCGGCAGGCGCCTCAGCGAAAACGGCGCAGCGCCGCGTCGACGTACGCGTTGGTGTAGGTCTCGCCGACGTTCACCGGCGCGAGCTTGGGGTCGAATTCCGCGAGCACCTTCCATTCGCGCGTGGCGTCCTCGGGCGGCATGCGGCCGTCGCCCGCGAACATCGGGATCTCCTGCTTCAACACCTCGAGGTAGGCCGCGCGATCCTTGCCGCTGATCTTCGGCGGGATGAGCGCGAGGATCTGCTCCGGAGTGTGCGAGTGGATGTACCGCAGCGTGCGCACGAACGCGTCGGCGAGGTGCTGCGCGATCTCGGGATGCTCGCGCGCGCGATCGGCGGTCATGTAGACGCTCGCGGTCGGCAGCAGCCCCCCGAGCGCCTTGCGCGTGCCGTCCACGGTGGTGAGATCGGCGAAGAGCGTCGCCGCGCCCTGCGCCTCGTAGTAGTCGCCGTCGGGCGTGGGCGCGACGACGAGATCCGCGCCTCCGCCCTTCAGCGTGGCGAGGATGCGCTCGCGGCTCTCGTTGGGAATGCGCGTGTAGTCGGAGAGCGCATGCCCACCGGCCAGTACGAGCGCGTTGGCGACCGTCGTCTTCGACGACCCGGCGCCGCCCGCGATGATGCGCGCGCCCTTCAAGTCCGCGGCGGTGCGGTACCTGTCCCGCGCGGCGTTCGCGACCAGCACCTTCGCCCCCGGCGTGAGGCCGAGCGTGACGATCGCCTCGAACGGGCGGCCCTCGGCGCGGTTCACGATGTTGTGGTGGTAGTAGGCCATCACCGCGTCGACGCGACCATCGGAGAGCATGTCCGCGGTGGCCACGTCGTCGCGGATGTTCATGACGGTGACCTGCGTGCCGCCGTCGGCGAGATAGCCGAGGCGCTCGGCGAGGACCACCGGGAAGTTGCGGATCGCCTTGATCTCGTCGACGAGCAGCACGATGCGCTCGGGCTTCGCGCACGGCGCGCCGGCGGTTTGTGCCGTCGCGAACGCTGCGCCCGTCACGCAGGCCAGGCCGAGCAGGAATGGAAACACTTTCATGGCGTCGCTCCTCGAATGGATGCGCGGTCAGCGCGGCCCGACCGGATCGGCCACGACGGGCGACTTCTCGTGCCGCACGTTCTTCTTCGAGTCGCTGATGGCCTTCCACTGCGCGTTGTCGGCGAGCTGCGCGCGCACCTTCGCGGTGGTCGCGTCGCGCGCGCCGAGCGCCGCCTCGTCCGCGTACTCGAAGATGAGCATCGCCTGCCACGGCCGGCCCGCGGGATAGCGCGCGATGAACGCGCCGTAGCGCGCGAGCACGCGCTCCTTCATCCACCCGTCGACCTGCGGCACGACGTAGCTGTCGAGATACGCTTCGTACTCGCGCGCGGACATCTCCGACTCGTACGGGATCACGAGGAACACGCCCTGCGGCGAGTCCTTGCCGCCCGTGCGCAGGAGGTCGCCCGGCACGGTGTCGATCGCGGAGACGAGCGCGAGCGCGGCCGGCGAAAGGCCCGCGGGGCGTTCGCGCTCGACGGCTTTCCAGCGCTCGACGTCGGAATATCGCGCGAACGTCACGAGCACCATCGCGTCCCAGCTCATCGAATCGACATGCCGGTTGAAGAGCATGCGAACGCTCTCGAGCATGCCTTGCGACTTCCAGCGCTCGAACTGCGGAAGCTCGGATCGCTCCATCCGGCGCTGGAATGCGACGCGGTTGGCCGGCGCCGTGTGGTACGTGATGACCATCGCGAGCGGGCCGCCGGAGCTCGCATCGGCCGCGCGCGCACCGGGCGCGCCGAGCGCCGCAGCGGCCATCAGCACGAAGGCGAGCATCGCGCCGGCGACGAACCGGGAAACCGCTTGCGCCCCGGTCACGTCGCGGCTCACAGGTCGAGGACCAGGCGCGGCGAGCATGCGCGCGACACGCACAGCATCATCTTGTCGCATGCCTTGCGCTCCTTGTCGGAGAGAAACGCGTCGCGGTGATCGGGCGTGCCCTCGAGCACGCCGGTGATGCAGGTGCCGCAGACGCCCTGCCCGCACGAGTTGAGCACCTGCACGCCGCGCTCCCCGAGCGCCTCGAGAACCGTCTTGTCCGCGGGGACGGTGAGCGTGATGCCGCTGCGCGCGAGCGACACCTCGAAGGGCGAGCGCGGCGCGCTCGACGCGGCCGAATCGGCGGAGAAGAACTCCATGTGCACGGTGCCCGGCGGCCAGGTCGCCGAGGCGATGTCCTCGACCTGGTCCATGAACGGGCGCGGGCCGCACACGTAGAGGTGCGCCCCGTCCGGGCGCCGGTGCAGCAGCTGGTGCAGGTAGATCCTGAGCGCGGCCGGCTCGAGCGCGTAGTGGAAATCGACCTTGCCGGCGAACTCCTCGCGCGAGAGCAGCTCGTGGAAGGCGGCGTGGCGCGGCGAGCGCGTGAAGTACTGCAGCTGGAAGGACGCGCCCGCCGCGCTCAGGTGCTTCGCCATCGCGAGCAGCGGCGTGATGCCGATGCCGCCGGCGAGCAGCAGGTGATGCTTCGCGCGCTTGTCGAGCGGGAAGTGGTTGCGCGGCGCGAGCACCTCGAGCGCATCGCCCTCGACCACGCGCTCGTGCAGCGTGCGCGAGCCGCCGCGCGAATCGGGCTCGCGCTTGACCGCGATGTGGTAGGCGGCGTCCTCGGTCGGGCCGTTGCACAGCGAGTACTGGCGCGTGAGCCCGTCGGGAATGCGCACGCTGATGTGCGCGCCCGGCGTGAACGCGGCGAGCGGCTTGCCGTTCGCCGGCACGAGGTGGAACGACTTGATCTCCGGGGTTTCCTCGACGATGCGCTCGACGCGGCACGGGATCGCCACCGGCAGCTTCGCGTGGCCGAAGCGGCGGCGCAGGTAGCTGCTGAACCCCGTGTATGCGAGCATCGGCACGCCGAGCATGCCGAGCAGGAACGCGAGCTGAACGATGCGTCCGCCGATCGCGCCGGTGTGCAGCGACACGATCCAGAAGTAGAGCCGCAATCCCGCCGGCGTGCGCTCGTACGGCATCCACTGCAGCATGGCGCCGCTGTACGGGTCGAAGTAGACGTAGTTGCGCGCGTTGGGATGCGCGGCGCCCGGGCCGATGAGGAAGACCTCCACCGCGTCCGTGGCCTCGCGCGGCACGCGCAGCACCGCGTCGGTGAAGCCGGGCACGAGCGCGCGCGCCTTCGACCACGCGTCCTCGAGCGGCAGCGGCGCCGCCCCGGTTGGCCTGCGCGAGGCGGGCTTCGAGATGCGCTGCGAAGCCGTGAGCGAATAGAGCGACTCGCGCACCGGGCGGAAGGAGATCGGCATGGCGGTCGCCGCGGTGACGAGCAGCACGATCGCGGTGTAGGCGCCGACCACGTTGTGCAGGTTCAACGTGAAGGCGACGCCGCGCAGGTGGGGACGGAACTGGAGCGCGCTCTTCAGCGCGAGCCGCGTGGGCGGCCACCACACGATGGCACCGCCGGCGACGAGCAGGACGAGGAAGCACAATGTCACCAGGCCGTCGGTGGTCTCGCCCGCATCGCCGGGCATGAACTTGAAGCGGTGGAGCTGCTCGGGCAAGCCGAACAGGCCGGCGTACTTGTTGCGCTCGCCCACGACGCGCCCGTCGCACGCATCGACGTAGACCATCGCGCGATCGAAGAACCGCACGACCGTCGGCTCGAGCACGTCGCCCGGGAGGCGCACGTCGTCCACCTTCGATTGCGGGTGATGGCGCTCCGCGGCCGCGATGCGCGCATCGAGCGCGATCGGCATGGTGCACGAGGTCGCGCGGGCGAAGAGCTCCGAAGAGACGAGAGGCTCGGCCTGCGGCCGCAGCACGAGGATCGCCGCCGTGACCGCGAGCATCGCGATCACGATGCCCAGCGTGAGCCCGGTCCAGCGGTGCGCGAGCAGCACACCCTTGCGAAAGGCGGCGTTCATGGCCCCATTCGGGACTCTATTCGCTACTTGGCCGGCTGGAAGAGCGCGTCGTAGCTGGGGATGCGCTTGGCGAGCTCGTCGCGCAGCTTCAGCGAGGCGTCGAGGTAGTGCTTCTCCTGCGCGCTGCCGGAGAGCTTCGGGTTCCTGAAGGCGTACACGACGAGGCCGATGTTCTCGCTCGCCTTGTCGCGCATCGGCATGAGCACCACGAACTTCTTGTCCGTGTCGTTGGTGCGATGCCAGCGCGGATCGAGGATCGTGATGCCCTTCTTCTGCACGTCGATGTCGTCGGGATCGTCGGCGTTGCCGATGCGATCGTGGTACGAGCCGGCGAACATCGTGTAGACGTCCTTCTGGCCGGGCGGCACGCCGTGCAGCGTGACGCTCAGCAGCTCCGGGTGCTGCTTCATCGTCTCGTCGGCCAGCTTCTGCGCGTAGATCGGCTGCCCCGGCGCCTGCCAGTTCTTGTCCGCGGCGGCGGGCAGGGCGGCGGCGAGCGTGGCGCCCAGGGCGAGCGCGACGGCGATGCGGGTCGATGCTTTCATGGCGTTTCCTTCGTGCGAGGGTTGGCCCACGTGCCGATGGTAGGCACGACGGCTGAACGTCGAATGAACGGGACCTTAAATTTCGTTCAGGGCGCGAGCGCAGCGCGGCTCGCGGCCGCCTGCTTCTCGCGCAGCGGGATGTAGGCCGCCTGGTCGAGCACCACCTGCTGGCCCTCGCGGCTCAGGACGAAGCGCAGGAACTCCTCGAGCGGCGCGGCGAGCGGCTTGCCGGGCGCCTTGTTGGTGTTGAAGAACGTGACGCGCGCGAGCGGATAGTCGGCGCGCGCCACCGCGTCGTAGGTCGCGGGCTCGAACCCCTTGGACGCATCCTCGCGCACCGCGATCACCTTCACGGGCGCATCGAGGTACGCCACGCCCGTGTAGCCGATCGCGTAGCGGTCCTCGGCCACGCGCTTCGCCATCGGGAAGACGACCTTCTCGAACGCGATGTCGTCGCGCCACTCGCCGCGCTTGCCGGGAACGGACAGCACGCGCTGGCGCACGAACTCCTCGAAGCCGTTCCAAGGCTTGATGCCGTAGAGGTGAACCGGCTTGTCGGCCCATTCGCCCGCGAGCCCGAGGTCGCCCCACGTGCGGATCTCACGGCCGCCGCGCAGGTGCGTGCGCGAGAAGAGCGCATCCAACTGCTCGAAGCCGAGCGCGTCGATCGGGTTCGCCTTGTTCACGATGAAGGCGACGGCGTCGAGCGCTCCGTAGTGCCGGTACGAACCGCCGGACACGGGAACGCTCAGCGGCGCATAACCGTACTTCGCCTCGAATCCGGTGACGTCGTCGGGCTTGAGCTCGCGCGACACGAACACGAAGTCGAGGTCGCCCTTCACCAGCTCCTTCGCCCCGAGGCTGCCGGCGTAAGGCGGGACGATGGTGATGCTCACGTCGGGGTAGTACTTGCGGAACGCGTCGATCCACTTGTTCGCGAGGACCACCAGCACGTCCGAGGCGGCCCCCTTGAACGTGCCCGTGAGCTTCTCCTTGCGCGGGGCGTACGCCGGCAGGTCGCGATCGAGCGTCGGCTGCAGGATCTCCGGGGGCGGCAGCTCCCGCCCCTGCTCCATGCCGCGCTTCGCCTGCTCGGGCGTCTGCGGCTTGTTGGTCGGCGTGGTGGGGGTCGCCCACTCGAGCATCGGCTGCGCGAAGGCGACGGTCGACGCGAGCCATGCGCCGCAGGCGGCGACGCGAAGCGCGCGATGGAATGCAGCGGTTGCGTGGATCATGGGGCTCTCCTATTCGAGACGACGCGTCTGTTGCCGCGCGGTCGCGCGCGACAGGGGGAGATAGTCGCCGATTTCGGCGACGTCGCGCTGGCCCTCGGGCCCGAGAGCGTAGCGCAGGAACTTCTCGATGCGTGGATCGATCGCGGATCCCGGCTTGCGATCGAAATAGGCGAACACGGGACGGCTGAGCGGATAGCGGCGCGCGGCAATGTTCGCGGCCGTGGGCGCGACCGCATTCGCCTTCGTGCCCAGCGCAAGCGGCCTGAGTCCATCGGGCGCGGGCCCGCTCGCCACGGCCAGCCCATAGCGGTCCATCGCGGCCGCGGCGAGGATCTTGCGGCTCGCGTCATGCAGGCTCGCCCGGCCGCTCCCGGTGTCGGCGAGCTCCGTCACGCGTGCCCAATCGAGATCGCGGCGATCGTCCATCACGGCGTGGCGCAGGAACACGCCGCTGCCGCTCGTGGCATCGAACGTGTAGAGGCGCACGGGCTCGTCGGCCCAATCGCCCGTGAGGCCGAGATCGCCCCACGTCCGGAGCACGCGCGGCATCCCGTCGCCCGGATTCGCGAGAAAGAGCGCGGCCAGCTGTCGCGTGTCCAGGTGGGTGATCGGGTTGTCCCGGCTCACGAACGCGACGAGCGCGGGCGACTCTCCCGGCGTGGCGGCGCCGCCGGTCGCGACCTCGACGTCCGCGGGCGGATAGCGATGGATCCACTCGAACGCCTTCACCTCGTTGGCCGTGGCCTCCCGGCCGGACAGCGCGATGTCCGCGCGGCCCGCATAGAGCGCGGCCATGCCGACGTCGGTGCCCGTCATGTCGATTTCGATGTGCGCGCCGGGATGGCGTCGCATGAAGCGCGCGGCCCAGCGGCCGGCGATCGCGTGCATCCGCGGGTTGCCGACGATGCGCAAGGCGTGATCCGTCGAGCTGCCATCGGGCGCAGACACGACGCTCGCCGCGCGCGGCGCGACGCCCAGCGCATCCAGATGCGCGAGCTGCGCGCGGATCGCCGCGGCGCCGAGCGGAAGATAGCCACTCTGGTCGATGATCGCCTGCTGCCCTTCGCGGCTCAGGACGAAGCGCAGGAACTCGCTCACCGCGGGGTCCGCACCCCGGCCCGGCGGCACGTCGATGAACGCGGGGATGATGCGCGTGAGCGGATAGTCCTGCGCGATGAGGCTCGCGTGCGTCGCGACATACGCCGGCTCGCCGGCCGCGCGCGCGAGGGCGAGCGGGCGCACGAGCGGGCCGGCATAGCGCACATTCGAGATGGCGATGCCGCACGGATCGTTCGCGAGCGCGTCCAGGATGCGCGCGCCGCGATCGTACTGCGTGCCGTCGGCGCGCCGCGCATGGATGTATTCGCGGATCGCCGGGTTCCACCGGTGGCTGCCCTCGAGCACGGCTTCGCGGAAGAAGAGCGCGAAGTCCTCGTCGACCTTCCAACCGTAGGGCTGGATCGGGCAGCTCGCCAGCGCACCGGCGACCCCCGCCTCGCCCCACGTGCGGATGTTGCGGCCGGAGCGCTTGTGCTCGGTGCCGAAGATCGCCTCGAGCTGCGCCAGGTCGAGCGAGCGCAGCGGGTTGTCCTTGTGGACGAACACCATGTGCGCGTAATCGAAGAAATCGACGTCGAGGCTGCCGGTCGCGATGTCGATCCCGGTGGGCGCGTAGCCCTTCGCGCGGCGGAATGCGCGCGCCGCATCGGGCCCGATCTCCTCGCCGAGGATCGCGAGATTTCCGGCTCCGGTGTAGAGCGCGCCGATCGCCGATGCGGTCCCGTACATGCGGTACTCGAAGGTCACGCCCGGCTGATGACGGCGGAACGCGTCGGCCCAGGCGTGCACGAGCGGGCCCATGAAGTCGTGCTTGAAGCTGCCGTGCCCCCAGAGCGTGATCGTGCCCGCGACTTGCCGCTGCGCCCGGTAAGCCGGCAGCTCGTCGACGAAGCGCAGCGCCGGCCCCGCCACCTCGGAGCTCGCGGCCTTTTCCAGCGCCGAAATGCTTCCGAGCCGCCCGAGCTGCGCAGCGTCCGTGGCGGCGTCGAGCGGCAGGTATCCGCCGCTGCGCGCGACGTCCCCCTGTCCCTCGCGGCTCAGCGCATAGCGCAGGAACTCCTGCACCTTCGGATCGAGCGCCATGCCCGGCTGCTGGTCCACGAATGCGTAGGTACGACGCGCGAGCGGATAGGTGCGTGCGATGACCGTCTCGCGCGTGGCGACGACGAACGGTCCCCGCGAGTCGACCGCGAGCGCCACGGGCTTCACGCCGGGGGTTGCATCGGCGAGCGTGGCGATCCCGAGCGCATGGCGGTCGGCCTCGACCGCGGCGAGCGTCTCGTGGCCGGTGGCGTGTTCGACGAGCGCGTCCCAGTTCATCTTGCGGCTGTCGCGCAACACCGCATGCTGGAAGAAGACCCCCGTCCCGCTCGCCATGTCGAAGGCATGCAGGTGGATGGGCTCGCGCGCCCATGCGCCACCGAGACCGAGGTCGCCCCAGGTGCGGACCTGCGCGTGGCCGCGCCGGCGCTCGCAACCGAAGAGCGCGTCGAGCTGGTCGAGCGTGATGGCGTCGAGCGGGTTATCGCGGTGCACGAACACGACGAGCGCCGGCGCCATGCCGTGCGTGGCGAGGCTGCCGTTCATCAGCTCGTAGCGCGTCGGCGCGTACTGCTTCGGGCGCGAGAACCCGTTGTCGTCGGTCACGTCCTCCGCGCGCCCGAGCAGCGCGATATCCGCGCGGCCCGAATAGAGGCCGGGCATCGCCGTCGCCGACCCCAGCAGCGTCGTCTCGAAACGCGCCCGCGGATGAAAGCGCCGGAAGCCCGCGATCCATCGCTCGACCACGTCGCGCATCGCGTCGTGTCCCCAGATGCGGATCGTGCCGTCGATCGCCTGCTGCGGACGATAGTCGGCCTGCGCGTGCGCGAGGCCGCAGCACGCGACGAGGAGCGCGGCGGCGAAGGCGTGCCTCATCAAAGCTTCGCGCGCTGCCGCGCCGCGAACGCCGGCGACAGCGGCAGGTAGCGGTGGTCGCGCACGATCGCCTCCTGGCCCTCGCGGCTCAGCACGTAGCCGAGGAACTCGCGCACCTTCGCGTCGAGCGGGCGGCCGGGCGCGCGGTCCACCACCGCCGGGATGGTGCGCGCGAGCGGGTAGGTGCGATCGACGAGGCTCGCCTCGCTCGCCTGCACGTACGGCCCTGCCGCGGAGGCGGCGATCGCCAGCGCCTTCACGTCGGGGCCGGCATAGCGGATGTTCGAGACCGCGATGCCGTGACGATCGCGTGCCAGCGCATCGAGGATCTGCTGGCCGTGATCGTAGATCGTGCCATCCGGGCGATGGACGTGCACGTATTCGCGCAGCGCGCAGTTCCAGCGGTGGCTGCCCGCGAGCACCGCTTCCTGGATGTAGAAGCCGAAGCTGTCGTCGATGGCCCAGCCGTAGGGCGTGATCGGCCGGTCGGTCCACTCGCCGTCGAGGCCCATCTCGCCCCACACGCGGATGTTGCGCGGGCCGCGGCGGTGCTCCGCGCCGAAGATCGCGTCGAGCTGTTGCAGGGTGACGCGCGAGAGCGGGTTGGCGCGGTGCACGAAGAACATCTGCGCGTAGTCGAAGTTGCGCACGTCGAGGCTGCCGGTCGCGATCTCGATCCCGAGCGGCGGATAACGGCGCACCTTCTCGAATGCCGCCGCGGCCCCGGGCAGGATCTCCTCGCCGAGGATCGCGATGTCGCCGATGCCGGTGAACAGCGCGGGAATGCCGGAAGAGGTGCCATGCATCTGGTAGTCGATCGCGATGCCCGGGTGGTAGCGGCGCAAGCCCGTTTCCCACGACTGCACCAGCGGCTTCATCCACGGCAGCTTGATGTGGCCGTGGCCCCAGATGCGGATCACGCCGGCGACGTCCTCGCGCGGCCGATACGCCGGAAAGTCGCCGAGCGCGTCGACGTGCGGCCGCGAATCGAGCACCGCCGCGGCCGCCGCCCGGGGCCGCGCGGCCGCCGCGGCGAGCAGGACGAGCGCGGCGCGCCGCCGCATCAGAGATCCACTCTCACCGAGAACGTCACGTTGCGCGGCGGCCCCGGCGCCACCTGCACCTGTGCCGTCTGGCCGGTGCTCTCGTAGTACGTCTTGTCGAACAGGTTGCCGAGCTTGAGATTGAACGTGAAGCGCTGCCACACATAGTAGAAGCCGAGGTCGACCACGGTGTACGCCGGAAGCGCGAGGTTGCGCGTGTCGGCGCTGCTGGGCAGGATGCCCGAGCGTTCGCCGGTATGGACCACGCCCAGGCCGATGCCGAGCCCGCGCAGCGCGCCGCCCGCGACGTCGTAGCGCGACCAGAGATTGAAGCTGTTCTTCGCGACGTTGGGCAGGGCCTGCCCCACCTGGGCCGGGTCGCGCGAGGCCGCGACCGTCGCATCGACGTACGCGTAGCCGGCCGCGACCTGCCAGTTCCTCGCGGGCCGCACGTCGGCCTCGATCTCGAAGCCCTTCGAGCGCTCGGAGCCGAGCTGCTCGTTGCACGTTCCCAGCGCACACGAGAAGCTGTTGAGCGTGTTGTCGCGCTTGATGTCGAAGAGCGCGGCGGTGCCGTTGATGCGCCGGCCGAAGAGGTTCTCCCACTTGACCCCGCCCTCGACCTGCTTGCCCACGATCGGAGCGAAGGAGTTCACGCCGTGGATGTCGAGCGAGTTCGCCGGTACCGGAACGTACGACTCGGCGTAGCTGGCGTAGAGCGTCCAGACCCGGTCGGGCTGGAAGAGCACCCCCGCCATCGGCACCGCGCCCTTGTCCGCCGTCTTCGTGTAGGTCGGAACGTTGGGCTGGCGGTGCTCCTCGATCGTCTGGCTCTCGTGCACGTTGCGCGCGCCGGCCGTGATCTTCCACTGCTCGGTGAGCGTCACCAGGTCCGAGGCGTAGATGCCGTAGGACTGCGACTTGAAGAACTGGTCGGTGAGCAGGTTCGGCGTCGAGGGATTCACCGGCGGCAGGGACGCGAGCGGCGGCACCTGGCCGTACACCGGGTGATAGATGTCGATGTCGAGGCACGTCGGCCCGGGGCATTTGCCGCCGTTGAAGAACTGCTTGCGGTCCTCGTCGTCGGTATCGTGCCCGCCGCCCACGCCGAGGAGCAGCTTGTGCTTCAGCGGGCCGGTCGCGAATTGCCAGTTCACGTTGGTGTCGAAGTAATCGTACTTGCGCTCGATCTCGTTGCGGCGTGCGCGGCGTTGCAGGTGGATGTTGTCGGGACGCACCGCCACGCTCGCGTACGCCGCGTCGTGGCTGCGGTTGTCCACGAGGCGGAAGGCGGTATTCCAGGTGATGTCCTCGCCGAACGCGTGGCCGAACTGGCCGCTCACCGTGTCGCCCATCTCCTTGCGGTAGTCGTCCGGCTCCTGATAGCGCGTGGTGATCGGCGCGACGAGGCGGATGTCGCGCTGCGGCGCCGCGAGGCCGTTGTCGAAGCTGTTCTTCACGTCGCGGTGCTCGTACTGGAGCGTGAGCCACGTCGTGTCCGACACGTTCCAGGTGACGCTCGGCGCGAAATACAGCCCCTTCTCGTACGTGAAATCGCGGAACAGGTCGCGGTCACCGTACTCGCCGATGACGCGGTAGAGGAAACGGCCGCCCGCATCGATCGGCCCCGTCGAATCCACCGCGAAGTCATAACCGTTGGCGTCGCCGAAGTGGCGCTCGTCGGCCGCATACGTCGCGCCGCGCAGGTCCACTTCCGTGAGCCGCGTCGCGCGGGGCTTCTTGCTGATCAGGTTCACGAAGCCGCCGGGCTGGATCTGGCCGTACATCACGGACATCGGCCCTTTCACGACCTCGACATGATCCACGCCGATCGTGGGCGGGGAGCCGAAGCGTCCCGTCAGTCCCGGCAGCCCGTCGACCATGATCGCGTTCTTGTCCTCGCTCCCGGTCTTGAAGCCGCGGATCGTGAGGTCGTAGCCCGTGTTGCCCGCGCGCTTCACGCCCGTCATGTAGTTGTAGAGATCGGCCACGTTCGTGGTCTCGATCGCCTTCATGAACGAGTCGGTGTAGCTCTGCACGGTGAAGGGCGTGTCGCGCACGGCGACGTCCTGCTTCATCGCGCTCTGCGCGCCGGTGCCGAGGAACTGGCCCTCGACGACGATGGACTCGGCTTTGCTCGGGGAAGTGTCCCTGGGCGCGTCCGGCGCGTCCTGGGCCGTTGCCTGCGCGAGCGCTGCCTGCGAGCCCGCGAACTGCAGCACGACCGCAACGGCCGCCGTGGCGATGGTGTTGCGCATCTTCCCTCCCTCCGTAGGCTTGTCTCGCGACCTTAGGAAGGCAAGCTGAACGCAACCGGAAATCTTCCTGAATCGCCGTTCAGGCGGTCGCGGCACCGCGCGCTCCTAGCGGATCCGCGCGAGCTCTTCCTTCACCGCGCCCGCGGGCAGGGGCAGGTACTTGCCGTCCTTCTCGACCAGCTCCTGGCCTTCGCGCGACAGCACGAAGCGCAGGAACTCGCGCACCTTCGGGTCGAGCGGCTCGCCCTTCTTCGTGCTCACCCAGAACGACTGGTCGCCCCAGAGCGGATAGCTGCGGTCCTGCAACGTGTCGATCGTGTACTTCACGTACGGCCCCTGCTCGTCCTTCGCGACTTCCAGGATCTTCACGTCCTTCGGGAAGCCCTGGTGATAGCGCGCGTAGCCGATCGCGCCCGGATCCTCGCGCACGGCGTCGAAGATCTGGTCGGCCTCGAGGTACGTCGTGAAGTCCGGCCGCTTGTAGTTGGCGTACGTGTGCAGGTCGCCGTTCCACTTGTCGCTCGCCTGCAGGACCTTGTTCGAGAACTCGACCGCGGTCGCGTAGCGCAGCGCATAGCCGTGCGGCGTGATGTGGCGATCGGCCCACTCGCCGCCGAGCCCCATGCGGCCCCAGGTGCGGATGTCCGCTTCGGCGCCGCGCTTGAGCTCCGGATGCCACGTCTGCCCGATCCATCCGCCGTCGCGCACCGAGCCGAAGATGCCGTCGAGCTGCTTCAGCGTGATCTTCGTGATCGGGTTCGCGCGGTTCACGATGATCACCAGGTTGTTCTGCCAGCCCACGTAGTCGAACGAGCCGGTGAAGACCGAGAAGCCCTGGGGCTCGAAGCCCTTGATGCGCACGTGCGCGAGGTAGTCGTAGAACGAGAGCTCGTGGTTGACGCCGATGTCGGCCTTGTCGAAGTAGAGGCACGCCGCGGCGATGGCGGCGGTCGGCGTGTAGTACTCCACCGTGACGCCCGGCTGGAATCTCTCGAACGCCTCCTTCCAGTAGCGCCCGAGCGGCGCGTCGTTCACGTAGTTGTTGCCGCAGACGCGCAGGGTGCCTTTCACCTGTTCGCCCGGCTCGTAATGCGGCAGGCCCGAGAGGTCAAACTTCTTCGTGTATGCCTGCGAGTTCGCGCGCGCGCGCATCCGCGCCTTGCGCTCGGCGGCCGAGCCGAGCGGCAGCTTCCTCGATTCCGCGGTCGGCTGCGATTGCGAGGATTGCGCCGCGGCAGGCAGCGGCATCACGAGCGCCGCCGCGAGCGCCGCGAGGACGAGCAGCGCCCGCATCACTTGCCGGCCTCGTCGATCTTCGCGAGCCCTTCGCGCGCCACGGCCGCCGTGAGCGGCAGGTACTTGCCGTCGTGCTGGACGGCCTGCTGGCCCTCGCGCGACAGGATGAAGCGCAGGAACTCGCGCGCCGCCGGGGTGAGGTGCTTCGGATCCGCGTAGGCGTAGATCTCGTCGTAGAGCGGATAGGTGCGCTCGCGGATCGACTCGATCGTGTACTTGTAGTAGGGGCCGTTCGCGTCGTTCGCGAGCTCGAGCAGCTTCAGCTGCGGCGGCAGGTTCACGGGTGCCGCGATGTAGGCGATGCCGTAGCGGTCCTTGACGAGGTCGTCGTTCAGGCCGCGCGACAGGCGCCCGAAGCCGAGCCCGCCGCTGCCGGTGTCCGCGCCGGGCTTCGCCACGTAGTTCGCGTAGATGCGCAGCTTCTCGTTCCACTTGTCGCTGCCCTTGAGGATGCGATCCGAGAGCTCGACCGCCTGGTGGTAGCGCTGGTTGAGGCCGTACGGGACGATCTCCTGGTCGGCCCATTCGCCCGTGAGGCCGAGCTGTCCCCACTTGCGGATGTTCTTCTCGGGGCCGCGCGCGAACTCGGGATGCCAGTCGGTGCCGATCCAGCCGCCGAGCCGCTCGGCGCCGAAGATGTAGTCGAGCTGCTCCATCGTGATCTTCGTGAGCGGGTTGTCCTTGCTCACGACGATGCCGAACGCGGGGTTCCAGCCCGTCACGTTGTACGAGCCGGTGGCGACGCTCACCTCGAGCGGGTCGCCGTCCTTGTAGCGCTGGTAGAGCTGCAGCTCCTCGGTGGTGATCTTGCGGCCGATGCCGATGTCGGAGACGCCGAACACGAGCGACGGCGCCGCGGCGCGGGTCGTGAGCATGTTCCACTGGAGCTTCACGCCGGGCTGGAACTTGCGGAACGCCTTCTCCCAGTATTCCGCGAGGTTGCCGTCGGTGGGATAGTTGCTGCCCCACAGGCGGATCGTGCCGGAGACCTTGTGCTTCGGCTGGTAGGCGGGGAGGTCGGAAAGGTCGAACTTGTCCGCGGCGTAATAGGCCTTCTTGCCCTTGGTCTTGAGGCCCTCCGCGCGCGCGGCCTGCATCTCGAGGCCCGTGGAGCCCTGGTCCGCCGCGAGCGCGGGCGCCGCGATGCCGAGCGCGGCGAGCGCCGTGATGATGGTGCGAAGCATCTCCTTCTCCTTCGTCAGTCGAGTTTGTGGATCTCGCGCGCCGCCGCCGGCGCGAGGATGGGCAGGTAGCCGCCCCCGTGCTCGAGCACCGCGCGCTGGCCGTCCCGCGACAGGACGTAGCGCACGAACTCGCGGATGTGCGCCGGCACGGGGCGGCCCGGCGGGCGATCGAGGAAGAGCGTGATGATGCGGGTGAGCGGATAGCTGTGGTCCATCACCGTGGCCTCGGAGGCCGCGACGAACGGGCCGCGCGCATCGACCGCGATGGGCACGGGTCGCACGTCCGCGTTGCCGTAGAGAGCGCCCGAGAACGCGATGCCGTCGCGATCCTTCGCCATCGCATCGAGCGCGCGCTGGCCGCCGTCGGTCGCGCCGCCCTTCGAGCCCGGCAGGTCGGCGAACTCGCGCAGGTCCGGATCCCAGCGGTGAGCGCCGAGGAACACGGCCTGCTCGAGGTAATCGGCGAAGCCGCGCGCGATGGAGAAGCCGTAGCGATGCACGGGCTTGCGCGCCCATTCGCCCGTGAGCCCGAGATCGCCCCAGGTGCGCACCGGGTGGCCCCCGCGCTTGCGGTCGACGCTGAAGATCGCATCGAGCTGCTCGAGCGTGAGGCCGCGCACCGGGTTGTCCTTGTGCACGAAGACCGCGATGGCGTAGCCGCGGTTGCGCGTCTTGTAGCTGCCCGTGACCACGTCGATGCCGGTGGGCTCGTAGCCCTTCACTTCCTGGAAGGCCTCGATCTCGTTCGGCCAGATCTCGCGGCCCATGAGCGCGAGGTCGCCGCGGCCCGTATAGAGCGCGCCGATGGCCGAGGCGGTGCCATGGAGCCGGTTGTCGAACGTGACGCGCGGATGGAAGCGCCGGAAGCCTTCCTCCCATTCGCGCACGACCGCCCCGATGAAGTCGACGCGCCCGCCGAGCGAGCCATGGCCCCAGATCGCGATGTTCCCGCTCAGCGGGGCGGCGGGCGGCTGGTACGGCGGCGGCAGGTCGGCGGGAAGCGCGGCGCCGTGCGCTGCGAGCGCCGCGCACGCGATGAGCACGAACGCGAAAAGCGCCTTCATCTCACTCGAGCCCGCGCGCCGCGCGGCGCGCCTCGTCGGCGTCGAGCGGCAGGTAGGCGCCGTCCCGCGCGACCGCGGCCTGGCCCTCGTCCGACAGCACGTAGCGCAGGAACTCGCGCACCTTGGGCGCCAGCGCCGTTCCGGGCTTGCGATCCACCGCCACGATGACCGCGCGCGCGAGCGGATAGCGCCGGTCGATGGCGCTTTCACGGGTGAGCGCGACGTACGGCTCGCCCGCCTTGCGCGCGAGCGCGACCGCCTTCACGCCCGGAAGCGCATCGGCCATGCGCGCGAAGGCGATGGCGTTCGGGTCGCGCGCCACCGCGGCGACGGCCGCCGCCTCGGTCGCGAACTCCTTCATCGAGGCGTTCCACTTGAAGCTGCCCTCGAGCACCGCGCGGCGGAAGAAGAGCGCGGCGATCGAATCGACCGCCGGCGAGACCGCGTCGATCGGCCGCTCGCGCCATTCGCCGCCGAGGCCGACGTCGCCCCACGTGCGCAGGTTGCGCGCCCCGCGCCGATGCTCGGCGCCGAAGATGCCGTCGAGCTGCTCGAGGGTGAGGCCGGCGATCGGGTTGTCCGCGTGCACGAAGACCGCGATGTTGCCCGCGAGCCGCTGCGCCGCGAGCCCCGCGTTGGCCACCTCGACCGTGGTGAGCGGATAGAGCTTCACCCACTGGAAGGCCATGTTCTCGACCGGCAGCCGCAGCTCGCGCGCGACGAACGCGATGTCGCCCACGCCGGTGTAGAGACACGCGACGGTCGATTCGGGGCCATGCAGCTGCGCGCTCACGTGCGCGTCGGGTTGCCGCGCCTCGAAGCCGTGGGCCCACGACCGGACCAGGTCTTCGTCCTCGGGGCTGCCCCAGATGCGGATCTCGCCGCGCACCGGCTCCTGCGGCGCATAGGCCGCGCACCACGACACGCCCGGCAAGGCGAAGGCGAACATGACCAGGCCGGGCACGAGGCGGCGCGCATCCATGGCGTTCAGTCGAGCTTCCGCAGTTGCACGGCGACGTAGTCCGCGGGAAGCGCGGTGTACGGCCCGTTCTTCTGGATGATCTCCTGCCCCTCGCGCGAGAGCACGAAGCGCATGAACTCGCGCACCTTCGGGTCGAGCGCGCGGCCCGGCGCCTTGTCGATGTAGATGTAGGCGTCGCGCAGCAACGGGTAGCTGCGGTTGGCGACGTTGTCGGCGGTGAGCGGCACCGCGTGCTTGCCGTCGCGCGAGATGGCGAGGACCTTGATGCCGGGATACCCGGGACACTTGGTGTTGTCGGGGTTCACGCAGGTGCCCTGGACGTGCATGAGCGCGCCCCAGCCGATCGCGTACTTGTCCTTCGAGATCGCCTCGTACATGCGCTGGCTGCGCACCGCCTGGCCGGCGACGTCGTCGGTCGCTTCCTTCCACTCGACGAACTGCTGGTAGTTCGGGTTCCACTTGTCCGACCAGTGCAGCACCATGCGCTGGAAGCTCACGGCGAAGCCCGGCGCGACATAGCCGTAGGTGCGGATCTCGTGGCCCGCCCACTCGCCCGCGAGCCCGAGCTGGCCCCAGGTGCGGATGTTCCTCTCGGGACCGCGCGCGTACTTCGCGGTATAGAGAAGATTGTTGTCCGCCTTGGCGCCGATCTCCCAGCCGCCGCTGCGCTCGGAGCCGAAGATGCCGTCGAGCTGCTCCATGGACAGCTCGGCGATCGGGTTCGCCTTGTTCACCATGATCGCCCACGGGAAGAGGACGCCGCGCACGTTGTAGCCGCCGGTGGCGATCGAGATCTCGGTCGGCACGTAGCCCTTCGCGTTGTAGAAGGGCATCTGGTCGGTGATCTTCGCGTCGTCGCCCATGGGCGCGAGGTCCGAGACGCCGGCGTACATCATGCCGAGCGCGCCCTCGCTGCTGGTCATGTAGTTGGACGAGGACTTCATGTTCGGCTGGTGCTTCGCGAAGCCCTCGAGCAGCTTGTCCATCACGCCCTTGAGCTCGCTGCCCGCCACGCGGAAGCCGCCGTTCACCTCGTACTGCTTCTGGTACGGCGGGACCTGCGAGAGGTCGGGAACCTGCGCCCGCGCGCCGAGCGCGCATGCGGCGACGAGGACGGAGGCGATGCGGAGTGATGTCTTCATCTAGTCGAGCTTTCGGAGTTGTTCGCGCACGACGGGCGCCGTGAGCGGCAGGTAACCGCCCTCGCGCGCGACCGTCTCCTGGCCTTCGCGCGAGAGCACGTAACGGAGGAACTCGCGCAGCTTCGGGTCGACGGGCGTCCCGGGCTTGCGGTTCAGGTAGATGTAGATGTTGCGGACCAGCGGGTAGCTGCGGTCCTCGAACGTCGCGCGCGTGGGCGGCACGGCGACGGTCGCGCCGCGCGGTACGAGCGCGACCGGCTTGATGCCCTCGATGCCCTTCGCCTGCGGCATCACGGTCCAGGCGATGCCGTGGCGGTCTTGCGCGAGCTCGTCGCGCAGCATGTGCCTGAGGCCCAGCGTCTGCGTCGCGCGATCCTCGTCGGCGATCATCTTGCTGCCGCTCTCGACGTACTCGCGGTAGTTGGGATTCCACTTGTCGCCGTTGCCCATCACCTTCCACTGGAAGAAGCGCGTGGTGCCCGAGGGCGCGTGGCCGTAGGTCTGGATCGGCTTGTCGGCCCATTCGCCGCCGAGCCCGAGCTGGCCCCAGGTGCGAATGTCCTTCTCGGCACCGCGGCCTTCCGACGGCACCCATTGGAACCCGCGCATGCCGGCCGTGCGCGCGGCGCCGAAGATGCCGTCGAGCTGCTCCATGGTGAGCTGCGTGATCGGGTTGTCGCGGTTCACGAACACGACCGGGCCGTTCGACTTGCCCTCGACGTCGAACGCGCCGGAGGCGACGATGATGCCCGTGGGCGCATAGCCGTAGACCTCGAAGAACGAGAGCGCCTCGGTGATCGCGGGCTCGCCCCCGTCGGGACCGAGGTCCGCGACACCGGTCACGAGCGCGGGAATCGCGGCGTCGCTCGTGGGCAGCCGGTCCTCGAAGCGCACGTCGGGCTGGTACTTGCGGAAGCCCTCTTCCCAGAGCTTCAGCACGCCGCCCAGGCCGAAGCCGAAGTTGCGGATCGTCCCGCTCACCTTCCCGGACGGCGCATAGGGCGCGAGATCGGCGGGCTGGAACACGGCCGCGGCCGGCAGGGCGGCAACTGCGACCACGGTGCTCAGCAGCGCGAGCGGCACACGCATCGAATTTCAGGGCTCGGCAACGGGTTGAGCCTATCTGAACGCAGGAAACTCAAATCAACCTTAAGCGATCCTGAACGCACGTTCAGGAGATTCCTCTCGCGGTCCATGGCCGTGCGGCGCGCTCATTCGAGCTTCTTCAGCTCCTCGCGCACCATCGCGCCGGTGAGCGGCATGTAGCGGCCCTCGTGCTGCACTTCCTGCTGCCCTTCGCGGCTCAACAGGAAGCGCACGAACTCCTCGACCCTGGGATCGACCGGCTTGCCCGGATCGCGGTTGAAGTAGACGTAGTACAGGTTGTAGAGCGGATACGAGTGGTCGTGGATGCTCGCCAGCGAGCGCTTCACGTACGGGCCGCCGTCATGGTCCTGGATCGCGAGCTCCTTGAGCCCGGGACTCATCGACATCGGCGAGACGTAGTAGATGCCGTACTTGTCGCGCTCGAGGGCGTCGCGCGCCTGGGTGCTCCACGGAACGATCTTGCCCTCGCCGGTGATGTAGTTCGCGTACGCCCGGTACTCCTCGTTCCACTGGTCGCTGCCGCAGAGGATCTTGTCCGAGAGCTGCGTGGTGTTGTTGCCGCGCAGCGTCTGGCCGCCGGGGTGGATCGGCTTGTCGGCCCATTCGCCGGTGAGCCCGAGCTGGCCCCAGGTGCGGATGTTCTCGTCGGCCCCGCGCTTGCACGGATAGTCGGTACGCCACACGCTGCCGACATAGCCGCCCTGGCGCTGGCCGCCGAAGACGCCGTCGAGCTGCTTCAGGCTGATCCTGTCGATCGGGTTCTCCTTGTTGACGACGATGATGAAGGCGGGCATCCAGCCGTATACGTCGTAGGAACCGGTCACGAGCGCCATCTCGGTGAGCGGATGGTGGTAGACCTGCTCGAACGTGAGGAGGTCCATGAGGATCGGCTTGCGGCCGATGGCGACATCGGCGGTCTTCGCGGCCAGGGCGGGAATGGCGATGCCGGTCGTGGGCAGGTTGTACTCGATCTCGAGGTCGGGCTGGTATTTCCGGAACGCTTCCTTCCAGTAGCGGCCGAGGGGTCCGTCCTGGATGTAGTTGCTGCCCCAGACGCGCAGCTTGCCGGTGAGATGATGCTTCGGCACGTAGTGCGGCAGGTCGCCGAGATCGAACGTGCCGTCCTTGTAGCCGCCGGCGACCGAGTGCTCCTTGCGGAACGAGGTCACGTTCTGCGTCCAGATGCTGCGGTTGGCGTTGGGCGGCGACGTCTTGTCCGTGGCGTTCGATTGCGCGCGGGCGAGCGTGAGGCCGAAAGCGAGCGCGGCGAGGCCGCTCGCGAGAATGACGGTCTGTTTCATGGCTCCTCCGGGGATCCGTCGAGCTTGCGCAACTGGGCCCGCAGCAAGCGGGGGGTGAGGGGAAGGTGATCGCCTTCGCGCGCGACGGCTTCCTGTCCCTCGCGGCTCAGCACGAAGCGCAGGAACTCGCGCACCTTCGCATCGGGCCGCGCCGGATCGCCCGTGGGCGTATCCGGGGCGAGATAGAGGTAGGCGCTGCGCGCGAGCGGATAGCTGCGGTCGGCGATGCTGGCCCGCGTCGGCGCGACGTAGGGCGAGCGCGCGTCCGGCGCGAGCGCGACGATCTTCACCGCGGGCGTGCGATAGGAAAGGCCGGCATACGCGATGCCGTAGCGATCGTTCGCGAGCGTGCGCAGCATCGCCGCACGATCGTCGAACTCGACCAGCGCCTCGTTCCACGTGTCCGCGCCTCCCATGACGCGAGCCTGGAAGTACGACACGCCGCCGGGATAGAGGCCGGGCGGACCATACACGTGGATCGGCTTGTCGGCCCATTCACCCGTGAGCCCGAGCTGTCCCCACGTGCGGATGTTCTGGTCCGGGCCGCGCGCGACGCGCGTGACCCACTCGATCCCCTGCCAGCCGCCGGTGCGCTCGTCGCCGTAGATGCGATCGAGCTGCTCGAGCGTGAGCCCGGCGAGCGGATTGTCGGGATGGACGAAGACGCCGAGCGCGGTCGACTTGCCGCGCACGTCGAACGCTCCCGTCGCGACCTCGATCTCGACCGGCTGGAGCTGCGAGCGGCGATAGATGCCGTAGTACTCGTAGGGAAAGAGCTGGCGGCCCGAGAGCGCGATGTCGGCACGATCCACGTGCAGGCCGAACTGCGCCGCCGCGGTTCCCTTCAACGCCTCCTCGAAGACCACGTCGGGCTGCACCTTGCGAAAGGCCGCGGCCCATTCGCGCACGAGCCCCGCCATGTGGTCCGAGCCGCAGACGCGGATCGCGCCGCTCACGAGCACGCGCGGGTGATACGCGGGAAGCGTCGCCAGATCCTGGGCCGCCGCGGCGAGCGAAGCCCACGCCATGAAAGCCGCGACAAATCTCATCGCAGCTTCTCCCGCTGCTCGCGCGCGGTCTCCGCGGTGAGCGGCAGGTACATGCCGTCATCGGCGACGTCCTGCTGCCCTTCGCGGCTCAGGATGTAGCGCATGAACTCGCGCACGCGCGGCGCGAGCGGCCTGCCCGGTGCGCGGTCGAGGTAGATGTAGACCGAGTTCGAGAGCGGATAGGTGCGCCGATACATCGACTCCTCGGTGGGCGCGATGAAGGCTCCGCCCTCGTCCGCGGCGATCGCGAGCGCCTTCACCTTCGGCTCCTTCTCCACGACGCGCATCAGGTTGAAGCCGATCGCGTACCGGTCGGCGGCGACCGCATCGACGATCTGCCGGTCCGCGGGCGCCTTGCTGCCGCCGCGCACCATCTCGTGCAGCCGCGGGTTCCACTTGTCGCCGCCGTGGAAGACGACGCGCTGGATGAGGTCGGACCAGTTGCTGAGCGTCGCATCGATGCCGTAGAGGTGGATCGGCTGCGCCGCCCATTCGCCCGTGAGGCCGAGCTGGCCCCAGGTGCGGATGTCCTTGTCGGGTCCGCGCGCCGCGGCGGTCGACCACGTCGTGCCCTGCCAGCCGCCGCTGCGTTGCGCGCCGAAGATGCCGTCGAGCTGCGCGAGCGTGAGGCGCGCGAGCGGGTTGGCGCGATTCACGAAGATCACCACGCCGGGCGTGTTGCCCACGCCGCGATCGAAGCCGCCGGTGGCGAACAGCAGCTCGAACGGCGCATGGCCGCGCGCGCCCTCGAACGCCTTCAGGTCCGAGCGCCACGCCGCATGACCCATCACCGCGACGTCGGCCGTGCCCATGGTGAGGCCGCTGAATCCGCTCGGCATGAAGTAGTCCGCGAAGCGGATGTTCGGGTGGCGCTCGAGGAAGTGGTCTTCCCACAGGTGCACCAGGTGCTGCTGCAGCTCGGTCGCGTGGATGCGGATCACGCCCCACTCGCCCGAGCACTTGTCGTTGTGGCAATGCTTGCCGCGCTCGTACTCGGGCCCGGGCTTCCATTCGTACCTGGGCAACGCCGCGAGATCGAATGCCGCATCGGCGCCGAGGGCGGCCACCAGCAGCACGGCGGCGAGCAGGATGCGCTTCATTGCAGCTTCGCGCGCTCGCGCGGCAGGTCGGCCGGATCGAGCGGCACGAAGCCGTGCGTCACGATCATCGAGGCGATCAACGCCTGGCCTTCCCTCGAGAGCGCGAGGGCGAGGAACTGCTCGAGCCATGGATCGAGCCGTTGGCCCGGGCGCTTGTCCACGACGAAGCGCAGGCCGCCCGCGAGCGGATACACGTCGCCCACGCGACCGCGCGACGGACGCGAGTGCGGCGTGGCGGCGAGCGGCATGAAGCGGATCCTGTCGCCGAGCTCGACCGCGCGGTCCCAACCCTCGTCCGTGGGCCACCAGCCGATGAGCCCGATCCCGAACGGGTCGTTCGCGACCGCGTTGATCACGTCTTCCATCATCGGCAGGTGCTCGATGCGCGTGGACCAAGGCCGCCCGCCGAGCACGTCGCGCATCGTGGCGAGGATCGGCAGCCGCTCGAGCTTCGGCATGTAGACGTGGATCTCGCGCTTCGCGTAATCGGCGCCGTTCTCGCCGACGAAGCCCTCGTGGCCCTCGACCTGGCTCCAGGACGTGATGTCGCCGTTGCCGGCGCCGGTCGTGAAGACGCGCGCGACGTCCTGCACGGTGAGCCACGGCGTCGGGTTCTTCACGTTCACCCACACGCCCGGCGGATACTTGCCCGGCGGCTGGTGCTCCGCATCGGGCGTGTTGTCCCAGCCCACCTGCACGTCCGTGAGCTCGTAGCCGTGCCGGGAGCGGAACGCCTCGCGCTCCACCCGGCTCACGTCGCGCGCGATGGGCCCGAGCGCCGACTTGCCCGAGTTGATGCCGCTCACCGCCAGGCCCGAGGTGTGGAGCTCGAGATGGAAGCGGAACTCGGGATGCTCGCGGCGGAAGAGCGCGACGAGCCGCTCGACATAGGGGACCATGAGGTCGTTGCCCGCGATGAGGATCGAGCCGTCGGGCAGCACGTACTTCGCCTCCTTCGGCGGCGCGGGCAATGCCGGCGCGGCGAGCGCGCACGTGCCGGCGAGCGCGATCAGGAACGCGGCGATCGCGGCGCGCATTAGTCGAGCTTCGCGAGCTCGGCCTCGAGCTCGCCGGGGTTGAGCGGAAGATAGCCCTTCGCGTCGCCGGCGATGATCGCCTGGCCCTCCTTCGACAGGACCATGCGCAGGTACTCCCTCACGAAAGGATCGATCGGCGCCCCGGGGCGGCGGCGCACGTACACGTAGACGAAGCGGTCGTAGGGATAGCGGCCGCTCCTCACGTCGTCCGCCGTCGCGTGCATCGGCGTGCCCCACTCGCCCGCCGTCACGCCGAGCACCTTCACGTCGGCGGTCACGCGGTTCGCGGTCGTGATGCCGATGCCGTCGGGATCCGCGGCGACGCGCCGAACGACGTCCGCATAGGACGTTTGCATCGCGTAGCGGCGCGCGTTGTGCGCGAGTCCCCAGCGATCGCGGAAGAGCCACGGCCCGAAGCCCGGATCGTCCGAGGGATAGTGATCGGACTCGGGCAGGCCGTAGCCGTGGATCTCGTGCCCGGCGAGCGGCCCGCTCGCGCCCGCCTGCCGCCACCACACGATGTCCGGCGCGCGACCGCCGACCGTGAAGATGTGCAGCAGCCGCGCGGGCGTGAGCGTCTCGAGGGGATTGGCCCGGTTCACGATGAAGCAGATGGCGCCCAGCTTCGCGTCGCCGTGCACCGCCGCATGCGCGATGCGCAGCGCGTATGTGGGCGCGCCGACCATCGGCCGGTACGCGGAGTTCAGGCCCGTCGAGAATTCCATGCCCGTCGGCGCGAACGCCGTCTCGCCGAAGATGAGCGCGTGCTGCGGCGCGAGCAGGTCGCCGCTCTCGTAATGGATGCGCGTGCCCGGATGCGTCCTCTCGTAGAGCGCGTCGAGCTGGCCGAAGATGCCCGCGAGATCGTCCCAGCCCACGATGCGCACGCTGCCGTCGGGGCGCACGTAGCCCGCGTCGGGCGGCGGCGAAGCGGGGGCCGGCGCGTATGCGACTTGCGCGTGCACGGCGAACGGAAGGCCGAGCAGCGCGGCGAGGAAGAGGCGATGACGGCGGCCCATGGTCGTGCGCCCGTCAGGGGATGCGCTGCATCGCCTTCTCGACGAAGCGGTTGTCGTAGAGTTTCTCGGCCACCACCTTCGAGTCGTCGCCGCCCGCGCGCCAACGCCCTTCGGTGCTGTCGTCGAAGCGCGAGGAGCGCATCGCGGCCACCACGAGCCGCGCGCCGTCCGCGGGGACCGAGAAGTCGCCGTGCGCATAGCTGGGCAGCGTCGCGCGCACGTAGGCGATCGCCTCCCCGCGGTCCTTGCCCTCGAAGTACGCGGACGGGAGCGCGGCCACGATCTCGGCGGCATCGTGGCGATCGATGAAGCGCATCGTGCGCACGAATGCGTTCACGAGGTGCTGGGCGACCTGCGGATGCTCGGCGACGAAGCGCGGCGCGACCAGCAGCGACTGCGCGGGAAACGGCGCGCCGAGCGCCGCGCGCGTGCCCTGCTCCGTATTCAGGTCGTAGAGCGTCGAGACCATTCCCGAACGCTGCAGCGCGGAGGTCACCGGCTCCTGGAACGTCATCACGTCCACGCTCGCGTCCTTCAGCGCGGACAGCACCGCGGCCAGGCGCCCTTCCGATTGCGACGCGACCGGCGTGTACGCGTCGCGCGGAAGCCCGGCGCGCTGCGCGAGATAGCCGGTGATGACCGCCTTCGTCCCGTAGCTCGCGCCCTCGGCGATGCGCCGCCCGCGGAAATCGCCGGCACCGCGGATCTCGTCCTTCACGCGATTCGCGACCATCACGGTCATGCCCGGGGCGTCGTTGAACACCATCAGCGCCTCGACGGGAAAGCCGTGGCGCGCGCCGAACACCGCATGGTTGAACCAGTGGTAGCACGCGTCGATGCGCCCTTCGACCAGCGGCTGCTGCAGCAGGTAATCCTCGCCCGTGAGCTTCTCGAGATCGACCGGCACGATCTCGATCCCCTCGTCGCGCAGGTAGCCGAGGCTGCGGGCGAGCCGCACGACGATGGGATCCTCGTCGATCGCCATGCGAACCCGCACGGGCGTGGGCGCCGCGAAGGCGGGAAGGCACGCGGCGATGAATACCAGGGAAAGCGCCGCGGTCCACGCGGCACGGGCGGTCGTTCGCATCAGTCTTCGTCCCTGAGGAGCTTGCGTTCGGGGGGAATGCCCTGGAAGTCGATCTTCCCGAGCTGCGCGCGCACCACCGGCGCGGGCAGCGGCAGGTACGAGCCGTCGCGCGCGACCTCCTGCTGTCCCTGTTTCGAGAGCACGTAGCGCAGGAACTCGCGCACCTTCGGCGCGACACGCGGATCGGCGATCCGGCTCTTGTCGTCGTCGATGGTGAAGTCGATGTACACGGGGCGCGCGAGCGGATAGCTTCGGTCCGCCACGCTCGCGCGCGTGAGCGGCACGTACGGCCCGCCCTCGCCCTCGGCCAACGCGAGCACCTTCACGCCGTCGATGCGGTTGCCGAGCGGGCCATAGCCGATGCCGTCGGGATCGCGTGCGAGATCGGCGACCATCTTGGTGCGGTCGGCATACTCGCGCAGGTCCTCGTTGAAGATCGCGCCGCCGCCCATCACGCGGCTCTGGAACCCGGTGATCGTGCCGGTGCCGAGATTGGGCGGCCCGTAGACGTGGATCGGGCGCTCCGCCCACTCGCCGGCGAGGCCGAGCTCGCCCCAGCGGCGCAGATCGCGATCGCTCGAGCGCGCCGCCGTCTCGTCCCACGTGAGACCGACCCAGCCGCCGCCGCGGCGCGCGCCGAAGATGCCGTCGAGCTGGGCGAGGGTGAGCCGCGCGAGCGGATTGCGCGCGTTCACGAAGATCGCATAGGCCGGCGAGTAGCCCGGCCGCTCGAAGCTGCCCGTGGCCACCTCGATCTCGACCGGGAACACCCACGAGCGCTCGTAGGTTCCGTACCGTTCGTAGGGATTGATCGGCCGGCCCATGAGCGCGAGATCGGCCGTGCGCATCTCGAGGCCGTAGATGCCCGAGGCGGTGCCCTTCAGCGTGTCCTCGAAGCGCACGTCCGGGTGGTACTTGCGGAACCCCCGTTCCCAGCGCGCGAGCAGCGCGGCCATGCGATCGTTGCCGCGCGTGCGGATCGTTCCCGACACGTGCTGCTGCGGCCGGTAATCCGGGAGCGCATCCGCGAGCGCGGCCGCGGCGCAGAACGCGACGACGAGGCCGAACGCGGCGGCGAGGCTCCTCATGGCGTGTCGAGCTTGCGCAGCTCCGCCTCGACCGCGCGCGCATCGAGCGGGATGAAGATGCGGCTGTCGGCCACGATCTGCTGGCCCTCGCGGCTCAGCACGAAGCGCACGAACTCGCGATCGCGCACGTCGAGCGGCTTGCCGGGCACGCGGTTCAGATACAGGTAGGCGCCGTTGTGCATCGGGTAGCTGCCGTCGAAGAACGTCTGCGCGCTCGGCGTGACGAACGGGCCCGCGGCGGTGCGCGCGAGCGGCAGCACCTTCACGTCGGCGTGCGCGGCGTCGATCACCCGCTGGAAGACGAAGCCGATGGCATAGGGATCGCGCTCGACGCCGTCGGTGATCTCCTGGTCGCGCCACTTGCCCCTGGCCTTGAGCCCGATGTCGGCGCGCGGGCCCTCGATGAGCGCGGGGTTCCACTTCTTGCCGCCGTGGCACGCCTCGCGCTCGATCAGGTCCGCCCAGTTGCTGAGCGTCACGTCCGAGCCGTGAACGTGGATCGGCTTGTCGGCCCATTCGCCCGTGAGACCGAGCCGACCCCACGTGCGGATGTTCTTCTCGGGACCGCGCGCGGCCGCGGCCGACCAGCGCACGCCGTCCCAGCCGCCGGTGCGCTGCGCGCAGAAGATGCCGTCGATCTGCTCGAGGGTGAGCTTCGCGAGCGGGTTCGCCTTGTTCACGATGAACATGAGCCCGGGCGTGGAGCCCTTCGGGTCGTCGTAGGAGCCGGTCGCGAAGCGGATCTCGAGCGGCTCGTAGCCGAAGGCCTGGTGGAAGGCCATGAGGCTCGTGTGCCACGTGCGATGGCCCATGAGCCCGACATCGGCGCGCCCGGTGACCAGCCCCGCGAACGCCTGCGACGTGTTGACCAGGTAGGCCTCGAGGCGCACGTGGCCCTGCTTCGCGCGGAAGGCGCTCGCCCAGTCGCCGACCAGCGATTCGAGCGGCGTGCCGTAGATGCGCACGACGCCGAGCGCCATGTCGTGGGGCACGTACCTGGGCAACGCGGACAGGTCGTAATGCGCCGGCTCGTACGGCGCGGCCCACGCATCGAATGCAAGCGCCGCCGCGAGCAGGCACGCGGCGAGGGACCCGCGCATGCTCAGAAATCCACGCGCGCGTTGAACTTGACGCTGCGGTCCATGCCGATGCCGTACGTGCCGGTCTGCACCGAATTCCAGTAGCGCCGGTTCGAAAGGTTGTCGACGTTCACCTGCAGCGCCACGCGCTTGCCGTGCACCCGCGTCACGTAGCCCGCGCCGATGTTGTAGAGCGCATAGCCGGGAATCGTGCCCTGCTCCTGGTTGTTCACGAACCGGTTCGACACGCCGGCCACCCCGCCCGTGAGCGTGAGGCCGGGCACCCACAGCATCCGGTACGAGACCGAGAGGTTGCCCAGCTCGCGCGGCGTGTTCTCCGGCGTGAAGCCGTTGAAGGTCGGATCCGGCGTCTTCTGCACCGCCTTCAGCCACTGGCCCGCCCCGCGCACCGTCCACTGGCGCAGGAAGTCGTACACGAACGTGAACTCCACGCCCTTGTAGTCGATGTCGCCGTTGTTCGCGAAGATGCGCGTGACCGGGTCGGTGACCGCGTTGGCGCGCGTGATCTCGAAGTAGGAGCCGCTCAGCGACAGGCCGCGGATGTGCGAGTCGCGGATGCCGATCTCCTTCTGCTTCGAGATCGCCGGCGGGAGGATCTCGTTCGAGTTCACCGCGGTCGCGGGCGCGGTGCCGCCGGCCTCGAGGCCCTCGAGGTAGCTCGCGAACGCGGTCACGCTCGGGATGATGTCGTAGAGCACGCCGTACGCGGGCGAGTTCACCGTGGACCAATCGACGCGCGTGCCCACGGTCTCCTGGTCCTTCGTGCGCCGCATGCCGAGCAGCAGGCGCCACTTCGGCGTCACGGTGATGGTGTCGTAGCCGTACAGGCCGGTGTCGTAGCTCGCCTGCAGCGGCAGCGCCTTGGACGGCGTGGTGAACACCGGCGTGGGCAGCGGCACCGGATCGAAGATGTTCTGCCGCTGCGGCATCGTCGTGGTGAACTGGAAGTTGCCGATCGCGTCGCGCTCGGTGGCCGAGTAGCCGAGCGTGAGGTCGTGATGGATGCCGAAGGTCACGAACCGCCCGAGCGCTTCGCCGCGCGTGAAGGCGTTCTTGTACGTCTGGCCCGCGTACTGCACGTTCACGATGCCGCCCGCGCCGGTGACGATGTTGTAGCCGCCGATGCGCACGGTATAGCGCGAGCGGTTGGCGTCCGAGCGGCCGGTCTCGGCGAGCAGCTTCCAGCTGTCGTTCACGATGAAGTCCGCGCGCACCTGCTGGTTGCGCGTGACCGGCGGGTACAGGTTCCAGGTGCCCGACAGGAGGTTGCGCGGATCGGGCACGGGCGTGATCGGGATGCGGCCGTTCACGGGGCTCAACAGGCTGATGCCGGCCTGCTCGACCACGTGCTTCATGTAGTACTCGTAGTCGCCCTGCACCGTGAGGCGCGACGTGAGCCGGTAATCGAAGCCCACGCTGCCGAAGCGGCCGTAGCCGCCCGCGTCGCGCACGCCGTTCTCGAGGTGCACGGCCGCGCCGTTCACGCGGATGCCGAGCTCGCGCTCGGCGCCGACGCGCCGGCCGATGTCGAAGGAGCCGCCGTACTGCCCGAACGAGTTGCCCGCGGCGGCCACGCTCGTCACGTCGATGTCGCCGGCGCGCTTGGTCACGAGGTTGATGATGCCCGCCGGGCTCGCCACGCCGAACATGAGCGCGTTCGCGCCCTTCAGCGTCTCGATGCGCTCCTTGTCCTCGAGCGGCACCGTGATCACGCCCGCGATGGGCAGGCCGCCGTTCAGACGGTAGTTGGAGAAGAGGTTCAGCTTGATGCCGCGGATCGCGATCGCGTCGTTCGGCGTGCCCTTCGAGTTCGTCGGCACGACCCCGGCCACGTTCTTCACCGCCTCGGAGTAGCCCTCCTGCGACGCCTGCTCGAGCGTGCGTCCCGTGGTGACCGCCTTGGTCATCGGCAGCGTCTGCTGGTTGCCGAGCTCCGGCTGGTCATAAGCGGTCTGCACCTTGTCCACGCGCTGCTCGGCCACCTGCGGATACGGACCGAGGAGGTTCTGCGCGGTCGCGATGCGCGTGGCGAGCTGGTCGCGGATCTTCTGCGCCTGGCGCGCCATCACCTCCTCGGATGCGATGCCGGTCGGGAAGACGACGGCCACGGCGCCCACGATGTCGCCCGCGGCGCTGCGCAGCGGCAGCTTCACCTCGTAGCGGCGCCCGTCGGCGCTGCGCGCGTGCACCTCGCGCCCGCTGCGGATCACCTCGAGGTCGCTCGCATCGGCGGGCTTGCCGATGCGGCCGATGTTGGAGCCGACCACGGGATAGGCCGCGTTGTCGACGCCCGCGTGCAGCACGAGGATGGCCACCCCCGGCTCACGTTCCAGCTCGTCGTCCACCAGGAACTGCGCGAAGGACTCGGGCGGGATCCCGTCGTACTGCGCGGGAGTCACCAGGTCCTCGGGCCCGTTGGCGATGCGCCGGCGCATCTCGTCGGCGATGTGCTGGCCCTGGCGCAGCATCGCGAGCCGGTCGGTGCCCGCGGGATACGGGAACGTCATCTCGACGGAGCCGACGCTCTGACCCGTGACGCTCAGCAGCGGCAGCGCCACCTCGACGTTGTTCGCGCCGGTGCGGTTGATCTCCACGCGCGGCGTGCCGGTCCTGGCGACGGCCACGTCGTCCGCGTCGCTCGGTCTGCCGATGCGCGCCGGATTCTTCGAGCCGACGATCACGCTGTGCGCGGCGCCGGGCGGCGTGGCGTGGATGTCGAGCTCGAGCAGCTCGGGATGGCGCGCCGCGATGCGCTCGACCAGCGACTGCGCGTAGTTCTTCTTGCCCGCCACCGGCGGCAGCGTCTCCTCGATGTTCGGCCGGCTCTGCGCCTGTGCCGCGAGGGGCAGCGCCACGGCGCCCGCGGCGATCGCGATCTGCGTGAGGGCGAAGCCCGCCATCGAGCCCAACGTCGTCGTCTTCTTCATCTCCTCCCCCCGGTTGCGGACACCGCCCGCGAGTGCCACGCAGGCCAACGTAGACTAGGTCCGCATCCTGAAGCAATCCTGTCGCGTTCCTGAATTTCCTTTCAGTCTCCCTGCGCGGGATTTGCGCTAGCATCCTCGGGCATGAAGGTACTGATCGTCGAAGACCAGGAACGCCTCGGACGCTTCCTCGAGCAGGGGCTCAAGGAATGCGCGTACACGGTGGCCTGGGTCAACACGTGCGCGGCCGCGCGCGACGCGCTCGCCGAGACGCCGTACGACGTGATCCTGCTCGACCTGGGGCTGCCCGACGGCGACGGCATCGACCTGCTGCGGCAATGGCGCTCGGCGGGGTTCAACGAGCCGGTGCTCGTGCTGTCCGCGCGCGACTCCGTCGAGGATCGCATCAAGGGCCTCGACGTCGGCGCCGACGACTACCTGCCGAAGCCCTTCAGCTTCGAGGAGCTGCTCGCGCGCATCCGCTCGCTGGTGCGGCGGCAATCGGCGGTGAAGAAGGTGGTGCTCGAGCACCGCGGCATCCGCCTCGACCTCATCTCGCACACCGTGCAGCTCGACGGCGCGCCGGTGGACCTCACGAGCCGCGAGTACGCGCTGCTCGAGATCTTCATGCAGAACCCCGGTCGCATCCTCACGCGCACGCTGATCTCCGAGAAGATCTGGGCCTCCCACTTCGACGTCGACACCAACCTGCTCGACGTGTACATGAGCCGGCTGCGCGCGAAGCTCGAGGGCGGCGGCGACAAGCCGCTCTTCAAGACCGTGCGCGGCGTCGGCTACCAGCTGCTGTGAAGTCGATCGGCAGCCGCCTCACGTTCTGGTACGCGCTCACCGCGACGCTCACGCTCGCGGCGCTCTTCGCGGTGGGCTACTTCCTCCTCGAGCGGCAGCTGGTGAAGCAGCTCGACCTGCTGAACGAGCAGGAATTCCGGCAGCTCAAGTCGTTCCTCGGCTCCGACTACGCGTCCCTTTCGCCCGAGGTGATCGACCTGCACATCCGCGAGGCGACCGAATCGGCCTCCTCGCTCTTCTTCATCGACATGCACGGGCCGATGACCAATGTGTTCTTCAAGTCGCGCAACCTGAAGGGCCAGACGATTCCCGACATCGTCGGCGAGCGCGCCTACGCGGTCGAAGTGCGCGGCGTGGGGATGGTGCGCGCGAGCGAGTTCCTGCTGCCGCCGTTCGACGTGACGGTGGCCACGCCGCTCGCGCCGATCTACGAGACCCTCGCGCAATACCGCAAGATCGCGCTGGGGCTGCTGGCGGTGATGCTGCTGGTCAGCGTGGCGCTCGGCTTCGGCCTGAGCCAGATGATGCTCGCGCCGGTGCGCGCGATCCGCGAGACCGCGAAGCGCATCGGCTCGGACAACCTGCGCGAGCGCATCCCGGTGGGCGAGGTGCGCGACGAGATCTCGAGCCTCGCGATGCTGCTCAACCAGATGTTCGACCGGCTCGAGCGCTCGTTCGACGAGATCCGCCGCTTCACCGCCGACGCCTCGCACGAACTCAAGACGCCGCTTTCCCTCGTGCGCCTGCACGCCGAGCGCCTCCTCATGACGGGCAAGCTCGACCCCGCGCAGCGCGAATCGCTGCACGTGCAGCTCGAGGAGCTCGCGCGCGTGAACCAGATCATCGAGGAGCTGTTGTTCCTCTCCCGGGCCGACGCGCACGCCGTGACGATCGAGCTCAAGGAGCAGGATCCGGCCGCGTTCGTGCAGGGCTTCGCGCAGGACGCGCTCGCGCTCGCGGAATACCACAAGCGCCGGCTCGTGTGGTCGCACCAGGGCACGGGCATCGCCGCCTTCGACGAGAAGCGCATGCGCCAGGTGCTGCTCAACCTCGTCGTGAACGCGATCAACGCCACGCGCGAGGGCGGCCTCATCGCCCTCAAGTCGCAGCTCGCCGAGGACGTGTGGCGGTTGAGCGTGGAGGACGACGGGCCCGGCCTCACGCCCGAGCAGCGGCGCCAGATCTTCGACCGCTTCGTGCGCTTCAGTGCCACCTCGTCCTCGGACAAGGGCAGCGGCCTCGGGCTCGCGATCTCGCGCAGCATCGCGCAGCTGCACCACGGCCGCATCTACGCGACCGACCGCGGCGCGCAGTCGGGGCTGCGCATGGTCGTGGAGATTCCGGCCGCGCCATCGATGCCGGCGGACGCCGCCGCGGCGCAATCGGTCGCGGCGGCATAGTCCGCGCGCGCGCAGACGCTCGGGCCGGAGCACCGGGCGCCCGATGGCGTCCGGCGCTTCGGTCCCGCGCGAATCACTCGAGGTGAATGCCGCGCGACTTCGCCACCTGCTGCCAGCGTTGCGTCTCGCTGCGGATCACCGCGGCGAAGTCTTCCGGCGAGCCCGATGCGGCGGTCAGCCCGTCGATGGCGAGCTGCGAGGCCATCTTCGGGTCCTTGAGGGATTCGTTGATCACCTGGTTCAGCCTGGCGACGATCTCCGGCGGCGTGCCCTTCGGCGCCACGATGCCGTGCCAGTTCTCCGCGACGAACTGCGGATAGCCGGATTCCGCGACCGTCGGCACGTCGGGCAGCGCGGCGAGCCGCGTCGCGGTGGTGACCGCGAGTCCCTTGAGCTGCCCGGACTTCACGAACGGAATCGTCGAGGCGACCGTGCCGAACACGAGCTGGGTCTGGCCGCCGATGGTGTCGGTCAACGCGGGCGACGTGCCCTTGTACGGCACGTGCAGCGCCTCGATGCCGGCGGTGGCGAGGAAGTACTCCGTGGCCATGTGCACGATGCTGCCGGTGCCCGCGCTCGCGTACGAGAGCTTGCCCGGATTCTTCTTCGCGTACTCGACGAGATCCTTCAGCGTGCCGACCGGCAGCTTGGGGTTCACCGCGATGATGAACGGCCCGTGCGCGAGCTGCGCGACCGGCGCGATGTCCTTGATCGGATCGAACGTGAGCTTGTACACCGCGGGGTTGACGGTATAGCTGGCCGCGGCGAGGTAGAGCGTGTAGCCGTCGGGCGCCGCCTTGACCACGTAGTCGGCCGCGAGGTTGCCTCCCGCGCCCGGCTTGTTGTCGACGATCACGGGCTGGCCGAGCTTCTCGCCGAGCCTCGGCGCAATCACGCGCGCGATGAAGTCCGAGCCGCCGCCGGGAGCGAAGCCCACGACGACCTTCACCGGCTTGGTCGGATAGCTCGTGCCCGCGGCCGGCACCGCGCCGCCGCACAGGCCGAGGGCCAGCGCGAAACCGAAGGCGGCGAGCCGCCGCATGGATCCTGAGCTCATGACATTCCTTTTCTACGCTTGTGCGGCGGGTCCCCGAAGCGCATGCGCGGCTGCGCGCGACGCTCGTGGACCGGGATGGAAAAGAGGCCCGCGCATGGGAAACGCGGGCCCGGAAATTCCCCATCGAGGCGCAAAAACATGGGGACACGGCCTACCACAGGAGGAGCCGTCAGAACCGGTAGCGCATGCCGGCCGCCACTTCGAGCTGGTTGGCGAAGCCGTTGAAGCTGCCGAGCTTGTAGCCGTCGGTGAGCTTGGCGTAATCGGAAGCGAGATAGAGCTCGGCGCGCCGGTCGAAGTGGTAGAACACCGAGCCGTAGAGCGTCTTCTTGTCGCCGGTCGCGGTGCCCTTGATCCCCGAGGTGTCGCGATAGGGCACCAGCACGTTGCCCGCGCCGTTCACGCCCGCGTTGTCGGCGTGGATGATCTGGTAGCCCACCTCGTAGTCGAACGGCCCATGGGGCGTGATCTTCGTCGAGACGGTCCACGCATGGTCCTTGCGCTTGCCGAACGCCGCGGGCTGCTCCGTGTCGTCCTTGTAGTAGCCGCCATACACGCGGAACAGCGGGCCGAGCGCGACGTTGCCGCCCACCGACCAGTCCTTGTGCTCGAGGCCGCTCACCTGGAACTGCGTGTAGTAGCCGGCGAGGTGGAACCCGTCGCCCGGGCCGTTGTAGCCGAGCGCTACGGCGCGCGCGCTGCCCTCGGTGTTGTCGCCCGGCACGCCGCCGAACTGGTAGGCGGCGCCCGCGACGAGGCCGCCGAAATCCTTCTTCCACACGACGCCGCGGTCGTACCGGGTGCCGGTCGGGCTCGCCGCATAGAAGATGAGCTGCTTGAAGTTGTTGTTGTTGGTGTAGCCCGTCTCGTCGGTGATCACGCGCGAGGTGGTGTACGGGTCGCCATAGATCGCGGAGAAATCGCGCGGCAGCGCGTTCTGGCGCCCGAGGGTGAGCTTGCCCCAGCTCGAGCTCTCGTAGCCGAGCCAGGCGTCGCGGTTGAAGAGCACGCCCGGCGTGTCCTCGCTGCCGGTGGGAATCTCGAACTCGCTCTCCAGCTTGAAGACGACGCGGTCGCCGTTGGCGAGCGCGTGGTGGCCGGTGATGCCCCAGCGGCTGCCGCTCCACCAACCGATCTCCATGTTGAACGAGCGGTCGCCCGCGGCATTGGCATGGTTGCGGTCGACGACCGTGAGGTCGAGCAGGCCGTAGAGGGTCACCGCGTCGGCCGGCGTGAGATAGAACGTGTAGCCCTCGCCGGGTCCGCCGAGCGCCCCATGCATGGCGAAGCCGGCGCCGGCGCCGGCCGCCGGTGCGGCAGCCGCCGGCGCCTGGCTCGCCGCTTCGAGCTTCCTCTCCAGCGCCTCGAGGCGCACGCGCTGTGCCTCGAGCTGCGCGCGCTGCGCGGCGATCTCCGCCTTGAGATCGGCCGCGGTATCGGCCATGGCCGGCGAGGCCGCCGCGGCGAGCGCGGCCAACGCGCCGAGCACCGCCAGCGGGACGGTCTTCATCTTCATCCCTGTTCTCCTTTTGTGGTTTCGAATGGTGGGGGTCGCACCGCCCAGCCGGAGGCTGGACCGCCGATCGGCGTGAACGCCGGCGCCTGTCATGCCATCTCTCCTCCGCGTCCTCGCGGACGCCTGGTTGCCCGGGCGGGCTTTGTATCGCCGACTCCCCACCGGCTTCATCGCCCGCTACACTGGGCGCCGGTGGAGCGGCTGGGCGCACTCTAGGCGGCTCCGACTTACGATTTGCTTACAAAGGGGAAGCGGCCGCGGGCGCGGCCGCGCGCCGTGCGGATCCTTCTCGTCGAAGACAACCGGCAGCTCGCGCAATGGCTGCAACGCAGCCTCGAGCGCAGCGGCTACGCGGTCGATTGCGCGTTCGACGGCGCGACCGCCGACCACCTGCTGTTCGTGGAGCGCTACGCGCTCGCGATCCTCGACCTTTCGCTGCCGAAGGTGGAAGGCCGCGAGGTGCTCCGGCGGCTGCGCGCACGCCGCGACAACATGCCGGTGCTCATCCTCACGGCGAGCAACGCGCCGGCCGATCGCGTGAGCGGCCTCGATACCGGGGCCGACGACTACGTCGCGAAGCCGTTCGACTACGCCGAGCTCGAGGCGCGCCTGCGCGCGCTGCTGCGCCGCTCGAGCGGCGTGGCGAGCCCGGTCGTCGAATGCGGCGGCCTCGCTTACGACACGAACACGCGCGAGTTCGCGCTCGATGGCCGTCCCGTCGCGCTCACGCCGCGCGAGCGCGCGGTGCTCGAGACGCTGGTGATGAACGCGGGCAGGACCGTGGGCAAGACCGCGCTCGCGGAGAGCCTCGTGCGCATCGACGCGGAGGTGAGCGAAGACGCGGTCGAGGTCTACGTCCACCGCGTGAGGCGCAAGCTCGAAGGCGCGCGCGCCTCGATCATCACGCTGCGCGGCATCGGCTACCTGCTCAAGGACGGTCGTGGCGCGTAGCCTGCGCTCCCACCTGCTCGCCTGGCTGCTCGGTCCGCTCGCGCTGCTGCTGGCGTTCAACATCGCGCTCACGCTCGCCAACGCGCACAAGACCGCGGCGGTGGTGAACGACCGGATGCTGCTCGGATCGGCGCGCATGATCGGGCAGCACGTGAGCTACGAGGACGGCCTGCTCGAGGCGGAGATCCCGCCGGCGGCGCTCGAGCTGTTCCAGTCGGGCGCCGGCGACGAGATCTTCTACCGCATCGCGCGGCCCGACGGGCGCCTGGTCGCGGGCTATACCGACCTTCCCGGGCCGCCGCATCGCCCCGAGCCCGACGCCGCCGTCTACTACGACGCGACCGTGCGCGGCAATGCGGTCCGCGTCGTCGCGTACGCGCAACCGGTGTTCGGCGCCCCCGACGACTGGGTCCTCATCGAAGTGGCCGATACCCTGCGCGCCAGCGGCTCGCTCGCGCAGGCGATCGCCTCGCACACGCTGTGGCAACAGGCCGTCCTCGTCGCGCTGGCCACGCTGCTCGGGCTGGCGAGCCTGCGCCGCGCGATCGCGCCGCTGCTGCGCCTGCGCAGCCAGGTGCTCGGGCGCCCGGCCGGCACGCTCGAGCCGCTCGACACGCGGCGCGTCCCGAGCGAGCTGCGCTCCCTCGCCGATGCGCTCAACGACTACGTCGGCCGCCTCGCGCAGCACATGTCGGCGCACCGCCGCTTCATCGGCAACGCCGCGCACCAGCTGCGCACGCCGCTCGCGCTGCTCAACACGCAGGCCGAATACGCGCTCGGCAGCGCCGACCCGGAGAGCCGCGAGCTCGCGCTGAGCTCGATGCGCGAGAGCATCCGGCACAGCAACCGCGTCGTGAACCAGCTGCTCACGCTCTCCGTCGCCGAGGACGGCACCCCGCCCGCGGCGAGCGGCGCCGAAGTCGACGTGCGCGCGGTGGTCCGGCGCGTGGTCGAGGAGATGGCGCCGATGGCCCAGTCGAAGGCCATGGACCTCGGCTTCGAAGGCCCGCCGAGCGAGGCGCGCGTTCGCGCCGATCCCGCGATGCTCAAGGAGCTCGTGGTCAATCTCGTCGACAACGCGCTTCGCTACACACCCCGCGGCGGCAGGGTCACCGCGTGCGTGGAAATCATCCCCGGCGCCGTGGAGCTGCGCGTCGAGGACGACGGCCCCGGCATTCCCGAGGCCGAGCGCGAGCGCGTCTTCGAGCGGTTCTATCGCCTCACGCACGAGGTGGCCGACGGATGCGGGCTCGGGCTCGCGATCGTGCGCGAGATCGCGGCCACGAGCGGCGCGAGCGTCACGCTGCGCGACGGGCCCGCGGGAAAGGGGCTCGCCGCGATCGTGCGCTTTCCCGCGTCCGCTCAGCGCGACGCGTCGACGAACTCGGTCGTATAGGTCTTCGCGAGATCGATATGCTTGCCGCGCACGCCGCGATGGATCGTGGACAGCACGTGCATCGCGGTCGCCGGGCCCGCGGCCGGCATCACGCCGTCGCGACTGAAGATCGCCTTGCTCCCGGCCAGCGCCTGCACGTACAGGCGGCGATCGCCGGCGTAATAGGTGGCCGGCAGCTGCGTGGCGATCGCCTCGGCATCGTGCGTGGCGATGTAGCCGAGCGCGCGCACGAGCGCGGCGACGATCCGCCGCACTTCGCGCCTGTGGCGCTGCACCCAGCGCGTCTCCATGTAGAGGCACGCGGCCGGATACACTCCGCCCAGCACCCGCGCGGCCGCCTCGGGCGTGCGCAGGTCGACGAGGACGCTCGCCTCGTTCGCCGCGAGCAGGCGCGAGATGGTGGGCTCCGTCGTGATGCCCGCATCGATCACGCCGTGGACGAGCGAGGCGATGAAAGCATCGCCGCTTCCCGCCGGCACGAACGTCACGTCCGCGAGGCGCGCGCCGGCATCGAGCACGAGATACTGGCTGAGGAAATTGGTGGACGCGCCCAGTCCGGTCACCCCGAGGCGCCGGCCCGCGACATCGGCCATGGACTTCATGCTCTCAGCGGCGCGTCTGGCGACGACCACCGCATGTCCCGGCGCCAGGCCGAGCTGCACGACCGATTCCACCGCCTTGCCCTTGGCCTGCAGCTCGATGGTGTGGTCGTAGAAGCCGACCACGCCCTGGACCGCCCCGCTCAGCAGCTCGTCCTCGGCCTCGACGCCCGCGGGACGGCTGCGCACCTCGACATCGACGCCCTCGTCGCGGAAATACCCGAGCCGCTCGGCGAGCGCGGCCGGCAGGTAGATGATCTTCTCGATGCCGCCCACCATGAGGACGATGGCAGGCTCGGCGCGCGCGGGCACGCCCGCGGCGAGCATCAGCAACGCAACGACAAGCGCGCGAGGCACGCGATCGATCCCCCTTTCCTCCCGGCCGCTATCTTGCCATGAAGGTCCTCGCCGGCTCTTCGCTCGCCGGCCTGCTCGTCGTGGTGGGCTGCGCCTCGACGATGCCGCCGCGCGAGGCGCGCAGCGACCCCGTCGCCGCCGAGGCCGCCTACCGAGCGATGCTCGGGCGTCTCTCCGTGGCCGGTCGCCTCGACACCGACCCCGCCCTCGACGCGCGCACCCAGCGGGTCTTCGCGCGGCTCGTGCGCGTCGCGGCCGATGGCCGAAGCGAGACGACCGCATGGCCCTGGGAAGCGCACGCGGCCGACGACCCCCGTGTCGATGCGCTCTGCATGCCGGGCGGGAAGCTGCTCGTCGGCCTTCCCTTCGTTCGCGCCCTCGGGCTCGACGACGGAGAGATCGCGATGATGCTCGCGCACGAGATGGGCCACCTGCTCGCCGGCCACCGCCACGACGACGCCGCGATCGATCCCGAATCGAGCGCCGAGCAGGATGCCCGGCAAGCCGAGATCGCGCGCTCGCAGGAGCTCGAGGCCGATGCGCTGGGGATGGATCTCGTCCTGCGCGCGGGCTGGCCGATCGAGGACGTGCTGGGCTTCTTCGACAAGCTCGCCGCGCGCGAATCGCCCGCCACGTTCAGCCCGAGCCATCCTCCCGCTCGCCTGCGCTTCGAACGCGCGCTCTCCCGCAGCCGCGTGCGATAAGCTATGGCGGCGAATCGGCGCTTGCAGCCATGAACGGGCGGAGGCCCCATGCGCAATCGGATCGGTGCTGTCGTGCGACGCGGCCTGCTCGTCGTGGCCTTCGCCGCCATCACCGCGCATGCGCAGGTCTTCAAGTGCGTCGCCCCGGACGGGCGGACGAGCTACCAGTCCGAGCCCTGCGCGCCCGAAGCGAAGGGCAAGCAGATGGAGATCGCCACGCCGTCGTCGGACCTCGATGCGGTGAAGCGCCTCCTGGAGGCCAACGAGGCCTCCTCATGCGAGCTCATGGCGCTCGACTATCGCATGCGGAACTCCGACCCCGCGAGCCCCGAGGGGCAGGCCACTGCGCGCGAGCTGCAAGCGAAGATGGCGGAAATGGAGCGGCGATCGCAGGCGATGTGGCCGCAGTGGGTCGCGGCCATCGAGAAGGTCAAGCCCGAGGACCGCGCGACGTTGGAGCGCTACTCGCGCGAAGCGGGAGAGCGCTGCGCCACGCGGATCTGCGGCTCGCCCGCGTGCCTGACGACGGTGCGGCATTTCGGCGCGTTGCCGGTGCCGGCGATGCCGAGGCCCGTTCCGGCAATCCGGCCGGGGGCCGGCGGCGTGCAGGCGTCGAGGCCCAGTCCCCGGCAGTAGACGCGCTCGACGGACCGCTCGCGGCTGGCCACGCGGGTATGCGACCATGGAATCCCGTGCGCAGCCCGGAGCCGCCCGATGGAGCTCGTGATCCGTGATCTTTCCAAGCGCTACGCGAACGGCGTGCAGGCGCTCGACCGCGTCTCGCTCGACATCGGCCCCGGCATGTTCGGGCTGCTCGGGCCGAACGGCGCCGGCAAGTCGACGCTCATGCGAACGCTCGCGACGCTGCAGGAGGCGGATGGCGGATCGGCGATGCTCGACGACATCGACGTGCTGCGCGACAAGGATCGCGTGCGCGCGCTCCTCGGCTACCTCCCGCAGGAATTCGGCGTGTACCCGAAGGTCAGCGCGCAGGACATGCTCGACCATTTCGCCCGGCTGAAGGGCATCACGGATTCGCGCGAGCGCAAGCGCGTGGTCGACGCGCTCCTCGAGCGGACGAACCTCGCCGCAGTGCGCAAGCAGAAGCTCGGCGGATTCTCGGGCGGCATGCGCCAGCGGTTCGGCATCGCCCAGGCGCTGATCGGCAATCCGCGGCTCATCATCGTCGACGAGCCCACCGCGGGGCTCGATCCCGAGGAGCGCGTGCGCTTCCACAACCTGCTCGCCGACATCGGGCGCGAGGTGATCGTGATCCTCTCGACGCACATCGTCGACGACGTCGCCGATCTCTGCCCGCGCTTCGCCGTGATCCACCAGGGGCGCGTGCTGCTGGAAAGCGAGCCCGCCGCCGCCGTCGCGCGCCTCGAGGGACGCATGTGGCGTCGCGTGGTGGGACGCGACGAGCTCGAGTCGCTGAAATCGGCCGCGCCGGTGGTGTCGTCGCGCCTGCAGGCCGGCCGCACCGTGGTGCGCGCGTATTCCGAGAGCGCGCCGGGCGCGGGCTTCGAGCCGGTGCCCGCCGAGCTGGAGGACGTCTACTTCACCGCCGTCGCGGGCCTGCTCGATCCGGCCCGCGTCCCGGCGCACGCGTGATGGGCACGACGCTCGCCATCGCCGGCTTCGAGCTGCGCACGAAGCTCACGCGCCTGTCGACCTTCGTCTACTTCGCGGTCTTCACCGCGTTCGCCGCGTTGTGGATGGCCGCGGCCGGGGGCGTGTTCCAGAGCCTCAAGGTCGCGTTCAGCAGCGACAAGGTCTACATCAACTCGCCCTACGCGATCGCGCAGACGGTGACGGTGCTGGGGCTCCTCGGCGTGGTGACGGTCGCCGCGTTCATGGGCCGCGCGGTCCAGCAGGACTTCGAATACCAGGCCTCGCACTTCTTCTTCACCAGCCCGATCTCGAAGCGCGATTACCTGGCGGGCCGCTTCCTCGGAGCGGCCGCGCTGCTCATGGTGATCTTCCTCGGCATCGCGGCGGGCGTCCTCCTCGGAGCGCACTGGCCGGGCGTCGACGCCGAGCGCGTGGGACCGTGGTCGCTCGCGGCGTTCGTGCGTCCCTATCTCGTGATGCTGTTGCCGAACGTGCTCTTCCTCGGCGCCGTGTTCTTCACCCTCGCCGCGCTCACGCGGCGCATGGTCGCGGTGTACATCGCCGGCGCCGTGGTGCTCGTCGGCTATCTCGCCGCCGCGCGGCTGCTCGCCGACATCGACAACCGCAGCCTCGCGGCCCTCGTCGATCCGATCGGCTCGACCGCCCTCGGGCTGGCGACGCGCTACTGGAGCCCGG
Organism: uncultured Burkholderiales bacterium; assembly: GCA_964403515.1. Lineage (GTDB taxonomy): Bacteria > Pseudomonadota > Gammaproteobacteria > Burkholderiales > Usitatibacteraceae > Usitatibacter. The sequence goes on along the minus strand of CAYOGL010000003.1, from coordinate 36,097 downwards.
CGGAGAAGAACGTGCGCGCCGTGCCGCTCGCCGGAGAGCTGCTGTGGAACCGGGCGATGTGGCTCGCGGTGGGCATCGCGTTCCTCGCCTTCTGCTACGCGCGCTTCAGCACGGCGGCGGAAGGGGCGGAGCGTGCCCCGAGGCGGCGTCGCTGGGGACGGCGTCGCGCGCCGCTCGTCGACGCGATCGCCGAGGGCGCGCAGTCGGGCGCGCTCTCGTCCCTTCCCGCGGCCACGCGCGACCTGCGGGCGATCGCCTACGTGCGCGAGCTGCCGGCACTCGTGGCGCTGCACCTGCGCGAGACGATGAAGAGCCCGTACTTCCTCGCCATCGCGGTCACCGGCGCGCTCTTCATCCTCGCGAACGCGCGCGTCATCGGAACCCTCTACGGCACGAACACCTACCCGGTCACCTACCTGGTGGTGCAGTTCGCCTCGGGGACGTACGGCATCTTCCTGCTCGTCATCACCACGCTCTATGCCGGGGAGCTCGCGTGGCGCGAGCGCGATGCGCGCATGGCGCTCATCACGGACAGCCTGCCGGTTCCGAGCTGGCTGCCGCTCGCGGCCAAGCTCCTCACGCTCTTCGCCGTGCTCGCCGTGCTGCAGCTCGTCGTCCTCGTTTGCGGCGTGCTGATCCAGCTCTTCAGCGGCTACACGCGGCTGGAGCTCGGGCAGTACCTGTTCCAGCTTTTCGTCCTCGAGCTGCCGCGCTACTGGATGCTCGCCTGCCTCGTGCTCGCGATCCACGCGGCGGTGAACCACAAGTACCTCGGCCACTTCCTCGCGGTGGCTTTCTTCGTCGCGAGCCTCACCGCCGCGGCCTTCGGCTACACGCACTGGATGTGGCACTTCGCCTACGTGCCCCAGGTGACGTATTCGGACATGAACCGGTACGGTCACTTCCTCGGGCCGGTGCCGTGGTTCGCTCTCTACTGGATCGCCGCTTGCGTGCTGCTCCTCCTCGCCTCGCACCTGCTGTGGGTGCGCGGCACCGACAGCGCGTGGCGCCCGCGCCTTGCGATCGCCGCCCAGCGCTTCTCGCGGCCGGTGAAAGCGGCGGCCGTGCTCGCGCTCGCGGTGATGGCCGTGGACGGCGGATGGCTCTACTACAACACGGACGTCCTCAACCACTATCGCAGCGAGTTCGCGAAGGACGAGCTGCGCGCCCGCTACGAGAAATCGTTCAAGGCCTATGCCGCGCGGCCGCAGCCGAAGCTCGTCGCCGTGCGCATGGCCGTGGACCTCATGCCGCATCGCCACGACGCGCGCGCGCGGGCGACCTACACGCTGCGCAACAAGACCGACGCACCGATCGGCGAGCTGTGGCTCACGGTGCCCGAGGACCTCGAGGTGCACCGCATGGACGGCAGCATCCCGCTCACGCTCGCCGACGAGGAGCGCCAGCTCTCGTGGCGGCGCTACGCGCTCGCCCGTCCCCTCGCCCCGGGCGAGACGATGACCCTCGACTACGACATCGAGTACGCGCCGCGCGGGTTCGCCAACGGCGGCGAGAGCCCGGTCGTCGTCGACAACGGCACGTTCGTGAACAGCCGCTACCTGCCGCGCATCGGCTACGACGGCACGATCGAGCTCTCGGAGGACCGCGACCGCAAGCGCCACGGCCTCACGCCGAAGCCGCGCATGCCCGACCTCGACGATGCCGCGGCGCACCAGCGCAACTACATCAGCGCGGAAGGCGACTGGATCGATTTCGACGCGACGATCTCCACGGTGCCGGACCAGATCGCGATCGCGCCGGGACGCCTCGAGCGCGAGTGGACCGAGGCAGGCCGGCGTTACTTCGAATACCGCGCCGCCGCGCCGATCCTCGACTTCTACGCGTTCCTTTCCGGGCGCTACGCGGTGCTGCGCGACGCCTGGCAGGGACCGGACAAGCGCGTGCCGATCGAGATCGACTACCAGCCGGGCCACGAGTACAACCTGCAGCGCATGGCGAGCGCCGTGAAGGACGCGCTCGACTATTACACGCGCAACTTCAGCCCCTATCAGTACGATCGCCTGCGCATCGTCGAATTCCCGCGCTATGCGCGCTTCGCGCAATCCTTCCCGAACACGATCCCGTTCTCGGAGAGCATCGGCTTCATCGCCAAGGTCGACGCGAAGGATCCCAAGGACATCGACTATCCCTACTACGTGACCGCCCACGAGGTGGCGCACCAGTGGTGGGCGCACCAGGTCATCGGCGCCGACGTGCAGGGCGCGACGATGCTCTCGGAGACGCTCGCGCAGTACTCCGCGCTCATGGTGATGAAGCACAAGTTCGGCGACGCGAAGATGAAGCGCTTCCTCAAGTACGAGCTCGACATGTACCTCACCGGGCGCGCGGTCGAGCGCAAGGAGGAGGAGCCGCTCTACCGCAACGAGAACCAGCCGTACATCCATTACCGCAAGGGCAGCCTCGCGATGTACGCGCTGCAGGACTACATCGGCGAGGACGCGGTGAACCGGGCGCTCGCGTCGTTCCTGCGCAAGTGGGCGTTCCGCGGCCCGCCCTACCCCACCTCGCGCGACCTGCTGGCCGAGTTCCGCGCGGTCACCCCGCCGCAATACCAGTACGTGCTCGACGACCTCTTCGAGACCCTCACCTTCTACGAGAACCGCGCGGTGTCGGCGACCTGGCGCGCCGCGGCGAACGGCAAGTACGACGTCACGCTCACGGTCGAGGCGAAGAAGCTGCGCGCCAAGCCCGACGGCACGCAGCAGGAGGTGCCGATGGACGACTGGATCGACATCGGCGTTCTCGGCAAGGACGACGCGCCGCTCTACCTGCGCAAGCACCGCATCCACGCGGGGCGCACGACGCTCACGCTGCAGGTCGACGGCAAGCCGCTGCGCGCGGGGATCGATCCGATCGTGAAGCTGGTCGACCGGCGCCCGGACGACAACACCGTGCCGGTGAGCGAAGCGGGCGGCTGATCGCGGCCGCCGCGCGGCGCGGTACGACGCGCAAGCGCGACGCGAAGCTAGGCGCGCCTGAGCTCCGGCTCGCAGTGCACGTCGATGGACGCGTCCGCGTCGATCTCGACCACGCACTCGAGCCCGTCGGGCGACTCGAGATACAGGTGCAGCGGCCGCAACACCAGCGCCGTGCGCCCGCCGCCCATGCCGCGGATGCGTTCGACGATGCGCCAGCCGTCGCGGGCATGAAGGCCGCACGCCTCCATCTCGCGTTGCAGGTGGGCTCGAGCCTCGGCACATCGCTCGGCGAACGTGGAAGCGAGCGCAGTTTCGTGGGCCTTGGACATAGCTGCACCATAGCCGCGCGCCGGTTCGCGGAATGCAGGCGTGGCGACATCGCGCTCGTGGTCATCCGCCGGACGGTCGTGTAGGACTTGCCGACCGGATCGGCGGGCGCGACGGGAGGCCGGCAAGCGCGTACAATATCGATTCAGGATCATCAAGCAGCGAAGCTCGAGTCCTCTCTGCGCCGGCGCGCCGCGCCACGCGGATCCGAAGCGACATTCCTCCTCCTTGGTCATCGTGACCCGCCGCCGGGCCGGGCTTCGCTCGCGCGCAATCCACGGAGACAGCCGATGTCGAGGGAAGAGATGATCGAGATGGACGGAGTGGTCAACGAGGTCCTGCCCGACACGCGCTTCCGCGTCGCGCTCGACAACGGCCATGTCATCATCGCGTACATGGCGGGCAAGATGCGCAAGCACCGCATCCGCATCCTCGCCGGCGACAAGGTGAGCCTCGAGCTCACGCCGTACGACCTCACCAAGGGACGCATCACCTTCCGTCACAAGGACGAGAAGGCCGCCCCGGCCATCAACCGGCGCCCGCCGAACTTCCGCCGGCGCTGAGCCGCCTCGGCTTCCGAAAACCCCGGGTAGCCTACCCGGGGTTTATCCGTGATACTTGCCGGCATGCATCTTGCCGAATTCATCCTGCACGACATGCAGGGGATCGTCGCGGAATGGGAAACGTTCGCCGCGACGCTTCTGCCCGCCGCATCTGGAATGACGTCGCTCGCCCTGCGCGATCACGCCCAGCCGATCCTCGAAGCGATCGCGAAGGACATCGGCAGCGACCAGACGCGCCTGCAGCAGTCGGAGAAATCGAAAGGCCGCGCGCCGATCATTCCCGGCGCGCCCGAGACGGCGGCGCAGACCCATGCCGTGCTGCGTGCGCAAGGCGGTTTCGACATCAAGCAGCTGGTCGCCGAATACCGGGCGCTGCGCGCGAGCGTGGTGCGGCGCTGGATGGACGCGCATCCCACGGAGCCGCCGGACGTGGATGACCTGATCCGGTTCAACGAGGCGATCGACCAGGCGATCGCCGAATCGGTGGGGCACTTCGACGCGCAGGTGGAACGCGCGCGCAACCTGCTCCTCGGCATGCTCGGGCACGACATGCAGAGCCCGCTCACCGCCATCGTGCTCACGGCCAAGTACCTCGCGGCGCTGAACGCGAGCGACCAGGTCTCCACCGCCGCCCAGCGGCTCATCCGCAGCGGCCGCGCGATGCAGGGCCTGCTCGACGACCTCGTCGACTACAACCGCACGCGGCTCGGGTTGGGCCTGAGAGTCGCGTCGTCTCCTGGCGACCTCACTACCGTGGTCTCCGAAGAGCTCGACCGCTTGCGGGCCGTCTATCCCAACCGCCGCATCGAGCTGCAAACGGGCGGCGACACCCGCGGCCGCTTGGATAGCCTGCGCGTGCAGCAGGTGCTGCGCAACCTTGTCTCGAATGCCATGCGCTATGGCGAGGCCGGCACGCCGGTCCACGTGAAGGTGAGCGGCGACGCGGCGAGCGTCTGCGTCGAGGTCACGAACACCGGGCCCGCGATCGATCCGGCCATCTGCGGCCAGTTGTTCGATCCGCTCCGGCGCGGACCGGTCCAGGGCACCGGCGACGAGGTCGAGAACGGCCTCGGCCTCGGCCTGTTCATCGTGCACGAGATCACGCTCGCCCACGGCGGCGAAATCGACGTGCGCTCGGAGGCCGGACTGACGACCTTCGCGGTGCGCCTGCCGCGCGATATCGCACACGCCGTCCCCGCCGGGCGCACGTCCGGCGGCGAACACGAGGCGACGGCGAGCTGAGCGGTATCCGGAACGCCTGCTACCGTGCGGGCAGCTGCGCCATCCGTTCGAGGAGCGCGGTCAGGAAATCGAGCACCCTGTAGGCCAGTCGCGCCGGCTCTCCCTGTCCCGCGTGCTTCGCCAGAAGCAGCGCGCAGCTCCTGAGGTCGGCCTCCGTCTCGAGCGCGATCAGATGGCACTCCTCGCGCAGCGACTCGATTTGCACGGGGCCCAACGCGGCGATGTACTCCCGCGCCAGCACCAATCCTTCCGGTCTCGACTGCACCGACCTGGCCCGGTGAAGCCACGACACCGGGCGATCTGCGAGAGGACGCGGGGTTGACGGGCTAACTCGGCCGCCCGGGTTGCCGCTGCAATTCGGCGATGCGCACGGCAGCGGCGGAAAGGACCTGCGATACCCGCAGGGTAAGGCGAGCGTTGTCGCCGTGCCCGTGCTGGACCAGCGTCAAGGCGTACCGGCGCACATCTTCGGGTGTCGTGAACCTGGGCGCCCGGCACGCCTCGGGCAGGACATGGATTTCCGACGCAGCGAGCTGCGCGACGAACTCCTGCGCGATTTGCACCACCTCGTCCGGCGTCTTGGCACCGGTGACCATCGCGATCCATGGCATACACGACTCAAAGCCCCTGAACGGGTTGGGGCCTTTCGGGCTCGCGACAGGCACCGATCGTCTTCGGAGGTCGCGAACGTATACACGGTACGACGGAAATCGGCCCCGTGCAATCGGGCAAGCGCTGGCGCGCCCGCCTGTACTACCCGGGACGCCGACAGGTATCGCCGGCGCTCGCAGCCTTCATCGACGCGGTTCGCGTGCCCCGGAAGTCGGGGCGGCCTTCGCATCGCCGCTGACAGCCGGCGCCTCGAAGGCGCGCACCCGGCCCAGCAGGTCGTCGCGCTGCGCCCGGAGCACCGGATCGGCTGCGCCGCCGGCCGGCACGCGCGCGATCGCGGCGTTGCACCGTGCGAGTCGCCGCTTCAACCCGGCGACGTACTCCTCACGACTCGTCATCTCGGAATTCGTCATCGCAATTCTCCTCGCGCGTGGGAAAGACCGCTGTCGGCTTCCCGCATCATTCCCGCGTGACGAATCGACGCGTTGACACCTATCAACCGGCCATTCCGAACCAACCGCCCATCCAACGGGTCAAGCGTTACCGCACCCTGGAATGCCGCTCATGAGACCGCCTTCGCCGCTCGACGCCGCGCTCGCGTGGAGCACCCTCGGGCTGAAATGGATGGAGATGATGGCCGCCTCCGGCCAGGTGATCGCCCGGCGCGCGCGACGCCGCAACACGCCCGTGCAGCTCTACACGATGGGCAGCGAGAAGGTCGAGGCCATCGTCGAGTCGTCGAGCGCGATGCTGCGCCATTTCATGGCGGCCCCGCCCACGAGCGCGCTCGCCGCGTGGGAAGCATGGGCACGGCTTTTCACGAGCGGGATGGCGCCATTCCACGCGCGGGCGACGCGCAATGCGAGGAGAGGCAAGAGGCGGAAGAAGTGGTCGTGATCCATCAAGCCTGCGCATCAGCCGCGTCCTGCGCCGCGGCCCGCGCGGCCCTGAACCGCTCGATCGCGCCACTGCGGATCATTTCACGGCGCTCTTCCAGGCCGCGGCGAAGCTCGACCAATATCCTTGCCGCATGCTCGTTCTTCTGGATTGCGGCCCAATAGGCGGCGACATTCGCCAGCGCCGGAATCGGCGAGTCGACGGCGGCGGCCGGCAGGACGGTCTCGACGAAGAAGAGTGCGGGTACGAGCGCGCAATCGGCCAGCGTGACGCGACCTGAACAGGCGAAACCATCGGTGCCGATGAATCTGTCGAGCGCCTTGAGGTTGCGCACGACCTCGCGGGCGAGCTCGTCGGTAACACTATTGTCGCGTGCCGCGGCCGGTGACTGACGACCCAGCGCGCCGGTCAGACGGGACAGCATGAAGGTGTTGTTCAGGATGTGGATGTCGCCGATGCGGGCAAGCGTGCGGATGTGTGCCGTCTCGCGCGGAGTGCCTCCGAGCAGCGAAGGCCCGGGATAGGTCTCTTCCAGATATTCGGCGATCACCTCGGATTCCGGGATCAAGTCGCCATCGACGTCGAGAACCGGAACGCGCCCGATCGGAAATCTCTCGCGGAATTTCGGCATGCCCCAATGCTCCGGAAGCTCGAAGACGATGTCCGTGATGCCCTTGGCGTAGATCTGCATGCGAACGCGGGCGGAATAGGGGCTGAGATCAGCGGTATAGAGTCTCTTCATGGAGTCATCTCAAGACGATTTCACGAACGTATTCGACTCCCAGAACCTTTCTGTAGCGGTTCCGGCCTAGCCTGACACGGGGTGCTAGAATTCTCTGACTACGGTCAGATATTATCCCGCATATGCACAGACCGCAATCCCGCAGACCAGGGCCTTCGACCGTGAGCAATCCCAAGCGGCCGGCGCGTCGGTTGGCGCCGGGATCACGCGCTTCACACCCGCTTGCTGGAATGGACGTCCTTGACCACAGCCAGACGATGACCGAATCAGCAATCCCCTACATCCGCGCGTTCAACCGCGCGGTGGCCGAACGGATCGGCGCGCTCGACGACCGCTTTCTCCACGGCACTCGGCCGATGAACGAGGCGCGGCTCCTTTGGGAGATCGGAACGGAGGGCTGTGACTTGCGGGATCTGCGTGCCCGCCTCGGGCTGGACTCGGGGTATCTGACTCGCGTTCTCGCATCCCTGGAGGCGCAAGGCTTGCTGAGGGTGCAAGCCAGCGCGTCCGATGGCAGGGTACGCAGGGCCAGCCTTACGAAAGCCGGCCTCCGCGAGCGTGCCAAGCTGGATCGAAACTCCGATGTTCTCGCCGCCGAGATCCTGGAGCCACTCACGGAGGGCCAACGCAATCTACTGGTTGCCTCCATGATCACCGTCGAGCGTCTGCTGACGGCTTCCATGATCACGCTCGAGACCGCCGACCCGGCGGGTGCCGATGCGCAATGGTGCTTCAAGCAGTATTTCGATGAGCTCGCTCGCCGCTTCGATCAGGGCTTCGATCCGAGCCTCAGCATCTCGGCGCATCCCCACGAGATCTGCGCTCCGCACGGTGTCCTGGTCCTGGCTCGTTTGCGGGGACGTCCGGTCGCTTGTGCGGCACTGAAGCTGCGCGGAAGAGCGCCGGGAGAAATCAAGAGGATGTGGACTGCGCCCGACTTGCGCGGGTTGGGCCTCGGCAAGCGGTTACTGGGCTGTCTCGAAGATCGTGCGAGGGGGGCTGGCGTGAGAGTGCTTCATCTCGAAACCAACAAGACGCTCACGGAGGCGATAGCGCTTTACAGGGGTGCCGGGTACACGGAGGTTGAAGCGTTCAATGAAGAGCCGTACGCCGATCACTGGTTCGAAAAGCGCTTGCGCGGCGGAGGAAATGCCCGGGGAAACCAACGGGATGAGTGGTAGGCGCGATTGGACTCGAACCAACGACCCCCACCATGTCAAGGTGGTGCTCTAACCAGCTGAGCTACGCGCCTGCCGAAGGAACGACTCGAAATTTTATCACAGGCAAGCGCCCTCCCACGGCGCGCACGCGTCTGCGAAGGCGTTACGCCGTCCTGCCGCGCCATGGATTGTTGTCCCCGGTCAAACGGCGCCGGCGATGCGGTGGTAGCTATGGATGCACAGGAGGAGACAACCATGACCCTGTTCGTCCTGCTCGCCGTGCTCGCCACGGTCGTGTCGTTCGCTTCGGGAATCGCCTCGATGGTCAGCGATGGGGAAGTCGGCCATTACGGAAGCGCCGGCTGGATGGGATGGCGCGTCGCGTTCCAGGCGGCGGCGGTCGCACTGCTTCTGCTCGCGCTGCTGCAGGTGCGTTAAGAGACTCCGCCCCAGAGCGAGGCGATCCGCTATACCGCCTGCATCCACAGGCCCTTGAGGTATTCGCCCTCGGGAAAGTGGATCGAGACCGGATGGTCGGCTGAGGCTTCGAGGCGGCGGCGGATCTGCAGGTCCACGCGCGCATCGGCGGCGGCGCCGGCGACGATCTTCTGGAAGAGGTCGGGGCCGACGGCACTCGAGCACGAGAACGTGAGCAGGTGCCCCCCGGGCGCAAGCAGCTTCATCGCCCACAAGTTGATGTCCTTGTAGGCGCGCGCGGCACGCGCGACGTGCTTCTCCGTCGGCGCGAATTTCGGCGGGTCGAGCACGATGAGCCCGAAGCGCTTTCCCTGGTCGCGGAGCTTCCGCAGGTGCGCGAAGACGTCGGCCGCGATCCAGTCGGCACGGCTCGCATCGAAGCCGTTCAGCGCGACGTTGCGGCGTGCGACCGCGAGCGCCTCCTCGGACGTGTCGATCGAGGAGACATGGCGCGCACCGCCGTGCAATGCCGCGAGGCTGAAGCCGCCGGTGTAGCAGAACGCGTTCAGCACGTCGGCGTCGCGCGCGAGCGTCGCGGCGAGCGAGCGGTTGTCGCGCTGGTCGAGGTAGAACCCGGTCTTCTGGCCGGCGGCGACGTCCACTTCGTAGCCGATGCCGTCCTCGGTGATGCGAACGTGCGCCGGCGTCTCGCCGAGCAACGGTCCGGCGCGCGGCTGCAGGCCCTCGAGCGTGCGCACCTCGACGTCGGAACGCTCGTGCACCGAGCGCACGCCGGCCAGGCGCACGAGCGCCTGGGGCCAGAAGTCGCGCCAGCGCTCGGCGCCCGCCGCGAGCATCTGCACCACCGCCACATCGGCATAGCGATCGACGATGAGCCCGGGCAATCCGTCCGACTCCCCGTGCACGAGGCGCATTCCGTCGCTGCCCGCACGCATGGAGCCGCGACGCGCGATGGAGCCCGCGAGCCGCGCTTCGAGGAATCCCTCGTCGATCTTCGCCGCCGGATCGAACGACCACACGCGCGCCCGGATCTGCGATCTCTCGTTGAACGCGGCGCGCGCGAGGAACGCGCCGTCTTGCGCGAAGACCGCGACCGTGTCGCCGAAGCCCGGCGTTCCCTCGACGCGCTCGATCGCGCCCGAGAAGATCCAGGGGTGGCGATGGCGCAGCGACTTGTCGCGCCCGGGCTTGAGGACGAGGCGGGCTTCTTGATCCACGGCGGGTGAGGAGAAATAATGGGATCGCTCGATGCGAGCGCGCTGTCCATTATTCCATGAGCACGGCATCCCTCCCCGATCGCGTCCTGGTGAAGGTCGGCGACATCACGCGCGAAGCGGTCGATGCGATCGTGAACGCGGCGAACTCGAGCCTGATGGGTGGCGGCGGCGTCGACGGGGCGATCCATCGCGCGGGCGGCCCGGAGATCATCGCCGCCTGCCGGGAGATCCGCGCGAAGCGCTATCCCGAGGGCCTGCCGGCCGGTGAAGCGGTCATCACCTCGGGGGGCCTCCTCGTCGCGCGCTACGTGATCCACACGGTCGGCCCGGTGTACGGTCGCCACGACGGCGAGGAGGCGCGCCTGCTCGCCGCGTGCTACACCAACTCGATCGCGGTCGCCGTGGCGCACGGCGTGCGCACGCTCGCCTTTCCCGCCATCTCCACCGGCGTCTACGGCTACCCGAAGGAAGAGGCGGCGCGCGTCGCCCTGGCCGCGATCGAGCTCGCGCTCGCCGAGCACTCCACGGTTCGCGAGGTGCGGCTCGTGTACTTCTCCGAGGAAGACGCGCGCCGCGCGCGCGCCGCGATGCAACGCTGACCCCCTCCCCTTGGCGAATTAGGCCCGATTAGGCGAATCAGGCGGGAGTGAGCACGAGCGGCTGGATCTGGTTGCGGCCGTGGTGCTTGGCTTCGTAGAGCCAATGGGAGGCGGCGTCGAGGAGCGCGTCCGCGTTGGCGAACGAGACGCTGCTCGCGAGCCCCATCGAGAGCGTCACGCGCAGCTGCGGGTGGATGGAGGGCCAGTCCCAGGCCTCGACGTCGCGGCGCACGCGCTCGCAGGCGTCGGCCGCCGCGCGCACATCGAGCCCGCGGAAGACGAGCCCGAATTCCTCGGCACCGTAGCGGCCGGCGAAGTCGCCGAGGCGGCAATGCTTGCGCAGGATCTCGCCCACGCAGCGCAGCACCTCGTCGCCCACCGCCGTGGAGAAGCGATCGTTGATGCCGTTGAAGTGGTCGACGTCGGCGAGCGCGAGCGTGACCACGCTGCCGCGCGTGCGCGACTCGCGCAGCAGCGCCGCGAGCCGCTCCTCGAGATGTTGCCGGTTGCCCAGCCCCGTGACCGAATCCTCGAGCCCGAGGCGGCGATAGCGCTGCGCCTCGAGGTCCGCGTGCTCCACGCGCCGGCGTGCCGCGATCGCCCGCGCCCGCCGCTCGGTGTCCTCGTTGCGCAGCTGGCGGTCGATCTCGCCCGAGCGGCGCAGGCACGTGAGTGCGGCCGACAGGTCGCCCCGCGCCTCGTGCGATTGCGAGGCGAGCCGCAGCACCCGCGCCATCTCGTCGCGCGAGCCGAGCGTCTCGAACGCGGCGAGCGCACGCGTGAGCAGCGCGATCGCCTCCGCATGCTCGCCGAGCTGCTGGCGGATCTCGCCCGTGCACGCGAGCCCGTAAGCCTCGATCCACTTGTCGCTCGAAGCGCGGCCGAGGGCGAGGAATTGCGACGCCATGCCGAGCGCCTCCTGCGCGCGGCCCATCGCGAGGAACGCCTCGCTCATCGTCTGCAGGCAGATCGCCTCGAGCCGCTTGTAGCCGTTCTCGCGCGCGACGGCGAGCGCCGGCTCGAGCAGGCGCAGCGCCCCCTCGGCCTCCATGCGCGAGCTGGTGAGGTCGCCGCCGGCCGCGAGCTCGCGCGCGCGCTGGATGTGGCCGAAGGCGGCGTTGTTCATGTCGAAGCCCGCCCCCTCGTGGTCGCCGATCTCGCGGCGCAGCGCGAGCGCCTGGTCGAAGAGCTCGAGGCCCGCGGCCGCGTTGCCGAGCTGGATCTCGATGTTGCCGATGTTCGAGAGCACGCGCGCCTGCCAGCGCCGGTCGCCGGTATCGCGGAAGCCCTTCAACGCCGCCTCGTACATCTCGAGCGCATGGGCGTAATCGGAGAGCTGCCGGTAGGTGATGCCGAGCAGGTTGCGGCAGCGCGCCTCGCCGCCGATGCTGCCCAACGCGCGAAAGAGGCCGAGCGCGCGGTTCTGCGTCTCGAAGACCGCGGGATAGTCCGCCTTCGAGTAGAGGTTGCGGCCGAGGCAGTAGAGCGCCTGCGCCTCGCCCTCGGCGTCGCCGGTGGCGAGCGCGATGTCGGCGGCCTCGCGCGCGAGCGCCATGCCGCGGGTGGCATCGCGCTCGTAGAGCTGCTCGGAGATCTCGTTCAGCAGCCGCACCCGCTCGCGCAAGGGCAGCGGCTCGTGCAGCCGCGCCTCGAGCTCCGCGAGCGTCGTGACGTTCATACGCGCCTCGCCGTGTCCACGCCCTTCACGTCCTTCACCTGCCGCAGCACGCGCATGATGCCGTCCGCGGACGCGACCTGGAGCGTGAATCGCATGAACGCATGGGCCCCGCGCGAGAGCGTGTTCACCGCGGTCACGTTGATGCGCTCGCGCGCGATCGCGTCGGTGATGTCGCGCAGCAGCCCCTGCCGGTCGATCGCGAGCACCTCGATCTCGGCCGAGAACGGCGCCTCGTCACCGGTCTTGCCCCAGTCGGCGCGCATCAGGCGTTCGCGCTGCTCCGGCTCGAGCCCGGTGATGTTCGGGCAGTCGATGCGGTGGACCATGACCCCGCGCGTGCGCGTGACGAACCCGACGATCGGATCCGGCGGCACCGGCTTGCAGCACTTCGCGATCATGGTCGCGATGTTGTTCACGCCGAGCACGAGCACGCCCGACGAGCTCTTGCCCTCGTCGGGGCGCGCGATCACCGGGGCGGGCGCAGGCGGCGGCGCCTCGCCACGCACCGCGATCTCGATCTGCCGCGCGGTCACCTCGCCGCGGCCGAGCGCGGCGTAGAAGTCGTCGAGCTTCGGGAAGCCGCACGCCGCCGCGATCTTCTCGTGCGATTCGCTCGTGGCCGCGATCCGGTGCAGCTCCTTGTCGAGCGCCGCGCGTCCCGCGGCGATGTCGCGCTCGAGGTCCTCGTGCCGGAACCATTGGCGCACCTTCGCCATGGCGCGCGGGCTGGCGAGGTAGCCCTGCTGCGGCAGCAGCCAGTCGCGCGAGGGGCCGCCGAGCTTCGCGGCGATGATCTCGACGCGCTGCGCGTTCTGCAGCTTGTAGTTGAGCGGCACCATCTGGCCATCGACCTTCGCGCCGCGGCAGCGATGGCCGAGATCGGTGTGCACGTGGTAGGCGAAGTCGATCGGCGTGGAGCCCGCGGGCAGGTCGACGACGCGGCCCTGCGGGGTGAGCACGTAGATGGTGTCGCGGAAGAGACTGCGCTGGCCCGCATCGGCGATCTCGCCATCGAGCACCTCCTTCTTCCACGCGAGCACCTGGCGCAGCCACGCGATCTTCGCGTCGAACGCCTTGTCGGCCTTGCGCCCTTCCTTGTAGCGCCAGTGCGCCGCGACGCCGTGCTCGGAGTGCTGGTGCATCTCCTCGGTGCGGATCTGCACCTCGAGCGTCTTGCCGCCGGGCCCGAGCACCGCCGTGTGCAGCGACCGGTACTCGTTCGGCTTCGGATTGGCGATGTAGTCGTCGAACTCGCCCTCGATCGGCATCCACAGGTCGTGCACGATGCCGAGCACGGTGTAGCACTCGCGGGTGTTCTGCACGATCACGCGCACCGCGCGGATGTCGTACAGGCCCTCGAACGGCACGTTCTTGCCGCGCATCTTGCGCCAGATCGAGTAGATGTGCTTCGGCCGCCCCTGGACGACACCGTGGATGCCCTCGGTGGCGAGCTCGCCCTGGAGCTTCGCGATGACGCGCTGGATGTAGGCCTCGCGCTCGCTGCGTTTCTCGTCGAGCAGCTGGGCGATCTTCTTGTAGAGCTCGGGCTCCGTGTAGCGGAAGGCGAAGTCCTCGAGCTCCCACTTGATGTCCGAGACGCCGAGGCGGTTGGCAAGCGGGGCGAAGAGCTCGAGCGTGTGACGGCCGGCCGCGCGGCGCACCGCCTCGTCGGCGCGGGTGAGCGAGCGCAGGTAGACCACGCGCTCGGCGAGCTTGATGAGGACCACGCGCACGTCCTCGGCGATCGCGAGCAGCATCTTGCGCAGCGGCTCGAGGTCGACCGCGGAGGCGTCGAGCATCTCGATGCGCCCGGCGCGCGCCAGGCCCCGGATGAGGGTGGTGAGCTCCGGCCCGAACGCGGCCTCGACCGCCTCGAGGTCGAGCTCGCGCTCGGGAATCGCCTGGCTGATCAGGGCGGCGGCGATGGTCTCGGGGTCGGCGCCCTGCACGAGCAGCAGTCGGGCGACGGCGAGCGCGCGCTCGAAGGCGTCGCCGCGCCCGCCCGCGTGCGAGGCGCTGCGCACGAACTGCAGCGCCCGCACCGGCAGCTCCGCCAGCGGCGCGCCGAAGGTCGAGCGCAGCTCCCCCTCGAACGGGGCGACATCGGTTGCGGCGGTCGGGCTGAGCACGGGCGTGGTGGCGGGAAGCTACGCACAGATTCTAATCCGCGGGCGGCGTGCCTGCGCGTCCTCGCCCGACAGACAGCGCGAGGGGGGCGGTCGTTCAACCCGTGCCCGCGGATGACGGTGCTGAGCGCGCGGTTGCCATTTGCGCGCATCATCGGCGCCATTTGCAGCAGGCACGCCAGCATTCCGGGAACTAATTGCCGCGCCCGCTTCGTCAAACGGTGCCCGATCCCTGGCCCGCGGAATGACTTACTGCGTCGCCGTCCGCCTCGACACCGGAATGATCTTCGCGAGCGACTCGCGCACCAACGCGGGCGTCGACCAGGTCGCGACTTTCACCAAGATGCGCGTGTACGAGAAGAAGGACGAGCGCGTCATCGTGACGCTGAGCTCGGGCAACCTCGCGATGACCCAGGGCGTGGTGAACCTGCTCGAGCGCCCGGTCGCGGCGGGCGAGGCGCGCCCCACGCTCGGCACGGCGGAGACCATGTACGACGCCGCGCGGCTGGTGGGCGAGGCGGTGCGCGAGATGCAGCGGCGCGATGCGCGCGCGCTCTCCGAGGCCGGCATCGAAACGAGCTGCAACCTGCTCGTCGGCGGCCAGATCCGCGGCGAGCCGCCGCGCCTCTTCCACGTCTATGCGCAGGGCAACTTCATCGAGTCCACCGACGACACGCCGTACTTCCAGCTCGGCGAGGCGAAGTACGGCAAGCCGATCCTCGACCGCGTGCTCGCGCTCGGCATGCCGCAGAAGGAGGCGGCCAAGTGCGTGCTGATCTCGTTCGACTCGACGATGAAGTCGAACATCTCGGTGGGCCTGCCCATCGACCTCGTGTGGTACCCGCGCGACCTGCTGCGCGTGGGCCTGCAGCACCGCATCCGCGAGGGCGACCCGTACTTCACGATGCTGCGGGCACGCTGGGCGGGCGGGCTGCGGCGCGTGTTCTCGGAGCTTCCGGACCCGGATTGGCTGGACTGAGCTGGACTGAGGCAGAATCGCCGCTCTTCACCCCGGAGGAGAAGCCATGAGACTGCCCTTTTCGCTCTTCGCCCTCGCCGCGGCCGCCGTCCTCGCCGCCGGCCCCGCCGCCGCCAAGGTGGTCGGCAAGACCGTCGAATACCAGTACGACGGCCACACGATGAAGGGCTACCTCGCCTACGACGACGCGCGCAAGGGCGCGAGCCCCGGCGTGCTCGTGGTGCACGAGTGGTGGGGCCTGAACGACTACATCAAGGCGCGCACGCGCCAGGTCGCCGAGCTGGGCTACGTCGCCTTCGCGCCCGACATGTATGGCGAGGGCAAGACCACGAACGACGCGAAGGAAGCGCAGGCGCTCTCGGGCGAGGTCTACAAGGCGAAGGAGCTCGCGCCGCGCGCCCAGGCGGCGCTCGACGTGCTGCTGAAGCAACCGCGCGTGGAAAAGGCGCACATCGGCGCGATGGGATTCTGCTTCGGGGGCAGCACGGTGCTGGCGCTGGCCTACAGCGGGGCGGACCTGCGCGGCGTCGTCACCTTCCACGGCGGCCTCTTCCCGCCCGACGAGCAGCAACGCACGCAGATCAAGGCGTCGATCGCCATCCTGCACGGCGAGAAGGACCCGTTCGTGAAGCCGGAGACCATCGCGCAGGTGAAGCAGGCGCTCGATGCCGGCCACGTCGACTGGTACATGGTCACCTACGCCGACACGGTGCATTCGTTCACCAACCCGAAGGCCGACGAATACCACATCGACGGCGTCGCCTACAACGAGAAGGCGGCGACGCGCTCGTGGGCCGAGATGAAGCACTTCTTCGAGGTGCAGCTCAAGGGACGGATGTGAGCGCATCGCGGTTGCACGAGGCGCGCGCGCTCCAGTAGCGGCATTCGGTCTGCTGCCCGCTCACCCGCGGGGCGCCGCCCGCGCGAGCCGGCAGCACGATGCGCAAGGCGCCTTCGTCGTCCGTGCGGCGCAAGCTCGTTCCGTGCGCGCGATAACGCGCCACGACGATGCCGCTCGGATGGCGGAAGCGGTTGCGGTAGCCGACCGAGAGCACGCCGATC
The DNA here is from genome assembly GCA_964403515.1 of uncultured Burkholderiales bacterium. Classification (GTDB taxonomy): domain Bacteria; phylum Pseudomonadota; class Gammaproteobacteria; order Burkholderiales; family Usitatibacteraceae; genus Usitatibacter. Next base: position 19,516 of record CAYOGL010000003.1, on the reverse strand, counting down.
GCGGGCGCCACCGCGTCGACGAACGCGGGCGTCGACGAGCTGCGCGAGCCGTGGTGGCCGATCACGACGACATCGGAACGCAGCGCCGGCGCGTCGCGCGCGAGCATCTCGCGCTCGGCGCGCGTTTCGGCGTCCGCCGCGAGGAGCAGCGAGCCGCCCGCCGCGCTCACCTTCATCACGCACGAACGGTCGTTCTCGCGCCGCTTGTCCGCGGCGTACGCGGCCTCGCCCGGATGCAGCACGACGAAATCGACGCCGTCCCAGCGCCACGTCTCGCCGGCGAGGCAGCGGCGCGCATCGGCCACGAGCCACAGCAACGGATCGTCGACGGGCAGCGCCGAGAGCAGCCATGGCGGATCGCGCGCGAGCGCGATCGAGGCGGCGCCGCCCGCATGATCGTCGTCCGCATGGGAGACGACGAGGCCGTCGAGCCGGCCCACGCCCTCGCCGCGCAGGAACGGCAAGACGATGCGATTGCCGCCGTCGGAATCGGCGTTCCACGCCGGCCCCGTGTCGAACGCGAGCGCATGGTGCTCGGTGCGCACCACCGTCGCGAGCGCGTTGCCGACGTCGAGCACGTCGATCCATGCCTCGCCCGCGGCCGGATGGGGCGGCGTCACCGCGAAGAGCGGCGCGATCCACACGAGGCCGCAGGCGCGCATCGGGATGCCGCGCGGTGCGAGCAGCCAGAGGCAACCCACGACGGCCGCGGCGATCGTCCAGGGCGCCGGCTCGTGCGTCTCGAGCATCGCGAGCGGCAACGCGGCGAGCGCGTGCAACGGCAGCATCACTCCCGTCATCACGATGTGCGCAGCATCGAGCAGGAGCGGGAGCGGCAGGAACGCGCCCCCCAACGTGAGCGGCACGACGACCAGGCTCACGAGCGGGATCGCGAACGCGTTGGCGAGCGGCGAGACGAGCGAGACCTGGCCGAAGAGCGCGACCAGCATCGGCAGCATGATGACCGTCACGGCGAGCTGCTCGAGCAGGGCCGCGTGGAGCTTGCCCGGCCGCCCGGTGCGCAGGCTCATCACGTAGAAGATCGCCGCGACCGCGCCGAACGAGAGCCAGAAGCCGGGCGAGAGCACGGCCCACGGATCGATCGCGATCACCGCGAGCACGGCGGCGGCGAGCACCCGCGATGGCGATCCATGGCGCTCGGCGAGCACGCACACGGCGACCGTGGCGAGCATCACCAACGTGCGTTGCGCCGGCACGGCATACCCGGTCACGAGCGTGTACGCGAGCGCGGTGAGCGCGCCGGCCACGACCGCCGCCTTGCGCGCCGGGATGCGCAGAGCGAGCCCGGGAACGCGCACCCACACGAAGAAGGCGATGGCGAAGCCGAGCGCGCCGATCATCGTGATGTGCAGGCCGGAGATGCTCATCAGGTGGCCGACCCCCGTGCGCCAGAAGACATCCCAGTCTGCGGGGTCGATCGCATCCTGGTCGCCGATGGCGAGCGCGACCAGCACGCCGCGCAGGCGCGCATCGCCGAGGTGCGCGAGCATGCGTTCGCGGATCGCGCCGCGCAGCCGGTGCAGCGTGAACGGCCAGCCATCGACGCGCGCGTCGATCAACCTGGGCGCCGCCTTCGTGCGCACGTAGCCCGCCGCGCGGATGTCGCGCTCGAGCGCCCAGGACTCGAAGTCGAACGCGTGCGGGTTCGCGAGGCCGCGCGGACGCTTGAGGCGCACGGTGAATTGCCAGCGCTGCCCCGCCTCGAGGGGCGGCGGACGCGTCACCTCCTCCGCCTCGTCCTCGGCATACCACGCGAGCGAGACGAGCGACGGCAACGGGTGCCCGGCCTCGGCCGCGAGCATCGGCGGCCAGCGTTCGACCGCGAAGAGGAAGCGCGTGCCCTTCTCGCCCATCTGCGGCAGGCCGGCGATCACGCCGCTCACCGGGACATCGCGCCCTTCCCACGCGACGGGCAGCGCCTCCGCGAGCCGCAGCTCGCCGCGCCACGCGGCATAGCCGAATCCCACGAGCGAGCCCGCCGCGAGGAGGAGCGCGGCCCGTGCGAGAAAATGGCGCCGGGGAACGAGGACGAGCGCGAGCGTGAACGCCGCGGCCGCATGGAGCGGCGCGAGCGGCGCATCGGGAAGCGCGCGTTGGTGCTGGAGGACGAGCGCGCCGACGACGAGGGCGAGCGCGAAAAGGCGCATGCCCTCCTAACGCACGACGAAGGGCCCGGCGGACCGGGGCCGTCGTGGGCGGCGCGCTACTTCTGCGGCTCGCCCGGCTTGAGGTTCTTCTTCTCCGGATCGGGCTCGGCGGGCGGCGTCTCGCGGCCGGACTGCGCGACCTTCTTCACGGCGAGCGTGCTGCTCGGCTGCGCGATCGCGGGCGGATCGCTCGCGGGGAAGGACTCGTCGACGGATTCGTCGATCAGGCGCTCCTCGCGCTCATCGTGGCTCGCCTCGTCGATCGCCGGGGGCGGCGTCTCGGTGGCATGCAGCTTGGGCGCGGGTTTGTGTTGCTCGCGTTTGTGTTGCTCGGGCTTCGGTTGGGATGGGCGCATGGTCACCTCCTGGGCCTGGGCTTGGTCCGTTCGGAATGGACAAGGGCGCGCGGGTTCGGTTCGCTAGAATGCGGGCATGATTCCCGCCTACTGGCCGGAGGCCAAAGCCCATCTCGCGCGGCGCGACGCGGTGCTGCGCAAGCTCATCCGCACCTATCCGGACGCCGAGCTGCGCCTGCGCGGCGACGCGTTCCAGACGCTCGCGCGCTCGATCGTCGGCCAGCAGATCTCGGTGAAGGCCGCGCAATCGATCTGGAACCGCTTCGCCGAAGCCGTGGGGCAGGTCACGCCGGCGAACGTCGTCGCGCTGCCCGAGCCGCAGATGCGCGCGTGCGGGTTCTCGGGACAGAAGGTCGCTTACGTGAAGGATCTCGCGACGCACTTCCACACCGGCCTCGTGAAGCCGCGCCGCTGGCCGCGCATGGACGACGAGGCGATCATCGAGGACCTCGTGCGCGTGAAGGGCATCGGGCGCTGGAGCGTCGAGATGTTCCTCATCTTCCACATGATGCGGCCCGACGTGCTGCCCGTGGACGACCTCGGCCTGCGCCGCGCGATGGAGCGCTCGTACAACGACGGCAAGCCGCTCACCAAGGACCAGATGCGCGGCATCGCGCAGCCCTGGTCGCCGTGGAGCTCGGTCGCCACCTGGTACCTCTGGCGCTCGCTCGACCCGGTCAGCTTCTGAAATTGGGGACAGACCCCAACTATCAGCACTCGATAATCGGGGTCTGTCCCCAAATTCCGTTGTCCAACACGGATGTCAAGGCAGGCGGCATTGTTCGAGGTGCCCGAGGCGCTGCCCAACGGGCTCGTCCTGGTGCACGACTTCATCGACGCGGCGGAGGAGGCGCGACTGCTCGCGCAGATCGCCACGCTCGAGCTGCACGAGGCGCGGTACAAGGCGTACACCGCGCGGCGGCGCATCGCGAGCTTCGGCGGCGAGTACGACTTCGACGCGAACGTGCTGAACGTGGCGCCGCCGATGCCGGCGTTCCTCGAGCCGCTGCGCGAGAGGGTCGCGCAATGGCTCGCGATTCCCGCGGCGAGCTTCGAGCACGCGCTCGTCACCGAATACCGCCCCGGAACGCCGCTCGGCTGGCATCGGGACGTGCCGCAGTTCGAGGTGGTCGTGGGCATCTCGCTCGCGGCTTCCGCGCGCATGCGCTTCCGGCTTTGGCCGGCGAAGCGCGGTGATGCAGTGTTCGCGCTCGAGCTGCCGCCGCGCTCGGCCTACGTGCTGCGCGACGAGGTGCGCTGGCGTTGGCAGCACAGCGTGGCGCCGACGAGCGCGTTGAGGTATTCGATCACGTTCAGGACGCGGCGCGAGAAGGCGCCCTCACCCCGGCCCTCTCCCAAGGCAGAGGGAGAATGCGCGGGTGACGGTTGATGACTGCACCGGCCGACGCGCTGCTGTTCGATCTGGGCGGCGTGCTGATCGAGCTCGACTGGGACGCGATGTTCGCGCACTGGGCACGGGCGAGCGGCATCGAGGCCGGCGTGCTGCGCGGGCGCTTCGGCTTCGACGAGCCGTACGAGCGCCACGAGCGCGGCGAGATTGCGACGCCCGAGTATTTCGCGGCCTTGCGCACGCGCATGGGATTCGCGCTGGGTGACGCGGACATCGCCGAAGGCTGGGGCCGCATCTTCCCGCGCGCGGTCCCGGACACGATCGCGCTCCTCGAGCGCCTCGCCGCGCGCGTGCCGCTCTATCTCTTCAGCAACACGAACCCCGCGCACCAGGCGGTGTGGCAACGCGATTTCGCGCACCACTTGCGGCCTTTCCGGCGGATGTTCACCTCCTGCGAGATCGGCGTGCGCAAGCCCGAGCGGCGGGCCTTCGAGCACGTCGCCCGCGAGATCGGCGTGCCCGCGCCGCGCATCCTCTTCTTCGACGACACGCTCGAGAACGTGCACGCGGCGCGCGCGGCGGGACTGCAGGCGGTCCACGTGCGCTCGCCCGGCGACGTCCGCAGCGCCGTGGCGCCCTGGCTCGAGGGCGCGTAGGACGAGTCGCGAGCCGGCGTACGGTGCGCGCCCACATCGGTGTCGAGCGCACACGACAAATCCGTCGCGCCGCACGACAGCCTCCTCCCGCCCGACTAGCGCGATCCGTGCCCTCGTGCGCACGGCTGACTTGATCCACGCCCAGCATGGTGCCATCGCGGCGTGCCCGCGCCCTTCCCGGCCCGCGCCATGGCATCGGCTCCTCGCTGGATCTTGGCCCTCTCGTCCCTCGCATTGGCCGCGGGCGGCGCGCACGCGACCATGCTCTACAAGTCCATCGGGCCCCACGGCGTGATCGAGTTCTCCGATACGCCGCCCGACCACGGCACGATCATCGAGACGCGCGTGCTGTCCGATGCGACCACGCAGGTCGCGATGGCCGATGCGCTCGCCGACCCCGCCGTCGACGACGCGGAGGTCGCGCGCGCGAGCACCGAGGTCGATCTCGCCGAGCACGCGCTCGCCCTCGCGCGCCGCCCGCTGTGGTCGCCGCGCGCCTACCTGCGCCTCGACAACACGACCCGCAGCAGCGACGACACGCAGCGCATCCAGTATTACGAGCGCCAGCTGCGCGTGGCGCGGCACGCGCTCTTCGAGGCGCTCAAGATCCGCCCGCGTTGAGCGGGCTCAGCCGAGGCGGCCGTCGGCGATGCGCAGCTTCCGCCCCATGCGCTGCGCGAGATCGGGATCGTGCGTCACCATCACGAACGCCGCGTCGTGCCTGCGATTCAGCTCGACGATGAGCTCGAAGACGCGCGCCGCGTTCTCGCGGTCGAGGTTGCCGGTGGGCTCGTCGGCGAGCACGCACGCGGGCTCGGTCACGAGCGCGCGCGCGACCGCCACGCGCTGGCGCTCGCCACCCGAAAGCTCGCCGGGCCGGTGCGCCAGGCGATGGGCGAGGCCGACCTCCTCGAGCATCCGCGCGGCCCGCTCGCGCCATTGCGCCTCGGGCACGCGGCGGATCACCAGCGGCATGCCGACGTTCTCGAGCGCGGAGAATTCCGGCAGCAGGTGGTGGAACTGGTAGACGAAGCCGAGCGCGCGGTTGCGCAGCCGGCCCTGCGCGGCCGGATCGAGCGCGAAGAGCTCCTCGCCGAGCAGCGTCACGCGCCCCGCGCTGGGCCGGTCGAGCCCGCCGAGCAGGTGCAGCAGCGTGCTCTTGCCCGACCCCGACGCGCCCACGATCGCCACCGATTCGCCGCGCCGCACCTCGAAGTCGATGCCCTTCAGCACGGGCACCGCCACGTCGCCCAGCCCGTAGGTCTTGCACAGGCCCGCGCAGGCGAGCACCACCTCACTCATAGCGCAGCGCCTCCGCCGGGTTCACGCGCGAGGCGCGCCAGCTCGGATAGATCGTCGCCACGAACGCGAGCACGAGCGCGACCACCGCCACGGAGATCACGTCGCGCCAGTGCAGGTCCGAGGGCAATTCGCTGATGTAGTAGACCTCGCTCGACAGGATGTGGAAGTGGAAGGTGTGCTCGAGGAACGGCACGACCACGGCGATGTTCGACGCGAGCAGCACGCCGGCCACCACGCCGATCAGCGTGCCGATGATGCCGATGATGGCGCCCTGCACCACGAAGATCTGCATGATGCTCGCCGGAGCGGCGCCGAGGGTGCGCAGGATCGCGATGTCGGGATGCTTGTCGGTCACCACCATCACCAGCGTGGAGACGAGGTTGAACGCGGCCACCGCGATGATCAGCGCGAGGATGATGAACATCATCCGCTTCTCGATCTGGATCGCGCGGAAGTAGTTCGCGTTCTGCTGCGTCCAGTCGGTCACGTAGAGCCCGGGCTGCAGCGTGCGGGCGAGCTCGCGCGCCACGCGCGGGGCGAGGTCGAGGTCGCGCACCTTGAGCCGCACCCCGCTCACGCGCCCCTCCATGCGGTAGAGCGCCTGGGCATCGGTCATGTCGACGAGCGCGAGCGCGTTGTCGTACTCGTTGTGGTCCATGGCGAAGATGCCGACGACCGTGAAGCGCTTGAGCCGCGGCATCACGCCCGCGGGCGTCACCTGCCCCTGCGGCGAGATGAGCGTCACGGCATCGCCCACGTTGAGCTGCAGGCCGTGGGCGATCCCGACGCCGATGGCGATGCCGAAGCGGCCCGGCTGCAGCGCATCGAGCGACCCCGACTTCATGTGCTGCCCGAAGTCGGCCACGGTGTCCTCGAGCTGCGGCACCACGCCGCGCACGAACACGCCGCGCACCGCGGAGCCCGTCGAGAGCAAACCCTGTCCCATGACGAAGGGCGCCGCGTCCGTGACCTGGGGATTGCGCCTGGCTTCGTTCGCGACCCTCTCCCAGTCGGGGAAGCCGTCCTCGCCGCCGAAGACCTGGATGTGGGCCGCGGCGCCGAGGATGCGCGCGCGGATCTCCTTCTCGAAACCGTTCATCACCGACATCACGGTGATCAGCGCCGCGATGCCGAGCGCGATGCCGACCATGGAGATGGCGGAGATGAACGAGATGAAGTGGGTGCGGCGCTTGGCGCGGGTGTAGCGCAGGCCGACGAAAAGCTCGAAGGGTCGCATAATCTCCCATTCTCCCATGCCGATCGATCTGCTCGTCCCCGACCTGCTGCTGCCACCCGGCGCGCCCGCGCCGATGCGCGCGTTGCGCCTGCCCACGCTCGAGCGCTGGCTCGCGCGCGCCGACACGGCGCTCGAGCCCGTGACGAGCGCCGAGGCGTGGCTCGATCGCGCCTACGAGCTGCCGGCGCACGCGGGACGCGCCGCGATCGCGCTCGCGGGCGAAGGCCGGCCGCACGCGGGCGCGTGGCTGCGCGCCGATCCGGTGCACCTCGCCATCGAAGGCGACGCGCTCATCGTCCACGATCCCGCGGTGCTCGAGGTGCGCCCCGACGAGGCCGAGCAGATCGTCGCATCGCTCCAGGCGCTCTTCGCCCCCGACGGCCTCGCGTTCGAGGCGCCCGCCCCCGACCGCTGGTACGCGCGCGTGCCCGAGGGCGAGCTGCCGCGCACCACGCCCCTCGAACAGGCGCTCGGCCGCAACGCCTTCGGCCTGCTGCCGCTCGCGCGCGGACGCATCAACTGGCGCGGCGCGATGACCGAGGCGCAGATGGTGCTCGCCGCTCACGCGGTGAACGCGCGGCGCGAGGCGCAGGGCGCGCTCGCGATCAACAGCATCTGGTTCTGGGGCGAAGGCGCGGCGCCCGCGTCGGTCCCGCGGCGCTATGAGAGCGTGCGAGCGCGCGATCCTCATGCGCTCGGCCTCGGGCGACTGTCCGGCGCCAGCGTCTCGCCGCCGGCAGAAAGCGTGGAAGCGATCGAACGGGCGAACCCGTCGCAGCTCGTCGTGCTCGATGCGCTGGTCGCGCCGCGCCGCCGCGGCGATGCCGATGCATGGCAGGCGGCCGCACGCGCGCTCGAGGCGCAATGGTTCGGCGCGCTCGATCGCGCCATCGATCGCTTCGGCGGCGTGCGGCTGGTGCTGCCGCGCGCGAACGACACGCTCGTCGCCACCCTCGATCGCCGGGCGCGCCGCCGGTGGTGGCGCCGCGCCCATCCCCTTCACGCCCATGCCTGAAGTCTTCGAGCGACCCTTCGACGCGACCGCCTGCATGCGCCTCGTCGCCGCGGGATGCGACGCGCGCCTCGCCCGCATCTACGCCGCGCGCGGCCTCGCTTGCCTCGACGAGCTCGCGACCACGCTCGCCGCGCTCGCCGCGCCCGCGACGATGCATCGCATCGAGGACGCGGCGCGCCTGCTCGCCGATGCCATCGCGAACGGCGAGCGCCTGCTGATCGTCGCGGACTACGATGCCGACGGCGCCACGGCGTGCGCGGTCGGTGTGCGGGCGCTGCGCGCGATGGGCGCGAAGGTCGAGTATCTCGTGCCCAACCGCTTCGAGCACGGTTACGGGCTCACGCCGGAGATCGCGCGCGAGGCCGCGAAGCGCTCGCCCGACGTGCTCATCACCGTGGACAACGGCATCGCGGCCGTCGAGGGCATCGCCGAGGCGAACCGCCTGGGGATGCGCGTGCTCGTGACCGACCACCACCTGCCCGGATCGGTCGCGCCGCAGGCGGCGTGCGTCGTGAACCCGAACCAGGCGGGGTGCGGATTCCCGAGCAAGCACCTGGCGGGCGTGGGCGTGATCTTCTACGTGATGCTCGCCCTGCGCGCGGAGCTGCGCGCCCGCGGAGCGTTCGCCGCGCGCGCCGAGCCGAACCTCGCCGAGCTGCTCGACCTCGTCGCGCTCGGCACGGTGGCCGACGTGGTGCGGCTCGATGCGAACAACCGCATCCTCGTCGCGCAGGGCATCGCGCGCATCCGGGCGGGCAAATCGTGCCGCGGCATCGCCGCGCTGCTCGAGGTCGCCGGCCGCCGCGCCGCGAGCGTGTGCGCGGAAGATCTCGGCTTCGCGGTCGGCCCGCGATTGAACGCCGCCGGCCGGCTCGAGGACATGGCGCTCGGCATCGAGTGCCTGCTCGCGCAGGACGCGGCGCACGCCCTCGCGCTCGCCACGCGCCTCGACCAGCTCAACCGCGAGCGGCGCGCGATCGAGGGCGAGATGCAGGAATCGGCGCTCGCGATGATGGCCGGCGTCGAGGCGGGGGACGCGTACTCGCTCGCGGTGCATCGCGAGGAATGGCACGTGGGCGTGGTCGGGCTGCTCGCCTCGCGCCTGAAGGACCGGTTCCATCGACCCGTGTTCGCGTTCGCCGCCGACGGCGCCGAGCGCCTGAAGGGCTCCGGGCGCTCGATTCCCGGCCTGCACCTGCGCGATGCGCTCGACCTGCTCGACAAGCGCGAGCCCGGCCTGCTCGAGCGCTTCGGCGGCCATGCCGCGGCGGCCGGGGTGACGCTCGCGCGTGGCGCGCTCGATCCCTTCCGCGCCGGATTCGAACGGGTCGCGCGCGACCAGCTCACGCCCGCGGATCTCGAGCTGCGCATCGAGTGCGATGGCGAGCTCGCCCCCGCCGAGGTGACGTTCGATTTCGCCCGCCGGCTGCGCGAGCAGGTGTGGGGCCAGGGCTTTCCCGAGCCGCGCTTCGTCGGCAGTTTCCGCGTCGACTCGCAGAAGGTGGTCGGCGACAAGCACCTGCGCCTTGCGCTCTGCGCCGGCGGCCGGCGCTTCGGCGCGATCCGCTTCGGCCACCCCGAGCCGCTGCCCGACGAGGTGCGCGCCGTCTACCGCCTCGACGTGAACGAGTACCAGGGCACCGAGATGCTGCAGCTCGTCGTCGAGCACGTCGTGTAGCTGAAGGGCCCGCGTCACTCCCCTCGCGTCCATCGCGATCCTTCCCGGCGTCCCGCTATAATTCGATGTTTGCGCCGCACGCTCGCCATGGAAGCCGATCGCCTCAACCTCATCGACAATGCCCTGCAGGACCTCGCCGCGCGCGGGGCCGAGCTGCGGAGGTATCTTTGACTACGACGCCAGGAAGGCGCGCCTCGTAGAAGTCGCGCGCACCCTCGAGGACCCGAAGATCTGGGACGACGCCAAGCGCGCCCAGGACCTCGGCAAGGAACGCCGCACGCTCGAGGAGATCGTCGGCACGCTGGACAAGATCGACGCGAGCCTGCGCGATTCGCGCGAGCTCTTCGCGCTCGCCAGGGGCGAGGGCGACGACGAGACGCTCGTCGCGGTCGAGGGCGACGTGAAGGACATCGAGAAGCTCGTCGCCGACCTCGAGTTCCGCCGCATGTTCGCGGACCCGATGGACCCGAACAACTGCTTCATCGACATCAACGCGGGCCAGGGCGGCACCGAGGCGCAGGACTGGGCGCAGATGCTGCTGCGCATGTACACCAAGTACTGCGACCGGCACGGCTTCAAGGCCGAGCTGCTCGAGGAATCCGAGGGCGAGGTGGCGGGGCTGAAGAGCGCCTCGCTCAAGGTGAGCGGCCCGTACGCGTACGGCTACCTGCGCACCGAGACCGGCATCCATCGCCTGGTGCGCAAGTCGCCGTTCGACTCGAACGCGCGCCGCCACACTTCGTTCGCGAGCGTCTTCGTCTACCCCGAGGTCGACGAGACGATCGAGATCGAGATCAATCCGGCGGACCTGCGCATCGACACCTACCGCGCCTCGGGAGCCGGCGGCCAGCACGTGAACAAGACCGACTCGGCCGTGCGCATCACGCACCTGCCCACGAACATCGTCGTCTCCTCGCAGAACGACCGCTCGCAGCACCGCAACCGCGCCGAGGCGTTCGCGATGCTCAAGTCCAAGCTCTACGAGCTGGAGCTGCGCAAGAGGAACGAGCAGAAGCAGGCGCTCGAGGACACGAAGACGGACATCGGCTGGGGGCACCAGATCCGCTCCTACGTGCTCGACCAGTCGCGGATCAAGGACCTGCGCACCAACGTCGAGATCGGCAACACGCAGGCCGTGCTCGACGGGGACCTCGACCCGTTCATCACTGCGAGCCTCAAACAGGGAGTCTGAGAGGAAATGAAGGCAACGCTTCGCATCATGGCAGGGGCCGCGCTGCTCTCGCTCGCGGCGGGCGCGATCGCCGCAACCGATCCGGCCGTCATGGACCAGGCCCGCGCCCATCGCGAGCCGCTGCTCTCCGACCTCCGGCAGCTGGTCGAGATCGAATCGGGCAGCGGCGACCGCGAGGGCCTCGACCGCATCTCGCAGCTCATCCACGAGAAGCTCGCGGCCCTCGGCGGCGAGGTCGGGTTCATCGAGCCGGGCGCGGACGCCTACCGCATGGAGGACACGCCGCCGAGGATCGGGCGCATGGTGAAGGCCACCTTCCACGGCACCGGCACGAAGAAGATCCTGCTCATCGCCCACATGGACACGGTCTACAAGCGCGGCATGCTCGCGCGCCAGCCGTTCCGCGTGGAGGGCGACAAGGCGTACGGCCTGGCGATCGCCGACGACAAGCAGGGCATCGCCGAGATCCTGCACATCGTGTCGATGCTGAACGCGCTCGGCTTCAAGGACTACGGCACGCTCACCGTGCTGATCAACGGCGACGAGGAGATCAGCTCGCCGGGCGCCCGCTCGCAGATCACGAAGAACGGAGCCCTGCACGACCTCACCATGTCGTTCGAAGGCGCGCGGGTGAGCTCGGACAAGCTCTCGCTCGCCACCTCGGGCATCGGCGGTGTGATCCTGAAGGTGAAGGGCAAGGCCTCGCACTCGGGCAGCTCGCCCGAGCGCGGGATCAACGCGCTGGTCGAGATGTCGCACCAGATCCTGCAGCTCAAGGACCTGTCCGATCCCGCCACGGGCCTCAAGATGAACTGGACCATGGCGAGCGCCGGCAACGGCTCGCACAACGTGATCCCGGAGCACGCGGAAGCGTTCGCCGACGTGCGCGTGAACCGGGTCGAGGACTACGACCGCATCGAGCGCGAGGTGCGCAGCCGCATCGGCAAGACCCTCGTGCCGGGCGCGAAGGTCGAGATGACGTTCGAGCGCCGGCGCCCGCCGCTGCAGACGTGGGATGCGTCGCTCAGGGTCGCCAACCACGCGAAGGCGATCTACAAGGAGACCGGGCGCGAGCTCGTCGTCGACGCGAAGGCCGAAGGCGGCGGCACCGATGCGGCGTTCGCCGCGCTCGAGACGAAGAACGCGGTGATCGAGCGCTTCGGCCTGCAGGGGTTCGGCGCCCACTCCACCGAGGACGAGTACATCCTCGTGTCCAGCATCGTGCCGCGGCTCTACCTCGCCACGCGCCTGATCATGGACTTCTCCCGGGACAGGATCGACTAGCCATGGCGAACGAGAAGGCCGCGGCCGCGCCCGCCGAGGCGCCGCAGGACGAGAACCAGATCATCGCGGAGCGCCGCGCGAAGCTCGCGAAGCTGCGCGAGCAGGGGCCGGCCTTCCCGAACGACTTCCGCAGGCGCGACCTCGCCGGCGACCTGCACGCCGCGCACGACGCGAAGACCAAGGAGCAGCTCGAGGCGGAAAGGCCCGCCGCGATGGTGGCCGGCCGGATGCTCCTCAAGCGCGTGATGGGCAAGGCCTCGTTCGCGACGCTGCAGGACATGAGCGGGCGCATCCAGATCTACGTGAACAACGACGTGACGGGCGCCGACGCGCACGAGGCGTTCAAGCACTGGGACCTGGGCGACATCCTCGGCGTCGAGGGCACGCTCTTCAAGACCAAGATGGGCGAGCTCACGATCCAGGCGACGAAGGTGCGCCTGCTGTCGAAATCGCTGCGGCCGCTGCCGGAGAAGTGGCACGGGCTCACCGACATGGAGCAGCGCTACCGCCAGCGCTACGTCGACCTGATCGTCACGCCCGAGGCGCGCCGCACGTTCGAGGTGCGCTCGCGCCTGGTGCAGTCGATCCGCGAGTTCTTCGTCGCGCGCGGCTACCTCGAGGTCGAGACGCCGATGATGCACCCGATCCCGGGCGGGGCGGCGGCGCGCCCGTTCCGGACGCACCACAACGCGCTCGACATGGACCTGTACCTGCGCATCGCCCCGGAGCTCTACCTCAAGCGCCTCGTGGTCGGCGGCCTGGAGAAGGTCTTCGAGATCAACCGCAACTTCCGCAACGAAGGCATCTCCACGCGGCACAATCCCGAGTTCACGATGCTCGAGTTCTACGAGGCCTACCAGGACTACCACTACCTGATGGACCTCACCGAGGCGCTGCTGCGGGAATGCGCGCGCAAGGTGCTCGGCACGACGAGCCTCACGTACCAGGGCGCAAGCGTCGATCTCGGCAGGAAGTTCGACCGCATCACCATGGCCGAGGCGATCGCGAAGTACAACCCGAAATATCCGCTCGCGGAGCTCGGAAGACCGGAGTACCTGCGCACGGCCCTCGCGCCCTTCGACGTCGAGGTGTTCGCCACCGACGGCGTGGGGCTGCTGCAGCTCAAGCTCTTCGAGGCGACGACCGAGGAGAAGCTGGTCGATCCGACGTTCATCGTCGCGCACCCCGTCGACGTCTCGCCGCTCGCGCGCGCCAACGACGCGAACCCGGCGGTCACCGACCGCTTCGAGCTCTTCATCACCGGCCGCGAGATCGCGAACGGCTTCTCGGAGCTCAACGACCCGGAGGACCAGGCGGCGCGCTTCGCGGCGCAGGCGAAGGCGAAGGAAGCGGGCGACGAGGAGGCGATGTTCTACGACGCCGACTACATCCGCGCGCTCGAGTACGGCCTGCCGCCCGCCGCGGGCGAAGGCATCGGCATCGACCGGCTCGTCATGCTCTTCACCGACAGCCCGTCGATCCGCGACGTCATCCTGTTCCCGCAGCTCAAGGCGTCGGAAGGCTGATCGACGCGTGGCTGCGTGCTATTGTTTCGGCCTGTTTCCACATCCATTCGGGAGGGATCCATGACCCCGGTGAAACGTCTCCTGGCCACGACGGCGGTGGCGATGCTCGCGAGCGCGGGCGCGATCGAAGCCTCGGCGCAGTGCAAGGACTGCGGCACGGTCGTCGACGTGAAGACGCTGCACAAGCAAGGCGAGGCGAGCGGTGCCGGCGCGGTGATCGGCGGCATCGCCGGCGGCGTGCTCGGCCACCAGGTCGGCCACGGTCGCGGCAACGACGTCGCGACGATCGCGGGCGCGGCCGGCGGCGCGTACGCGGGACACCAGATCGAGAAGAGCCGCAACGCGCGCACCTACTACGAGGTCGTCGTGAAGCTCGAGAACGGCCACACGCGCGTGTTCAAGTACTCGGAGCCGACGCACTACCGCGTGGGCGACAAGGTGAAGATCGTCGACCACAAGCTCGTCCAGCGCTAGCAGCGGATCCAGGGAGCCCCGAGCGCCGCGCCCGCACCGGGCCGAAGGCGCCGCACGATGAACGAGACGCTGGTCCACGCGCTGCTGGTCGCCGTCCCGCTGGTGATCATGTCGCCGCTGGTGTGGGTGCTCGTGCGCATCCGCCGCAGCCAGCAGGCGGCGCTGCAGGAAGCGAGCCGCGCGCGCGACCGGCTGAACGACGCGCTCGAGGGCTCGATGCTCGCGGTGTTCGACTACAACGCCTCGAGCGGGACGATCCGCCTGAGCCCGACTTGGCCGGTGATGCTGGGCGGCGCGCCGGTCGAGACCTACGCCACCGTCGCCGACCTCCTGCGGCTGGTCCATCCCGAGGACGTGCCGAAGGTGCATCAGGCGGTGATCGGCGCGCTCAAGGGCACCACGCCGCGCTACGACGTCGAGCACCGCGTGCGCCGCGTGGACGGCACGTACGTGTGGGTGCACAGCCGCGGCAAGGTCACGCAACGCTCGGCGGACGGGCGCGCGGTGTCCTTCGCCGGCACGAACGCCGACATCACCGCGCGCGTGACCGCGGAGCGCCGGCTGATCGAGCGCGAGCTGCAGCTGCGCCAGCTGATCGACGCGATGCCGGCGGCGATCGTCGTGTTCGGCAAGGACGAGCGCGTGCTGTTCTACAACCGCATGTACGCCGAGCTCATGAACGTCCCGGCCGAGGGCGCGGTCGGGCGGCGCGTGAAGGACGTGCTCGGGGCGGAGGTCTACCAGCAGGTCGAGAAGCACGTCGCCACCGCGCTCGCGGGGCGCGTCGCGCGCTTCGAGCAGCAGGTGCAGGACCCGACCGGGCGGCGCGTCGACCACGAGGTGGTGTACACCCCGCTGCACGATCCCGAGGGCGGCGTGAGCGCGGGCATCGCGGTGCGCTTCGACATCACGCGCCTCAAGGACCTCGAGCGCATGAAGGACCATTTCGTCGCGGTGGCGAGCCATGAGCTGCGCACCCCGCTCACCTCGATGCGCGGCTCCCTCGGATTGCTGCAGGGCGGCGTCGTGGGCGAGCTGCCGGAAGAGGCGGCCTCCCTCGTGAACATCGCGATGCAGAACTGCGAGCGCCTGGTGCGGCTCGTGAACGACCTGCTCGACCTCGAGAAGATGGCCGCCGGCAAGGTCTCGTTCCGCATCGCCCTGCTCGACTGGAACCGCGTGCTGCGCCAGGCGATCGAATCGAGCCACGGTTTCGTCGAGTCCTACGGCGTGCGCTTCGAGCTCGCGCCGATGCAGGACCTGCAGGTGCGCGGCGACGAGGACCGGCTGATCCAGGTGCTCTCCAACCTGCTCTTCAACGCGGCGAAGTTCTCGCCCCGGGGATCGGTGGTGACGGTGAGCTCCGAGCAGCGCCCGGACGGCTGGGTGCGCACGTCGGTGCGCGACCGCGGGCCCGGCATCCCGATCCATTTCCGCCCGCGCATCTTCCAGCGCTTCGCGCAGGCCTCCATGGGCGAGGACCGCCCGAGCGAGGGCAGCGGGCTCGGGCTCGCCATCAGCCGCGAGATCGTGGAGCACCTGGGCGGGCGCATCGGATTTGACAGCGCACAAGACGGTGGCACCATCTTCTGGTTTGATCTCTGGGGCGCGCCGCGCTCCGCCATGGCATGAGCCCTTCCCCCCTCGCCCGCATCCTCTTCGTCGACGACCAGCGCGACATCCGCTCCATCGTCGGGCTCGCGCTCGGCAAGATCGGCCGCTTCGACTTGCGCATCTGCTCCTCGGGCGAGGAGGCGCTCCAGACGGTCCGCGATTTCACGCCCGACCTGTTGCTGCTCGACCTCAGCATGCCGGTCATGGACGGGCTGGCGACGTTGAAGGCGCTGCGCCAGCTCAACGTGTCGGCGCCGGCGATCTTCTTCACCGCGCGGCTCAAGGCCGACGACATGGAGAACTACCGCGACCTGAACGTGCTCGGCGTCATCCCCAAGCCGTTCGACCCGCTCAAGCTCGGCGGCCAGCTGCGGGAGATGTGGAACAGCCGGCCCTAGGCGGGCTCGGCGATGAGGTCGTGGTCGCTCGCGAGGACCACCCTCGCGCGCACGATGTCGCCGGGTTTGGCACCGCGCATGCCGTTCACGCGCACGACGCCGTCGATCTCGGGCGCGTCGGCCGCGCTGCGGCCCACCACCGAGGCCGGGCCCGCTTCATCCACCAGCACGTCGAGCGTGCGCCCGACCTTCGCGCGCAGCTTCGCGCGGCTGATCGCGGCCTGCACCTCCATGAATCGCGCGCGCCGCTCTTCCTTCACTTCCTCGGGCACGGCGCCGGGCAGCGCGTTGGCGCGCGCGCCCTCCACCGCCGAATAGGTGAAGCAGCCTACGCGGTCGAGCTGCGCCTCCTCGAGGAACGCGAGCAGCTCGTCGAACTCCGCCTCGGTCTCGCCGGGGAAACCCACGATGAAGGTCGAGCGCAGCGTGATGTCGGGGCACGCCGCGCGCCACGCACGGAGGCGCTCGAGGTTCTTCTCGCCCGAGGCCGGCCGCTTCATGAGCTTGAGGATGCGCGGGCTGGCGTGCTGGAACGGCACGTCGAGATACGGAAGGATCTTGCCCTCGGCCATGAGCGGGATCACCTCGTCGACGTGCGGGTACGGATACACGTAGTGCAGGCGCACCCAGGCGCCGAGCTCGCCCAGCGCGCGGCAAAGCTCCGTCATGCGGGTCTTCAACGGTCGCCCGCCCCAGAAGCCGGTGCGGTACCTCACGTCGACGCCGTAGGCGCTCGTATCCTGGGAGATCACGAGGATCTCCTTCACGCCCGCACGCACGAGGCCCTGCGCCTCCTGCATCACCTCGCCCACCGGCCGGCTCACGAGGTCGCCGCGCATCGAGGGGATGATGCAGAAGGTGCATCGATGGTTGCAGCCCTCCGAGATCTTGAGATAGGCGTAGTGCTTCGGCGTGAGCTTGATGCCCTGCGGCGGCACGAGGTCGGTGAACGGGTCATGCGGCTTCGGCAGGTGCGCGTGCACCGCGTCCATCACCTCGGCGCGCGCGTTCGGTCCGGTCACCGCGAGCACGCCCGGATGCGCCTCGCGCACCACGTCGCCCTTCGCGCCGAGGCAGCCGGTGACGATCACCTTGCCGTTCTCCGCGAGCGCCTCGCCGATGGCGTCGAGCGACTCCTGCACCGCCGCGTCGATGAAGCCGCACGTGTTCACGACCACGAGGTCCGAGCCTTCGTACGTGGGCGCGATGTCGTAGCCCTCGGCGCGCAGCTGCGTGAGGATGCCTTCGGAATCGACCAGCGCCTTCGGGCAGCCGAGGGAGACGAAGCCGACGCGGGGAGTGGCGGCGCGACGGCCGCGTCCCGATGAACCTGCCATGTCAGAAAGAACTCCGGTTGGGCCCGCGGCGCGGGCCGGTCACGACTACTTGCGCGCGCGTGCCTTGCGCGGCGCCTTGGGTGCTCCCGCCTTGCCGCGCGGGGGCGTTTGCGCCTCGGGCGGCGCTTCGCCGGGCGCATTCGAGTACGGGAATCCCGAGAAGAGCTTGAGCGCCTGGTTGCGCAGCTCCTCCTGCATGTCGATGACCGCCTTCGCGCCCTTCTCGAGGTAGCCGCCCATCACGTTGGGGATCTTCTGCTGCTGCGAGACGAACTGCGCCCAGGCATCGGCGGGCATCTTCGGCAGCTCGCCGTACAGCGACTGCGCCTGCTCCTGGAAGCGCTTCTGCGCCTCGTGGAACGCGACGATCGAGCGCTCGAGATACGAGCCCATGAGCCCCTGCATCGCGTGCCCGTAGTAGCGGATGATGTTCGCGAGCATCGGGGTCGAGAACATCGGCACGCCCCCCGATTCCTCCTCGAGGATGATCTGCAGCAGGATCGCGCGCGTGAGGTTCTCGCCGGTCTTGGCGTCCTGCACCTCGAACTCCTTGTACTGCAGCACCAGGTCCTTCACCTCGGCGAGCGTGATGTAGCTCGACGACTCCGTGTCGTAGAGGCGGCGGTTCGGGTACTTCTTGATGATGCGGGGCCCGGCCATGAACAATTTTCCTCCCGGATGCTGCGCTACATCAAACGGGTCGCCCGCGATCGCGGCAAACTGGGCGAAACAAAGCGGTCAAGTGCTTCATTTTATTACACATAGGCTGCGCGTGGGGTTACCGTTGTCACCGCTTGGTGCATCGCACAATTTCTCCTTGACAGAGGCGCACCCGGTTCCTAGAATGGATTTGTTGCGCCGCACCATTTCCGCGCCGGAGGGCCCCATGTCCCAGAACGCCAACCCGTTTTCCGAGCTCGGCACTGCCACCGTCGACGCGGCCGCGCGCGTGAGCCGCATCTCCATGGACAGCGCCGAGCGCACCATCAGCCTGCAGCTCGAGTTCGCGAAGGGAGCGCTCGCGGAAGCCACGCGCAACGCGCGGGCCCTGGCCGGCGCGAAGGACGTGCAGGAGCTCTTGGCGTTGCGCGCGAAGATCGCCGAGAAGACGCTCGAGAATTTCATGGGCTATTCGCGCAGCCTCTACGAGGTGGCGTCGGAAGCGCAGGCGGAGCTGTCGAGGCTCGCCGAGGAGCGCGTGAGCTCCTTCCAGCAGGCGGTGACCGAAGGCGTCGAGCAGGCGGCGCGCAACGTGCCCGGCGGCGGCGACGTCGCGGCTGCCGCGCTCAAGTCCTCGCTCGCGGCGGCGACCAGCGCGTACGACAGCCTCACGAAGGCGGCGCGCCATGCCACGAGCCTCGCGGACGCGAGCGTGCGCGGCGGGGCCACGGCGAGGACGCGCAAATAGGGGCCGAGCCCCAACCGAATTCAAGTCTCCTCCTCCTTTATCGCAAATTGCCAAGATTTGGATAAAGGTTCGAAACCCCGGGCCTCAAAACCTGGGGTTTTTTTTGGAACCGGCGCAAGGGAAAGAAGCATGGATGCACGGCTGGCATTGGTGACGGGCGGGGTCGGCGGGATCGGCACCGCGGTCTGCAAGCGGCTCGCCGCCGACGGGCACTTCGTGGTGGCGAACTACGCGATTCCGGGAACCGAGGCGCGCTGGCAGCAGGCGATGGCCGCCGCGGGGCTGAACGGCTCGCGCACGGCGCTCGCCTTCGGCGACGTGACCGACTACCACGCGATGGGCGAGATGGTGCGCAAGATCGAGGCCGAGCACGGGCCCGTGCAGATCCTGGTGAACTGCGCCGGCATCACGCGCGACGCGACCTTCCGCAAGATGTCGCCCGAGCAGTGGCGCGCGGTGCTCGCGACCAACCTCGACAGCGTCTTCAACGTGACGCGCCATGTGATCGACGGCATGATCG